>NZ_JBYSVW010000003.1:450739-533852 GCF_058986625.1 Pseudomonas sp. GW821-FHT07G06
GTGATTGTGGGGTATGTCTCGGGGGCTCGGAGAGGTGGAGAAGAGACAGGCCTGCGGCAGCTCCTACATAAGCGGGTTGGTGTACCAAAAAAAATGCCCCGGACCTTGCGGTTCGGGGCATTTTTTATGGCGGCGATAACTCAGCGATTGCGCGTCAGCAATGCCGGTTTCTCACCACGAGGACGGCTTGGCAGTTGATCCAGCTGCTCAGGTGTCGGGAAGCGGTCTGCCTTGGACTCCTTGTGCATGATCTTCGGCGCCGGGCCACGCGGGTTCTGCACGGCCGGTTCCGAACGAGGCTGGTCGTCACGGGCCGGACGGCGATTGCGTGAGTCTTCGCGGCGGGCCTGGCCATCGCGCGGTGCGCCACTGCGAGGACCGCTACGCTTGGCCGGCGGGGTGCCGGTGCTGGCGCCATCGCTGTTGCGCGGACCGTTCTGGCGACCTTGTGGTTTGCCGGAGCGTGGAGTGCCTGCGGCGGTGCCCTGTGCCGGAGCACCCGGACGGCGACCACGGCCTTGCGCAGGTTTCTGCTGCGGTACGTAGTCGACGCGGTTACCGAAGTTATCGATATCGTCGTCCAGGAACTCATCCGGGGCACGGTCAGCGGCGGCACGTGGCGGTTGGCTTGGACGCTGTTCGCGAGCCGGAGTGCCTTCACGTGGCTTTTGCTGACGGGCAGGGCGCTCGCCGCGTTCGCCGGCCGGTTTTTCCTTGCCCTTGTCCTTGCCTTTGTCCTTGCGACCGCCGCCACCACCGCTGCCGTTCGGACCGTCGCCGCGCGGGCCACGCGGATTGCGCGGGTTGCGCATGTCCGGCCGCTCGCGCACTTCAGGCTTTTCCGCCTCGATGGTGCTTGCATCGAAGCCCATCAGGTCGCCGTCGGCGATTTTCTGCTTGGTCATGCGTTCGATGCTTTTCAGTAGTTTTTCTTCGTCCGGGGCGACCAGCGAAATCGCCTCGCCCGAACGACCGGCACGACCGGTACGGCCGATACGGTGCACGTAGTCTTCATCGACATTCGGCAGTTCGAAGTTAACCACGTGTGGCAACTGGTCGATGTCCAGGCCGCGGGCGGCGATGTCGGTGGCCACCAGGATGCGCACGGTGCCGGCCTTGAAGTCGGCCAGGGCTTTGGTGCGGGCGTTCTGGCTCTTGTTGCCGTGGATCGCGACGGCGCTCAGGCCGTGTTTGTCCAGGTACTCGGCCAGGCGGTTGGCGCCGTGCTTGGTGCGGGTGAACACCAGTACCTGTTCCCAGGCGCCAGCGGTGATCAGGTGCGCCAGCAAGGCACGCTTGTGGCTGGCCGGCAGACGGAATACGCGTTGTTCGATGCGCTCGACCGTGGTGTTCGGCGGCGTGACTTCGATGCGTTCCGGGTTGTGCAGCAGCTTGCCGGCGAGGTCGGTGATGTCCTTGGAGAAGGTCGCCGAGAACAGCAGGTTCTGGCGTTTGGCGGGCAGGCGGGCCAGGACCTTTTTCACGTCATGGACGAAGCCCATGTCGAGCATGCGGTCGGCCTCGTCCAGCACGAGGATTTCCACGTGGGACAGATCGACGCTGCCTTGGCCGGCCAGGTCGAGCAGACGGCCAGGGCAGGCCACCAGCACGTCTACGCCACGAGACATGGCCTGAACCTGCGGGTTCATGCCGACACCACCGAAGATGCAGGCGCTGACGAACTTCAGGTCACGGGCATAGACCTTGAAGCTTTCATGCACTTGCGCGGCGAGTTCGCGAGTCGGGGTCAGGACCAGTACGCGCGGCTGGCGCGGGCCGTGACGCTGGGATTTGTCCGGGTGACCGTTGGGGAACAACCGCTCCAGGATCGGAAGGGCGAAACCGCCGGTTTTACCAGTACCTGTCTGTGCCGCGACCATGAGGTCGCGACCTTGCAACACGGCGGGAATGGCCCGCTGTTGCACCGGAGTAGGCTCGGTATAGCCCGCTGCCTCGATGGCGCGGACTAAAGCCTCGGAGAGACCGAGGGAAGCAAAGGACATGAGTAATCCTGTTTTAGTTAGGGCTTGGCCCAATGGGAGTCTTGCCTGGCGCGAATGGCGTTTAAGAGGACGCAATCCCGTCCGGTCCTGCTGGGTCTCGAAGGCTCGTCTGCAAGCGCTCGCGCGGGCTGAAAGCTGCGCAGTAGCGGGGTTGAGATGCCTTTAACGATTCCGGGCGTCCGGGCGTGAGCCTGGCGGGAAGGCCGGAGTATAACAGAGCAATCACTGCGCGCCGCTTTCCTGCTGCTCAACGGTTTTTTCCGTGGCGGCCGTGGCCTTTTCAGTCTTCATGCTGACGGCCGGTTCCGCGCCATAGCGGGCACTCAGTTCGGCGTAGGCGGGCTCGCGCTTGAAGCGTTTGAGTTCGGCACCGAAACGTTGCACCAGCAGATCCATGCCCGCATTGCGCCGCACCGCGAGAAACTGGCTTTGCTGGCTGATGATCGTGGGGTTTTCGGTGATCTTGTCGCGGATGCCCAGTTCATCGAGCAAATGCTGGCCGACCCGGCGGTCGGTAATCAACAGGTCAATCCGCCCGCGCAGCAGTTTGCCGAAGTTGGCTTCATGAGTGGGGGCCGGCTCGCGGGTGAACAGCGTGGAGTCGCTGAAGTCCTTGCTGTACAGGTAACCGGGCGAGGTGCCGATGGTCAGGCCGCGCAAGTCATCAAGGGTGCGAAACGGATGGGGCCGGTCATTGGCGTAGAACAACACGAATTGCACTTCAGACAGTGGTTCGCTGGGGTAGAGAAGGGTCGCATCACGCTCATCGCTGTGAAAGATGTCCAGCGCGCCGTCGGCCTGACCTGATTCAAGCATCGACAGGCAGCGTTTCCATGGCAGGAACTGCCACTCCACTTCGATGCCCAGGCGCTTGAAGACAATGGCGGTGGTTTCGTAGTCCAGCCCCAGTGATTTGCCGTTGTCTTCGTACACATAAGGCGCCCACGGCTCCGTGACAATGCGCAATTTCTCGCCCCGGGCGGCGAAGCTCAGGCAAGTGAAGGCAAGTACGGCGATTAACTGCGTGATCAAAGGCATGGGCTTGAGATTACGACGAGAAACCGGAAAGAGCCAGAAACTCACCGCAGATGCTCTAACTCCGTGGATTGCTGCACATTTATAGTGCGTTGAAGCAAAAAATCGCAGCCCGCGAAAGCTCCTGTAGGAGCTGCCGCAGGCTGCGATCTTTTGATCTTGCTTTGCTTAACGCGGCAACTTCAGGTTGTTCCACACCGCCAGGCTCGCTTCAGCCTGGTTCAGTGTGTAGAAGTGCAGCCCTGGAGCGCCACCTTGCAGCAGTTGTTCGCACATCTCGGTGATGACCTGTTCGCCAAAGCGCTGAATGCTCTGGGTGTCGTCGCCGTAGGCTTCCAGTTGCTTGCGGATCCAGCGCGGGATTTCCGCACCGCAGGCATCGGAGAAGCGCGCCAGTTTGCTGTAGTTGGTGATTGGCATGATTCCCGGCACGATCGGGATGTCCACGCCCAGCGCCCGCACACGTTCCACGAAGTAGAAGTAGCAGTCGGCGTTGAAGAAGTACTGGGTGATCGCGCTGTCGGCACCGGCGTTGGCCTTGCGCACGAAGTTGGCGACATCGTCTTCGAAGTTGCGCGCTTGCGGATGCATTTCCGGGTAGGCGGCGACTTCGATGTGGAAATGGTCGCCGGTTTCTTCACGAATGAATTCAACCAGGTCATTGGCGTGGCGCATTTCCCCACTGGCCATGCCCATGCCCGAAGGCAGGTCACCGCGCAGGGCAACGATGCGCTTGATGCCGGCGGCCTTGTACTGGGCCAGCAGACCGCGCAGGTCGTCTTTGCTGTCGCCCACGCAGGACAGATGCGGAGCGGCAGGGATTTTGACTTCGCTTTCCAGCTGCAACACGGTGTTCAGCGTGCGATCACGGGTCGAACCGCCGGCGCCATAGGTGCAGGAGAAGAAATCGGGGTTGTAGAGGGCCAGCTGACGAGCAGTGGCGAGCAGCTTTTCATGCCCAGCATCGGTCTTCGTAGGGAAGAACTCGAAGCTGTAGCGACGATCTTGGGACATGGTCATATCCTTGGAAACACGTAAGCCGGACGCTGGCTCCCTGTAGGAGCGAGCTTGCTCGCGAAAAACGTAAAGGCAACGCGTTTATCCAGACAGCACGCGTTATCGTTGACGTCCATCGCGAGCAAGCTCGCTCCTACAAGGGAGCGGCAGGGCGTATCAGTAGCGGTAAGCGTGCGGCTTGAACGGACCTTCGACGGTCACGCCGATGTAGTCGGCCTGGGTCTTGGTCAGTTGAGTCACAACGCCGCCGAAGCCACGGACCATTTCCAGGGCCACTTCTTCGTCGAGTTTCTTCGGCAGTACTTCAACGGTCAGGCGCTCGGCTTTCTGGGCTGGCGACAGGTCGGCGTACTTCTGGCCGAACAGGAAGATCTGCGCCAGAACCTGGTTGGCGAACGAACCGTCCATGATACGGCTCGGGTGGCCGGTGGCGTTGCCCAGGTTAACCAGGCGGCCTTCGGCCAGCAGGATCAGGTAGTCGTCGTTCTGTGGGTCGAAATCGCCAGCGCCGGTACGGTGGATCTTGTGAACCTGTGGCTTCACTTCTTCCCATGCCCAGTTCTTGCGCATGAAAGCGGTGTCGATTTCGTTGTCGAAGTGGCCGATGTTGCAGACAACAGCGCGCTTCTTCAGGGCCTTGAGCATGTTCGAATCGCAAACATTGACGTTGCCGGTGGTGGTCACGATCAGGTCGATCTTGCCCAGCAGCGCCTTGTCGATGCTGGCTTCGGTACCGTTGTTGATACCGTCGATGAACGGCGAAACCACTTCGAAGCCGTCCATGCAGGCTTGCATGGCGCAGATCGGGTCAACTTCGGAAACCTTGACGATCATGCCTTCCTGACGCAGGGACTGAGCGGAGCCCTTGCCCACGTCACCGTAGCCGATCACCAGCGCTTGCTTACCGGACAGCAGGTGGTCGGTACCGCGCTTGATGGCATCGTTCAGGCTGTGACGGCAGCCGTACTTGTTGTCGTTCTTGCTCTTGGTCACCGAGTCGTTGACGTTGATGGCCGGGATTTTCAGCTCGCCCTTGGCCAGCATGTCCAGCAGGCGGTGAACGCCGGTGGTGGTTTCTTCGGTCACGCCGTGGACGCGATCCAGAACCTGTGGGTACTTCTTGTGCAGCAGTTCGGTCAGGTCGCCGCCGTCGTCGAGGATCATGTTGGCATCCCATGGCTGGCCATCCTTGAGGATGGTCTGCTCCAGGCACCACTCGTACTCTTGTTCGGTTTCACCTTTCCAGGCGAAAACCGGGATGCCGGCAGCGGCGATGGAAGCGGCGGCCTGATCCTGAGTCGAGAAAATGTTGCAGGACGACCAACGCACTTCGGCACCCAGGGCAACCAGGGTTTCGATCAGCACGGCAGTCTGAATGGTCATGTGGATGCAGCCGAGGATCTTCGCGCCCTTGAGCGGTTGCTCTTCGGAGTACTTGCGGCGCAGACCCATCAGGGCTGGCATTTCGGATTCGGCGATGATGGTTTCGCGACGACCCCAGGCAGCCAGGGACATGTCGGCGACTTTGTAATCGGTAAAATCTGCAGGCGTGATAACAGCGCTCATGAAGAGCCTCCATTCGTAATGTATGCGAATGGGCGCCGTTGTGCGTTTAGTGTCTGGCTTAAGGCCAGGCAACGCCCCATCCGAGCCTGACAGGTCGAACCTGCTGCAGCGCCCCTCGGACAGGTGGCGGGAAAACGGTATCAAGTGATGATGACCGTTTTGAAACGGTGGCGATTATAGCGGGCTATGCCGATCTTCCAAAGCGTTTCTGTCGGTCAATGTCCGAACGGTAATCGAGACCATAGTCGATGCTCAATAGAGCTCTGGGTCGGGCTCTGCCATGATGGTCAGCATCATTCGGCAAGACGTTCAGGAGTGAACATGAATTTCCACACCCGCAAATGGGTAAAACCCGAAGACCTCAACCCTAACGGCACCTTGTTCGGCGGCAGTCTGTTGCGCTGGATCGACGAAGAGGCGGCGATCTACGCCATCGTCCAGTTGGGCAATCAGCGTGTGGTGACCAAGTACATTTCCGAAATCAACTTCGTCAGCGCCTCGCGCCAGGGCGACATCATCGAGCTGGGCATCACCGCCACCGAGTTCGGCCGTACCTCAATCACCCTGACCTGCGAAGTGCGCAACAAGATCACCCGCAAAAGCATCCTCACGGTCGAGAAAATGGTATTCGTCAACCTCGGTGAAGACGGCTTGCCGGCACCCCACGGCCGGACCGAGATCAAGTACGTCAAAGACCAGTTCCAGGACGATGACGCCGGCTCGTAATGCGAGCCTGTAGGAGCTGCCGCAGGCTGCGATCTTTTGATCCTGATTTTAAAAGATCAAAAGATCGCAGCCTGCGGCAGCTCCTACAGAACGGAATAGAACCCCCGCGTGTCGTAGCTAAATAGCCCGCCACTGGTTGCGCACATCATGAACTCGGCACAAGACGGCAAGACCCCGAACCTTTCGGCGCAAGAAGAGCATGATGTCGAAAAGAGCCAGCCTCCCCGTGCCGCGGTTCTGCACGAGATCATCCGCACCCAGGGCGATCAGGAGCTGGAGCGCAGCATTGCCGCTTTGTGGTGGTCGGCGCTGGCGGCGGGGTTGACCATGGGCCTGTCGCTGATGGGCATGGGCCTGCTCAATTCGCGCCTGCCGGACGGCGAGGGATTCAAGGTGATCGCCAGTTTCGGTTATTGCGCCGGTTTCCTCGCGGTGATCCTCGCGCGTCAGCAACTGTTCACCGAAAACACCCTGACCGCCGTACTGCCGGTGATGACCAAACCGACCCTGGCCAACTTCGGCCGTCTGCTGCGGCTGTGGATGGTGGTGCTGATCGGTAACCTCTGCGGCACCTTGCTGGTGGCGTACGTGATGCTGGAGCTGCCGATTTTCGACAGCAAGACCGACGTCGCCTTCCTCGATATCGGCCGCAAGGTCATGGAAAACCACGCCAGCCAGATGTTCGCCAAGGGCATCGTTTCCGGCTGGATGATCGCGACCATGGTCTGGATGATTCCGTCCATGGAGAGCGCCAAGATGTGGATCATCATCCTCATCACCTACCTCATGGCGCTGGGAGACTTCACCCACATCGTCGTCGGCTCGCTGGAGGTTTCGTATCTGGTGTTTGCCGGGGAGTTGCCGTGGAAGGACTTCTGGCTAGTGTTCGCCGGGCCGACGCTGGTGGGGAACATCATTGGTGGCAGCTTTATTTTCGCGCTGATCAGTCATGCGCAGATTCGCAGCGAAAGCGGGCCACCGAAAGAGTCAGCGGATCAGAGCGAAGCACCTGATCCGCAGAAGATCAAAAAACCATCAAGGTGATGCTCAGCCCGCTACATTCAACGCAGCCGCCCCGCGACGCTGGCGATAGATGAAGAACAGTGCGGTCAGCACGGTCAAGCCGCTGACCAGTGCGCCGGTCCACGGCAAGTCCGCCAGGTCCGCGCCGCTGGCCACTACCAGGCCGCCAATCCATGCGCCAGCGGCGTTGCCGAGGTTGAAGGCACTCTGGTTCAACGTTGAGCCGAGGTTCGGTGCTTCATGGGCCTGATCGATGATCAGCAGCTGCAGGATCGGGCACAGCGCGAAGGCGAACGTCCCCCACAGCACCAGTGTGATTGCCGCCGGGATCACCGATTGGCTGGTTTGTGTGAATGCCGCCAGCACCACCAGTACCGCCAATGCCATGCCCACCAGCGATGGCAGCAAGCGGCTGTCCGCCAGGCGACCGCCGAGCATGCTGCCGGCGGTCAAGCCAACGCCGAACAACAGCAACATGACGGTGACGCCGTGGGGGCTGACACCGGTGATGTCCTGCAGGATCGGCGCGATGTAGGTAAACACACTGAACAGGCTGGTGGAGGCCAGCACGCTCATGCCCAGGGCCAGCAGCACGTCGGCCTTGCCCAGCACCTTGAACTCGCTGGCCAGGTTGGCCTTATCCATCGCGATGTTTTTCGGCAGCCAGACCCATTGCGCAATCGCGGCCAGCACACCGATCACCGACACCGCCCAGAACGTCGAGCGCCAACCCGCATATTGCCCGAGCGCGGTACCCAATGGCACGCCGAGCACGTTGGCCAGGGTCAGGCCGGTGAACATCATGGCAATCGCCTGGGCCCGTTTGTTGGGGGCAACCAGCCCTGCAGCCACCACCGAACCGATGCCGAAAAATGCGCCGTGGCAGAGTGCCGTGATCACCCGCGCGGCCATCAGCGTGGCGTAGTTCGGTGCCAGCGCGCAGAGCATGTTGCCGAGGATGAACATCAGCGTCATGCCCAGCAGGGTGGCTTTGCGCGGCATGTTGGCGGTGCCGACGGCGAGGATTGGTGCACCGAACACCACACCCAGGGCGTAACCGGTGATCAGCAATCCGGCATCGGGAATGCTGACGCCGAGATCGCGGGCGACGTCGGGCAACAGGCCCATGATCACGAATTCGGTGGTGCCGATGCCGAAGGCGGCAACAGCGAGGGCAAGCAAAGCGAGTGGCATGCGCAAGGTCTCTGTCGGTAGTCTTGACGCTGTGATCAGGCATACGCAGGCCGACGACCGTTCTCGACGAGAGCGGGCCGGACAGGATTTTTATTGGAATTGGTCTGTGCGCAACTGAGTGCGGCGTGGTCGTTTGCAGTATAAACAGCTGCTGACATATGGCGAATCAATTCTCTACCCGGCTTCCTGTAGGCGCTGCCGCAGGCTGCGATCTTTTGATGTTGTGTTTCCGGATCAAAAGATCGCAGCCTGCGGCAGCTCCTACGGGGATGTGGTGAAAACAAAAAAGGAGTGGGCCGTGCTTGCGACGGCGTTGGTGTTGGTGGCGGCGCTGTTGCACGCGGCGTGGAATACCCTGATCAAGTTCAGTGCGGAGCGGCTGTTGGTGGTGGCCTGCATGGACAGCGTGGCGCTGCTCTTTGTCGCGCTGATGGTGCCGTTTCTGAGCATGCCGCCGCTGGAGATCTGGCCGTGGATCCTGGCCTCGGCGGCGTTCGAGTTGCTCTATCGCTACTTGCTGATCCAGGCCTATCGGGTCGGCGACCTCGGGCTGGTTTATCCGCTGATGCGTGGCCTGTCACCGTTGGTGGTGCTGGCGCTGACGCTGATCTTTGCCGGGGAGGTGCTGACCCATCAGCAGATTTTCGGAATCCTGCTGATCCCGTTCGGCATGCTGTGCCTGCTCTGGCAGGGCGGTGGCGGTGCGCGCTTACCGTGGTCGATGCTGCCGGTGGTGGCGTTGATCGGCCTGTGCATCGGTTGCTACACCTACATCGACGGTCAGGCCTTGCGGCGCTGGTCTCATCCACTGGATTACCTGGTCTGGGTCACCTTGCTCAGTGCCTGGCCGTTTCCATTGTTGGCATTGGTGCGCAAGCGCCCTGCGTTCATGCTGTTCTGGCGCGAACAGTGGCGCCTGGGCCTGGCGGTCGGGTTTTGCGTGTTGTTCAGCTACGCTCTGGTGCTGTGGGCGATGCAATTGGGTTCGATTGCAGAAGCGGCAGCGTTGCGCGAGATCAGCGTCATTCTGGTGGTGCTGTTTGGCATGCGATACCTCAAAGAACCTTTTGGCGGGCCACGCCTCTTAGCCTGTGGGCTGGTGCTGATCGGCATACTGGTGATGAAGTTCTGATCGCCGTTGATGGATTCGATTTTCTACAACTTGAAGAAGGGACTGCGTAATGACGGTTGCTCTGTGGTGCATTTTGATTGCGATCTTCCTGCCGTATCTGTGCACGGGTGTCGCGAAGATCAGTGGCGGGTTCCGACTGAAAGACAATCATGATCCACGAGGGTTTCTCGATTCCCTGGAGGGCTTGGGCAAGCGGGCAAATGCGGCGCAGCTGAACAGTTTTGAAGTGACGCCGGCGTTTGCAGCCGCGGTGATCGTGGCGCACCTGGCGGGCAACGCCGAATTGGTCACCATCAATGTGTTGTCGGTGTTGTTCATCACCAGCCGTCTGCTTTTCATCATTTTCTATCTGGCGGACCTGGCGGCGCTGCGGTCGTTGATGTGGTTCGTGGGGATGGCGTTGATCGTGAGTTTCTTTGTGGTGTCGGTTTAAAGGCAAAATCAAAGGATCGCAGGCTCCTGCCGGGTGTCGAGCGTACCTGTAGGAGCTGGCGAAGCCTGCGATCTTTTGACGTTAAAGTTTGTCCGCCACCTGCGGCACTTGCGGCAACGCCGCACCTTTGGGCCAGAGCATCCAGATCTGCCCCTGCTGTTTCATGTCCCCGGCCAGTTGCCCGGCTGCATCGCCGGTGCCCCAGAACAGATCCGCCCGGACTTCACCGGCAATCGCGCCGCCGGTGTCCTGTGCTGCTACGGGGCGAACCAGGGCTGTGCCGTCCGGTCTGGTGGTAGACAGCCACAGCAGGCTGCCAAGCGGAATCACCTTGCGATCCACGGCTGCGCTGTAACCGGCGGTCAACGGTACGTTCAACGAACCGCGTGGCCCTTCGTTGCTGTCCGGGTTACGGGTGAAGAACACATAGCTGGGGTTGCTGCCGAGCAGTTCGGGAATCCGTGACGGATTGGCCTTGGCCCAGGTGCTAATGGCGCCCATGGTCACATCTTCTTTTTTCAGCTCGCCCTGTTCCACCAGCCAGCGGCCGATCGGTCGATACGGATGGCCGTTCTGGTCGGCATAGGCGATGCGCAACTGGCGGCCGTTATCGAGCTGGATACGACCCGAACCCTGGATTTGCAGGAACTGCAGGTTCATCGGATCGGTCAGCCAGGCCACGACCGGTGCCTTGACCCCTTTGCTCTCGATGGTGGCCGCATCGTCGTACGGCTTGAGCACGCGACCTTCAAGTCGACCGCGCAGGCGTTTGCCCTTGAGTTCCGGGTAAATGCTGTCGAGGGCGACGATGATCATGTCTTCGGGGACGCCATAGACCGGGACATTGGCCATGCTGGTCTGGGTCAGGCTGCCCGGATAGACCGGCTCGTAGTAGCCGGTGATCAAGCCGTTGGGGTTGTCGTTGGCGGCGCGCAGGCCATACACATCGAGGTTCTGTTTGAGAAAGCCGCGAATGTCGCTGGCGGTTTGCGGCACGTTGGCCGCCGCCGCGCAGGTGCCACCCCAGACCGGGTCGGCCTTGAGTCGGGTGCAGGCGCTGCGCCAGGAGCCGAAACCGGCGACCAGGTCGGTGTCGGACACCACCGGCAGCGCTTCCCATGTAGCGCTGGAGTAAGTGGCCAGGGCATGGGTTTTCGGTTGTTGCTTGTCGCCACCGGTACAGCCTGCGAGCAGGGCCATCATCGGCAGAGTCCAGGCCAGGCTGTGACGCCATGCCTTGAAACGGCTGTTCATGGAGTGATTCCTTTGCCGGTTGCCTGATCGCTCCATGCGCTCAAGCAACCCTTATTGATAATAGGGCTATTGGTCTTTGCCGATGACGCGAGGATACTGGCCGCCGTTTCCCGTGACCTGAAGCCACCATGACTCTTAAAAGACTTTCTGTTGTATTGCTGGCCTGCCTGACATTGTCCGCTTGTGGCGGTGTTGACCCCAACTCGCCGCTCGGTCAGCGCAAGGCCATTTTCAAGCAGATGCTCAAGACCGGCGAAGACCTGGGCGGCATGTTGCGCGGGCGTATCCCGTTCGATGGCCCGAAATTCGCCGAGGGCGCGGTGAAGCTCGATGGGTTGTCCCGTGAGCCGTGGCAACATTTTCCGCAGGCGCGCGAGGAGGATCACACCAGCGCCAAGAGCGATGTCTGGGAGCAGCAGGCACGCTTTCAGGGCATGGCCCGCGATCTTGAGTCCGCCACCGGTGAATTGGTGATCGCCAGCCAGATTCAACCCTACAAGGCCAGCAACCTGGGGCCGGCGGTGCAGAAAGTCGAAGATGCTTGCAGTGCGTGTCATAAGGCGTTTCGGGATCATTGATTGGCGTTGTTCGGTCTGACGCCTTCGCGAGCAGGCTCGCTCCCACAGGTGGTCTCATAACCCTGTGGGAGCGAGCCTGCTCGCGAAGACTGCTTTGGCAACACCGAAATCTTTGTTCCTTAATCTGTACTTACTTATCCAGCTCATCCAGGGCGTCCTGCAATTCCTTGCGGGCATCGGCGAGTTTGTCTTTGCGCTTGTTGATCTTCTCGGAGTCACCTTTGCTCATGGCCTTGTCGAGGTCTGCCTGGCGCTTGCTGACTTCGTGCCTGGCGTCGAGCACCTTGTTTTCCCGCTCCTTCTTCAGCGAGGCGTCGGTGCAGTTGGCTTCGACTTCGCTCAGGGCTTTTTCCAGGCCGGCCTGCTGGTCGGCGTTGCCGTGGACCTTGGCCAATTCGATCTGGTTGACGATACCTTGCTTCTTGGCGGCGCAACCGGACAGCCCCGGCGCTTCCTCGTCCGCCATCAACGGGGTGGCCAGCATGCTGCACAGGGCCAGGAGGGCGAGCGGTGAAAGAAATTTCATAAAAGCTCCATGTAAGAAGGCCAGCGGGCCGGTGTGGCAATGGCTTGTTGGAGCCCAGCGGTCCCCAGGGGTTCCCGGTGGGCTCAGGGCTGGCAGCTAGAAGCCGTCAATCCCCGTTTCACGTAACGTTTCACTCAAGGCCAGGACCTGCGGATCGCGGAAAAAAGCGTTCAGTTGCGCCGCGCGTCCCGGTCCGATACCGGCCTCGGCCCGCCATTGTTCGATGTCTCGCTGCGCCAGCGTCTGCCATGAGTCGCCGAGCGGCACCGGACCTGTCGGCGGCAATCCCAAGGCTTTCAGCCAGTGCGCGAACGGGCGTTGCCGGGCCTGGTTGAAGCTGTCTGCAAGGCGAGTCGCGCTGCGCTCGCCGAAACCGTCAATGGTAGCAAGCTCTTGGGCATCAAGGGTCAACCAATCCAGTAGACCGTTCAGGCGACCTGTTGCAAGAAGTTTTTCCCAAGTGCCCGGACCGACATTGGGCAGCGCCAGACCCTGTTTGCCGCTGAGCCAGGTCAGGCGTGCGAGAAATTGGTCCTCACAACCCGGAGTCGGTTGCCAGCAACTCAATGAATGAAAGTCCGCTGCCTTCGGCACGGTCAATTCAACACGCTCGCTGCTGCGCAACACGACGCCATCGAGCCTGGGAATGGTCAGCCCGGCCAGGCTGATGGCGACCTGATCGCCCGGACGTATGTCCAGCGCCTGCCAGCGTTGCCACGAGCTGACGCTGACGCGTTTGATCTGCCGGTCATCGAGCATCACCGGGGTCAGTTCAAGTACCGGAGTGATCCGCCCGGTCCGGCCGATTTTGAAGCGAACCTGGCGGACTTCGGCCAGTGCCTGGGCGAAGGGGTATTTCCAGGCGATGGCCCAGTAAGGTGACCGGGCTTGCCAGCGTTCGGCGACCGGGCGCTGGTTCTGGCGCAGGACGATGCCGTCGCTGGCAAAGGGCAGGGAGGCGCGATACCAGTGTTCGCGCCAGCGTTCGGCATCGATGACGGAGGCGATTGGCTGGTTGTATGCCGTGGTATTCGGGAAGCCCAGCGCCGTCAGTGCTGCGGCCCGGGCGAGTGTGCTTGTCGGCCCTTGGGGCCAGTCCCAGACAAACAGGTCGATGCCGGCGGCCTGTTCGGCGCTCAAGACCTTGCGCGCCATCAGGCCCGCCACCGTGGCGCGGGCATTGAGGCTGCCGGCCCGGGCCTGCACATGATCGGTCAGGCGCCAATACAGTTCGCCTTGCACGAGCACATCCCGGGGCTGGGATAGCTGCTGCGGGATGGCCGGAATCTGTCGTGCCGGAGCCGTCCAGTCCTGACCGCTCTCGCCGTCGCCGCGGCTGATGGCCTGAGCCAACTGACCATTACGGTAAACCAGGGTCACCGCCACCCCGTCGATTTTAGGCTGGGCCCAGACGTCCACCCGGTCACTCAGCCATTTTTCGACGGAAGGCCGATCATGCAGTTTGCCCAGGCCGGTGTGGGCGATGGGGTGGGGCAGCGCGCCGCGCGCAGTGCGCAAGGGGTCTGCGGGTGGGTTCAGGTTGAAGCAGTGGCGCCATTGGGTGAGTCGCGCGCGGGACTGGTCGTAGAGTTCATCGGCGACCAGTGAATGTCCCTGACGGTGATAGCTGTCGTCCCATAAGTCGATCTGCTGTTGCAGTGTGCCGACTTCGTTCAGGGCGCGTTCGGATGGCCAGTCCGGGCACTCGGTGGCACTGGCATTCAGGCAGGCAAGGGTCAGCAGGGCGGCGAAAAACAGGCGCAGGTCGGGAAGCATCTTGAGCGTCCTTGCTCGGTGAGGTGTGTGAAGGCTAGGTCAGTATCTGTTGGCGCAGCGAGGGGGTGTTTTGCCGGGTATTTCCGGTGTCTGTGCTGGCCTCTTCGCGAGCAGGCTCGCTCCCACAGGGTTATGAGTTAGTCATGTGGGAGCGAGCCTGCTCGCGAAGGCCGCGACGCGGTCTCAAGCGAAAGCCAATAAAAAGCCCCGCAAGGCGCGAGCCGTGCGGGGCTTCGGGTGTTGCGGGGAAGTCTTACAGGCCGGCAGCAGAACGCAGGGCGTCGGCGCGGTCAGTTTTTTCCCAGGTGAACGTGGTGAAGGTGTCGTCACCCACGGTCTTGGTCGCCGGGGTGCGACCGAAGTGGCCGTACGCAGCGGTTTCCTGGTACATCGGGTGCAGCAGGTCGAGCATGGTGGTGATCGCGTATGGACGCAGGTCGAACACTTCGCGAACCAGTTTGACGATCTTGTCGTCGCTGATCTTGCCGGTGCCGAAGGTGTTCAACGAGATCGAAGTCGGTTGAGCAACACCGATCGCGTAGGAAACCTGGATCTCGCAACGCTCGGCCAGGCCGGCGGCAACGATGTTCTTGGCCACGTAACGACCGGCGTAGGCCGCCGAACGGTCAACCTTCGATGGATCTTTACCGGAGAACGCGCCGCCGCCGTGACGGGCCATGCCGCCGTAGCTGTCGACGATGATCTTGCGACCGGTCAGGCCGCAGTCACCCACCGGGCCGCCAATGATGAACTGGCCGGTCGGGTTGATGTGGAACTGGGTGTCCTTGCTCAGCAGTTCGGCAGGCAGCACGTGCTTGACGATCAACTCCATCACGCCTTCGCGCAGGTCGTTGTATGACACTTCCGGGTTGTGCTGGGTCGACAGGACGACCGCGTCGATACCGACAACCTTGCCGTTTTCGTAGCGGCAGGTGACTTGCGACTTGGCGTCCGGACGCAGCCAAGGCAGCAGGCCGGATTTGCGGGCTTCGGCCTGGCGCTGCACCAGTTGGTGCGAGAAGGTGATCGGTGCCGGCATCAGCACGTCGGTTTCGTTGCTGGCGTAGCCGAACATCAGGCCCTGGTCGCCGGCACCCTGATCTTCAGGCTTGGCACGGTCGACGCCCTGGTTGATGTCAGGGGACTGTTTGCCGATGATGTTCATCACGCCACAGGTGGCGCCGTCGAAGCCAACGTCGGAGCTGGTGTAGCCGATGTTGGTGATCACGTCAC
Organism: Pseudomonas sp. GW821-FHT07G06; assembly: GCF_058986625.1. Classification (NCBI taxonomy): domain Bacteria; kingdom Pseudomonadati; phylum Pseudomonadota; class Gammaproteobacteria; order Pseudomonadales; family Pseudomonadaceae; genus Pseudomonas; species Pseudomonas sp. GW821-FHT07G06. The sequence continues at coordinate 466,236 of NZ_JBYSVW010000003.1, forward strand.
GAACGATCTGCTCCAGGTCAACCCAGGCCGAAGTGGTGACTTCGCCAGCGATGATGGCTACGCCCGTTTTCACCAGAGTCTCGCACGCCACACGGGCGAACTTGTCTTCAGCAATGATGGCGTCCAGCACCGCATCAGAAATCTGGTCGGCGATTTTGTCCGGATGCCCTTCAGACACGGACTCGGAGGTGAAAAGGGAGTATTCGCTCATCTCGATGTTTTCCTGAAATTACCGATGGTGAGTGTCGCCAGCCGGTCGCTGAAAGTGGCGAACCTGGATCTGGAAACCATTACGTAAGCCTACATAGAGGCTTTCCCCGGGAACGAGTCCCGCAGCGGTGGCCCAACGGGCCAGATCGTCCTGTTCAAACCCCAGCCAGAGATCACCGCAGGCCTCCTTGGCCCAACTCTGGTTGTGGCTACATAACTCTGTCACCAACAGGCTACCGCCTGGTTGCAGCAAGTGGGCCATGTGCTTGAGCGCATCGGCCGGCGCGGCAAAATGATGCAGCACCATGTTCAGTACCACGCAATCGGCCTTGAGGCTGACGCCGTTCAATGCATCGGCCAGTTGCAGACTGACGTTAGTCAGCTTGTCGCGTTCGCAGACCTGGCGCGCCAGTTCGAGCATCGCGGTGCTGTTGTCCAGCGCCGTGACCTGCGAGAAGCGGCGCGCCAGTTCCGGCAGGAATGCGCCATCGCCGGGGCCGACTTCAATGGCCGTGGCGTCTTTGTCCAGGCTCAACTTGTCGAGCAGGGCCACCACGCTTTCGCGGTACTGCGGCAGACCGGCGATCAAGTCTTGCTGGGCGCGAAACTTCTCCGCTACCCGTGAGAAAAAGTCCTGGCTGGCGGCTGCCCGTTGCCCGTGGACCTGGGCGATGCGCGCCTGTACATCGGCCGGTAGCGTCAGGTTGTCCACTTCTTCGAGCAGGGCTGCGTGCAATTTGCCGCCCAGCAGTTCGGTGTGGGGCAGGGCGCGACGGTAAAAAATCGCATTGCCTTCGCGGCGCGTTGCCACCAGGTCGGCCTGGGCCAGTACCTTGAGGTGGTGGCTCATGCCTGACTGGCCGATGCCGAAGATTTGCGCCAGTTCCAGCACGCCAAACGAATCGTTGGCCAGTGCGCGCAAAACATTCAAACGCAGGGGATCGCCGCCAGCCTTGCACAAGGCCGCCAGCTCATCGCAATCGTCATGTTGAATGGAGGGCACGCGTAAATTCATAAGGCCGGCAGTCTAGTCACGGGTCGAGGGCATCGCAAGAGCAATATCAAAAAGTTTTGATATTGCTCGATAGATGGCACTTCTTGACGTTAGCTTCAGTCAACAAACCGGTGGCGGAAAGGTTTCATCAAGCGAATACGTCGTTATCCATTGGAAAAACGCCTTCAGATGACTATCTGTCATTGCCCCGAGGCGGCCCGGTGAGGGAAAATGCTCGCCTTTTTTCCGTTTCGTTTTATTCAAGTCCCCCAGGAGAACAGCGATGCCTAGCCGTCGTGAGCGTGCCAACGCCATTCGTGCCCTCAGCATGGATGCCGTGCAAAAAGCCAACAGCGGCCATCCCGGTGCCCCAATGGGTATGGCGGATATCGCCGAGGTACTTTGGCGCGACTACCTCAAGCACAACCCGAGCAATCCATCGTTCGCCGACCGTGACCGCTTCGTGCTGTCCAACGGCCACGGCTCGATGCTGATCTACTCGTTGCTACACCTGACCGGCTACGACCTGTCGATCGATGACCTCAAGCAGTTCCGTCAACTGCACAGCCGCACCCCGGGCCACCCGGAACTCGGCTACACCCCGGGCGTAGAAACCACCACCGGTCCACTGGGCCAGGGCCTGGCCAACGCCGTGGGTTTTGCCCTGGCTGAAAAAGTCATGGCGGCGCAGTTCAACCGTCCTGGCCACAACATCGTCGACCACCACACCTATGTGTTCCTGGGTGATGGCTGCATGATGGAAGGCATTTCCCACGAAGTCGCTTCCCTGGCCGGTACCCTGGGCCTGGGCAAGCTGATCGCCTTCTACGACGACAACGGCATCTCCATCGATGGCGAAGTCGAAGGCTGGTTCACCGACGACACGCCGAAGCGTTTCGAATCCTACAACTGGCAAGTGATCCGCAACGTTGACGGTCACGATCCGGAAGAGATCAAGACCGCGATCGACACGGCACGCAAAAGCGCGCAGCCAACCCTGATCTGCTGCAAGACCACCATCGGCTTCGGTTCGCCGAACAAGCAAGGCAAGGAAGACTGCCACGGCGCCCCGCTGGGTGACGCGGAAATCGCCCTGACCCGTGCGGCGCTGAAGTGGAACCACGGCCCGTTCGAAATCCCGGCCGATATCTACGCGGAGTGGGACGCCAAGGAAGCAGGCAAGGCTGTCGAAGCCGAGTGGGACCAGCGTTTCGCTGCCTACTCCGCCGCCTTCCCGACTGAAGCCAACGAACTGGTGCGTCGCCTGAGTGGTGACCTGCCAGCCGACTTCAGCGAAAAAGCCGCGGCCTACATCGCCGAAGTGGCTGCCAAGGGCGAAACCATCGCCAGCCGCAAAGCCAGCCAGAATGCCCTGAACGCATTTGGCCCGCTGCTGCCCGAGTTCCTCGGCGGTTCGGCTGACCTGGCCGGTTCCAACCTGACCCTGTGGAAAGGTTGCAAGGGCGTTACCGCCGAAGATGCCAGCGGCAACTACATGTACTACGGCGTGCGCGAGTTCGGCATGACCGCGATCATGAACGGCGTTGCCCTGCACGGCGGCCTGGTGCCTTACGGCGCGACCTTCCTGATGTTCATGGAATACGCCCGCAACGCAGTGCGCATGTCGGCCCTGATGAAGCAGCGCGTGATCCATGTCTACACCCACGACTCCATCGGTCTGGGCGAAGACGGCCCGACTCACCAGCCAATCGAGCAACTGGCCAGCCTGCGCTGCACGCCGAACCTCGATACCTGGCGTCCGGCGGATGCCGTTGAATCGGCAGTGAGCTGGAAGTACGCACTGGAGCGCAAGGACGGTCCTTCGGCCCTGATCTTCTCCCGTCAGAACCTGCAGCACCAAACCCGCAATGCGATTCAGATCGAAGAGATCGCGCGTGGCGGTTACGTGTTGAAGGACTGCGCGGGCGAGCCTGAGCTGATCCTGATCGCTACCGGTTCGGAAGTCGGCCTGGCTGTTCAAGCCTTCGACAAACTGACCGAGCAGGGCCGCAAGGTTCGCGTGGTTTCCATGCCGTGCACCAGCGTGTTCGATGCCCAGGACGCCGGCTACAAGCAATCGGTCCTGCCGTTGCAGGTCAGCGCCCGTATCGCCATCGAGGCCTCTCACGCGGACTACTGGTACAAGTACGTGGGCCTGGAAGGCCGCGTGATCGGCATGACCACCTACGGCGAGTCGGCGCCTGCGTCGGCCTTGTTCGAAGAGTTCGGTTTCACCCTGGAAAACATCCTGGGTCAGGCTGAAGAGCTGCTGGAAGACTAAAACACGCCGCGGTGGCCCAGGCCACCGCGATCCCCTGTAGGAGCTGCCGCAGCCTGCGGCAGCTCCTACAGAGGGTGTGTTGTTAGCGAAAATTCGTCTGACTGCGTCTATCGAGAACCCCATGCCTCAACCGCGTCCCTACAAAGTTGCACTCAACGGCTACGGCCGGATTGGTCGTTGCGTCTTGCGTGCGTTGTTCGAGCGAGGCGACAAGGCCGGGTTTGAAATTGTCGCGATCAACGATCTGGCGGACATGGCCAGCATCGAATACCTGACACGCTTCGACTCCACCCATGGCCGGTTCCCCGGCGAAGTGAAGGTCGACGGCGATTGTCTGCATATTAATGGCGACTGCGTGAAGGTCCTGCGCAGTGCCACCCCCGAAGGCATCGATTGGGCATCCCTGGGCATCGATCTGGTGCTGGAGTGCTCCGGCGCTTACCACACTCGCGAAGACGGCCAACGTTTCCTCGACGCCGGCGCCCCGCGCGTGCTGTTTTCCCAGCCGATGGCCAGCGAGACCGATGTCGACGCCACCATCGTCTACGGCGTGAACCAGGATTGCCTGACCGGCGATGAGCTGCTCGTGTCCAACGCGTCCTGCACCACCAACTGCGGCGTGCCGCTGTTGCGCCTGCTGAATCAGGCCATTGGCCTGGATTACGTGTCGATCACCACCATCCACTCGGCGATGAACGATCAGCCGGTCATCGATGCCTATCACCACGAAGACCTGCGCCGCACCCGTTCGGCGTTCCAGTCGGTGATTCCGGTGTCCACCGGTCTGGCGCGTGGTATCGAACGCCTGTTGCCGGAACTTGCCGGACGAATTCAGGCCAAAGCCGTGCGGGTGCCGACGGTCAACGTGTCCTGCCTCGATATCACGATGCAGACCGCCACCGCGACCGACGCCACCGAGGTCAACCGGATCCTGCGCGAAGCCGCCACCAGCGGCCCGCTCAAAGGCCTGCTGGCTTACACCGAGTTACCCCACGCAAGCTGTGATTTCAACCATGACCCACATTCGGCGATCGTCGATGCCAGTCAGACCCGCGTTTCCGGCCCACGGCTGGTGAACATCCTGGCCTGGTTCGACAACGAATGGGGTTTTGCCAACCGAATGCTGGACGTTGCAGAACACTATCTGCAAACAGCAACTTCAAAAAAACCGTAGGAAGTGCGACCCATGACCGTGTTGAAGATGTCCGACCTCGATCTGCAAGGTAAGCGCGTATTGATCCGCGAAGACCTCAACGTCCCAGTCAAGGACGGTGTTGTCAGCAGCGATGCGCGTATCCTGGCCTCGCTGCCGACCATCAAGCTGGCCCTGGAAAAAGGCGCGGCCGTGATGGTCTGCTCGCACCTTGGCCGTCCGACCGAAGGCGAGTTCTCGGCCGAGAACAGCCTCAAGCCGGTTGCCGACTACCTGAGCCGTGCCCTGGGCCGTGAAGTGCCGCTGGTGGCCGATTACCTGGGTGGTGTTGACGTCAAGGCCGGCGACATCGTGCTGTTCGAAAACGTGCGCTTCAACAAAGGCGAGAAAAAGAACGCCGACGAACTGGCCAAGCAATACGCCGCCCTGTGCGACGTGTTCGTGATGGACGCCTTCGGCACCGCTCACCGTGCCGAGGGTTCGACCCACGGCGTGGCCAAGTTCGCCAAAGTCGCCGCTGCCGGCCCGCTGCTGGCTGCTGAGCTGGACGCACTGGGCAAGGCCCTGGGCGCCCCGGCCCAGCCGATGGCGGCCATCGTCGCCGGCTCCAAGGTGTCGACCAAGCTCGACGTACTGAACAGCCTGAGCCAGATCTGCGATCAGCTGATCGTCGGCGGCGGCATTGCCAACACCTTCCTGGCCGCTGCCGGTCACCCGGTCGGCAAGTCGTTGTACGAGCCGGACCTGCTCGACACCGCTCGGGCCATCGCCGCCAAAGTCAGCGTGCCGCTGCCAGTGGACGTGGTGGTTGCCAAGGAATTCGCGGAAAGCGCCGCTGCAACCGTCAAACTGATCGCTGACGTCGCTGCCGACGACATGATCCTGGACATCGGCCCGCAGACCGCCGCGAACTTCGCCGAACTGCTGAAATCGTCCAAGACCATCCTGTGGAATGGTCCGGTCGGTGTGTTTGAATTCGACCAGTTCGGCAATGGCACCAAAGTGCTGGCCCAGGCCATCGCAGACAGCGCGGCGTTCTCCATTGCCGGCGGTGGCGACACCCTGGCAGCCATCGACAAATATGGCGTGGCCGAGCAGATCTCCTACATTTCTACCGGTGGCGGCGCGTTCCTCGAGTTCGTCGAAGGCAAGGTGCTGCCAGCCGTTGAAGTCCTGGAAAGCCGGGCCAAGGCCTGAGGGTCGCCCGTTTGACCAGGCAAGGGAGTGTTGACATGGTCAAGACGTTAGCGTTGTTGATCGTCGCAGGTTCGCTGGTGGCGTGCGGGAGTAACCCGAAGGCCACTGCGGAACCGGCGCCGTCCGAGTCGGACAAGGGCTGCTACCAGGCTGACTGGCAGGCCGAAACCAACCCGGTGCTCAACAAGCGGTCCGGGCCGGAAGGCCTGGACAAATACGAGACCCGGACCCCCGCCAAGGAACATGGCTGCCCTTGACGGGTCTGACTCATTACTCAGGGCTGGCAGCGTGTGCCGCCAGGCGAGGGACACGGATGAAAGGTTTTATCGCCGTTACGGCGCTGGCGCTGTTGGCCGGTTGTGCTCAGATGAATCAGTTGAACCCGTTCCAGTCGTCCGCACCTGTGGATAACTGGACCACCTGGACCTGCGACAGCCAGGCCAAAGTGCTGTGGCGCTACACCGACGACAGCCTTAGGGAAGTCGACGTGCGCCTGGGCGGTGCCGATCAGGTCTACCGCTTGAAGCAGGAACCGGGTGCATCGGGTTCGCTGTACAGCAATGACATGCTGGCGTTTCACATAAAAGGTGAGGAAGGCCTGGTTTACTGGGTCGCCACCAATGATTTGATTGGGCGCGGTTGTAAAGCGCAATAAACGGACTACGCCGTACCTGTAGGAGCGAGCCTGCTCGCGATGGTCGTTAACGATAACGCTGGGCACCTGAATGCCCGCGCTGTCTGGGCCACCATCGCGAGCAGGCTCGCTCCCACAGGGTTCCGGGGAAGTTCTTGAGATTTTCGCAACACCGAATTCGCAGCCCGGGCTCACCCCCGATCTGCAATAACTTGAATAGCCGCCGCCGCTACGGCAGGCTGGCACGATTAACGACCCTCAACCGGGAGAGACACACACAATGGCACTTATCAGCATGCGCCAGATGCTGGACCACGCAGCCGAGTTCGGCTACGGCGTTCCAGCCTTCAACGTCAACAACCTTGAGCAGATGCGCGCCATCATGGAAGCCGCTGACAAGACTGACTCCCCGGTGATCGTCCAGGCTTCGGCCGGTGCTCGCAAATACGCCGGTGCACCGTTCCTGCGTCACCTGATCCTGGCGGCAATCGAAGAATTCCCGCACATCCCGGTGTGCATGCACCAGGACCACGGCACCAGCCCTGACGTCTGCCAGCGTTCCATTCAGTTGGGCTTCAGCTCGGTGATGATGGACGGTTCCCTGGGCGAAGACGGCAAGACCCCGACCGACTACGACTACAACGTGCGCGTCACCCAACAGACCGTGGCCATGGCTCACGCCTGCGGCGTTTCGGTAGAAGGCGAGCTGGGTTGCCTGGGTTCGCTGGAAACCGGCATGGCCGGTGAAGAAGACGGCATCGGCGCCGAAGGCGTTCTGGATCACAGCCAGATGCTGACCGACCCGGAAGAAGCCGCTGACTTCGTAAAACGCACTCAGGTTGATGCCCTGGCCATTGCCATCGGCACCAGCCACGGCGCCTACAAGTTCACCAAGCCGCCTACCGGCGACGTGCTGGCGATCGACCGCATCAAGGAAATCCACAAGCGCATTCCGAACACTCACCTGGTGATGCACGGTTCGTCTTCGGTTCCGCAAGAGTGGCTGGCGATCATCAACCAGTACGGCGGCGACATCAAGGAAACCTACGGCGTACCGGTTGAAGAAATCGTCGAAGGCATCAAACACGGCGTGCGCAAGGTCAACATCGACACCGACCTGCGCCTGGCATCCACTGGCGCCATGCGTCGCCTGATGGCCACCAACCCGAGCGAGTTCGACCCACGCAAATTCTTCGGCGCCACCGTCACCGCCATGCGCGACGTGTGCATCGCTCGCTACGAAGCTTTCGGTACTGCGGGCAACGCTTCGAAGATCAAGCCGATCTCCCTGGAAGGCATGTATCAGCGTTATCTGAAAGGTGAGTTGAACGCCAAGGTCAACTAAGACCGGGCGTTAAGCTGCACAAACGAAGAACCCGCCGCGAGGCGGGTTTTTTGTGGGCGATGATCCATGGTCGACGCGGTCAGTGTGGGAGCGGGCTTGCTCGCGAAAGCGTTGTGTCATTCAACATTAATGTCGCCTGACATTACGCCTTCGCGAGCAAGCCCGCTCCCACAGGGTCAACGGTGCCCGACATCATTGATTGTGATCGATATCCAGCTTGCTGAAGGTCACTTTCCCGCCTTCGCTGGTGTACCCGGTGTTGTCCTGCACATAGACCCCGGCCTTGAAGTACAGCGGCTTGTCGCGCCAGGTGGCACTGATTTGCGTATCCCACTGATAACCTGCCGCGCTGATGCCCAAGGCGCCACCGGGGCTGAGGTGAATGAGGTAGTTGAACTCCTGGTCGAGTTTCACCCCCGTCGCAACGATGATCACCCGGCCTGTAGCGTCACCCGGATGCATCCGGACCTTGGCGACGATATTGCCCGTGCCTGTGCTGGTTTTGTATTGGTATTCGACCTTCACCAGAGGTTTCTGGCTTTGATAGGCATGGATCTGGCCGATGACGACTTTCCCGGAGCTCGGCACCTGGTTCACTGCCAGCGTGGCATACAACAAATTGTCGGCATCCGGGTAATACCAGTTGCGCAACGTGCCGTTGCTGTAGGTCTCACGCAGCTCGGTGCGCGGATAAATCGCGTTTTCAGTACGGGAGCCGGTCACGGGCGACCAGAAAAACAACGTGCCGGTGTCGGAATGGAAGTATTGATCCTTGAAGCCATCCACCAGTTTGGCGGTTTCGACGGTGTACGGCGGGCTGCCAACGGGAACGCTGAGGTTCCAGGTTGCGAGATCGATCATGTCGGTTCTTCCACTGGGTTCATGCTGCACGGGCGTGCCAGAAGCTCTAGACCGCACCTTTTGGGCGGCCTTTATAAGCGTAGCGAGGGATTTTGTTAATGCCCGCCTGACGGGTGGTTGACGTCAACATCCTGTCGAAATGCCATCTTTTCCGATTTTCATTGGACTGAACATTCGACCGTTAGTCGGTAAAAAGACACAATGATTAAATGATGGCTCACTGATACCTTCTGCTTTTGCAGAACCGGGTCTAGAGTGATGGCACAGTATTTGTCCGGTTTTCACGAGAAACCGGCCTGACGCCCCGCAATTAGAGAAGCAGCATGGAATGCGCGCAACCCACGCCAGTAGAAGGCGGCTCAACCCTTTTAGTCGTAGACGATTACCCTGAAAACCTGATCAGCATGCGCGCGTTGTTACAGCGCCAGGGCTGGCGGGTCATTACTGCCACCTCGGGATTCGAGGCCCTCGGCTTGTTGCTTGAACACGATATCGACCTGGTGCTGCTGGACGTGCAGATGCCGGGCATGGACGGTTATGAAGTGGCGCGCCTGATGCGCGGTAGCCAACGGACCCGCCTCACGCCGATCATTTTCCTGACCGCCAATGAACAGTCTCAGGACGCCGTCATCAAGGGCTATGCCAGCGGTGCGGTGGATTACCTGTTCAAGCCGTTCGACCCGCAGATCTTCACGCCCAAGGTCCAGGCGTTGCTCGAACACCAGCGCAACCGACGGGCCTTGCAGCGCTTGAGTCATGATCTGGAATCCGCCCGGGCCTTTAATGCGTCTGTGCTGGATAACGCCGCCGAAGGCATTCTGGTGTTGGGTGAGGACGGTCTGATTCGTTTTGCCAATCCGGCGATGTCGCGGCTGCTCAATGCCCCGGTGCAGGAACTGCAAGGCAAGGAGTTTCTGGACTATCTGCAAAAGCCACATGTGCCGGTCTGGGCCGATTCCGAGTTTTTCACGGGCTACAAACGGGGCGAAACCTTGCGCCTGCACGATGCTCTGCTGCGTACGACGCGCGGCCAGCAGGTACCGGTAGCCTTGTCCTGTGCGCCTTTGCCTGCCGAGCAACATGCAATGGTAGTGACCGTGCTGGACATGTCGGTGGTGCGCCATCTGCATCAGCAGCTGGAGTTTCAGGCAGTCACCGATCCGCTGACCGGATTGCTCAACCGCCGCGGTTTCTACCAGACCGTAGAGAACCTGCTGTTGCGCGGTGAGCGTCCCGACAGTTCCTGGGTCTTGATGTATCTGGACCTCGACGGCTTCAAGCGCGTCAATGATTCGCTCGGCCACGATGCCGGCGATCGGGTGTTGCGCTGGGTCTCCGAACAGTTGAAGGCGTGCTTGCGGCCCTTCGACATTCTGGCGCGGATGGGCGGCGATGAATTCACCGCGCTGCTGGATCTGGAGTTCCCCGAGCAAGCGGCGAAGATTGCCGAGAAGCTCATCGAGCGCGTGTCGATCTGTCAGCAGGTCGACGGCCTCGATATCGCCCTGGGTGCCAGCATCGGCATTGCTACATTCCCCGATTGTGGTGCCAATCTCGACGGGATGCTGCGGGCGGCCGACATCGCCATGTACGAAGCCAAGCGTGCCGGGCGTCAGCAATATCGCTTCTACGATCACGAAATGAACGGCCGGGCGCGCTCGCGGTTGATGCTGGAAGACAGTGTGCGCACGGCCATCGAGAACCGGGATTTCAACCTGGTGTACCAGCCTCAGGTTGCGATTGCGGACGGTCGGATTCGAGGCTTCGAGGCCTTGCTGCGCTGGCAGCATCCGAGCGTTGGCGACGTGCCGCCAGGGCTGTTTTTGCCATTGCTGGAAGAGGCGCGGCTGATCAGTCGTCTGGGCAGCTGGATCTACCACCGCAGCGCCGGGCAGCGCAAAGCCTGGGAAACCCTGTTCACCGAGGATCTGGTGCTCGGCGTCAGCTTGAGCAGTACGCAGTTCGGCATGCCCAATCTGGCCACCGAACTGCGCCAGGTGCTGGAGCGCCATGGCTTGCAGCCGCGTCATCTGGAGGTCGAGATCACGGAAGAGGCCTTGACGCATCACCCCGAGGAAACCCGCAAACAGTTGCGCCTGTTGCGCAATCTGGGCGTACGAGTGGCATTGGATGACTTCGGGGTCGGCCCGTGTTCCCTGTCGCACCTGCGCGACCTGGAGTTGGACACCCTCAAGCTCGACCGCCATTTGATAGCCCGGTTGCCGGACTCGGTACGGGATGCGGCGCTGGTGCGCAGCGTGATCGACCTGTGCAAACAGTTCGGGGTGCTGGTGATTGCCGAAGGGGTGGAAACCGTCGCGCAGTATGAATGGCTGCGGGCCAACGGCTGCGAATATGTGCAAGGCTTTCTGGTGGCCCGGCCGATGATGGCCGAGGACGCCGGCGCCTTTGTCCAGCCGTTTGACTGGAGCGCGCTGCCCTGCTGAATTCGCTACACTGGCGACCTTTCAGTGACCTGTATTGCCGCCCCGATGACCGTGTTGAAATATCTCCAGGCCTATCCCGCCACCTTGCAGGATCAGGTGCGCCAGCTGATCGCCGACGGTCGGCTGGGCGATTACCTGAGCCAGCGTTACCCGCAAAAGCACGGTGTGCAGAGCGACAAGGCGCTGTACACCTATGCCCTGGACCTCAAGCAGGAATACCTGCGCAATGCTCCGGCCATCGACAAGGTGCTGTTCGACAACCGTCTGGACCTCACTCACCGTGCCCTTGGCCTGCACACCACGATCTCCCGGGTGCAAGGCGGCAAGCTCAAGGCCAAGAAGGAAATCCGCATCGCTTCGCTGTTCAAGGAAGCGCCTGGCGAGTTCCTGAAAATGATCGTGGTGCATGAACTGGCGCACTTCAAGGAATCGGACCACAACAAGGCTTTCTACAAACTGTGCGAGCACATGCTGCCGGGGTATCACCAGGTGGAGTTCGATGTGCGGGTGTACCTGACGTGGCGGGATATGCAATAGAAGATCAAGATCAAAAGATCGTAGCCTGCGACAGCTCCTACAGGAATTGGAGTAGGAGCTGCCGCAGGCTGCGATCTTTTAAGGAGAGCAATGGATGGACGTGAGCAAGACCAAGAGCAGCTTCTATCGCCGGTTGTATGTGGCGTACCTGATCGACAGCGGACTGGCCAGCAGCGTCCCGGCGCTCACCGAAGTGACCGGCATGCCCCGGCGCACGGCGCAGGACACCATCGCGGCGTTGGCGGATCTGGATATCGTCTGTGAATTCGAGCAGGAAGAGGGCGCGCGCAACCATGCGGGGCGCTATCGGATTCGCGAGTGGGGGGCGATTGATCGGGGGTGGATCGAGCGTAATCTGCGGCAGATCAAGGCGGTGCTGGAGTATCCCTGAAGTCTGCAGTGTCTGAGCCGACGCCTTCGCGGGCAAGCCCGCTCCCACAGGGGACCGCATTCCAGTGTGGGAGCGGGCTTGCTCCGGGCGGCGTTCCGACGAAGAGGCCCTTACTGACGACGCATGCCAATGTGTGGAATGCCATCTTCCACATATTCCTCACCCGCCACGACAAACCCATAGCGCCCGTAATACCCCTGCAAATGCGCCTGGGCCGACAGGTAGACCGGCAGGCCGGGCCAGTACTTCTCGATCTGTTTCAACGCCTGGTCCATCAGTTCATGCCCCAGGCCCACGCCGCGTGCCTGCGGGGCAATGATCACTCGCCCGATCACCACGTCGCCACCCTGCGATTGCGGGTCAAGTAACCGCAGGTAGGCCACCAGCCGGTTACCGTCCCAGGCCATTACGTGGCAGGTATCGCCATCCAGGTCCTGGCCATCGATATCCTGGTAAACGCATTTCTGCTCGACGACGAACACTTCTGCGCGCAGCTGCAAAATGGCGTACAGCTGCTCCTTGCCCAGGTCACTGTGATGTTTGCAGATCCAATCGACTGTCATGTTTTGATTCCCTGAAAACGTCGTTCCGATACTAAGCGCACTCACGCCAGAAGTCTTTATGGCGGAAGAATCTGTGACAAAGGCCAAAATGCCATCATTCATTTCTCGCGTGGATGTCTTCTTTGTGTAATCTGGATCGAAGCGCTGTGCTATGGCTTCGATGAGCTAATGTTGAGTACCCGGGTATTGCCGGATCAGGGGCCTTGGGGTTTTGGCTGAAAACACGTCGGGCAACCGCCCGCTAAGGATTTTCTAGCATGCCGCGATTGCATCGAGCTTTTGCTTTGATTGGATTGCTGTTGCTGGTTCAGGGAGCGGCGGCAGAAAAACTGCGGTTGGTCGCTGATGCCTGGCCACCCTTTACCGATGCCACGCTCGTCAACGGTGGTCTGGCCACGGACATTGTCAGTACCGCACTCGCCAGGGCCGGCTATGCCAGTGAGTTTGAACAAGTGCCCTGGGCGCGGGCCTTGATGGGGTTGGGCGAGGGCCGCTACGACGTGCTGGTCAACGCCTGGTACACCGAGGAGCGTACAAGAGTCGGCCAGTTTTCCGGCGAATACCTGCTCAACCGCGTACGTTTTCTCAAGCGTAAAGACGCACCCATCGAATTCAATAACCTGCAGCAATTGCACACTTATCCGATTGCCATCGTGCGCGGTTACGCCTATTCGCCCGGGTTCGACAAGGATGAATCGTTGCAGAAAGTCCCTGTGCACAGCTTCGCCATGGCCGTGCGTATGGTCGCTGCCGACCGGGTCAAACTGACGCTGGAAGATGAGTACGTCGCCCGCTATTACCTGGCCCGCGAGTCACCCAAGGTACGAAACGCCGTGGAATTCCTGCCCAAGGCTTTGAGCGAGAACAGCCTGCATATTCTGGTCAGCCTGAAGAACCCGCAGCATGAGCAGATCGTTGCCGGATTCGACCGGGAGATCGCGGCGATGAAGGCGGACGGGAGTTATGAGAAGTTGATGAAGCAGCATGGGATGTAGAGGTGCAGCTTCAAGCCGCAAGCCGCAAGCCGCAAGCTCCGAGCTGCAAGTTGATCTTTGGCGCAGCGAAAATCCCTGTGGGAGCGAGCCTGCTCGCGATGAGGCCCGCCTGGACACCACAGATCTTAATCCTCACCGGTGTCCTTGATCAGATGCGCCGCCAGTGTCCGCAACGGCCCGAGCTGCCGGCAGATCAATGCCAACTGCGTCTGCACCAGCCGCTGGCCTTCATCGATTTCATCCGGCATCTGTTCCAGCTCATTGGCCAGTGCTTCCTCTTCATCGCTCTGAATCGCAATCGAAGCCTTGCTCGCCAGCCCCTGGGCGATCTCGTCGATGCTGGCAGCCAGTTTCACCCCGGCCCCCTCGATCAACTGTTCACGCACCTCTGCCGGCAGTTGGGTTTCCCGGTGCGCACCCAGGCCCGACAGGTAACTGAGCAGCGTGTGCGACAGCACCAGGAAGCGGAAGCCCACGTCCGCTTCCTTTCGGAAATGCCCCGGCTCCATCAGCATATTGGCCAGCGTGGTCGACAGCGCCGCGTCGGCGTTGTGCGCGTTGCGGCGGGCCAGGCGGTAGGCCAGGTCGTCGCTTTTGCCCGCCGCGTACTGCTGCATGATCTGGCGCAGGTAAATGCTGTTGCAGGCCAGGGTGTTGGCCAGCACTTTGTTCAGGCGCCGGCCCTGCCAGTCCGGCAGGAAGAGGAACACCGCCAGCCCGGCGATCAGGCTGCCGAGCAAGGTATCGAACAGCCGTGGCAGGAACAGTCCGTAACCGTCACCCACCTGGTTGAAGCAGAACAGCACCATCAAGGTGATTGCCGCCGTCGCCAGGGTGTAGCGGGTGGTGCGGTTGGTAAAGAACACCACCCCGGCAGCAATGGCGAAGCACGACTGGATCAGCGGATTAGGGAACAGGTCGAACAGCGCCCAGGCCAACGTCAGGCCGATGGCGGTGCCAATGATCCGTTGACCGAGTTTACGGCGGGTGGCGCCGTAGTTCGGTTGGCAGACGAACAGCGTCGTGAGGATGATCCAGTAGCCCTGGGACGGGTGAATCAAATGCACCATGGCGTAGCCGATGCTCAGGGCCAGGGGCAATCGCAGGGCGTGACGGAACAGCAACGAGGTCGGCGTCAGTTGCGTGCGCAGTCGAACCCACACGTCCTTGAGGTTGCGTGGCGAACGGTCGAGCAAGCTGCTGTCGGTGGCGTCGGCCAGGGCATCGGGGTTACTGGCATCGCTGAGCAAGCGGTCGAGGGTGCCGAGGTTGGCCGCCAGTGCCCGCAGCGAACGCAGCAGGCCGCGCCAGGCCGGGTTGCTCTGGATGCGCAGGTGTTCGAGAGAGGCATCCAGATCGCTGAGAGCCTCGGTGAAACTGGCGTCATAGGTGAACGGTTGACGCATCTGGATCGATTCGGCCAGGGCACGGCAGGCTTTGCCTTGCTGACGCAACAGGCGTTGGCAGCGGAACATGACGTCACTGTGGAAAAACGCTTCTGCGAGTGCGTTGTACGGATAGTG
The DNA here is from genome assembly GCF_058986625.1 of Pseudomonas sp. GW821-FHT07G06. Classification (NCBI taxonomy): domain Bacteria; kingdom Pseudomonadati; phylum Pseudomonadota; class Gammaproteobacteria; order Pseudomonadales; family Pseudomonadaceae; genus Pseudomonas; species Pseudomonas sp. GW821-FHT07G06. The sequence continues at coordinate 481,367 of NZ_JBYSVW010000003.1, forward strand.
TGAAGAGCTGGCGCGTTCGTGGATGTCCTGGGCGAGGAAGTACAGTTTCAGGTAGCGGCTGACCTTCGATCCCGGGCGCCCGTTGCCGACCCGGTGCAGGATGATTTCCTTGGCGGCATTCAGTGCCGCCACTACCCGACCGTTCTGCTGGGCCAGTTCCAGGCGCCGAGCTTCCACGTCCATCTGCCGGATCGGCTCGAACAGAGAGGATTTCAGCTTCAGGTAAAAGCCCAGTTCGCGGAACAGCCGCGCCAGGCTCTGCTGCACCGGCTGATTGGAGAACAGTGCCTGCCACAACACCGACAGCAGGCCATACCAGGCGGCACCGGCCACCAGCAGCACCGGCTCGTGCCAGACGTCGGTCACCGCGCCGCCACGCTGGTCTACGCCGATCATGGTGTAGACCGACAGGATCAAGGTTGCCGAAGCAATCGCGCCATAGCGCTCGCCGAGGGCACCGAGCATGGTCAGGCAGAACGCGGCCAGGGCGAAAGCGATGATAAACAGCGAGGGGTAGGGAAAGAGCAGTTCGACGGACAGGGCTGCGACAGCGAAACATACCAGCGTCACCGCCAGCGCGTTGAGACGACCCTGCCAGCTGTCGTCGGTCTCGGCCAGGGCACTGGCGATAATCCCCAGGAACAACGGGATCAGCAGACCCATTTCGTCCTGATACCAACACAGCGCCATGGTACCGGTCAGGGCAATGAATACCCGTACGCTGTAGCTGAATTTATCCAGCGCCCAAAGGCGCCGCAGAGACTGGCGGAACGAAGTCGATGACATGAAGTGCGAAGGCCTTCCGAGGCAATGACGCTAAATTGAGCCACTAATGACGCCGACGCAATGGCGCCGATCACATCAGGCAGCAAAATCTGTTCCTTTGAGCATTGGTGATCTGAGTTGATCACAAGTTTTGTGGCTGGCCTAGAAACCTGTGGGAGCGAGCTTGCTCGCGATGAGGCCATAACATTCAACAGAGATGTTGACTGATAGGCCGCCATCGCGAGCAAGCTCGCTCCCACAGGGGGGTTGTGTAGGTTTCTGAATCAGACGTACTGCGCCGCCGCGTAGCCCGAAGCCCAGGCCCACTGGAAGTTGAATCCGCCCAGATGCCCGGTGACATCCAGCACTTCGCCGATGAAGTACAGGCCCGGGCTTTTCAGCGATTCCATGGTCTTGGACGACACTTCATTGGTGTTGACGCCGCCCAGGGTCACCTCGGCGGTGCGATAACCTTCGGTGCCCGCCGGCACGACTTTCCAGCTCGCCAGTTTCTCGGCGATGTCAGCCAGTTCCGCGTGGGTGTACTGCTTCATCGGTTTGGAGACGAACCAGTTGTCCGCCAGCAGGTTGGCCATCTTCTTGGTGAAGATTTCACCGAGCAGGGTTTTCAGCTCGCTGTTCGGGCGTTCGGCCTGTTGCTGTTGCAGCCAGCCCGGCACGTCGTGATCCGGCATCAGGTTGATCTCGACGGTATCGCCGGACTCCCAGAACGACGAAATCTGCAAAATCGCCGGGCCGCTGAGGCCGCGGTGGGTAAACAGGATGTTCTCGCGGAAGCTCTGGTCGTTGCAGCTCACCAGGCAATCCACCGAGGTACCGGACAACTCGGTGCACAGCACCTTGAGCTGGTCGGTGATGGTGAATGGCACCAGGCCGGCGCGGGTCGGCAGCAGCTCGTGGCCGAATTGCCTGGCCACCTGGTAACCGAAGCCGGTGGCGCCCAGCGTCGGAATCGACAGGCCGCCGGTGGCGATCACCAGGGATTCGCAGGTGATCTGGTCGAGGGTCGTGTCCAGCAAATAGCCCTTCTCAAGCTTCTCGATGGTCTGGATCGAGGTGTCCAGGTGCAGGTTGACACCGACCTGGTCGCACTCGTTCAGCAGCATTTCGAGGATGTCGCTGGATTTGTTATCGCAGAACAGCTGGCCGAGTTTTTTCTCGTGGTACGGCACGCCGTGCTTGGCCACCATGCCGATGAAATCCCACTGGGTGTAGCGGGCCAGGGCGGACTTGCAGAAATGGGCGTTCTGCGAGAGAAAATTGCCTGGTTCCGTGTACATGTTGGTGAAATTGCAGCGACCGCCGCCGGACATCAGGATTTTCTTGCCGGCCTTGTTGGCATGGTCGAGCAACAGCACCTTGCGCCCGCGCCCGGCGGCGGTCAGTGCACACATCAACCCTGCGGCGCCAGCGCCAATGATCACGACTTCGGTAGAGCGCAAAACGGTGTCCTCAAAAGAAACCTGTAGGAGCTGCCGAAGGCTGCGATCTTTTGACTTTGTTTTTCAAAAACAAGATCAAAAGATCGCAGCCTGCGGCAGCTCCTACAGGGTAGGCGGTGTTTTTTACAGGATGCGTACGCGCAACGAACGGCCCTTGATCTTGCCGTCGTTCAAACGCTGCAAGGCCTGCTTGGCGACGCCACGCTCCACGGCCACATAGGCCTGGAAGTCGAAAATCGCGATCTTGCCGACCTGGGCACCAGGGATGCCGGCGTCGCCGGTCAGTGCGCCAAGAATGTCGCCCGGACGGACCTTGTCCTTGCGGCCGCCAGCGATGCACAGGGTGCTCATCTGCGGCAACAGCGGGCCACCGCCCTTGGAGGTGAGGTTGTCCACCTGATCCCAGGTCAGCGGTGTTTTCTGCAATTGCTCGATGGCTTGTGCACGCTGCGCTTCGGACGGCGCCACCAGGCTGATCGCCAGGCCTTTCTCACCGGCGCGGCCGGTACGGCCGACGCGGTGGATGTGGATTTCCGAATCACGGGCCAGCTCGACGTTGATCACCATGTCCAGGGAATCGATGTCCAGACCCCGGGCAGCGACGTCGGTGGCGACCAGTACCGAAGTACTGCGGTTGGCGAACATCGCCAGCACCTGGTCGCGGTCACGCTGTTCCAGATCACCGTGCAGGCCAACGGCGGAGATGCCTTTGGCGGTCAGGTGATCGACGGTTTCCTGAACCTGCTGCTTGGTGAAGCAGAAGGCTACGCAGGACGCCGGGCGGAAGTGGCCAAGCACCTTGGTCACCGCACTCATGCGGTCATCCGGGGAGATCTCGTAGAAGCGTTGCTCGATCTGCGTGTCGTCGTGGAACGCTTCGGCCTTCACTTGCTGCGGGTTGCGCATGAACTTCGAGGCCAGCTGCTTGATGCCCACCGGGTAGGTCGCGGAGAACAGCAGGGTCTGGCGACGCTCCGGGGCCTGCATGATGATTTCTTCGATGGAGTCGTAGAAACCCATGTCGAGCATGCGGTCGGCTTCGTCGAGGATCAGGGTGTTGAGGCCGTGAAGGACCAGCGAGCCCTTGCGCAGGTGCTGCTGGATGCGTCCCGGAGTGCCGACGATGATGTGAGCGCCGTGTTCCAGCGAAGCGATCTGCGGGCCGAGGGACACGCCGCCACACAGGGTCAGGACCTTGATGTTGTCTTCGGCACGGGCCAGGCGACGGATTTCCTTGGCGACCTGGTCGGCCAGCTCGCGGGTCGGGCACAGGATCAGTGCCTGGCAACCGAAGTAACGCGGATTGATCGGGTTCAGCAGGCCGATGCCGAAGGCCGCAGTCTTGCCGCTGCCGGTCTTGGCCTGGGCGATCAGGTCCATCCCTTTGAGGATCACCGGCAAGCTTTGCGCCTGGATCGGCGTCATCTGGGCATAACCGAGGGATTCGAGGTTAGCCAGCATGGCGGCAGACAGCGGCAAAGTATTAAATTCGGTGGCGATGGTGGTCACGGGACTGGCCTGCAAAACAAAATGTCGCGCAGTGTACCAGTCCGATGGCCATTCGCCCGTAGTTTCCGGACGAGAAGTAGCCGAGCGATGACCAGGCAAGGCGAAAACAGGCGAGAAAGCGGAGTTGGCTTTAGCCAATGAGCATTTCGAGGCTGTTTTCAACGCAGCATGGTCGAGCGCAGGCACTTCTCGTTCGGAAACTAAGGCTCTATGTGTTCTTCCGGACGCTTGACACGCCGTCCGTCATTCTTTGACAGTTGCGAGAAGATTGTCGCGGCCAGCATCGCCATGATCCCGACAGTCACAAACGTCAGCTGGAATGCGCCCAGCACCGTCTCCACGCCGTCGTTTCCGATCTCCGCCGTGAAGCCGCCGAGCAACGCACCGGCACAGGCAACGCCCAGGCTCAGGGACAATTGCGCGACCACCGACAGCAGGCTGTTGCCGCTGCTGGCGCTGGCGTCGTCGAGGTCGATCAGGGTCACGGTGTTCATCGCGGTGAACTGCAGGGAGTTGATCGCGCCAAGGATCGCCAGCAGGCACAGCAGCAGCCAATACGGCGTCTGCTCGCTGACCAGGCCCATGCTCGCCAACATGATGCCCAGTGCCAGGGTGTTGCCGGTCAGCACGATGCGGTAACCCAGACGCTCGATCAGCGGCCGTGCCACCCACTTGGCGATCATTGCCGCAGCGGCCAGCGGCAGCATGCTCATCCCGGCCTGGGACGGCGAGTAGCCCAGCGCCACTTGCAGCAGCAACGGCACCAGAAAGGGCAGGGCGCCGCTGCCGAGACGGGCGAACAGGTTTCCGAGAATGCCCACGGCAAAGGTCCGGGTCTTGAACAGCGACGGCGCGAACAACGGGTTCTCGATATGCCCCGCGCGCAACCAGTACGCCGCCAGGCACGCCATGCCACCGAACAGCAGCAACATCACCCGCAGGTGCGGCAGGTGCAGTTCGCCCAGGCCTTCCATGGCGATGGTGATCAGAATCATCGCTGCGCCGAACAGCACGAAGCCCAGGCTGTCGAAACGGGTGCGCTCGGAGCCGCGCAGGTCCGGGATGAATTTCCACACGGCGTAGCATCCCACCAGACCCACCGGCAGGTTGATCAGGAAGATCCAGTGCCAGGTCAGGTACTGCACCATCCAGCCGCCCATGGTCGGGCCGATCAGCGGGCCGAGCAGCCCGGGAATGGTGATGAAACCCATGATCCGCACCAGCTCCGAACGCGGGTAGGCGCGCAACACCACCAGCCGCCCGACCGGCAGCATCAACGCCCCGCCCAGCCCCTGGATCACCCGGGCGCCGATCAGCAGGCTCAGGCTGCTCGACAATGCGCAGAGCAACGAGCCGAGACTGAACAGCAGGATTGCGCTGAAGAAGATCTTCCTGGTGCCAAAACGGTCGGCAATCCAGCCCGAAGCCGGGATCAGCAAGGCGACCGTGAGCATGTAGGCGATGATCACCCCCTGCATGCGCAATGGGTCTTCGGCCAGGTCGCGGGCCATGGCCGGCAGGGCGGTGTTGAGGATCGTCCCGTCGAGGGACTGCATGAAGAAGGCAATGGCGACGACCCAGGGTATCCAGCGGGCGGTGACAGCGTCGAGAGGCGGGCGGTTGGGCATGGGACCTCTTGTCAGAGTGAATCAGGGAGTCCGTTGTGACTTCTTCGCGAGCAGGCTCGCTCCCACATGGGTGGTGAACATCCTGTGGGAGCGAGCCTGCTCGCGAAGCTTTTAAAGGGTCAAGGTCAACCGGCTGACCAACGCCCCCGGCAACAACGCCGAAGCCGTCGCCCGCTGGCTGTACGTACTCGCCGACAACAACAACTCCCGCTCCGCGGTCAACGCTTCCAGTCGCGAACCGAGCAGGCTGAAGGCGCTGTCATCAAAGCGCATGGTGTTGACCGGTGCTTGAATCTCGCCGTTCTCGACCCAGAAAGTGGCAAAGCGGGTCATGCCGGTCAGGCGTGCGGCCGGTTGATCCGAAAAGTTCAGGTACCACAGGTTGCTGATGTACAGCCCCGTACCCAACTGCTTGAGGATGTCCGCGTCAGGCAATGCCCCAGCTTTCATGTTCAGCGCGCTCGGGGATTCACCGCCGCTGGCGCCGTTGGCAGTCAAACCGTATTCCGCGGCGCTGCGCGAACTGACCAGTTGTGCCCCGGCTTTGCCGTTGACGATCAACCCCAGGTCGCTGCGCGGATAACCTTCATCGGAAAACGCCGGGCTCAGTGAGCCGCTGACTTTTTCGTCCAGCGAAACCAACGGGCTGAACGTGCTGTCGCCACCGTAGAGCCTTTGCAGCGGGCTGCTTTTGCTGGCAATCGACTGTGCCGAGAAACCACCCCAGCACAGCATGCCCATGATCTCTTCCAGCGCCGCCGGTGCCAGGTAAGCGCGGTACTGGCCGGGCGCCAAAGTGCGCAGCGGCCGTCCCAGAAACTCAAGCTGCTCGCGGGCTTGCTCGAAGCGTTTGGCAAAGCCTTCGCTGTTCCAGTCCTGCCCAGCATAGCTGGCCTTCACTGCCTGGCCGTTCTCGTGGAACAGGCTGAAATCGAAATTGAAACTGTTGGCCTGATGCCAGCCGAAGGCGCCCGAAGAACTGGCAAAACCACGACTGATCGGTCCGGCAGCGTAGAAACCGACAAGATCCAGGCCTTCGGCGGCCTGGGTGATTTGCGCGACCACCTGTTCGGTGTCCGGCAGCGGTTGGGCCTGCACGTTGTTGCTCTGCCAGCCATTGTGGTTGAGCAGCAGATACGGGTCCGCAGGCAACAACGGCAAGGTGTCGCGCAGCTGTTGCAGACCTTCGTTCAAACGTTGCAGATCAACCTGGGGATCGCCGGCCAAAGTGATTTGCAGGTCGGCATGGCGCCCTTCGTTGATCAGTTTCAGGCCGATGCTCGCCTGCTGCACCTGACCGGCCTGACGCACCTTGGCGTGGTTGAAACGTATGAACGCCGAGGATTCGGCGGCGTAGCTGAGGGTGAACTGTTCGGGCTCGTGAAGCGCTGCACGCAGGCTGTTGACCAGCGCCTTGAACGATGCGGACTGGCTGATTGACGGATGCATCAGGCGTCTCCTCCGAATACATCAACGTTACTGAACACGCAGGCCGGTGACGCGTGGCCGACGCGGATCACCTGGTTCGGCTCGCCCTTGCCGCAATTCGGTGTGCCGAGGACCTTGAAGGTACTGGCATCGCCGACGGCGCTGAGGCTTTTCCAGAACTGCGCGGAGATGCCCCTGTAATTGGGATTCTTTACCACGCCCTTGAGTTCGCCGTTTTCTATCAGTTGGCCCCATTCGCAGCCGAACTGGAATTTATTGCGGGCATCGTCGATCGACCAGGAACGGTTGGTCGACATCAGCACGCCGTGTTCGATACCGCCGATCAGTTGCTCGATGGTCTGATCGCCCGGCTCGATGTTGAGGTTGGCCATGCGATCGATCGGCGGACGGTTCCAGCCGCAGGCGCGACTGTTGGCGACGCCGTCCATGCCGGCACGGAATTGCGACAACGCACCGCCCAGCGGGCGCAGCAACAGGCCTTCGCGGATCAGGAACTGTTTGCTGGCGGGCGTGCCGTCGTCGTCATGGCCATAGCTGGCGAGTTCTTCGGGGATGTCCGGATCGAAGGTCACGTTGAGCAGGCCGGAGCCGTATTGCAGGCGGCCGAAATCCTCGGCTTTGACGAAGCTGGTGCCGGCGTAATTGCGTTCGTCACCCAGAATGCGGTCCAGCTCCAGCGGATGGCCGATCGATTCGTGGATTTGCAGCATCATCTGGTCGGGCATCAGCAGCAGGTCGCGCTTGCCTTGCGGTGTGTTCGGCGCCAGCAGCAGTTGCAGCGCCTGATCAGCCACCTGGGCACCGGCACCGATCAGGCCGCAGCGGCTGATGACGTCCGCCGCGCCTTGCTGGCCGAAGTTCTCGCGACCCAGGCTGCGGGTCTGGCTGTCGTTGCCGTCGTAGGCCGTGACATCCAGGCCAGGGTACACAAAGCGTTGGGCCTGGCGCAGTTCGGCACCGGCGCTGTTGAGGTAAATCTGCTCGACGTGAGTGATGCCGAGGCTGACCTGCCAGTTCACCAGGCGCTCGTCCCTGGGCACGGCGGCCGACTCGGCGCCGAGCAGTTGGTAGCAGTCGCTCAGGGACGGGAAGGGCTGGTCGAGGTTCGGCGAAAAATAATCGGCACGGTCGCTGGAAACAGCCTGTTCACGCAGGTCCAGCAAGGCGTGGGGCTTGAGTCGACGGGCCTGGAGTTCGGCGCGCTCGAGGGCGGCCTGCAGGCCTTGTTGCGACAGATCGTTGGTCGCCGCATAGGCCTCGACGCCATTGACCCGCACGGTCAGCATCGCCCCTTCGTCACGGCTCAGGCTCGGCGGTTCGGCGACGATCTTGCGCACTGACAGGTACTGCCCGGATTCGCGCACATAACGCAGGGAAAAGAATTCAGCACCCGTGCGCAAGGCAGCGAAGCGCTGCTTGAGCTGGGGGTAGAAGTCGAACATTCGTGAACCTCCTGGGTATGGAGTGGCGATGGTGCGGTGCTGCGAGGGGAAGGGGTGAAACGATTGCGTGGCGCTAGATTAGGCCTGCGAGGGGGGAGGATCAAGTTTGGATCTGTGGGGGGATTGGAAGATGTGTGCGGACTGACATGGCCCCATCGCGAGCAAGCTCGCTCCCACAGGGGGGCTCGGTTGGATCACAAATCTGCAATCCAACCCGAAACCTGTGGGAGCGAGCCTGCTCGCGAATGGCCGTGACGCGATGTAACGCCTTACGCCGTCTGGCTCACTTCCCGCACCGGCTTGCCCTTCACCGGCGCTTCACCGGCCACATAGTAGGTGGCTGTGCTACGCGGCAATGGCTTGCGACCACGGATCTTGTCGGCGATTTTCTCGGCCATCATGATCGTGGGTGCGTTCAGGTTGCCGGTGGTGATGATCGGCATGATCGAGGCATCGACCACCCGCAGGCCTTGCATGCCATGCACGCGACCTTCGCCATCGACCACGGCCATGTCGTCGGTGCCCATCTTGCACGAGCAGGACGGGTGGAAGGCGGTTTCGGCGTGTTCGCGGATGAACTTGTCCAGTTGCTCGTCGGTTTGCACCTCGATGCCCGGACTGATCTCGCGACCACGGAAGGCGTCCAGCGCCGGCTGTTGCATGATTTCACGGGTCAGGCGGATGCCGTCGCGGAATTCCTGCCAGTCCTGCTCGGTGGCCATGTAGTTGAACAGGATGCTCGGGTGCTGGCGTGGGTCCTTGGACTTGGCCTGGATGCGCCCACGGCTTGGCGAACGCATGGAGCCCATGTGCGCCTGGAAGCCGTGCTCTTTCACGCCGTTGCTGCCGTTGTAGTTAATCGCTACCGGCAGGAAGTGGTACTGGATGTTCGGCCATTCGAATTCCGGACGGGTACGGATGAAACCGCCGGCTTCGAACTGGTTGCTGGCGCCGATGCCGGTGCCGTTGAACAGCCACTCGGCGCCGATGGCCGGTTGGTTGTGCAAGAGCAGCGACGGGTACAGCGAGACTGGCTGGGTGCAAGCGTATTGCAAGTACAGCTCAAGGTGGTCCTGCAGGTTTTCACCGACGCCCGGCAGGTCGTGGACCACCGGAATGTCGAGCTTGTTCAGCAGTTCGGCCGGGCCGACGCCGGAGCGTTGCAGGATCTGCGGCGAAGCGATGGCGCCGGAGCACAGCAGCACTTCCTTGCGTGCTTTGACTTCAACGCGCTCTTCAGCGTCGCCGACCAGGTAACGCACGCCGACCGCACGCTTGCCTTCGAACAGGATCTTGTCGGTCAGGGCGTGGGTGACGATGGTCAGGGTCGAACGCTTCTTGGCCACGTCCAGGTAACCACGGGCGGTGGAGGCACGACGACCTTTCGGTGTCACGGTGCGGTCCATCGGGCCGAAGCCTTCCTGCTGGTAGCCGTTCAAGTCTTCGGTGCGCGGGTAACCGGCCTGCACGCCGGCTTCAACCATGGCGTGGAACAGCGGGTTGTTGCCGGCTTTTGGCGTGGTCACGCTGACCGGGCCTTCGCCACCGTGGTAGTCGTTGGGGCCGATGTCACGGGTTTCCGCCTTGCGGAAATAGGGCAGGCAGTCCAGGTACGACCAGTCTTCCAGGCCTGGCAGTTTCGCCCAGCCGTCGTAGTCCATGGCGTTGCCGCGGATGTAGCACATGCCGTTGATCAGCGAGGAACCGCCCAGACCCTTGCCGCGACCGCACTCCATGCGACGACCGTCCATGTGTGGCTCAGGATCGGTTTCGTAGGCCCAGTTGTAGCGACGGCCTTGCAGCGGGAACGCCAGGGCGGCCGGCATTTGCGTGCGGAAGTCGAAACGGTAGTCCGGGCCGCCGGCTTCGAGCAGCAGGACGGTGACGCCGGCGTCTTCGGTCAGACGGGTCGCCAGGGTGTTACCGGCCGAGCCGGCACCGATGATGATGTAGTCGAATTCTTGGGACATTGAATGCACCCTCTTTGAAGTTGGTTCAGGTCGCCTGTCGCCTGGATGCCGCGCAACCTGTGGCGAGGGGGCTTGCCCCCGTTCGGCTGCGCAGCAGTCGTAAAATCTGCGACTGCTTTCTATCTGAAGACTTGCGGTGTCTGGAGAGGGGGCTGCTTCGCAGCCCAACGGGGGCAAGCCCCCTCGCCACAGAGACCTCGCAGTGCTTAGAACACCGAGACGTAATCGCCCAGCTCGACCTGTACCGATTTGATGCGGGTGAAGTTGTTCAGCGAGCTGATGCCGTTCTCACGTCCGACACCCGACTGCTTGTAGCCGCCAACCGGCATCTTCGCGTCGGACTCGCCCCAGGCGTTGATCCAGCAGATACCGGCTTCCAGTTGGTGAATCACGCGGTGCGCGCGGTTCAGGTCGCGGGTGACGATACCGGCGGCCAGGCCGAATTCGGTGTCGTTGGCGCGACGGATCACTTCTTCTTCGGTTTCGTAGGTGAGGATCGCCATCACCGGGCCAAAGATTTCTTCACGGACGATGGTCATGTCGTCGGTGCAGTCGGTGAACACGGTCGGCGCGACGAAGGCGCCTTTGGCGAATTCGCCGTCGGTCAGACGCTCGCCGCCGCACAGTACGCGGGCACCTTCTTCCTTGCCCTTGGCGATGTAGCCCAGCACGTTTTCCATGTGGGCGAAGCTGACCAATGGGCCGAAGTTGGTGTTTTCGTCTTCAGGGTTGCCGACGCGAATGCGCGCAACGCGCTCAACGATCTTGGCTTCGAAAGCGGCTTTCAGGTGGGCCGGTACGAACACGCGGGTGCCGTTGGTGCACACCTGACCGGAGCTGTAGAAGTTGGCCATCATCGCGGTGTCGGCAGCGCGATCGAGGTCGGCGTCGTCACAGATGATCAGCGGCGACTTGCCGCCCAGTTCCATGGTCACTTCCTTGAGCGAAGAGCTCGAAGCGCTGGCCATGACTTTCTTGCCGGTGTCGGTGCCGCCGGTGAACGAGACTTTCTCGATGCGCGGGTGCTCGGTCAGCCAGGTGCCGACTTCACGGCCGCTGCCGGTGAGGACGTTGAACACGCCGTTTGGCACGCCGGCTTCGGTGTAGATCTCGGCCAGTTTCAGAGTGGTCAGCGAGGTGACTTCGCTTGGCTTGAAGATCATCGCGTTACCGGCCGCCAGGGCTGGCGCGGACTTCCACAGGGCGATCTGGATCGGGTAGTTCCACGCGCCGATACCGGCCACGACGCCCAGCGGCTCGCGACGGGTGTAGACGAACGAGGTGGTGCGCAGCGGAATCTGCTCGCCTTCGATGGCCGGAACCAGGCCTGCGTAGTACTCCAGCACATCAGCGCCGGTGACGATGTCGACGTAGCGGGTTTCGGAGTACGACTTGCCGGTGTCCAGGGTTTCCAGGGCGGCCAGTTCGTCGTTGCGCTCACGCAGGATTTCCACGGCGCGACGCAGGATGCGCGAACGCTCCATGGCGGTCATGGCGGCCCAGATTTTCTGGCCCTTTTCGGCGCTGACGACGGCGCGCTCGACGTCATCGAAGGTGGCACGTTGTACTTTTGCGAGGACTTCACCGTTAGCCGGGTTGATGGCTTCGAAAGTGGCGTCGCTGCTGGCGTCAGAGTAAGCGCCATCGATGTAGAGTTTTTGCAATTCGAAACGGGCCATAAAGTCCTCGCAAGTGCATCAGTGATTGGCGCGGTCCGGTGGTTGAGCGTTCTGTGTGCTCTGACTCACCTGCTTGGCCAGTTGGAAATCCATGTATTCGTAAGCGATCTGGTGCGCCTGCCCGGTGTCGAAAGCATCTCCCGACAGCGCGCCGCGCAACCACAAACCGTCAATGAGGGCTGCCAGGCCACGGGCTGCACTGCGCGCATCGTCGAGCGGCAGTACGCGGCGGAACTGGCAGCACAGGTTGGAATACAGGCGGTGATCGTTGATCCGCTGCAACCTGTGCAAAGACGGGTGGTGCATGCTGGTGGCCCAGAAGGCCAGCCAGGTTTTCATTGCCGGGCCATTGACCTGGCTGGCGTCGAAGTTGCCTTCGATGATCACCTGCAGATGCGCCCGGGGGCTTTCATCTGTCAGCGCCTGACGGCGCGCGGTGACGTTCTCGCTGAGGACACTCATCAGGTACTGCGCCGTGGCAGCGATCAGGCCGTTCTTGTCCTGAAAGTAATGACTGATGATGCCGTTCGAGACACCGGCCAAACGGGCGATCAGCGCAATGCTGGCGTCCCCCATTCCGACTTGGTCGACCGCCAGCAATGTGGCTTCGATCAACTGTTGGCGACGGATGGGTTGCATACCGACCTTGGGCATCTTGCACATCTCCTTAGGCCTTCCGGCAGACGTCAAACGACTACCGGCTTGAGGGCCAGTCTATTTTGTTTTGATTGAACGTTCAATCAACAAAGAATAAGATCTGCGACAAATCGTCGCTGCCTACAGATTTTTCCTACATGTAGCGGCGGAAAAAATGACTTCCGAAACTGCTCGAAACCTACGCGCTGCTGCGCTCCAGGGGTTTCGGGCTTTTTTCGGGGTGTCTTTATATCACCCGCCGGTCGGCTGCCCACTAACCGATTGGTCGGGTAACTCGTTTGCCTTGCGTTCTTCTCTCGCACTGCCCGGAGCATCTGTGCCATGAGTTCTGCCTCGCTAATAAAGACCCCACCGCAGAAGGTGTCGGTCAACGGTTGGGTGTTCTACACCTCTACCGCGTTGATTCTGTTGTTGACCGCCATTCTGATCATCGCCCCGCAAGAGGCCGGCAGAATGCTGGGTACGGCGCAAGCCTGGTTGTCCCGCAGCTTCGGCTGGTACTACATGGTGGTGATTGCCGCCTATCTGATTTTCGTCGTCGGCCTGGCGTTTTCGTCCTACGGCAAACTCAAGCTGGGCAGCAAGGACGACACCCCGGACTTCAGCTACGGCGCCTGGGCGGGGATGCTGTTCTCCTCGGGTATCGGCATCTCGTTGTTGTATTTCGGCGCGTCCGAACCGCTGGACCACTACTTCAACCCGCCGGAAGGCGTGGCCGGCAGTAACCTCGCGGCACGTCAGGCAGTACAACTGACGTTCCTGCATTGGGGCCTGCACGGCTGGGCGATTTACGCGTTGGTCGGCTTGGCGGTGGCGTACTTTGCCTACCGGCATAACCAGCCGCTGGCGTTGCGTTCGGCGCTGTATCCGTTGGTGGGTGAGCGTTGGGTCAAGGGCGCGGCCGGTCATGCGGTGGACGGCTTCGGCATGTTCGTGACCCTGCTCGGTCTGGTGACCAACCTGGGGATCGGTTCGCTGCAAGTGTCGTCGGGCCTTGAAAACCTGTTCGGCATGGAGCACAGCAACACCAACCTGCTGATCGTGATCATCGTGATGAGCACCGTGGCGACCATCGCCGCTGTGTCGGGTGTGGAAAACGGCATCCGTCGTCTGTCCAACCTGAACATCGTGCTGTTCAGCGGCCTGCTGATTTTCGTCCTGCTGTTCGGCCCGACCCTGCACCTGCTCAACGGCTTCGTGCAGAACGTCGGCGACTATCTGAACGGCGTGGTGCTGAAGACCTTCGACCTCTATGTGTATGAAGGCGACGCCGAGAAGTCCGACCGCTGGTTGGGCCTGTGGACCCTGTTCTACTGGGCCTGGTGGATTTCCTGGGCACCATTCGTGGGCATGTTCATCGCACGTATTTCCCGTGGTCGCACGGTGCGTGAACTGGTGGCCGGCGTACTGCTGATTCCGTTGGGCTTCACCCTGGCGTGGCTGTCGATCTTCGGTAACTCGGCCCTGGACCTGGTGATGAACCATGGGGCGGTGGAGCTTGGAAAAACGGCGTTGGAACAGCCGTCCATGGCGATCTACCAGTTGCTTGAGCATTACCCGGCGTCGAAGGTAGTGATCGGCGTGTCGATCTTTGTCGGTTTCGTGCTGTTCCTGACCCCGGCGGATTCCGGCGCGGTGATGATGGCCAACCTGTCGTGCAAGGGCGGTACCGTCGATGAAGACGCGCCGCACTGGCTGCGGATCTTCTGGTCGGCGGTGATCACCCTGGTGACCATCGGCCTGCTGTTCGCCGGCAACTTCGAAGCCATGCAAACCATGGTGGTACTGGCAGGCTTGCCGTTCTCGGTGGTGCTGGTGTTCTTCATGTTCGGCTTGCACAAGGCCATGCGCCAGGACGTGCAGATCGAACAGGAGCAAGCGGAACTGGCTGCGCGCGGTCGTCGTGGTTTCAGCGAACGTTTGACCCAACTGGACCTGCAACCGAGCCAGTCGGTGGTGCAGCGCTTCATGGACAAGCAAGTGAGCCCGGCGCTGGAAGATGCGACGGCGCAAATGCGTGCTCAGGGCCTGCAGGTTCAGACGCTGCTGGGCAAGTCCAAGCGTTGCATGGGCGTGCGCGTCGAGATGGAAGAGGGTAACCCGTTTGTCTACGAAGTCAGCCTGGACGGTTACCTGGCCACGCCGACTGAATCGGCACAGTCGGATGAGGCGCGTCAGCGTTTCTATCGCGCTGAGGTTTACCTGCATAACGGTAGCCAGGACTACGACTTGATGGGTTTCACCCAGGATCAGATCACCCGTGACGTGCTCGATCAGTTTGAAAGCCATCGGCAGCTCCTTGGCCGGGTTTACAGCTGAGTTGTGAGGGGCGCGGTGTTTCAGTGATACCTCGTCCAGCTTCAAAAGATCGCAGCCTTCGGCAGCTCCTACATCAGAACGCAATCCCCTGTAGGAGCTGCCGAAGGCTGCGATCTTTTGATCTTTGCTCTTCAAACAAAAACGCCGCGATCCTCTCGCGGCGTTTTTGCATCTGTTGCCTTACCCCAGGTTCTTGCCGAGCAGTGCGTGATACAGCTCGCTGTCGCCCAGAATCCCCACCACCTTGTTGTTGTCATGCAGCACCAGCTTGTTGCCGGTCTGATAACGAATCTGCAGCGCATCGCGCATGCCGATGTTCGAGTCCACCAGGGTTGGTCGACGACCCAGGCCTTCAACGGCCTGACCTGGTATCCAGTTCTGCAAGTCCAGTGCAGACCCGTTCTGGCGAGCACCCTTGATGGTGTTGCCTTCGGCCAGGTCCAGCCACGAATCACCGCCTGGATCCAGGCACACCGAACCATTGATGCGTTTGCAGTTGTCCAGGGTGCGCATCAGGCTGCGGCCGCACAGTACGTTCAGCGGGTTGGTGTGGGCCACGAAGGTCCGCACGTAATCGTCCGCCGGGTTGAGGACGATTTCTTCCGGCTTGCTGTACTGGATGATCCGGCCGTCTTTCATGATCGCGATACGGGAGCCCAGTTTCAGGGCTTCGTCGAGGTCGTGGCTTACGAACACGATCGTCTTGCTCAGCTTGCGTTGCAGTTCCAGCAGTTCGTCCTGCAGACCCTGGCGGATCAGCGGGTCGAGTGCCGAGAACGGTTCGTCCATCAGCAGGATGTCGGCGTCCATCGCCAGGGCACGAGCCAGGCCAACGCGTTGCTGCATACCACCGGACAGCTCGTTGGGCTTCTTGTTGCGCCACTGGGTCAGGCCCACCAGCTCAAGCTTGTCGTCCACCAGTTTGCGTCGTTCCTTTTCGGGCCGACCCTGCATTTCCAGGCCAAAGCTGATGTTCTCGCGAACGGTCAGCCAAGGCATCAGGGCGAACTTCTGGAACACCATCGCGATGCGTTTGGTGCGCATCATTTTCAGTTCGGCCGGGGTGCAGGAGGCGATGTCGATCTGCTTGCCTTCGTGCTCGACGAACAACTTGCCACGGCTGACGGTGTTCAGGCCGTTGATGCAGCGCAGCAGGCTGGACTTGCCGGAGCCGGACAGGCCCATCAGTACGCAGATTTCACCTTTTTCGATATCCAGGCTGGCTTTTTCAACACCGACGATCTGCCCGGTCTTTTTCAGGATCTCGTTGCGGGTCATGCCCTGATCCAGCAGCTTGAGCGCCTCGCGTGGATCCCTGGAGAAGATAACGTCAACGTTCTCGAAGCGAATAATGCTCATGCGTCACCCCCTACCTTGGCGTCGGGTTGTTTGCAGATACGGTCGAGCATGATCGCCAGCAGTACGATCGCCAGGCCTGCTTCGAAGCCCAGGGCGATATCAGCAGTGTTCAGTGCGTTGACCACCGGTTTGCCCAAACCATCGGCGCCCACCAGTGCCGCGATCACTACCATCGAAAGAGACAGCATGATGCACTGGGTGATGCCTGCCGCGATGCTTGGCATGGCGTGGGGCAGTTCGATTCGCGAGAGCAGCTGACGCCGGGAGCAGCCAAAGGCCTTGCCGGCGTCCATCAGTTCTTCCGGAACATCGCGGATACCCAGGTAGGTCAGGCGGATGGGCGCGGCAATCGCGAACACCACCGTCGAAATCAGGCCCGGGACCACACCCAGACCGAAGAGGGTCAGGGTAGGAATGAGGTACACGAAGGTCGGTACGGTCTGCATCAGATCGAGTACCGGACGCATTACAGTATAGAACATCGGCTTGTGCGCGGCGACGATGCCCAGGGGCACACCAATGAGCACGCAGACCAGGGTGGCGAACAACACCTGGGCGAGGGTTTCCATGGTTTCCTGCCAGTACCCCAGATTGAGGATCAGCAGAAAGGAGGCAACGACAAACGCGGTCAGGCCCCATTTGCGTTGAATGAAGTGTGCCAGTAGAGCGATCAGGCCGATCAGCGCCAGCGGGTTGAACCAGGTCAGCGCAAACGTCACGCCGTGGATCATCGTTTCCAGTGTCACGGCGATTGCGTCGAAGGTGCTGGCGCCGTGTTGCGTCAACCATTCAACGAAGCCCGCGATGTACTGGCCTAGAGGTATTTTCTGATCAATCAGCATGGTAGTGAACGTCCGCATGCAAGGAAATAAACAGCCCGGACGGCGTGGGCCGTCCGGCATAAGCGATTACTGCAGTTTGGCTTTCACGGCCTCCAGGCCAGGTTTACCGTCAATGGTGGTCACGCCAGCGAGCCAGGTATCGAGCACCTGTGGATTCTTTTTCAGCCAGGCCTTGGCGGCCGCGTCAGGCTTCATCTTGTCGTCCAGGATGTTGCCCATCAGTTCGCTTTCCATGTCGACCGTGAACTCCAGGTTTTTCAGCAACTGACCGACGTTGCTGCATTCCTCGGCGTAGCCCTTGCGGGTGTTGGTCGCCACGGTGGCGGCGCCAAAGTCGGGGCCGAAGAAATCGTCGCCGCCGGTCAGGTATTGAATCTTGAAGCGCTTGTTCATCGGGTGCGGCGCCCAGCCCAGGAACACCACGGCGGTGTCGCGTTTCTGCGCGCGGTCGACCTGCGACAGCATGCCGGCTTCGCTGGACTCGACGACCTTGAAGCCCGCGTCCTTGAGGCCGAAGGCGTTCTTGTCGATCATCGACTGGATCAGGCGGTTGCCGTCGTTGCCAGGCTCGATGCCGTAGATCTTGCCATCGAGCTCTTTCTTGAATTTGGCGATGTCGGCGAAGTCATGCAGCCCCTTGTCGTACAGGGCTTGAGGGACGGCGAGGGTGTACTTGGCACCCTTGAGGTTGGTACGCACGGTTTCCACGGTGCCGGCTTCGCGATAGGCCTTGATGTCGTTTTCCATGGTCGGCATCCAGTTCCCCAGGAACACGTCCATGTTCTTGCCGTCGGCCAGCGACTTGTAGGTCACGGGCACGGAAATCATGGTGGTCTTGGTCTTGTAGCCGAGGGCATTGAGCACGACGCTGGTCGTCGCGGTGGTGGCGGTGATGTCGGTCCAGCCGACATCGGAGAAGTTTACGGTACTGCACTGCGCCGGTTCTGCGGCTTGCGCCAGAACCGGCAGACTAAGCATGGCGGCCAACAACAACGACGGGGAACCTTTCATGGATGGACTCCTTGGTGTTTTTTTTGGCAGTGTTCCGACTGGACCACCGCACTTATAGGTTGCGGTTGGATGGCGTTCTGGAGACAGCTCTACCACGGCGCCTTGCAATCGAGTCGATATGATCATGTACCAGTGAAAATCTGACGCCTACAGGGCGCGTCGTATCCAGTACAGGGATGGTCGCATCCAGTGTCGGTGACGTCGTTTACAGATTTTTTCAGCCCTTTTTTCCCCTCTGAACCGCAAAAAAACGGCGAAAACACGGCGTAAAAGACACGCGGCGTTGGTGGGCATGAGTGCGTCGGTTAGAGACGTCGAACAACACGACAAAAGCTTGATGATGCGGTCATCTCGGCGGATTGCAGCTTGAGCGTAGCAGCTCCGTCACCGTGCGCTTTGGCGCACGCAGTGGGCCCATTCAGGAGTTCGGCAGTCATGGCTATCAGTGTTTTCGACCTGTTCAAAATCGGCATCGGCCCTTCCAGTTCGCACACCGTGGGGCCCATGCGGGCGGCGGCGTTGTTTGTGCAGGGCTTGCGCGAGCGGGGGCTGCTGGAACAGGTGCGGCGTGTCGAAGTCCAGCTGTTTGGCTCGTTGTCGGCCACCGGCATCGGCCACGGCAGCGACAACGCGGTGATCATGGGCCTGATGGGCGAGTGGCCGGATGCGATCGATCCGTCGCAGATCGGCATCCGTATCCAGGCCTTGCGCGAAACCCACACGCTGTTGCTCGACGGTCGCCTGTCGGTGCCGTTCGTCTGGGCTCGGGACATGCGCCTGATCGACGAAAACCTGCCGTTCCACCCCAACGCGATGACCTTGATTGTCGAAGGTGATGACGGCGAATTGCATCGCGACACCTACTATTCGGTCGGCGGCGGTTTTGTCGTCGATGAGGCGCAAGCCTCCAGCGGTGTCGTGGATCTGGACCGCACCGTACTTCCTTATGACTTTTCCAGCGCCGCCGAGCTGTTGCAGCTGTGCAAGAAGCACAACCTGCGCGTGGCGGAATTAATGATGGCCAACGAGAAAGTCTGGCGCAGCGAAGAGGAAATCCGCAGCGGCCTGATGAAGCTCTGGCGCGCCATGCAGGATTGCGTCGAACAGGGCCTGAAACACGAAGGCATCCTGCCCGGCGGGCTGAACGTGCGTCGCCGCGCGGCCAAGCTGCATCGCAGCCTGCAGGAGCTGAACAAACCCAACGTGATCGGCTCGACCTTGAGCGCCATGGAATGGGTCAACCTGTTCGCCCTGGCGGTCAACGAAGAAAACGCCGCCGGCGGGCGCATGGTCACGGCACCGACCAACGGTGCGGCGGGGATCATTCCGGCAGTGCTGCACTACTTCATGAAGTTCAGCGAGGCCGTGACCGACGCCAATGTCGTCGACTATTTCCTCGGTGCGGCGGCGGTGGGCATCCTGTGCAAGAAGAACGCCTCGATCTCCGGTGCCGAAGTCGGCTGCCAGGGTGAAGTCGGTTCGGCCTGCGCCATGGCGGCGGCCGGGCTGGCGGAAATCCTTGGCGCCACGCCCGAGCAACTGTGCAACGCGGCGGAAATCGGTCTGGAACACAACCTCGGCCTGACCTGCGACCCGGTGGGTGGACTGGTCCAGGTGCCGTGCATCGAGCGCAACGCGATTGCTGCGGTGAAGGCGATCAACGCCGCGCAGATGGCGTTGCGGGGCGATGGCCAGCACTTTATTTCGCTGGACCGGGTGATCCGCACCATGCGCGATACCGGTGCCGACATGCATGACAAATACAAGGAGACATCGCGGGGCGGGTTGGCGGTGAGTGCGGTGGAGTGTTGAGTCAGTAATACCGAGTCGCATTCTTCGCGAGCAAGCCCGCTCCCACAGGGAAACGCATTCCAAATGTGGGAGCGGGCTTGCTCGCGAAGGGGCCAGACCAGTCAAAATTGCGCGTTAAGTGAACACCCGCTCGAAAACGCGCCACCTTTTAGCGCGTCGCTCACAGATAAATCGCCTTGCCAGTGATCGGGCACCAACCTGCCTTTGACCGCTCGTCACCCGTGCTTGCGGTGACACTCCTTTCCGGTGCGGCGCAACGCTGTTCCCACAAGTGCTACCGAATTGCTCACCGCTCGTGAGCCGGGGCGCTTGCCAGTCCTGATGGCCATTTAAATCCCCACGCCTTGCGAGACATATATAGACACATTCCGACGTCGTTTTTAGGAGTTATTGAACGCGCATTCAAATTTAGGCATGGCAATTGCTCTGTCATTACAAAGCCCGTCTCCCACGCGAGAACGATGGCAATAAAAAGAGCCTCCGCCTGAGGCCATCACCCGCTTTGTGTGAGGAGATACCGCGATGACGACGTTCAACTCCGGGGCCCAACCCCAGAACCGTGCGCCTCAATCCATCGGCTTTCTGCTGCTGGACAATTTCACGCTGATTTCTCTGGCCTCCGCAGTAGAACCCCTGCGCATGGCCAACCAGTTGTCCGGTCGCGAGCTGTACCGTTGGACCACCCTCACCGTCGACGGCGGCCAGGTCTGGGCCAGTGACGGCCTGCAGATCACCCCCGACGCCTCCATGCACAAAGCTCCGCCAATGGACACTGTCATCGTGTGCGGCGGTATCGGCATCCAGCGCACTGTGACCCGTGAACACGTGTCATGGCTGCAAAGCCAGGCTCGCCAGTCCCGCCGCCTTGGCGCGGTGTGCACCGGCAGTTGGGCCCTGGCCTGCGCCGGCCTGCTCGACGGTTTTGATTGCAGCGTGCACTGGGAATGCCTGGCAGCCATGCAGGAAGCTTTCCCGCGGGTGGCCATGAGCACCCGCCTGTTCACCCTCGACCGTAACCGTTTCACCAGCTCCGGCGGCACCGCGCCGCTGGACATGATGCTGCACCTGATCAGCCGCGATCACGGCCGTGAACTGTCGGCGGCCATTTCGGAAATGTTCGTCTACGAGCGCATCCGCAACGAGCAGGATCACCAGCGTGTGCCGCTCAAGCACATGCTCGGCACGAATCAGCCAAAACTGCAGGAAATCGTTGCGCTGATGGAGGCCAACCTCGAAGAGCCGATCGATCTCGACGAGCTGGCAGTCTATGTCGCGGTATCCCGTCGTCAGCTCGAACGCCTGTTCCAGAAATACCTGCACTGCTCGCCGTCGCGTTACTACCTAAAGCTGCGCCTGATCCGCGCCCGGCAACTGCTCAAGCAAACGCCGATGTCGATCATCGAAGTGGCGTCGGTGTGCGGTTTTGTGTCCACGCCGCACTTCTCCAAGTGCTACCGCGAATACTTCGGCATCCCGCCGCGTGACGAGCGTGTAGGCTCCAATACTACGCAGCAAGTGGCGATGATGCCGTTGCCGCAAGCCTTGGTGCTGTCGCCGTTGTCCGGGCCGTTGTCGGCGTTGAGCCAGGCGCGTAATGAGTCGACGTTTGCCAGCGTACGGCTTTAAACCGAGGCGTTTTCATCGCGAGCAGGCTCGCTCCCACAGTTGACCGAGTTCCAGCAGAGGAATGCGGTCGAATGTGGGAGCGAGCCTGCTCGCGAATGGATTTATCGGCCTGTGTGGCTCTGCTGATACTCCGCCAATGCCGGCAACAACTGCTTGTCGATCGCCTGGCGCACCGCTGGCAGGATCGTCGCGCTGCTGGTGTACATCTGCTTGACCATGGTCCGCAGGGTCATCGCCCGTACATCGTTCAAACCCCGTACCGCACACTCGCAGGCCTGCTCGGCGGTGGCGCCGGTGGGCACCTCGAACCCCAACGACTTGAGCTGGCCCAACAGGTCTTCCTGGTCTATCAAATCGGCGTGCATCATGACGCAATCCTTCTTCAGGGAACGGTGTCGTGGCTCGATTCTGGTAGGGCCACGCAGTAGCGGCAAGGGCGATTTGTCGCAATGGCCGCAATGGCTATGAACAGGTCGTTTTCGACTAACTTGCCGTGCGCAGGAGTGGGCACACTGGGCTCAGCTCGCTTCACGAAGGTTTGGTCACCCTCGCACGGCAGCTCCTCAACAGTACCCTCTGCCTCGATCCTGTCACGGCTTGATCGGGGCTTTTTTTGTCGGTTGAAAAGCAAAAGATCGTGTTTCACCTGTAGGAGCTGCCGAAGGCTGCGATCTTTTAGAGGCTTAACGCTGCAACACCAGAATCCGCGACAACAACTCATCCCGGTCGACATAGCAACCCTGGAAGTGCCGCGCCCCGGTGGCGGGGTCGAAGGCGTTGCGGGCGTGCAGGGTGCGGCGGTTGTCGAAGCACCACAGCTCACCGGGATTGAGCCGCTGTATCAGGCGGAACCGGGGTTCGCGCGTCATCGCGATAAAGCGCCGGTAGGCGTGATAGAGCTTGGGCATCTGCTCCACCGAGGTGTCGAACGGTCCGCGTAGAAAGTTCGCCATGCGGATTTCCGATACCTGCCCCAACGTATCCAGGGCGATGATCGGCGCGAGGCAGCGGTAGTCGCTGTGGCGGTCCTTGTTGCGAAACTCTACGGGGATTTCGCAAAGGCTTTTGAATGACTCCGGGTCTTCGCGACGCAGCGCATCGGCGATGGCAAAACCATCGACAAAAATGCTTTCGCCGCCCTCGGCGTCATTGACCAGGCAATGCAGGAATTGCAACCCCGGTTGCAACTCCCGGGTCGGCAAATCGCTGTGCAGCGGCAGGTTGAAGGCGGTGTAGGCGTTGCTGTCGGCATCGGCCTTCGATTGCACGTTGAACAGCACGCCGAAATTGCTCTCGCGGATGAAGGAAATCCGTTGCGCGATCAGCTTCAAGGAGCCGGGTTCGGTGGGCACGCCACGAACCTGGGTCAGGCCGACATCACGAACCGCCAGCAGCCATTGCAGCAACGCCTGCGGGTCGTTCATCAGGGCTTGATATTCGAACACCGGCAACTGCAAATCGCTGTTCCAGAGCCTGGCTTTGGGCTTGCGTGCCAAGCGTTCGGCGCGGGATTCATCGTCATAGGCGTGGGCGCGCAGCCAGCCGGGATCGAAGCGGCTGGCGTGGCCATCCTGCCAATCCACCGACAGGCAACCATCGGTGTCGATGTGTACGGCGTCAGGCATCAGGTCTTGAGCCACATCGACGATTTCCAGTACTTGCTCGCGGGTCACGGTGTAGACGCACTGCGGGCACGGGCAGTTATCCCGCAGCCATTGATGGTGGAAAGGGCTGACGCGATCGTCGGCCCACGTCACCAGGACCCGGTCCGCCAGTGTCTGCACGCCAGCCAGCGCGCTGATCAACGGATAGGTACGAAAGTCGGCAAATGCAGCGGCGGTGTTCATGGCGATCTCCTTGTTATTTTTTTGGGGGTAATGCGATCACTCGGCCAATGTACCCGGGCGTTGGCAGGTCCGCCTGTTCGGCGACGATGGCTTGCAGCCGATTCAGGGACTGGTCGCTGAACGGGGCCGAGCGCGGTCCGGCGAGATCCACGTGCAGCAGCATCTGTTCGTTGCCTGCAAGCTCCTGGGCATCACCGACCCGATGCAGGCTGTGGTAGAGGTGCAGGCGTTTGCTGTCGTGGGCAATGATTTGGGTGTGCACCTCGACTTGGGCGTCGAGTTTCACTTCGTGCAGGTAGTTGAGGTGCAGTTCGAGAGTGAACAACGAGTTGCCGCTGGCTTCCCGGCTGCTGCTGTCCAGGCCCAGGCGATCCATCAGGGCATCGGTGGCGTAGCTGAAAATCAGCAGGTAGAAGGCGTCGCGCAGGTGGCCGTTGTAGTCGACCCAGTCGGGGATGATGGTGGTTTGGTAGGTAGTGAGGGTGGGCATGGTTTCTGATCCAACATTGGTGGTGACTGGGCTGCCGTCTTCGCGAGCAGGCTCGCTCCCACAGTTGATTTGAAGTGTGAAGACAATCTATGTCACTCAGCAGACCCCCTGTGGGAGCGAGCCTGCTCGCGAAGGGGCCAGACCTGTTGGCCCATTAACTGACGGTTTACTCGCTGAAGGCCATCCCATGTTTCTCTTTGGTGGTCTTCACCGCCTCCAGCACTGCCAGCAGGCAGTCATCACGATAGCGCTCCAGTGCCGAAATGCTGTGTTTACCCAGTTGATCGCTGGTGCCGTCGACCACATCGTCGATCAGTTTGTCGGTCAGTTCCGGTGCCGGCAGGTAAGTCCACGGCAACTGCAATGCCGGGCCGAACTGCGCCATGAAGTGACGCATACCGGCATCACCACCGGCCAGGGTGTAGGTCAGGAAGGTGCCCATGAACGACCAGCGCAGGCCTGCGCCGAAGCGAATCGCATCGTCGATTTCACCGGTAGTCGCCACGCCGTCGTTGACCAGGTGCAGCGCCTCACGCCACAGCGCTTCGAGCAGGCGATCGGCGATGAACCCCGGCACTTCCTTGCGCACGTGCAACGGGCGCATCCCCAGGGATTCATAGACTTTCATCGCCGCTTGCACGGCTTCGGGCGCGGTGTTTTTACCGCCGACCACTTCGACCAGCGGCAGCAGGTAAACCGGGTTGAACGGGTGACCGACCACGCAGCGCTCCGGGTGCGTGGCACTCTCGTAGAACTCGCTCGGCAGCAGGCCGGAGGTGCTGGAGCCGATCAACGCATTGGGCTTGGCTGCCGCGCTGATTTTGCTGTGCAGGTCCAGTTTCAGCTCAAGGCGTTCCGGGGCACTTTCCTGGATGAAGTCAGCGTCGCGAACGCATTCTTCGATGGTCGCGACAAAACGCAGGCGATCCTGCGAAGCACCGGGCGCCAGGCCTTGTTTCTCCAGTGCGCCCCAGGCGTTGGCGACGCGTTTGCGCAGGGCTGCTTCAGCGCCTGGTGCCGGGTCCCAGGCCACTACGTCCAGGCCATGGGCGAGGGCGCGGGATACCCAGCCGCTGCCGATGACACCGCTGCCCAGGGCGGCGAAGGTTTTGATTTCGGTGATGAAGGTCATGGTGACTTCCTGAATTTTGCTCGAAAAAAACTGTGGGAGCGAGCCTGCTCGCGAAGAGGCCGGTACATCCGACAGATCTCTTGCGTCAGTCATGCCGCCTTCGCGAGCAGGCTCGCTCCCACAGGGGAAAAGTTGTTGTGAATTAACCGCGCTGGGTCAGGCCCATTTTCTTGCGGCCTTCAGCGGGGGTGAGCACGCGGGCACCGAGGCGGCTGAGGATTTCCGTGGCGCGTTCGACCAGTTGGCCGTTGGTCGCCAGCACGCCCTTGTCCAGCCACAGGTTGTCTTCCAGCCCGACCCGCACGTTGCCGCCGAGCAATACCGCTTGCGCCGCCATCGGCATTTGCATGCGACCGATACCGAAGCCGGCCCAGACCGCATCGGCGGGCAGGTTGTCGACCATGGCCTTCATGGTGGTGGTGTCCGCCGGCGCGCCCCACGGGATGCCCAGGCACAGCTGGAACAACGGGTTGTCGAGCAGGCCTTCCTTGATCATCTGCTTGGCGAACCACAGGTGGCCGGTGTCGAAGATTTCCAGCTCGGTCTTCACGCCCAGCTCTTGAATGCGTTTGGCACCAGCGCGAAGCTGGGCCGGGGTGGAGACGTAAATGGTGTCGCCGTCGCCGAAGTTCAGGGTGCCGCAATCGAGGGTGCAGATTTCCGGCAGCAATTCTTCGACATGGGCCAGACGAGTCAGCGGGCCAACCAGATCGGTGTTCGGACCGAATTCCATCGGATTTTCGCCGGCACCGATTTCCAGGTCGCCGCCCATGCCGGCAGTGAGGTTGACGATGATGTCCACGTCCGCCTCGCGGATACGCTCCATCACCTCGCGGTACAGCGCCACATCACGGCTGAACTTGCCGGTTTGCGGGTCGCGAACATGGCAGTGAACCACGGTGGCACCGGCCTTGGCGGCCTCCACGGCGGCAGCCGCGATCTGTTTCGGGGTGACCGGCACGTGTGGGCTCTTGCTGGTCGTGTCGCCAGCACCGGTGAGTGCGCAGGTGATGATGACGTCGTGGTTCATTTGGCGGTTCCTTACAGGCGAGTTTTTGGTTTTTGGCCAGGCGTGGTGATCCCGTTCGCAGCCCCTTGGGGCTGCGAGACGGTGGTGGGTTCGGGTTTATTTACTGGTCAGTTGCAGGTTTTCAGCGGCCGGTTTGCCATCGAAGGTGGTGACGCCTTCAAGCCAGCGTTTTTTGTCCTGCGGGTGATCCTTGAGCCATTGTTTGGCCGACTCGAAAGCGTCCTTGTGATCCAGCAGTGGCTGCATCATCCGGCTCTCGTCTTCGGCGGTGAACGTCAGGTTGCTCAACAGGCGACCGATATTCGGGCACTGCTCGGCGTAGGTCGGTGAGGTGACGGTCCACACGGTGGCCTTGCCTTCGTTCGGGCCGAGGGCGTCGTCGCTGCCGGTGAGGTAGGTCATTTTCACGTTGACGTTCATCGGGTGCGGCGCCCAGCCGAAGAACACCACGGCTTCGTTGCGACGCACGGCGCGATCCACCGCGGCGAGCATGCCGGCTTCGCTGGACTCGACCAGCTGGAACTTGCCGAGGCCGAACTGATTCTTGGAGATCATCGCCTTGATCTGGGTGTTGGCGCCCGAGCCAGGCTCGATGCCGTAGATCTTGCCGCCCAGTTCTTTTTCGAACTTGGCGATGTCGGCGAAGGTTTTCAGGCCCTTGTCGGCGAGGTAGGTCGGCACGGCGAGGGTCGCGCGGGCGTCTTGCAGGCTTGGCGCTTCAAGCACCTTGACCTGCTTGGCGTCGACGAACGGGGTGATGGTCTGGGTCATCAGCGGGTTCCAGTAGCCGAGGAACAGGTCCAGACGCTGGTCGCGGATCCCGGCGAAGATGATTTGCTGGGAGGCGCTGGTTTGTTTGGTACTGTAGCCGAGGCCATCGAGCAATACCTGGGTCATGGCACTGGTGGCGATCACGTCGGTCCAGTTCACTACACCCATGCGCACGTTCTGGCATGCGGCGGGTTCGGCGGCCATGACACTGGCGCTCAGTAACGCGGTACCACTGAGTGCAAGAACACAGCTGCTGATCAGTCGTTTCATTCTCAGGTTCCTCGGCAGTTCGTTTATTGTGAGTTCCGGTGTCTGATGCGCCGGTGATGCCAAGTTACGCAGCAAAGCACCGATGAAAGCGCACTGCGGCGACCAGCTCTTGCACTGCAGCGACCTGTGCTCTTGAAAGCCGCTTGCAACTGGCGTATCAACATCCTCACGCTACCCGCCCTCTCGTTACCTGGCCTCTTGTTACCTGCTAAGCGAGTGCGCTCCATGTCCCAGGATTTCTACTTCTTGTTGATGCCGGGTTTCTCGGCCATCGGGTTCATCTCGGCCATCGAGCCGTTGCGGGTCGCCAATCGCTTTCGCGGCGAACTCTATCGCTGGCATGTGCTGAGCGCCGATGGCGGGGCAGTGCTGGCCAGTAACGGTATGTCGGTCAACGCCGATGCGGCGCTGGAGCCGCTGAAGAAAGGCGCGACCTTATTGGTGGTCGCCGGCTTCGAACCGCTGAAATTCGCGACCCCGGCACTTGAGCATTGGTTGCGCCGACTGGACAACGAAGGCGTGACCCTCGGTGCCATTGACACTGGCAGCTTCATCCTCGCCGAGGCGGGTTTGCTCGACGGCCATCGCCTGACCCTGCATTGGGAAGCCATCGACGCCTTCAAGGAGTCATATCCACAGCTCAGCGTCACCCAGGAACTGTTCGAGATCGACCGCCGGCGCATCACTTCCGCTGGCGGCACCGCCTCTATCGATTTAATGCTGGATTTGATCGCCCAGGCCCATGGCCCGGAACTGGCGATCCAGGTCAGCGAGCAATTTGTACTCGGCCGTATCCGCCCGCGCAAAGACCACCAACGCATGGAAGTCGCCACGCGTTATGGCATCAGCAACAAGAAGCTGGTGCAGGTGATCGGTGAGATGGAGCAGCACAGCGAACCGCCGCTGAGTACGCTGGAGCTGGCGGAATCGATCAAGGTGACGCGGCGGCAGTTGGAGCGGTTGTTTCGGTTGCACCTGAACGACACGCCGAGCAATTTCTATCTGCGGTTACGGTTGGAAAAAGCACGGCAGTTGCTGCGACAGACCGACATGAGTGTGCTGGAGGTGAGTATTGCCTGCGGGTTTGAGTCACCGTCGTATTTCACCCGCAGTTACCGGGCGAAATATGAGCGATGCCCGCGGGAGGACCGGCGTACCGCCAAAGCCTGATTGAGTTTTGAGGCTAAACACATAGCCAGTGTGGGAGCGGGCTTGCTCGCGAAGAGGCCATTCAATTCAACATCGATGTTGACTGATAAACCGCATTCGCGAGCAAGCCCGCTCCCACATTTGATCTTTGGCGTCTGGAAAGAGGATTACTTCTTCATCAACGCCGAACACGCTGCTTTATAAGCCTCATGCTGATACTTGTTCAGCGCTCCCGGCAGCTCGAAATTGTGCTTTTTGGCCTGGGCATTGATCGTCTGCGGCGACAACAGCGTCACTTCGCAATTCTCCAGCAGCTGGAAAACCCCTTCGATCTTGAACGTGGTCGGCCCGCCAGCGAACTCGCCTTTTTTGCTGCGCTTCTTGATCGCGATGCGGTCGATGGAATTTTCACGGACAAACGAGGCGACCTGAGCGGCAAACACTTTGACGTTGGCAGCTTCGTCGTCATCGTCCAGAGCGATTTTCTTGGTGGCGAGCGCGACATGGTTCAGCGCCTGACCGTCCAGCGTGGCCACGGCGATGATCGCTTCGCTGCCCTTGATTTCGATGCCGCAGACTTTCATGTTCAATCCCATTAGTGACCGAGGGTGAGCAGCTTACAGCTCAAGCTGGCTGGCAGTGATACCAAACGCCAAAGCGATTTTTTCGCGAGTGGCTTTACGGGGCTTGGCGACTGTTTCCTGTTGGGCAAAGGCAGGCTGGGTTATGCCCATGCGTTTGGCCACTTCATCCTGTGTAAGGTTCAAGTGTTCGCGCCAGGCGCGGATTGGGGTAGCGCCATCGACAATGCGGCTCACCACCTCGTGGGGGATCAAATCGGGCTCGATTTTCTGTGCCACGTATTGCGCATAGGGAATGACAACAAAGGCGGGATTGCCTTCGGCGTCGTTGATGATTTGGATGTCAGTAGGTACGTTCATCGCGGAAGAATATAAGTCTTTTATAAGATTATCGAGTCTTTACTTATATTTTTATGGTTGGCCATCAACAACATTTTTCGGCATGTTGCGTGAAAAGCCCGCAGAGTAACGGCTTTGGACAGACGCTGTAGGTCAGATCAAAGTGCTTTGTGGGAAAGGGTGTTTCTTAGGTTGAAAGCCGGTAGTGATACCAGCTTTCGACGGACGAATGGGGACTACTCCTGCCCAATCGACTCCAAAAACTCTGACCGCTCATCACTCATCCGCGCAATGCAATCATTCTGGGCAATGGTGAATGCCTTGCTGCCACTGGTGGCCGGGAAGGCTTCGACGGCGCAGTCTGCGTCGCGGGTCTTCAGCCATTGCTGTTGGGCGGCCTTGAGCTTGGCGGTGATGTCGGCCAGTTGCGACGGGTTTTTGCCGTATTGCGACTGCATGCGGTCGCTCAGGCCCTGGAGGTTTTCCTTGAGCAGGTCTTCGGCGGTGGTTTTGCTGAAGGCCGAGCACTCGAGGGTCTGGATGTCGTTTTCGACTTTATCGCACGGGTTGTCGTCGGACTCCTCCGCTGCGTGTACGCCGGTCGCAATCAGTGCCAAAGCCAGAAGGATGGATTTCATTCAGGTCGCCGCTCTATTCCAGTGATGCAGCGAATTCTGGCCCAAGCCGAGGGCCTTGAACAGGTCGCTGATTGTGCCTGGCGACGACCCTTTGTCGCGGATTGACGCTTTCGGCAAACCCTCTGTCGTTTTTGCACCCGGTCGCCACGGCCCTCAGGCATATGCTGGCCCCAAAGCGCCGGCAGACGATTCGGCGCATGAATCGCTAATAAGGGGACAGCCTGATGAGCCCAGCCGAATTGCACGCCGACAGCATCGTTATCGACGGGCTGATTATTGCCAAGTGGAACCGTGAACTGTTCGAAGACATGCGCAAGGGCGGTTTGACCGCAGCCAACTGCACCGTGTCGGTGTGGGAGGGGTTTCAGGCCACCGTCAACAACATTGCCGCGAGCCAGAAGCTGATCCGCGAGAACAGCGACCTGGTGATGCCGGTGCGTACCACCGCCGACATCCGCAAGGCCAAGGAGCAGGGCAAGACCGGCATCCTCTTCGGCTTCCAGAATGCCCATGCCTATGAAGACCAGATCGGCTATGTCGAGGTGTTCAAGCAGCTCGGCGTGGGCATCGTGCAGATGTGCTACAACACCCAGAACCTGGTGGGCACCGGTTGCTACGAGCGTGATGGCGGCCTGTCGGGCTTCGGTCGCGAAATCGTCGCCGAGATGAATCGCGTTGGCGTGATGTGCGACCTGTCCCACGTCGGCTCCAAGACTTCCGAAGAAGTCATCCTCGAGTCGAAAAAGCCGGTCTGCTACTCCCACTGTCTGCCGTCGGGGCTCAAGGAGCACCCGCGCAACAAGTCCGATGAAGAACTCAAGTTCATTGCCGACCACGGCGGCTTTGTCGGCGTCACCATGTTCGCGCCATTCCTCGCCAAGGGTATCGACTCGACCATCGACGACTACGCCGAAGCTATCGAGTACGTGATGAACATCGTCGGCGAAGACGCCATCGGCATCGGCACCGACTTCACCCAGGGCCATGGCCAGGACTTCTTCGAATACCTGACCCACGACAAGGGCTACGCCCGCCGCCTGACCAGCTTCGGCAAGATCATCAACCCGCTGGGCATCCGCACCGTGGGCGAGTTCCCGAACCTGACCGAAACCCTGCTCAAGCGCGGCCACTCCGAGCGAGTGGTGCGCAAGATCATGGGCGAAAACTGGGTGAACGTCCTCAAGGACGTTTGGGGCGAATAAGCCACTGCACCTCTGAATCCTTTCCCCCGGCCGCCCGCGCCGGGGGCAACACCAAAATTTTTCTGGAGTTAAGTTTCCATGGCCAAGATCGCCCCGCAATTGCCAATCGAAGTCGACAGCGAGACCGGTGTCTGGACGTCCGACGCCCTGCCGATGCTGTACGTGCCACGGCATTTCTTCGTCAACAACCACATGGGCATCGAGGAAGTGCTGGGCGCTGAAGCCTATGCCGAAATCCTCTACAAGGCCGGCTACAAGTCCGCCTGGCACTGGTGTGAAAAAGAAGCCGAATGCCATGGCCTGGAAGGCGTCGCGGTGTTCGAGCACTACATGAAGCGTCTGTCGCAGCGCGGCTGGGGCCTGTTCAAGATCCAGGACATCGACCTCGACAAAGGCACCGCCAGCGTCAAGCTCGAACACTCGGCGTTCGTCTACGTGTACGGCAAGGTCGGGCGCAAGGTCGACTACATGTTCACTGGCTGGTTTGCCGGCGCGATGGACCAGATCCTCGCCGCTCGCGGCAGCAAGATCCGCACCGTGGCCGAGCAAGTCTACGGTGGCTCCGAAGAGGGCCACGAAGACGGCTTGTTCATCGTCAAGCCGTTGTAAGTCGAGGAACCCGCCATGGCTTTCGAAGCAATGTTCCAGCCGATCCAGATCGGCAAACTGACCATCCGTAACCGCGTGCTCAGCACCGCGCACGCCGAGGTTTATGCCACCGACGGCGGCATGACCACCGATCGGTACGTCAAGTACTACGAAGAGAAAGCCAAGGGCGGGATCGGCCTGGCGATTTGCGGCGGTTCGTCCGTGGTGGCCATCGACAGCCCGCAGGAATGGTGGAGTTCGGTGAACCTGTCCACCGACCGCATCATTCCGCACTTCCAGAATCTGGCCGATGCCATGCATAAGCACGGCGCCAAGATCATGATCCAGATTACCCACATGGGCCGTCGCTCGCGTTGGGACGGCTTCAACTGGCCGACGCTGATGTCGCCGTCGGGTGTGCGCGAGCCGGTGCACCGTGCCACTTGCAAAACCATCGAGCCGGAAGAGATCTGGCGGGTGATCGGCAACTACGCTCAAGCGGCCCGCCGCGCCAAGGCCGGTGGCCTGGACGGTGTCGAACTGTCGGCGGTGCACCAGCACATGATCGACCAGTTCTGGAGCCCGCGGGTCAACAAGCGTACCGACGAATGGGGCGGCACCTTCGAAGGCCGGATGAAGTTCGGTCTGGAAGTCTTGAAAGCCGTACGCGCCGAGGTCGGTGACGATTTCTGCGTGGGCATGCGCATCTGTGGTGACGAGTTCCACCCGGACGGCCTGTCCCACGAAGACATGAAGCAGATCGCCAAGTATTACGACGACACCGGCATGCTCGACTTCATCGGCGTCGTGGGTTCGGGTTGCGACACCCACAACACCCTGGCCAACGTGATTCCGAACATGAGTTATCCGCCGGAGCCGTTCCTGCATCTGGCTGCCGGCATCAAGGAAGTGGTCAAGGTTCCGGTGCTGCACGCGCAGAACATCAAGGACCCGAACCAGGCCACGCGTATCCTGGAAGGCGGTTATGTCGACATGGTCGGCATGACCCGCGCGCACATCGCCGACCCGCACCTGATCGCCAAGATCAAGATGGGCCAGATCGACCAGATCAAACAATGCGTCGGTGCCAACTACTGCATCGACCGTCAATATCAGGGCCTGGATGTGTTGTGCATTCAGAACGCCGCGACGTCTCGTGAATACATGGGCCTGCCGCACATCATCGAAAAAACCACTGGCGTGAAACGCAAGGTGGTGGTGGTCGGCGCCGGTCCTGCCGGGATGGAGGCCGCCCGCGTGGCCGCCGAACGTGGCCACGACGTGACCCTGTTCGAGAAAAAGGAATTCATCGGCGGGCAGATCACCACCGCCTCGAAAGCCCCGCAACGGGACCAGATCGCCGGTATCACCCGCTGGTATCAACTGGAACTGGCGCGGTTGAAAGTCGACCTGCGCCTGGGCACCGCGGCGGATGCGCCGACCATCATGGACCTGCGTCCGGACGTGGTGGTGCTGGCTGTCGGTGGTCATCCGTTCATCGAGCAGAACGAACACTGGGGCGCGGCTGAAGGCCTGGTGGTCAGCAGCTGGGACATCCTCGACGGCAAGGTTGCACCGGGCAAGAACGTGCTGGTCTACGACACCATTTGCGAATTCACCGGCATGTCGACCGCCGACTTCATTGCGGACAAGGGCAGCCAGGTCGAGATCGTCACCGACGACATCAAGCCGGGCGTCGCCATCGGGGGTACATCGTTCCCGACTTACTACCGCAGCATGTACCCGAAAGAAGTGATCATGACCGGCGACATGATGTTGGAGAAGGTCTACCGCGAAGGCGACAAGCTCGTAGCGGTACTGGAAAACGAATACACCGGCGCCAAAGAGGAGCGGGTGGTTGACCAGGTGGTCGTGGAAAACGGCGTGCGTCCGGACGAAGAAATCTACTACGCGCTGAAGGAAGGCTCGCGCAACAAAGGCCAGATCGACGTCGAAGCCTTGTTCGCGATCAAGCCGCAACCTTGCCTGGAGCAGAGCGGCGACGGCTACCTGCTGTTCCGCATCGGCGACTGCGTGGCCCAGCGTAACGTGCACGCGGCGATCTATGACGCGCTGCGGTTGTGCAAGGATTTCTAAGCTTATGACACCCCCTGTGTAGGAGCTGCCGCAGGCTGCGATCTTTTGATTTTGTTTTCAAGATCAAGATCAAGATCAACAGATCGCAGCCTGCGGCAGCTCCTACACCGACCGCGTTTCTCCAAGATGTACTGGTGGGAGCTTCACCATGTTGAACACCCTTCTTCCAATCCTGTTGTTCGCAGCCCTTGGCCTTGGTGTCCTGGGCGCGTTGCGGCGGGTGGCCATGTGGCGCCGGGGCCGGGCTTCGAAAGTCGACCTGATCGGCGGCCTGTTTGCCATGCCCAAGCGCTACATGGTCGACTTGCACCATGTGGTGGCGCGGGACAAATACATTGCCAACACCCACGTCGCCACGGCCGGCGGTGCGGTGGCGTCCATCGTGCTGGCGATTCTGGTGCACGGTTTCGGCCTGCATAACCGCTTCCTCGGCTATGCGCTGCTGCTGATGTCGGCGGTGATGTTCGTCGGCGCGATCTTCGTTTACCTGCGTCGGCGCAACCCGCCGTCGCGCCTGTCGAAAGGCCCGTGGATGCGCCTGCCGAAAAGCCTGCTGGCATTCTCGGCCTCGTTCTTCCTGTTGACCCTGCCGGTGGCGGGCATCCTCCCGGAAAACTTCGGCGGCTGGCTGTTGGCAGCGATTCTCGGGGTTGGCGTGTTGTGGGGCGTGTCGGAGCTGTTCTTCGGCATGACCTGGGGCGGGCCGATGAAGCACGCCTTTGCCGGCGCCTTGCACCTGGCCTGGCACCGCCGTGCCGAACGTTTTGGCGGCGGCCGTTCCACCGGTTTGAAGCCGCTGGATCTCAGCGACCTGAGTGCGCCACTGGGCGTGGAAAAACCCAAGGATTTCACCTGGAACCAATTGCTCGGCTTCGACGCCTGCGTGCAGTGCGGTAAATGCGAAGCCGCGTGCCCGGCCTTCGCCGCCGGCCAGCCGCTGAACCCGAAAAAACTGATTCAGGACATGGTTGTCGGCCTGGCCGGTGGCACCGATGCAAAATTCGCTGGCAGCCCATATCCCGGCAAAGCGATTGGCGAGCACGGTGGCAATCCGCATCAACCGATCGTCAACGGTCTGGTGGACGCCGAGACCCTGTGGTCGTGCACGACTTGCCGCGCCTGCGTCGAGGAGTGCCCGATGATGATCGAGCACGTCGATGCCATCGTCGACATGCGCCGTCACCTGACCCTGGAAAAGGGCGCCACCCCGAACAAGGGCGCCGAAGTCCTGGAAAACCTGATCGCCACCGACAACCCGGGCGGCTTTGCGCCGGGCGGGCGGATGAACTGGGCGGCGGACTTGAACCTCAACCTGCTCAGCGAAAAGAAATCCACCGACGTGCTGTTCTGGGTCGGCGACGGCGCCTTCGACATGCGCAACCAGCGCACCCTGCGCGCCTTCGTCAAAGTGCTCAAGGCGGCGAAAATCGACTTCGCCGTGCTCGGCCTCGAAGAACGCGACAGCGGTGACGTGGCCCGGCGCCTGGGCGATGAAGCAACGTTCCAATTGCTGGCCAAGCGCAACATCCAGACCCTGGCCAAGTACAGCTTCAACCGCATCGTCACCTGCGATCCACACAGCTTCCATGTGCTGAAAAACGAGTACGGCGCCTTCGACGGCAACTACCTGGTGCAGCATCACAGCACTTACATGGCGGAAATCATCGATGCTGGCGCGCTCAATCTTGGCCAGCACAAAGGCGACAGCGTGACCTACCACGACCCGTGCTACCTCGGCCGCTACAACGGCGAATACGAGGCGCCGCGCCAGGTGTTGCGCGCGCTCGGGATCGAAGTGAAAGAGATGCAACGTTCCGGTTTCCGTTCCCGCTGCTGCGGCGGTGGCGGCGGTGCGCCGATCACCGACATTCCGGGCAAGCAACGCATTCCTGACATGCGCATGGAAGACATCCGCGAAACCGGTGCCGAACTGGTGGCCGTGGGTTGTCCACAGTGCACCGCGATGCTCGAAGGCGTGGTCGAACCCCGGCCGCTGATCAAGGACATCGCCGAACTGGTGGCCGACGCGTTGCTCGACGACGCCGCGCCTGCCAAGACACCCGTCAAGCGCGAACCTGCGGAGGCCCACTGATGAGCGACATTATCCGCCGCGACCCGCGGGCCGAGTGGATCGCCCGCAACCGTCTGCATCCACTGCACGCGGCCATGCAACCGGCGCAGCACAGCTGGATGGGGCCTAACGGTGTCATCCGCAAGAATCCCCATGGCATTGGCTTTATCGGCCCCAATGGCATCAAGCGCATCGACCGCAGCGGCGCCCAGCAGGGCGGGACGGCTAAACGTTCAGCCGCGGTTGAAGTGCAATTGCCATTGCATCAGGTGGCCGCGCCGGCGTTTTACATCAGCGTGGTACCGGACATGGTCGGTGGCCGCTTGAGCAGTCACGACCGCGACCTGCTGGGCCTGGCCCATCAACTGGCCGGCAAGGACGGCGCAGTGCTGGCCGTGGTGTTCGGCGAGCACAAGGAAAGCGCTTTTGCCACGGCGGGCGTCGACCGCCTGCTGGTACTGGAAGGCGAAGCGTTCAACGGTTATGCACCGGAGCAACGGGTCCAGGGCCTGCGGGCTGTGGATAACCAGTTCAGCCCACGTCACTGGTTGTTGCCGGACAGTCGCACCGGTGGCGGGGAACTGGGTCGGCGCTTTGCCGCCGCCCTGGGCGAACGCCCGGCCACACGGGTCTGGCAGGTCAAGGATCAGGAGTGCATCGGTCGCGCCGGTGCCGGTCTGCAAGACCTTGCCCGTCCGTTGGCGCGCTTGATTCTGGCAGCTGCCGAGTGCGCCGAACCGGTCAGTGAAACCCGTCATGAAGCGCTGCCGGTGGAGTTATCCACAACCGTGGCGCGCAGCCTGTCGCGGATCGAAGATCTGGGCGCGGTGGCGGTGGACCCGGCGGCGATTCCGATGGCCGAGGCCGAGTTCATTTTCTCCGGCGGCAACGGGGTCAAGGACTGGGGACTTTTCCACAGGACCGCCGAAGCCCTCGGCGCCACTGAAGGCGCATCGCGGGTGGCGGTGGACGACGGCTTCATGGCCCGCGATCGTCAGGTCGGGGCGTCCGGTACCTGGGTGACTGCACGAGTCTATGTGGCCGTGGGGATTTCCGGGGCGATCCAGCACCTGCAGGGCATCGGTGCCTGCGACAAGGTGGTGGCGATCAACCTCGATCCTGGCTGCGACATGATCAAGCGTGCCGACCTCTCGGTGATCGGCGAGAGCGCGGAGATTCTTCAAGCCTTGATCGAAGCGGTAGAGGCTTACCGCAACGACGCCAAGCGCGATGCGGCTTAAGGGAAGGAAAGGGTTATGAGCACGAAAATCATCAGCCTGGTGTCCATCGGCGCCCACCCGACGTCCGGTCGGCCGCGTCGTGCGGAACAGGATGCGCGGGCGGTGGAACTGGGCCTGCAACTGGCTGGGGATAACTTGCAGGTGCTGCATGCCGGCGACGTCGCCGAGCCTGCATTGCGCGCTTACCTGGGCATGGGCCTGGAACAGTTGCATGTGCTTGAGCAACCCGAGGGTGCCGATGCGCTGCCGGCATTGACCGAGTATCTGCGCGATGCCGGTGCTCAGGTGGTGTTGACCGGCAGCCAGGCGGAAACCGGTGAAGGCTCGGGCATGCTGCCCTTCCTGTTGGCCGAAAGCCTGGGCTGGCCGCTGGTGGTGGGGCTGGCGCAGGTCGAGTCAATCGATGGCGGTTCGGCGCTGGTGCTGCAAGCCTTGCCGCGCGGTCAACGTCGTCGGCTGAAGGTGCGCCTGCCGTTTCTGGCAACGGTGGACAACGCCGCGCCCAAGCCTCGCCAGAGCGCGTATGGCCCGGCCCGACGTGGCGTGCTGCAAGCGCAGGACGTTGAAGTCGTCGATGATGAACTGCTCGCGGTCGCCAGCCTGCAACCGGCCAAACCACGGCCCAAGCGGTTGAAAGTGATCAAGGCCAAGAGCGGCGCCGACCGCATGAAAGCCGCGACGGCCAAGGCCAGTGGTGGAGGCGGGCAGGTGCTCAAAGGCGTGACGGCCCAGGCCGGCGCCGAGGCCATCCTCAAATTGCTGATTGAAGAAGGTGTGGCCCGCTAGAGCTTTTTGTAGGAGCTGCCGCAGGCTGCGATCTTTTGATCTTTTTTTTAACAATCAAGATCAAAAGATCGCAGCCTGCGGCAGCTCCTACACCGGCCAGGCATTGCCGGATGTCGGTGCCATTCGGTACGCCCTGAACGACGTCGATTTCTCTTGCCAGAACTGCCTGATTGCGCGATGCGGCACGATCACACTGGCGGTGAGCTACAGTTTTCTATGCGCTGATCAAGGGTGCGGCACGCGTTCGGGAGTTTTCAGACATTCAGCGCTTACTCATAAAACCCGGTTTTATGACTGGCTTGAATATGAAGACTTTCGCTCTTTTGGCGCTCTTTGCTACGGCCATGTGGGTATCCACAGGCTTGCTGTCTGCCGCCCCGACAAAAGCACCTACGGCCGATCAGGACTTTTATCAGTGGTTCGAGACCGAGCAGGGGCGTAATGCGTCCCTGGCTCAGTTGCGGCAACAGTGCGACAAGGTGCCGGATGCCGATAAGCACCTCGACTGTTCGGTGACGGTCCTGGCCAGAATGCTCGAAGCCAAGGTCGCCAACCAACTCCCCGAATACTATCTGGCGATCAAGGGCAGGCATGGCCGGGCGATAGAGGCCAGCGCCGATCTGAAACCCCTGTTCTCCATGTTCGGCGACAAATCACTGGCTATCCTGGCGACGACTGGCAATTTCTCGGTCAGCGGTTCGGCGCGGCATGAGGTGCTGCCGCTGCATCCGTATGCCAACGACTTTTACATCGCGCAAGAAGTGCTGCCATTTATCGATGTCGGCGCGGCCAACGGTGCCTCGGCGCGTTTTGTACTGGACACCGGGGCGCCGCAAACCCGGGTCAACATCGACACGGCGAAACAGATGGGCATCAGGTTGTTGCCCGATGCTCAGTATCGCTACAGCACGTTTTATGGCGAAAAAGGCCTGATCGCGAGGCTGGGCATTCTCCGGTCACTCAAAGTCGGCACTCGCGAGTTCAGGAATGTCCTGGTGTTTGTCAGCGACCGGGAGAATTTGTTGGGGCTGGACCTGATCAGCAAACTGGGGCGCTTGAAGATCACCAGAAGCGCCCTGGAGCTCAATCCTGCGCCTGTCAGGCGCTGTGATGCGTTCATTGCCTTTAACCGCGTGGATCTCAATCAGCGGCTGGTGGTTGCCGCTCAGCTGGATCGCCGGACAACGCAGGCCATCATCGATACGGGAAATGTCGACTACCTGACGGCCTCGTCACCTGGCAGGCAGGTCAATGCCGTGCAGGCACTGACACCAGGAAGCTCGAACGGTTACACCGGCGACAACAAGCACTTTCAACGCTTCGACGGCGTACTGGTCATGCAAGGCAACATCATGGCGGTCAGCTACAAATACTATCCGGGCTTCACCATCCCGCCGTCGCTGCTGGGCGGGCAATACGTGCCGTCGATATTGCTCGGTTGGCGCGCTTTCAAGGACTTTGAATTGAACCTGGACCTGGACTCAGGTCGCTCATGCTTCAATAAAGTCTGAACACGGCGGTGTTTACCCACAATCCCTGTTGGTGGTTCTGTGGATAACATGTTCGCCTCTCGCTACGGCCCATGTAAATCAAGCCCTGCAAGGCGTCGTTCAAAAAACAACCAGCCTGGTTCGTGGTTTTTCCAAGCTTTTTCAAGGGGATAAGTGCTGCTGTTAACCCAGAGTTGCCCCCAATCTCTGTTGGCGCTTCTGTGGATAAGATGTTTGCTATCGGCTGCAGGCCTTGTAAACAGAGGTGCGCAGGCATCTGATCATAAAATGATCAAAAGACGGTTTTGCATTGTTTGTTTTCACGCAAACGCTGGATTTTCCAAGGTTTCAGCGGTTTTCCACAGAGCCTTCCAAGTTAACCCCAAAGTCTGTTGGCGCTTCTGTGGATAAGGTGTTTGCCATCCTCTGAACGCCTTGCAGGCCGTGGCTTTCAGGCTTTAGATCAAAAAACGACCAGGCCACTCGTGGAAACAGGCTTCTGGATAAGTCACGGTTTTTCTTTGGTTTTCGTGAAGAAAATTTCCAGCATTTCCACAGTTGTCCCCAATAGCTGTGGGTGGAGATGTGGATAACTTGTTTGCGGAAAGCTGGGAGGTGCGGCGGGCATAGGTCTGAACGAGATAGGTCATATTTCGTACAGTTCTAAAGTGATGAAGGCGGGATGTCAGATATTCATGTGGTGGAGGGGAGGTCGCATTCGCGAGCAGGCTCGCTCCCACATTTGATCTGTGTCGTTCACAAATCCACTGTGGGAGCGAGCCTGCTCGCGAAGCTTTTGATCTTGATCAGCCGCTAACCGGAACTCCCTTGAGGTAAGGCGCAGGCTCGGCCCCAAGGTTGCTCAGCAGACGCTCGCTGTACCAGTCCACGAAGTTCACCACGCCGAACTCATAGGTCTTGGAGTACGGGCCAGGCTGGTAGGCGGTGGAGTTGATGCCGCGCTGGTTCTCTTCGGCCAGGCGACGGTCCTGGTCGTTGGTGGCGTCCCAGACCTGGCGCATGCGCTCCACGTCGTAGTCCACGCCTTCGATGGCGTCCTTGTGCACGATCCACTTGGTGGTGACCATGGTTTCCTGGGCGCTGATCGGCCACACGGTGAACACGATGATGTGGTCGCCCATGCAGTGGTTCCAGGAGTGCGGCAGGTGCAGGATGCGCATCGAGCCCAGGTCCGGGTTCTTGATGCGGCCCATCAGCTTGGCACAGCCCTGTTTGCCGTCCATGGTCATCGACACGGTGCCCTTGAGCAGCGGCATGCGCACGATGCGGTTGCGCAGGCCGAAGCTGGCGTGGGCGTACGGGATCTTCTCGGCTTCCCAGGCGGCGGCGGAGGCGGCCACGTGGTCCTTGAACGCCTGGTCGGCGCGCGGATCCGTGACGTCGTCCCATTCCAGCAGGGTTTTCAGCAGTTCAGGGTGCGATGCGTTGCAGTGGTAGCACTCGCGGTTGTTCTCCAGCACAAGCTTCCAGTTGGCCTTTTCCATCAGGGTGGTTTGCACCGCCACCTTGGTGTTTTCCATGTCGTACGGTTCCATGTAATGGTTGAGCGTCGACAGGAAGTCATCGATAGCCGGTGGATTCTCCGACAGGCTGATGAAGATGTAGCCGCCGGCGGTCTTCACGTTCACCGGTTTGAGGCCGTACTCCTTCATGTCGAAGTCGGCGCCCATCTCGGTGCCGGCGAACAGCAGGCGGCCGTCGAGTTCGTAGGTCCATTGGTGGTAATGGCAAACCAGCTTGGCGACCTTGCCCTTGTCGCTGGTGCACAGGCGCGAGCCACGGTGGCGGCAGACGTTATGGAACGCGTGCACCACGCCTTCGGCGCCACGGATCACGATGATCGGGTTCTTGCCGACCTGCAGGGTCAGGTAGTTGCCCTTGGTGGGGATCTCGCAGGTCATGCCGGCGATCAGCCACTCTTTCTGAAAGATTTCCTGCATGTCGATATCAAACAGGCGCTCGTCGGAGTAAAACGGCTGCGGCAGCGAGAACGTGCGCTCGCGCTCCTGCAGCATCTGCGCGGTGGCCTTGCGTGCGGGTTCCAGCGGATCGCCCAGGCTCAGGGTAGTAGTGACGTCCATCGTTTTATCCTCAAGGCCATCTGCGTGGCCGGCGAAAGTGGCTAATCAGGGTTGCTACGCAAGGTGTAAAGAATGTGTCTTGGTATGGGGCGAGTGTGGGGCCGGCGCAGGCCAGAACCTTATCCATGGGCGACATGGTGCAATCTGTTCCCGACGCGCAAGCCCCGGTCGTTGGGGGCTGGTCGCGATAAGCATGTCAATGTCGCAGATAGGTAAATGGGTGATCCGCGCTATACGCAGAATCGCCAACATGAAGGCCGGCAGTCGGCCGTGGAGATCAGCATGTCCAACAGCTTCCTGAATCCGGTAACCACCCAGACCTGGGCCAATGGTCGGCACATCGTCCGTTGCGTCAAAGTCATCCAGGAAACCTGGGATGTGCGCACCTTTTGCTTCATGGCCGACCAGCCGATCCTGTTCTTCTTCAAGCCGGGGCAATTCGTCACCCTGGAGCTGGAAATCGAAGGCCAGCCGATCATGCGTTCGTACACCATTTCCAGCTCTCCGTCGGTGCCGTACAGCTTTTCGGTGACCATCAAGCGTGTGCCGGGCGGCAAGGTCTCGAACTGGCTGCACGACACCCTGCACGAAGGCCAGGAACTGGCGGTGCACGGCCCGGTCGGGCTGTTCAATGCCATGGACTTCACCGCGCCGAAGGTGCTCTACCTCAGCGGCGGCGTTGGTATCACGCCGGTCATGTCCATGGCGCGCTGGTTCTACGACACCAACGGCAATGTCGACATGGTGTTTATCCACAGCGCCCGTTCGCCTAAAGACATCATTTACCACCGCGAACTGGAGCACATGGCGTCGCGGATCGAAAACTTCAGCCTGCACCTGATCTGCGAGAAGCACGGCATGGGTGAGCCCTGGGCCGGTTATCGCGGTTACCTGAACCACAGAATGCTTGAATTGATGGCGCCTGACTTCCTTGAGCGCGAAGTATTCTGCTGCGGCCCGACGCCTTATATGAATGCGGTCAAGCGCTTGCTGGAAGGCGCAGGTTTCGACA
The DNA here is from genome assembly GCF_058986625.1 of Pseudomonas sp. GW821-FHT07G06. NCBI lineage: Bacteria > Pseudomonadati > Pseudomonadota > Gammaproteobacteria > Pseudomonadales > Pseudomonadaceae > Pseudomonas > Pseudomonas sp. GW821-FHT07G06. The sequence continues at coordinate 523,734 of NZ_JBYSVW010000003.1, forward strand.
TGTCGCGTTACCACGAAGAATCCTTCGGTGCGACCCCGCCAGAGGCGCGCGCCGATGCGGTAGAACATGCAGAACAAGCGGCCGAGGCGCCGGAAGTCGACGCGGCGGACCTGCATCAGGTGGAGTTCACCGCCTCCGGCAAGAGCATCCGCGTGGCCCCGGGCGAGACCGTGCATGCGGCGGCGGCCAAGGTCGGCCTGATGATTCCGAAAGCGTGCGGCATGGGCATCTGCGGCACCTGCAAGGTGTTGAAGCTGGGTGGCGAAGTGGAGATGGAGCACAACGGCGGGATCACCGAGGAAGACGAAGCCGAAGGGTTCATCCTGTCGTGCTGCAGCGTGCCGAAGGGCGACGTGCGCATCGAATTCTGACAGCCGCGAATCCCCTGTAGGAGCGAGCCTGCTCGCGATGGACGTCAACGATGACGCTGGCAACCTGGCACCCCGCGGCGTTCTCAGGTTCATCGCGAGCAGGCTCGCTCCTACAGGGGAGGGTTTTAGTCGATAAACAGGTCTGTCATCAGCTTTTCGGTGCTGTCGGGCGCGAACCGATAGTGCTCGAACTCGGTCGCGCCGTTCTCCCGCAAGATCTCCTCATCAATCAACAACCGCCCGGTCAGGCTGCGGTTTGTGCTGCTCAGAATCACATGCGCCGCATCCGCCATGATCGCAGGCGTTCGCGCATGCTTGAACGATTCCTTCGACCCCAGCTGAAACTCGATGGCCGCAGTGGCAATCATCGTCTGTGGCCACAGCGAGTTGACGCTGATGCCGTAATTCCTGAATTCCTCACTCATGCCCAGGGTCAGCATGCTCATGCCGTACTTGGTGACGGTATAGGGGCTGTATTGGGCGAACCACTTGGTGGCGAGGTTCAGCGGCGGAGACAGGTTGAGGATGTGGCCACCGGACTTCTTCAGGTAGGGCAACGCAGCCTGGCTGCACAGCAGTACGGCACGGGTGTTGATCTGGTGCATCAGGTCGAAGCGTTTCAGTTCAAGGTGCTGGACTCCGGTCAGCTTGATTGCCCCGGCGTTGTTGATCAGCGCGTCGATACCGCCGAAATGTTCGTTGGCCCGGGCCAGCGCCTCACGTACGGCATCCTCTTCACGTACATCTACCTGCAAGGCTAGCGCCTTGCCGCCTGCGGCTTCCACTTCCCGGGCCACGCTGAAAATCGTGCCCGGCAGCTTGGCATGGGGTTCGGCGCTTTTGGCGGCGATCACAATGTTGGCCCCATCGCGTGCGGCCCGCAGCGCGATCTCGCGGCCGATGCCGCGGCTGGCGCCGGTGATGAACAGGGTTTTGCCTTGCAATGACATGCTGACGCTCCAGATTGTTGTTATGTGAGCGGATCGGCTCGACAAACAATGTAGACGAAGTCTCGCAGGCGTCGGTTTGAGGTATGGTTTCTAGAGGTTTCAACTCACAGCGACTGCGGCAAGTGGCGGCCATTGTGGCGAGGCGCAAAGCACCTCGTCACAATGGATAAGGTTGTAAATCAAGTCGTTATCAATCGATGATGTGGGTTGTCGGAGCCATCAGTTTTTTCTTCAGCTCCACAGCGTTATTTCGAACCCTCGAGTTTCATCCCCCGCGTATTCTTTGTGCCTGATCTGGAACTCGTTCAGCCGAATTATTACGGTGTCGCCGACCTGGGCAAATTTGTGAAGTTCCTCCCAACTGACTAAAACGGGAGCGGAAGGGCTTTTGGAGTCGCTTTTCAGGAGTTGGATCAAGGTTTTATCTTTCATTTGGATTGCGCTCTCTGGAACTCGGTTTTCCTATCGAATGTTCGACAGGCCATAGTTCCTGAAATACTGCGAAGAATCATTTTCAGGTCGGCAAAACCTACACTGGCGAAATCCAGATCTGGAACTGTAAGAAATACCAGGGCCGACAAGCGGTAGGCGAAACTCTGTAGCGCCTGCCGCTGGCTGTAGCGATTTCAGGTGCTCATCACTTCACGAATGTCTTTCGCCAATTCACGCACGCGCGCTTCTTCGGTGTCCCACGAGCACATGAAACGTGCGCCGCCGTTGCCGATGAAGGTGTAGAAACGCCAACCCCTGGCGGTCAGGGCAGCGATGGCCGGTTCCGAGAGTTGCAGGAACACGCCGTTGGCCTGCACCGGGAACATCAGCTCCACGCCAGGAATGTCGCTGACCAGTTCGGCCAGCAATTGGGCGCAGCGGTTGGCGTGGTTGGCGTATTTGAGCCAGGCGTCGTTTTCCAGGATGCCGACCCAGGGTGCCGACAGGAAGCGCATCTTTGAAGCAAGCTGCCCGGCCTGTTTGCAGCGGTAATCGAAGTCTTCGGCCAGTTTGTGGTTGAAGAAAAGAATCGCCTCGCCCACTGCCATGCCGTTTTTCGTGCCGCCGAAGCACAGCACGTCGACGCCGGCCTTCCAGGTCAGATCGGCCGGGGAGCAACCGAGGAATGCGCAAGCGTTGGAGAAGCGTGCGCCGTCCATGTGCAGGTTCAGACCCAGCTCCTTGCAGGTGGCGCTGATGGCACGGATTTCGTCCGGGGTGTAGACGCTGCCGACTTCGGTGGCCTGGGTCAGGGTCACCACGCGAGGTTTCGGGTAGTGAATGTCCTGGCGCTTGAGCGCGACCTCGCGGATCGATTCCGGGGTCAACTTGCCGTTTTCAGTGCGGGCGATCAGCAGCTTGGAGCCGTTGGAGAAAAATTCCGGGGCGCCGCATTCGTCGGTTTCGACGTGAGCGGTTTCCGAGCAGATCACGCTGTGGTAACTCTGGCACAGCGAGGACAGCGCGAGCGAGTTGGCGGCGGTGCCATTGAAGGCGAAAAACACTTCGCAGTCGGTTTCGAACAGTTTGCGGAAATCGTCGGACGCGCGGGCGGTCCATTCGTCGTCACCGTAGGCGCGCTGGTGGCCGTGGTTGGCCTGTTCCATGGCCGCCCAGGCTTCAGGGCAGATGCCGGAATAGTTGTCGCTGGCGAATTGTTGGCTCTTGTCGGTCATGGCCTGCTTCCGTGGTCGAGATGCCTATGGTGAAGCGTCCCGTGGTCAATGAGGGTGCGCACTGTACCCAAGATCGTCAGGTGGAGCGCACAGGATGTCGCTGTTTGGAAAATACAGTGTCGAAGGGCAATTATGCACGTGACAACGCAGGAGATCATGCACAAGACCATGCAGTTAAAGCAGCGCGACGGGGCACTGGATCTCCTCAAGTGGCTGGCGCTTTTGAGCATGCTGCTCGATCACCTGCGATATATCGGTTATTCCGCCGATTGGTTGTATGTGCCGGGACGCCTGGCGTTTCCGTGGTTCTGCCTGGCGATGGCGGCCAATCTGGCGCGCGAGCGGACTGCGACGACCGGTGGCCAGTGGCGCTATCTGGGTTGGTTGTTGCTGTTTAGCGCGGTGAGTGAAGTTCCCTACCGGATGTTCATTCCCCATCCCGACACCTTGAACGTGCTGCCCACCCTTGCCCTGGGCTTGCTGGTGGTTCGTGGCTGGCAGCAGCCGGCGCTTGTATCGCGACTGCTGGCAGCTGGCGCGGTCTTGCTGGCGGCGTTTTTCTCCCAGCGATTGATGTTCGGGTTCTTTGGTGTGTTGTTGCCGTGGGTGATGCTGCTGGTGTTCCGACGACCCTCGTATTTCGCTCTGGTGGCGGGGCTGGTCTGTCTGGCGGCCAATCAATGGCAGGTGCTGTATCACGCCGCACGGCTGGGCAATCACGCGGCCATTCCGGCCATCGCCGCTTGTCTGATTGCGCCATGGCTCGGGCTGTTCTTGTTGCGACATGCCAAGGGCGTAAATCCACCACCGATGCGGCGCTGGGCGTATGCGCTCTATCCGGCGCATTTCCTCATTCTTCTGGCCTTACGCGAGTCTCTCGCATAACCCTGTAGGAGCTGCCGCAGGCTGCGATCTTTTGATCTTGAGCTTCCGGCGCCGACGAAGACGCCAAAAGATCGCAGCCTTCGGCAGCTCCTACAGAGGCATACGTATCCCTGCTTGGCAGTCCATGTCGTAAACGCACCTTTGCGTGGCGCCCGTAGGCATTTGACGACTCCAAGCCAGTCATACCATCGCTACCAAAGGGCACTGCCGAAAAGCCAGTGCCTCACCGAGACGAATGGCGCACCGCCGCCGCTGGGAGAGACGCGATGTTCAGCAAGCAAGACCAGATCCAGGGTTACGACGATGCACTGCTGGCGGCGATGAATGCCGAGGAGCAACGTCAGGAAGATCACATCGAGCTGATCGCGTCGGAGAACTACACCAGCAAGCGCGTGATGCAGGCCCAGGGCAGCGGCCTGACCAACAAATACGCCGAAGGTTACCCGGGCAAGCGCTACTACGGTGGCTGCGAGCACGTCGACAAGGTCGAGGCGCTGGCCATCGAGCGCGCCAAGCAACTGTTCGGCGCCGATTACGCCAACGTCCAGCCGCACTCCGGTTCCTCGGCCAACAGCGCCGTGTACCTGGCCCTGCTGCAAGCCGGCGACACCATCCTCGGCATGAGCCTGGCCCACGGCGGTCACCTGACCCACGGCGCCAAAGTGTCGTCCTCGGGCAAGCTGTACAACGCGGTGCAGTACGGCATCGACACCAAGACCGGTCTGATCGACTACGACGAAGTCGAGCGCCTGGCCGTCGAGTGCAAGCCGAAGATGATCGTTGCCGGTTTCTCGGCCTACTCCAAGACCCTCGACTTCCCGCGCTTCCGCCAGATCGCCGACAAGGTCGGTGCGCTGCTGTTCGTCGACATGGCCCACGTTGCCGGTCTGGTCGCCGCCGGTCTGTACCCGAACCCGCTGCCTTATGCCGACGTGGTCACCACCACCACCCACAAGACCCTGCGCGGTCCGCGTGGCGGGCTGATCCTGGCCAAGTCCAACGAAGAAATCGAGAAGAAGCTCAACGCGGCGGTTTTCCCGGGTGCCCAGGGCGGCCCGCTGATGCACGTGATCGCCGGTAAGGCGGTGTGCTTCAAGGAAGCGCTGGAGCCTGGCTTCAAGGCTTACCAGCAACAAGTGATCGACAACGCCCAGGCCATGGCCGGCGTGTTTATCAAACGCGGCTACGATGTAGTGTCCGGCGGTACCGACAACCACCTGTTTCTGGTCAGCCTGATCCGTCAGGGCCTGACTGGCAAGGACGCGGATGCCGCCCTCGGTCGCGCCCATATCACTGTGAACAAGAACGCTGTGCCGAACGATCCGCAGTCGCCGTTCGTGACCTCCGGCCTGCGCATCGGCACCCCGGCGGTGACCACGCGCGGCTTCAAGGTGGCCCAGTGCGTGACGCTGGCCGGCTGGATCTGCGACATCCTCGACAACCTCGGCGATGCCGATGTCGAGGCCAATGTCGCCGAGCAAGTGGCAGCCCTGTGCGCGGACTTCCCGGTTTATCGCTGAGTGCAGTTTTGGAGTAAATGACTATGCAACGCTACTCGGGCTTCGGCCTCTTCAAACACTCTCTCAGCCACCATGAAAACTGGCAGCGCATGTGGCGCACGCCGACCCCGAAAAAGGTCTACGACGTGGTCATCGTCGGCGGTGGCGGGCATGGCCTGGCCACGGCTTACTACCTGGCCAAGGAACACGGCATCACCAACGTGGCCGTGGTCGAGAAAGGCTGGCTGGGCGGCGGTAACACCGCGCGCAACACCACCATCGTCCGCTCCAACTACCTGTGGGACGAGTCGGCCCACCTGTACGAACACGCGATGAAACTGTGGGAAGGCCTGTCCCAGGACCTGAACTACAACGTGATGTTCTCCCAGCGCGGCGTCTACAACCTGTGCCACACCCTGCAGGACATCCGTGATTCCGAGCGTCGGGTCAGCGCCAACCGCCTCAATGGTGTGGACGGCGAACTGCTCGATGCCAAGCAAGTGGCTGACGAGATCCCGTACCTCGACTGCTCGAAAAACACTCGCTACCCGGTGATGGGCGCAACCGTCCAGCGTCGCGGTGGCGTGGCCCGTCACGATGCCGTGGCCTGGGGCTTTGCCCGGGCCGCCGACGCCCTCGGCGTGGACCTGATCCAGCAGACCGAAGTGATCGGTTTCCGCAAGGAAAACGGCGTGTGCATCGGCGTGGAAACCAACAAGGGCTTCATCGGCGCCAAGCGCGTCGGCGTCGTGACTGCCGGTAACTCCGGGCACATGGCCAAGCTCGCCGGTTTCCGCCTGCCGATCGAATCCCACCCGCTGCAAGCGCTGGTGTCCGAGCCGATCAAGCCGATTATCGACAGCGTGATCATGTCCAACGCCGTGCACGGCTACATCAGCCAGTCCGACAAGGGCGACCTGGTGATCGGTGCCGGTATCGACGGCTACAACGGCTACGGCCAGCGTGGTTCGTACCCGGTGATCGAGCACACCATCCAGGCCATCGTCGAGATGTTCCCGGTGCTGTCCCGCGTGCGCATGAACCGTCAGTGGGGCGGCATCGTCGACACCACCCCGGATGCCTGCCCGATCATCTCGAAAACCCCGGTACCGAACATGTTCTTCAACTGCGGTTGGGGCACCGGCGGCTTCAAGGCCACACCTGGCTCGGGCAACGTGTTTGCCGCAAGCCTGGCCAAGGGCGAAATGCACCCATTGGCCGCACCTTTCTCCATCGACCGTTTCCACAACGGTGCGCTGATTGACGAACACGGCGCTGCTGCCGTCGCCCACTAACAGGAGAAATTTCCTATGTTGCATATCTTCTGTCCTCACTGCGGCGAACTGCGCTCCGAAGAGGAATTCCATGCATCCGGCCAGGCGCACATCCCGCGTCCTCTGGACCCGAACAGCTGCACCGACGAGGAGTGGGGCGACTACATGTTCTTCCGCGACAACCCGCGGGGTCTGCACCACGAGCTGTGGGATCACGTCGCCGGTTGCCGTCAGTACTTCAACGTCACCCGCGACACCGTGACCTACGAGATTCTCGAAACCTACAAGATCGGCACCAAGCCACAATTCACCGACAAGACCGATAGCCCGAAAGCGGCCAGTACGGCTCTGGGAGAGAAGGTATGAGCCAGATCAATCGCCTGTCCAACGGCGGACGGATCGACCGCAACAAAGTCTTGAGCTTCACCTTCAACGGCCAGAACTACAAAGGCTTCGAAGGCGATTCCCTGGCCGCTGCACTGCTGGCCAACGGCGTCGACATCATCGGTCGCAGCTTCAAGTATTCCCGTCCGCGCGGCATCTTCGCCGCCGGTGCCGAAGAGCCGAACGCGGTGCTGCAGATCGGCGCCACCGAAGCCACGCAGATCCCGAACGTGCGCGCCACGCAACAGGCGCTGTATCAAGGCCTGGTCGCCACCAGCACCAATGGCTGGCCGAGCGTGAACAACGACATGATGGGGATTCTCGGCAAGGTCGGCGGCAAGCTGATGCCGCCGGGTTTCTACTACAAAACCTTCATGTACCCGCAATCGTTCTGGATGACTTACGAGAAGTACATCCGCAAGGCTGCCGGCCTGGGCCGCTCGCCGACCGAGAATGATCCGGACACCTACGACTACATGAACCAGCATTGCGACGTGCTGATCGTGGGCGCTGGCCCTGCCGGCCTGGCGGCTGCACTGGCGGCTGCGCGCAGCGGTGCCCGTGTGATTCTGGCTGACGAACAGGAAGAGTTCGGCGGCAGCCTGCTCGACTCCCGCGAAAGCCTCGATGGCAAGCCGGCGACCGAGTGGGTCGCCAGCGTCATCGACGAACTGAAGAACACCCCGGACGTGCTGCTGTTGCCGCGCGCCACCGTCAATGGCTATCACGACCACAACTTCCTGACCATTCACGAGCGCCTGACCGATCACCTCGGCGACCGCGCACCGATTGGCCAGGTGCGTCAGCGCATTCACCGGGTTCGTGCCAAGCGCGTGGTGCTGGCGACCGGCGCTCACGAGCGTCCACTGGTCTACGGCAACAACGACGTGCCGGGCAACATGCTCGCTGGCGCCATCTCGACCTACGTGCGTCGTTACGGTGTGGCACCGGGCAAGAAGCTGGTGCTGTCGACCAACAACGACCACGCCTACCGCGTTGCCCTGGACTGGCTCGACGCCAGCCTGCAAGTGGTGGCCATCGCCGACGCCCGCAGTAACCCACGCGGTGCGCTGGTGGAAGAGGCGCGTGCCAAAGGTATCCGCATCCTCACCGGCAGCGCCGTGATCGAGGCCCGTGGCAGCAAGCGCGTGACCGCTGCCCGTGTGGCAGCCATCGATGTCAAGGCCCACGCCGTGACCAGTCCTGGCGAATGGCTTGAATGCGACGTAGTGGCCAGTTCCGGTGGTTACAGCCCGGTGGTTCACCTGGCTTCGCACCTGGGTGGCAAGCCGATCTGGCGCGAAGATATCCTCGGTTTCGTACCGGGTGAAGCGCCGCAGAAACGCGTATGCGTCGGTGGCATCAACGGTGTCTTCGGCCTTGGCGATTCTCTGGCTGACGGTTTTGAAGGTGGCGCCCGCGCCGCTGCCGAAGCCGGGTTCCAGACGATTGAAGGCGTGTTGCCAAAAGCCCTGAGCCGTCTCGAAGAGCCGACCCTGGCGCTGTTCCAGGTACCCCATGAAAAGAACACCGCACGGGCGCCGAAGCAATTCGTCGACCTGCAAAACGACGTCACCGCTGCCGCCATCGAACTGGCGACCCGCGAGGGCTTCGAGTCGGTCGAGCACGTCAAGCGCTACACCGCACTGGGCTTCGGCACCGATCAGGGCAAGCTCGGCAACGTCAATGGTCTGGCCATCGCCGCCCGTTCGCTGAACGTGACCATCCCGCAGATGGGCACCACCATGTTCCGTCCGAACTACACGCCGGTGACTTTCGGCGCCGTGGCCGGTCGTCACTGTGGGCACATCTTCGAACCGGTACGTTACACCGCGCTGCATCAATGGCACCTGAAAAACGGCGCCGAGTTCGAGGACGTCGGCCAGTGGAAACGTCCGTGGTACTTCCCGAAATCCGGTGAAGACCTGCATGCCGCGGTGAAGCGCGAATGCAAAGCCGTGCGCGACAGCGTCGGCCTGCTCGATGCTTCGACCCTGGGCAAGATCGACATCCAGGGCCCGGACGCCCGCGAGTTCCTCAACCGCGTCTACACCAACGCCTGGACCAAGCTCGACGTGGGCAAGGCGCGTTACGGCCTGATGTGCAAAGAAGACGGCATGGTGTTCGACGACGGTGTGACGGCCTGCCTGGCCGACAACCATTTCGTCATGACCACCACCACCGGCGGCGCGGCTCGTGTGCTGCAGTGGCTGGAGCTGTACCACCAGACCGAATGGCCGGACATGAAGGTGTACTTCACCTCCGTCACCGACCACTGGGCAACCATGACCCTGTCCGGGCCGAACAGCCGCAAGCTGCTCAGCGAAGTCACCGACATCGACTTGAGCAGCGAAGCCTTCCCGTTCATGACCTGGAAAGAAGGCCTCGTCGGCGGTGTGCCGGCGCGGGTGTTCCGGATTTCGTTTACCGGTGAGCTGTCGTACGAAGTCAACGTGCAAGCCGACTACGCCATGGGCGTGCTGGAAAAAATCGTCGACGCCGGCAAGAAGTACAACCTGACGCCGTACGGCACCGAAACCATGCACGTGCTGCGGGCCGAGAAGGGCTTCATCATCGTCGGTCAGGACACTGACAGCTCGATGACCCCGGACGACCTGAACATGGGCTGGTGTGTCGGTCGCACCAAACCGTTCTCTTGGATCGGCTGGCGAGGCATGAACCGTGAAGACTGCGTGCGTGATCAGCGCAAACAGCTGGTTGGCCTGAAGCCGATCGATCCGACCAAATGGCTGCCGGAAGGTGCGCAACTGGTGTTCAACACCAAGCAAGCCATCCCGATGACCATGGTGGGTCACGTGACTTCCAGTTACCTGCACAACTCCTTGGGCTATTCGTTCGCCATGGGTGTGGTCAAGGGTGGGTTGCAGCGGATGGGCGAGCGAGTGTTCGCACCGCTGGCCGACGGCAGCGTGATCGAGGCGGAAATCGTTTCTTCGGTGTTCTTCGATCCGAAAGGCGAACGCCAGAACGTTTAAGGCTCGGGTCCTGTGGGGTGCCGGCTGCCGCTTTCGCGAGCAGGCTCGCTCCCACAGGAGATCGCGTACCCCTTGTGGGAGCGAGCCTGCTCG
>NZ_JBYSVW010000004.1:0-466472 GCF_058986625.1 Pseudomonas sp. GW821-FHT07G06
CGGGTAGCTATGTTCGGAAAAGATAACCGCTGAAAGCATCTAAGCGGGAAACTTGCCTCAAGATGAGATCTCACTGGAACCTTGAGTTCCCTGAAGGGCCGTCGAAGACTACGACGTTGATAGGTTGGGTGTGTAAGCGCTGTGAGGCGTTGAGCTAACCAATACTAATTGCCCGTGAGGCTTGACCATATAACACCCAAGCAATTTGACTACTCCAAAGAGGAGCATCAGATTGCGGTGTGTGAAGACGAAACGAACCGAAAGTTCGAGAGACTCACAAAACACCTAGCTGTCACATACCCAATTTGCTGAAGCGCGGCCAACCGGCCACGACTCGGTACCCGAATTTCTTGACGACCATAGAGCGTTGGAACCACCTGATCCCATCCCGAACTCAGAAGTGAAACGACGCATCGCCGATGGTAGTGTGGGGTTTCCCCATGTGAGAGTAGGTCATCGTCAAGATTAAATTCCGAAACCCCTATCTGCGTATGCAGGTAGGGGTTTTGTTTTTGCGCCTCCGTACACCTCAAACGCTGTTCCCTGTAGGAGCGAGCCTGCTCCGGGCGGCGTTCCGACGAAGAACTTCAGGGCACCGCGTTACCCCAGACAACCCGCGTCATCGTTGACGACCTTCGCGAGCGAGCTCGCTCCTACAAATGCTAAAGTCCTCCCTCGAATTTGCATTTTCCAAGGAAGCCTTATGCCGGACGCCACGTCCCTCAGTGCTGGTTTTATGGTGGTTCACGGCAATCGCCTGGACGAGTTGCGCAGCCTGGTGGTCAGCTGGATGCGGCGCTACCCGCTGGCTCCCCTGGAGAATGAAATCGCGTTGGTGCAAAGCAACGGCATTGCCCAATGGCTGAAGCTGGCCCTGGCGGAAGATGCCGAAGAAGACGACATGGGCGGCTGCGGCATCGCCGCCGCCATCGACGTGCAGTTGCCCGGCAGTTTCATGTGGCAGCTCTATCGCATGGTCCTTGGGCGCGATGAAATTCCGGCCAAGTCCCTGCTCGATAAAGCTCCGCTGACCTGGCGATTGATGCGCCTGCTGCCGCAGTTGATCAACCAGCCACACTTCGAGCCGCTGCAACGCTTCCTGACCCATGACACCGATCTGCGCAAACGCTATCAATTGGCTGAGCGTCTGGCGGACCTGTTCGACCAGTACCAGGTCTATCGGGCTGACTGGCTTGAAGACTGGGCAGAAGGTCGACATCAGACAAGAAGCGCCAGGGGCGAGGCCAAAGCCCTGACGCCGGCCAATTGCTGGCAGGCAGAGTTATGGCGTGCACTCTTGCTGGATGTGGGAGAGCAAGGCATGGCGCAAAGCCGTGCCGGGGTCCATCAGCGATTTGTCGAGCGCATCAACAACCTCGAAACAGCTCCCCAGGGATTGCCCTCGCGAGTGATCGTTTTCGGGATTTCTTCACTGCCTGCCCAAGCCCTGGAAGCACTGGCGGGGCTGGCACGATTCAGTCAGGTCCTGCTATGCGTACATAACCCGTGTCGTCACCATTGGGCGGACATCGTCGCCGATAAAGACCTGCTACGGCATCAATACAAGCGCCAGGCCCGCAAGAGCGGCATGCCGGTAGTGATCGATCCGCAAACCCTGCACCAGCATGCTCACCCGCTGCTGGCTGCCTGGGGTAAACAGGGGCGGGACTACATCAACCTGCTCGACAGTTACGACGATCCCAACAGCTATCGCTCGGCATTCCGTGACGGGCGCATCGACCTGTTCAGCGACGGTCAGCCGCTGAATGTGCTCAACCAGTTGCAGGATGACATCCTCGAGTTGCGTCCTCTCAACGAGACTCGCGAGCGCTGGCCGGCCATCGATCTGCAGGCGGACGAATCGATCCGTTTTCACATTGCCCACAGCGCCCAGCGAGAAGTCGAGATTCTCCACGATCAACTGCTCGCGCGCTTCAGTGCCGATCCGACATTGCGCCCCCGGGACATCATCGTCATGGTCCCGGATATCGACAGCTACGCCCCGCACATTCGCGCCGTGTTTGGCCAACTCGACCGTCAAGACCCGCGCTTCATTCCGTTTACGCTGGCTGACCAGGGCCAGCGTGGTCGCGATCCACTGTTGATTGCGGTCGAGCACCTGCTCAAGCTGCCTGACAGCCGATTCCCCGTCAGTGAGATTCTCGATCTGCTCGACGTCCCGGCACTGCGCGCGCGCTTTGGTGTCGAGGAGCGTGACCTGCCGACCCTGCACCGCTGGATCGAAGGTGCCGGCATTCGCTGGGGCATGAATGCCGAGCAACGTGCCGGACTCGGGCTGCCCAATGAGCTGGAGCAAAACAGCTGGCGTTTCGGCTTGCGACGGATGTTGCTCGGTTACGCCGTTGGCAGCGCCGATGCCTATGAGGGTATCGAACCCTACGACGAGATCGGTGGTCTGGACGCTGCGCTCATTGGTCCGCTGGTTGCGCTGCTGGACGCGCTGGAAGTGGCTCACCACGAACTCTCTCAGCCTGCACCACCGCGCCAATGGGGCTTGCGCTTGCAGGCGTTGGTGCAGTTGTTCTTCCTCGCCAGTAACGAACACGATGACTACTTGCTGGCCCAGCTCGAAGAGCTGCGCGAGACCTGGCTCGAGACCTGCGAGTCCGTCGGTTTGCAGGACGAGTTGCCGCTGACGGTCGTTCGTGAAGCCTGGCTTGCAGGTCTGGATCAGGGCCGTTTGTCCCAACGCTTTCTGGCCGGTGCGGTCAACTTCTGCACCTTGATGCCCATGCGCGCTATCCCGTTCAAGCTGGTCTGCCTGCTGGGCATGAATGACGGCGATTATCCGCGTGCGCAACCACCGCTGGATTTCGATCTGATGGGCAGTGATTACCGGCCGGGTGATCGCTCCCGACGTGAAGATGACCGTTACCTGCTTCTGGAAGCCTTGCTGTCGGCACGGGATCAGCTCTACATCAGTTGGGTGGGCCGCAGCATCCGCGACAACAGCGAGAGGCCGGCGTCGGTATTGATTGGTCAGTTGCGTGACCACTTGGCCAGCGGTTGGCGACTGGCACAGAGTGGCGAGGACCTGCTTGAAGCCATGACCCGGGAACACCCCTTGCAGCCTTTCAGCGCCCGCTACTTTCACGAAGGGGATGAGTCGTTCAGCTACGCCACCGAATGGCAGGTCCTTCATCAAGCGGCAGAGCAACAGGCGAGCGCCGAGGTGCTCGGGCCTCACGTTCAGGACGAACCCCTCAGCCTCGGTCAACTGCAGGATTTCCTGCGCAATCCGGTACGGCACTTTTTCAGCCAGCGACTGAAAGTCTTCTTCGAGGCGGCTGAAGTGCCGTTGGCCGATGAAGAGCCTTTTGTCCTGGATGCGTTGCAGCGTTACAGCCTCAGCGACCGTTTGCTCGAAGCGGCACTGGCAGATCCGGAACATACCGGACAGGCACTGGAGGATCAGGCCAAACGCCTGCAAAACAGCGGGCTGCTGCCCATGGCCGGTTTCGGTGAGTGCCTGCAACGTGAATTGATCGAACCATTGCCCGACTTGCTGCAACGCCACCAACAGCTCCTGGCTTTGTGGCCGAAACCGCTCAGCAGTGCGTTGCCCGTCAATCTTGAACTGCAAGGCCTGCACATCGAGGGCTGGCTCAGCGGCCTGCATCAGCGCGCTGATGGTGGTTTGCTGTCTGTCACGACGATCCCCAACAGCATCGGCTCGATCAAATCGCGCAAATGGCATCGACTGACGCGCCCGTGGCTCACGCATCTGGTGGCCTGTGCCAGTGGCATGGCGTTGACCACCGCACTGGTGGCCAGCGACGACAGCCTGTTGCTCGCACCGATGGACGAGTCCACGGCACGGAAAATTCTCGGCGATCTGCTGATGGCCTGGCAGTCGGGTATGCGCCAGCCTCTGCCGATCGCGGTCAAGACCGCCTTCGCGTGGCTGGGGCAAACCGACCCGGTCAAAGCCGCAGCCGCTGCGCGCAAGGCCTATGAAGGCGACGGGCAGACGACGGACGGAGAGCGACGCGAAAGTCCGGCACTCGCACGCCAATTCGCCGACTACGATGCCCTGAGCGCCGATGAAACCTTCCCCGACTGGTGTGATGCGCTCTATCGCCCGCTGCTTGAAGCACCCTGGCGTTCACTGTCCAGCGAGGAGTCGCGTTGATGAGTACGAAGACACCGCTGGCCCTGGCCTTCCCGCTGCGTGGCAGTCAACTGATCGAAGCCAGCGCGGGGACTGGCAAGACTTTCACCATTTCCGCGTTGTACCTGCGCCTGGTGCTGGGCAATGGCGGCGAGCATGGTGGTGGAGAGCGCAGCGGCTTCGGACGTGAGCTCTTGCCGCCGCAAATCCTCGTCGTGACCTTCACCGACGCCGCCACTAAAGAGTTGCGCGAACGCATTCGCACGCGACTCGCCGAGGCCGCACGCTTTTTTCGCGATGAAACGCCTGCCCCCGACAGCCTGATTGCCGAGCTGCGTGACCAGTATTTGCCCGAGCAATGGCCCGGGTGCGCAAACCGCCTGGATATCGCCGCCCAGTGGATGGACGAGGCGGCAGTGTCGACTATCCACAGTTGGTGCCAGCGCATGTTGCGCGAGCATGCCTTCGACAGCGGCAGCCTGTTTACCCAGACCCTGGAAACCGATCACAGCGACTTGCTGGGGGAAGTCCTGCGCGATTACTGGCGGCTGTTCTGCTACCCGATGCAAGGTGATGCGCTGAATTGGGTGCGCAGCAATTGGGGTGGTCCGGCGGCGTTGCTGCCGCGGATTCGTGCGCTGTTCGCCAGTGAGCGCGATACGCTTCAAGGGAAAGAGCCCGCCGAGATAATTTCGCAATGCCTGCAAGAGCGACGGGCTGCCCTGGTCGAGCTCAAGAAGCCATGGCCGCAGTGGGCGGACGAGTTGCTTGCGATCTGTCACCAGGGTGTCGCGAGCAAGAGCGTCGACGGTCGCAAGATGCAGGCACGCTATTTCGAGCCCTGGTTCGAAAAAATCAAAGCCTGGGCCGAAGACGAATCCCTTGAGCAACTGGATATCGGCACCGGTTTCACGCGACTGACCCCTGATGGCATGGCCGAAGCCTGGAAGGGCGAAGCGCCTCGACATCCGGGGCTCGATGCGATGGCCGGCCTCAAGGCCTGTCTCGACGGGTTGCCAACGCCCGATGCCGCTGTGCTGCAACATGCCGCCCGCTGGGTCGGGACACGTTTCGAGGAAGAGAAACGCCGTCGTGCGGAAATGGGTTTCGACGACATGCTGCTGCGCCTTGATGCGGCCTTGCAGTCCGATGGCGGCGAGCGCCTGGCCACCCTGATTCGTGAACAGTTTCCGGTCGCCCTGATCGATGAGTTCCAGGACACCGACCCGGTGCAGTACCGGATCTTCGAGAGCATCTACCGGATTGAAGAGAACAGCCCCGAGTGCGGCCTGTTCCTGATCGGCGACCCGAAACAGGCGATCTACGCTTTTCGCGGGGCCGACATCCATACCTACCTGCGCGCCCGTCAGGCCACCACCGGCCGCCTGCACACCCTGGGCACCAACTTCCGCTCAAGCCATGGCATGGTCAACGCGGTGAACCATGTGTTCGAGCGTGCCGAAGCCCGGAAGTCGGGACGGGGCGCATTCCTCTTTCGGGAGCCGAATGGCAATAACCCGGTTCCGTTCATGCCGGTGGCCTCCCAGGGCCGCAAAGAAGTCCTGCATATCAATGATCAGGCAGTCCCGGCCTTGAACATCTGGCACTTGCCGGCCGAACAACCGTTGTCCGGTGCGGTGTACCGGCAGCAACTGGCGGCGGCCTGCGCCAGTGAAATCACGGCATTGCTCAATGGCGGGCAGCAGGGGCAAGCAGGATTCACCCAGGACGGCAAAGCGTTCAGGGGCCTGCTGCCGGCGGACATCGCCATCCTGGTACGCGATGGCAAGGAAGCGCAGGCGGTGCGTGGCGAATTGGCTGCGCGGGGCGTGCGCAGTGTCTACCTTTCGGACAAGGACTCGGTGTTCGCCGCCCAGGAGGCGCATGACGTGCTGACCTGGCTCAAGGCCTGCGCCGAGCCGGATGTCGAACGCCCGCTACGGGCCGCGTTGGCCAGCATCACCTTGAACCTTTCGTTGACCGAGCTGGAGCGGCTGAATCAGGACGAGCTGGCCTGGGAGTCCCGGGTCATGCAGTTCCGTGGCTATCGCGAAGTCTGGCGCAAGCAGGGCGTGCTGCCGATGCTGCGCCGTTTGCTGCACGACTTCCGCCTGCCCCAGGCGTTGATCGCCCGCAGTGACGGCGAGCGGGTCTTGACGAACCTCCTGCACCTGTCCGAATTACTGCAACAGGCCGCCGCCGAACTCGATGGCGAACAAGCGCTGATCCGGCATCTGTCCGAGCATCTGGCGTTGTCCGGGCAGGCGGGCGAGGAGCAGATCCTGCGTCTGGAAAGTGATGAGCAACTGGTCAAGGTCGTGACCATCCACAAGTCCAAAGGCCTTGAATACCCCCTGGTGTTCCTGCCGTTCATTTGCTCGGCGAAGCCGGTGGACGGCAGCCGCCTGCCGTTGCACTACCACGATGAATCAGGCAATGCCCAAGTCACGTTGAGGCCGACGGCAGAATTGATTGCCCTGGCCGACGATGAGCGTCTGGCCGAGGATCTGCGTTTGCTCTATGTCGCCCTGACCCGAGCGCAACACGCCTGCTGGCTGGGGGTGGCTGACCTCAAGCGCGGCAACAACAATGGTTCGGTGCTGCATCTGTCTGCGTTGGGTTATCTGTTGGGGGGCGGTGCGCCATTGGCCGACTCCCCGGCGTTGCAGCAGTGGTTGCGCGACCTGCAACAGGACTGCCCGGCGCTGGCGTATGCCCAGATGCCTGATGCGACAACAGAGCATTACCAGCCACCGCAAAACGACGCGGCGCTGCTGGCTCCGCTGATCCCCAAACGCAAGGCCAGTGAAAACTGGTGGATCGCCTCTTACAGCGCATTGCGCATTGGCGACACCCTGAGTGTCGGCACGGACGAGGCGCCGGAGAGTCCGCAGGCGCAAAAACTGTTCGATGACGAACGTCTCGACCCGCAGGCTCCCAGGGAAGTGGTGGCCAGTGGCGGCGACATCCATCGCTTCCCGCGCGGCCCGAACCCCGGCACCTTCCTCCATGGTCTGCTCGAATGGGCGGGGGGCGAAGGGTTTGCCGCAGCCCCCCAGGAAGTGATCGACGCCATTGCCCGTCGCTGCAATCGCCGAGGCTGGGAGGGCTGGATCACCACGCTGAGTGACTGGCTGCAGCATCTGCTCAAGTCGCCGTTGCAACTGGGTGCCGATCAGGGGCCAGTGATATTCGCGCAATTGACGCAATACCAGGTCGAGATGGAGTTCTGGTTCGCGAGCCACAAGGTCGATGTGCTCAAGCTCGATGCGCTGGTGTGCCAGTACACCCATGACGGGGTGGCCCGGGTGGCCGCCGAACCGGTGCTGCTCAACGGCATGTTCAAGGGCTTCATCGACCTGACGTTCGAACACGACGGCCGCTATTACGTTGCCGACTACAAATCCAACTGGCTTGGCGCCGATGATGCGGCCTACACCGTGCCGGCCATGGAGCAGTCGATTCTCGACAACCGCTATGACCTGCAATACGTGTTGTACCTGTTGGCCCTGCATCGCCAGCTCAAGGCGCGGCTCGCCGATTACGACTACGACCGGCATGTCGGCGGTGCGTTGTACCTGTTCCTGCGGGGTACACGTGCAGCCAGCCAAGGTGTGTTTTTCACCCGTCCGCCAAGAGAACTGATCGAGCGTCTGGACAGGCTGTTCCAGGGCAAGCCAGAGCCCAAGGCCGAGCCCGCCTGGGAACAGGGAGTACTGTTATGAATCGCTCATTCGCCGATTTGCTGCCGACATCGCTGGCAGCCGAAAGCCTGGTCGAACTCGCGCCGCTGAGTCGTGCCGACGACTTGCTATTGCTGCTCACGCGCTGGGTCGAACGTGGCTGGCTGCGCGCGCTGGACAAAGCCTTTGTGGCGTTTCTGCATGAGCTGGCGCCGGAGGATGATCCGTTGGTCTTGCTGGCAGCCGCGTTGACCAGCCACCAGTTGGGCCACGGGCATGTCTGCCTCGACCTGTTCGAGACGCTGAAAGAACCGGACTTCGCCCTGTCATTACCGCCCGAAGGTGACGTTCAAGGCGGCGCCATGCTGTTGCCGTCGCAATTGCTCGGATCGCTGGACGGTGCTCATTGGTGCAAGGTGCTGGCCGCCAGCAACCTGGTCGCCCTGGCCGCTGACAGCCGTGACAACGTGCGTGACCGACCCTTGGTGTTATCGGGCAAACGCTTGTACCTGCGCCGCTATTGGGCCTATGAGCGGCGGATCGACCTTTCGTTGCGCGAGCGCCTGACGGAACATGAATCCACACCGAGCGACCTGCTCCAGCGCCTCACCGGTTTGTTTGGGCCTGCCCGGCCGGGTGAAGTGATCGACTGGCAGAAGCTGGCCTGCGCCCTGGCGACGCGCAGCGCCTTCAGCATCGTGACGGGGGGGCCGGGAACCGGCAAGACCACCACCGTCGTGCGCTTGCTGGCGTTGCTCCAGGCGCCGGCGGTCGAGGCCGGCATGCCTTTGCGCATTCGCCTCGCCGCACCGACCGGCAAGGCCGCGGCGCGTCTGACAGAGTCCATCAGCCAGCAAGTCCGGACCTTGAAGGTCAGCGAAGCCATACGCGAGAAGATCCCGTCGGATGTCACCACCGTTCACCGTCTGCTGGGCAGCCGGCCCGGGACACGTCATTTCCGGCACCACGCGGGCAATCGCCTGCCGCTGGATGTGCTGGTGGTGGACGAGGCCTCGATGATTGACCTGGAAATGATGGCCAATCTGCTCGACGCCTTGCCGGCCCATGCGCGCCTCGTGCTGTTGGGGGACAAGGACCAGTTGGCTTCGGTAGAAGCCGGTGCGGTACTGGGGGATTTGTGTCGCGACGCGGAGGCTGGCTGGTACAGCCCGCAGACTCGCCAGTGGCTGGAAGCCGTCAGTGGCGAAAGCCTTCAGGCCAGTGGCTTGCAGGAGGATACCCAGGGTGCTCATCCACTGGCCCAACAGGTGGTGATGTTGCGCCATTCCCGGCGATTCGGTGAAGGCAGCGGTATTGGCCAGCTCGCTCGTTGGGTCAACCAGCAGCAACCGGAAGAAGCCCGCAAGTTGTTGTCTGCGCGAAGCCATGACGATGTGTATGGCTTGTCCCTCAAAGGGGAGCAGGACCGGACCCTGGAGCGTTTGCTGCTCGAAGGTCACGGTGAGGGCCCGCAGGGTTATCGGCATTACCTGACCTTACTGCGCAAACAGCGGCCGCCACTCGACAGCCCGCTTGAAGATTCACGCTGGACCGACTGGGCCCGGGAGGTGTTGCAAGCCTTCGACGGGTTCCAGCTGTTATGTGCCGTGCGCAAGGGGCCGTGGGGTGTGGAGGGCCTGAACCAGCGAGTGACCGAGGCGTTGCTCAGGGCACGCCTGATCGATAGCGACCAGCAGTGGTACGAAGGTCGCCCCGTGCTGATGACCCGCAACGATTACGGGCTGGGTTTGATGAACGGCGATATTGGCATCGCCCTCAAGCTCCCGGAGCAGGAGGGCCACGGAAAACAGGTTTTGCGTGTGGCGTTCCCACGCAATGACGGCCAGGGCGGCGTGCGATTTGTCCTGCCAAGCCGCTTGAATGATGTCGAAACCGTGTACGCCATGACCGTGCATAAATCCCAGGGCTCGGAGTTCGCGCACACCGCGTTGATTCTTCCCGACGCCTTGAATCCGGTCCTCACCAAGGAATTGATCTACACCGGGATTACCCGGGCCAAGGACTGGTTCACCCTGATCGAATCGCGCCCAGGCGTGTTTGAAGAGGCGGTGAAACGCCGGGTCAAGCGCTTGAGCGGGCTGATGCTGGAGCTGAAGGACGGCAGTGAGCCGACAGACTGAAAGGTCGGTGGGCGATTGTAGGAAATTGTCCGAAGCAGCGTAGTACGTGGCCTCGCTGGCATTTCCTCGCTGTGCTATCGTTGCGGCATCATTTCGCTTCGGTCCAAGAGTATCCCTGCATGAAGGTGGCTGTCAGGACGACAGAGCGCGTCGTTGGCTGTAAGAAAGCGCTGCTTGCCATCCTTCTTTGTCTGCTGGCCAGCGTCGCTTTCGCTCAATCGCAGCCCCCGGTGGGCATGGCGGACCAGCGCGCCAAAGCGGTTACCCAGGTGGTCCTCGGCATCCTCAGCTATGCCCGCTGGCCCGTTGAGCCTTTGTTGCTGCGCCTGTGCCTGGTCGGCCCTACCGAATACACCGACGACCTGGTCAAAGGCACGACCCAGGCGACCGGTCGACCTGTCACGGTGCAACGCTTGTTGGCCGACAACCCCGCGATTGTCAGTGACTGCGATGCGGTTTACATCGGCAAGCTCACTGGCGAAGAACGCAGCCGATTGTTTGCCGCGTTGATTGGGCATCCGGTGCTGAGCATTAGCGAGAGTGACGAGCAGTGCACGGTCGGCAGCCTGTTTTGCTTACGGGTCAGCGACGAGCAGGTGTCGTTCGAGGTCAATCTCGACTCCGTCGCTCGCAGCGGTGTACGCATCCATCCGAGCGTGCTGCAACTCTCGCGTCGCAAGCCGGCGGCGCCATGAAGCTACTGACTCCGGGCAGTCGCCCGACTTTGCATTCGGTCATCGGTCGCGGCAACTTGCTCGTCGCGCTGGTGGGTGTCGCAATGGCCAGTGTTTCGCTGACGTTGCTCGGCGTGCTGGCTTTGCGTGTGTACGCGGATCACAACCTGCACCTGATCGCACGCTCGATCACCTACACCGTGGAAGCCGCGGTGGTGTTCAACGACAAGCCTGCTGCCACCGAAGCGCTGGCGTTGATTGTGTCCACCGAAGAAGTGGCCGACGCCCAGGTGTTCGACCAGCGGGGGCAGTTGCTGGCCCGTTGGCAACGACCGGAAACCGACTGGGTATCCGATCTCGAACGGCACATCGCCAAAGCGTTTCTCGAAGAACCGATGAGCATGCCGATCCTCCATCAAGGGCGGGAAGTCGGCAGCATCAGGCTCACCGGGCACGGCGGCAACCTGATGCGCTTTTTGCTCAGCGGCCTGGTGGGCATCCTCTTGTGCACGGCCGTGAGTGCCTGGGTTGCGCTCTTTCTGGCGCGCCGACAACTTCGCGGGATCATCAAGCCCCTGCGCAACCTGGCCACCGTCGCCCACGCCGCGCGCAGTGAACGGGCCTTCGACAAGCGCGTGCCGCCCGCCGACATTGCCGAGCTCGATGATTTCGGCAACGACTTCAATGCCCTGCTCGATGAGCTCGAAGCCTGGCAATCGCACCTGCAAAGCGAAAACGAATCCCTGGCGCACCAGGCCAGTCACGACAGCCTCACCGGATTGCCCAACCGGGCATTTTTCGAAGGTCGCCTGATGCGCGCGCTGCGCAACGCCAACAAGCTCGGCGAGCGAGTGGCGGTGTTGTTTCTCGACAGCGATCGCTTCAAGGAGATCAACGACAGTTTCGGCCATGCGGCGGGGGATGCGGTGTTGGTGGCCGTGGCCAACCGGGTTCGTGCGCAACTGCGGGAAGGGGACCTGGTGGCGCGCTTGGGTGGTGATGAGTTTGCCGTGCTGCTGACGCCGCTGCACAAGACCGCAGACGCCGAACGGATTGCCGACAAGATCCTGGCCAGCATGGACATGCCGATTCCATTGCCGGGCAGTACCCAGGTATTGACCTCACTCAGTATCGGCGTCGCGGTGTACCCGGATCATGGCGCAACGCCGGGTGCCCTGCTCAACGCCGCCGATAGTGCGATGTACCAGGCCAAGCGCCTGTCCCGAGGCGCACAGTACACGGCAGGGTCGGAGCACCCTGCCGCCGATGTTCAAAACAGGAGCTGATTTCCGTGTTCACTTTCAACCCGCGTTCCCTGCGTTTTTTCACCATGACTTTGCTCGTGGCCTTGCTGAGCCTGACCGGTTGCCAGACTGCCCCGCCAAAAGGCCTGAGCCCGGCGCAGATCGCCGTGCTGAAACAGCAGGGTTTCGAGCTGACCGACGATGGCTGGGCCTTTGGTTTGTCCGGCAAGGTGTTATTCGGCAGCGACGATGACAGCCTGAACAAACAGAGCACCGAGATCGTCGAGCGCATCGGCAAGGCGCTGCTCGGAGTGGGTATCGAGCGAGTGCGGGTCGATGGTCACACCGACGCATCGGGCAAAGAGGCTTACAACGAGCAACTGTCCGTGCGCCGGGCGAAAAGCGTTGCCAAGGTGCTCAACACGGTCGGCATGAAGCCGGAAAATATCCAGTTGCGCGGCCTGGGCAGCAGCGTACCGGTGGCCACCAACACCACTTCCAGTGGCCGTACGGAGAATCGCCGGGTCGCCATCGTCGTCAGCTCCGACTGATCGGCGAGCGGCTCTTGGTGAGCTGGATATGCGGACTCGCTAGCCTCCCTCATGCAAGCCAAGGGCGTCCCTGGCGTTCACGCTCAGGCTGTGCCATCTGTAGCCGCAACGGCTACAGCCTGGAGTGGACACGAAAAGATTGCTCACCCGCTTTTTATTGCTTGTAGTGCGCAAGAGCTACCCCTTATAAGAGCAACTTTTCACTCTCGAAATAAAGGGATAAAAGCATGAGCGACGCCTGGAACGAAGGGTATTTTACGGACGAGGGCTACACCTACAGCTACAGCCGGGAAATCAATCCAGTCTTCCAGCGCTATTGCTTGTTGTTGCGCGGTTTTGCCAGTCTTGAGACGACCGACGGTTATCACTGCGAATTGGGATTTGGCCAGGGCGTCTCGATCAATATCCATGCCGCCGCCAACCCAGGGTCCTACATAGGCACGGATTTCCACCCGGGCCAGGCAGCCCATGCCAATGCACTGGCGACTGCCTGGAACAGCGATGCGCGGCTGTATGACGACAGCTTCGAGCAACTGCTCGCCCGCGACGACTTGCCACAATTCGACAGCATCAGCCTGCATGGCATCTGGACCTGGGTCAGCCGCGACAACCAGAAACTGATCGTCGAGTTCGCCCGTCGTCACCTCAAGCCCGGTGGCCTGCTGTACATCAGCTACAACTGCTTCCCCGGCTGGTCGCCAGCGGCGCCCTTGCGTCATCTGTTCAGGCTGCACGACCGCTTCGCCACGCACACCTCCGCTCGCCCGGACCAGCGTATCGAGGCCGCACTGCAATTCTCCGAAACGCTGCTGGCGGCCAACCCCAACTACGCCAGCGCGGCACCGAACCTGGACGACAAGCTCCAGGGCATCAAAGGCCAGGATCGCCAGTACGTCGCCCATGAATACTTCAACCGCGACTGGAACTGCATGTATTTCACCGACGTGGTCGATGCCCTGGCCCCTGCCAAACTCGACTACGCCACGACGGCCGTCCCGCTGGACTCGGTGGACCCGCTCAACTTGAGCGCAGAAGGCATGGACTTCCTGGAAGGAATCGAGCACCCGGTCATGCGTGAACAAGCGCGCGACTACTTCGTCAACCAGCATTTCCGTCGAGATCTGTACGTGCGCGGCGCCAACCGACTGTCTGCCGCTGAACAGCGCCAGGGTATGTTCAACACGCGTTTTGTCCTACTGCGGGCGGCAGAAACATTATCTGACACCGTCAGGGGGCCTGCCGGCGAAGCTACGTTGCAGGCAGAAATCTATGGGCCCGTACTTGAAGCGCTGACGGCCAATGCTTATACACCGAAAACGTTGCGCCAGTTGGCCGGGGCCGTGCCATCAATGCCTTATGACGATCTGGTGCAGGCCATCACCGTATTGATCGGGATGGGCGCTGCGGTACCGTGCCAGAGCGAAGTCGCCGAGAAACTGGTGCAGGCGCGCTGCAATACCCTCAATCTGCAACTATGCAAACGCGCCCTGCTCAGTAACAAAATCCAGGTCCTGGCCAGTCCGGTAACGGGCGGTGGCGTGCCGGTCAGCCGCTTCCAGCAGCTGTTCCTGATATCCATCAAGCAAGGCAGAAAACATCCGGCTGAATGGGCTCAGCTGGCGTGGGGCGTCCTCGCCGAACAAGGCGAAGTCCTCATCAAGGACAATCGGCCGTTGACCACGGCTGAAGAGAATATCGCCGAACTGACTGAACAGGCCGAAGCGTTTGCCGAGCAATCGCTGGTGATTCTCAAGGCGTTGAACATCATTTGACCGACAGATGGGGGGCAGACGTCCCCATCATGGGAGCCCTCGCGTGGCTGTTGTCCCATGCCTGTGCGTATCTGAATGTCGACGTCGAGGTGTTACGAGCGCTGTTACAAACTGTTGGAAAAGGCCTGCTGACCTCATTAGGTGCCGCTACCTGATTCCTTCAAATTTTCAGTCGGCAAACAACATCTCCCGGCTCTCTCCCATCAGCAGGCCGTGATTCTGCTCAGTGACCTGGCGGATGTAATCCCACAACAGGGTGATCCGCTTGAGCTTGCGCAGGTCCTCGCGGCAGTACATCCAGAACTGTCGGGTGATGTTGATTTCCTGCGGCAACACCGGCAGCAGGCGCGGGTCCTGAGTGGCGAGGAAGCACGGCAGGATCGCCAGTGAGCGCCCCTGCTGCGCCGCCACGAACTGCGCGATCACGCTGGTGCTGCGCAGGTTGGCGCTGGCGCCGGGCAGTACATTGGCCAGGTACAACAGCTCCGAGCTGAACGCCAGGTCGTCGACGTAACTGATAAACGAATGTTTCGCCAGGTCTGCCGGGCGGCGGATGGCCGGGTGGTTGTCGAGATAATCCTGGGTCGCGTACAGCTGCAACCGGTAGTCGCACAATTTGCAGCAGACGTACGGGCCATGCTCCGGACGCTCCAGGGCGATGACGATGTCGGCCTCGCGCTTGGACAGGCTGATGAAGTGCGGCAGCGGCAGGATGTCCACCGAGATCGCCGGGTAGGTGTCGACGAAGTGGCTCAGCTGCGGCGTGATGAAAAAGCTGCCGAAGCCTTCGGTGCAGCCCATGCGCACATGACCGGACAGTGCCACGCCGGACCCGGAAACCTGCTCGCACGCCATGTGCAAGGTGCTTTCGATCGACTCGGCATACCCCATCAACCGCTGGCCTTCGGCGGTCAGGACAAAGCCGTTGGTCCGGGACTTCTCGAACAGCAAAGTGCCCAGCGCCGTTTCCAGCGAACTGATGCGCCGCGACACCGTGGTGTAGTCCACCGCCAGGCGCTTGGCCGCAGTGCTGGCCTTGCGGGTGCGGGCGACCTCGAGGAAAAACTTGAGGTCATCCCAGTTCAACGAGCCGAGGGAGGTGATGTTTTTTTGCATGTTGGACCGGTTTTTATGTGCGTTCTTATCAGAAGTTTGCACATCTATACTCCAAAAACAGTCCGAGAACCAATTCGCGACACACAGCTCATCTCAAGGCGACTCTCTCGCCTTGGCTCCCAAGATAACAACAAGGATCCGGAGACCCACATGAACGTATCGCTCACGCCTAACGAAACCACCGTGCAAAAGGTCAAACTGTTGATCGACGGCGAGTGGGTCGAGTCCAAGTCCACCGAATGGCACGACATCATCAACCCGGCGACCCAGCAAGTGCTGGCCAAAGTGCCGTTTGCCACCGCCGAAGAAGTCGACGCCGCCATCAGCGCCGCTCATCGTGCTTTCCAGACCTGGAAGCTGACGCCCATCGGCGCGCGGATGCGCATCATGCTCAAGCTCCAGGCGCTGATTCGCGAGCACTCCAAGCGCATCGCCGCGGTCCTGAGCGCCGAGCAGGGCAAGACCATTGCCGACGCCGAAGGCGATATTTTCCGTGGCCTGGAAGTGGTCGAGCACGCCTGCTCCATCGGCAGCCTGCAAATGGGCGAATTCGCTGAAAACGTCGCCGGTGGCGTCGACACCTACACCCTGCGCCAGCCGATCGGCGTGTGCGCGGGCATTACCCCGTTCAACTTCCCGGCGATGATTCCGCTGTGGATGTTCCCGATGGCCATCGCCTGCGGTAACACCTTCGTGCTCAAGCCGTCGGAACAGGACCCGATGTCGACCATGCTCCTGGTGGAGCTGGCGATCGAGGCGGGCATTCCGGCCGGCGTGCTCAACGTCGTGCATGGTGGCAAGGACGTGGTGGACGGGCTCTGCACCCACAAGGACATCAAGGCGGTTTCCTTCGTCGGTTCAACCGCCGTCGGTACTCATGTCTATGACCTGGCCGGTAAACACGGCAAGCGCGTGCAATCGATGATGGGCGCCAAGAACCACGCCGTGGTGCTGCCGGACGCCAATCGCGAACAAGCGCTGAATGCGCTGGTGGGTGCCGGCTTCGGTGCTGCCGGTCAACGCTGCATGGCCACTTCGGTGGTGGTGCTGGTGGGTGCGGCCAAGCAATGGCTGCCGGACCTCAAGGCGCTGGCGCAAAAACTCAAGGTCAATGCCGGCAGCGAGCCGGGCACCGATGTCGGTCCGGTGATTTCGAAAAAGGCCAAGGCGCGGATTCTCGACCTGATCGAAAGCGGCATCAAGGAAGGCGCCAAACTGGAGCTGGACGGTCGCGAGATCTCGGTTCCCGGTTACGAGAAGGGCAACTTTGTCGGCCCGACACTGTTCTCCGGCGTGACCACCGACATGCAGATCTACACCCAGGAAATCTTCGGCCCGGTACTGGTGGTACTGGAAGTCGCCACCCTCGACGAGGCCATCGCCCTGGTCAACGCCAACCCGTTCGGCAACGGCACGGGCCTGTTCACCCAGAGCGGTGCAGCGGCGCGCAAGTTCCAGAATGAAATCGACGTCGGCCAGGTCGGCATCAACATCCCGATCCCGGTGCCGGTCCCATTCTTCAGCTTCACCGGTTCGCGCGGCTCCAAGCTTGGCGACCTCGGTCCTTACGGCAAGCAAGTGGTGCAGTTCTACACTCAGACCAAGACCGTCACCAGCCGCTGGTTCGATGACAACAGCGTCAACGACGGTGTGAACACCACCATCAACCTGCGATAAGGAGCCGGACATGAAAATCGCTTTTATCGGTCTGGGCAACATGGGCGCGCCGATGGCGCGCAACCTGATCAAGGCCGGCCATGCGCTGCGCCTGGTGGACCTGAACAAGGCTGTGCTGGCGGAGCTGGAACAGCTGGGCGGCAGTATCAGTGCATCGGCCCGTGAAGCGGCGGAGGGCGCCGAACTGGTGATCACCATGCTGCCTGCCGCGGTGCATGTGCGCAGTGTGTGGCTGGGTGAAGACGGCGTGCTCGCCGGTATCGGGCAAGGCGTACCGGCCGTCGATTGCAGCACCATCGATCCGCAGACCGCACGGGACGTGGCCGCCGCCGCTGCCAAACAGGGCGTGACCATGGCCGATGCGCCGGTCTCTGGCGGTACCGGTGGTGCAGCCGCCGGGACACTGACCTTCATGGTCGGCGCCACGCCTGAACTGTTCGCCACACTGCAGCCGGTACTGGCGCAGATGGGCCGCAACATCGTCCATTGTGGTGAGGTCGGCACCGGGCAAATCGCTAAAATCTGCAACAACCTGCTGCTGGGGATTTCCATGGTCGGCGTCAGCGAAGCCATGGCCCTGGGTGATGCGCTGGGCATCGACACCAAGGTGCTGGCGGGCATTATCAACAGTTCCACGGGGCGTTGCTGGAGTTCGGAGATGTACAACCCGTGGCCGGGCATCGTCGAAACAGCACCGGCGTCGCGCGGCTACACCGGTGGCTTCGGGGCCGAACTGATGCTCAAGGATCTGGGGCTGGCCACTGAAGCGGCGCGTCAGGCGCACCAGCCGGTGGTGCTTGGCGCGGTGGCCCAGCAGTTGTATCAGGCGATGAGTTTGCGTGGGGAAGGTGGCAACGACTTCTCGGCGATCATCAATAGCTATCGCAAGCCGCAATAGCAAAAACTGTGGGAGCGAGCTTGCTCGCGATGAGGTCGTTACAGTCGACATTGATGGTGACTGACCCACCGCTATCGCGAGCAAGCTCGCTCCCACAGGGTACGGCGCTTACCTAAAGACTTTTGACCGGGAGATCACGTCGGGTGATCCCCCGGTTTTTTTGCATCAGGCAAACACGAAATACTTGCGCACGGTTTCCACCACTTCCCAGGTGCCTTTCATCCCGGGCTCGATGACAAAAATGTCCCCAGCGCGCAGGTGGATCGGCGCCATGCCTTCGGGGGTGATGATGCAGTAGCCTTCCTGGAAATGGCAGTACTCCCACTTCACATATTCCACATACCACTTGCCCGGCGTGCAGATCCAGGTGCCCATGATCTTGCTGCCGTCTTCACTGGTGTAGGCGTTGAGGTTGACGGTGTGCGGGTCGCCTTCGAGCTTTTCCCATTTGCAGGCGTCGAGCACGGGCAGCGGGTGGGTGTCGCGAAGAACGGTAATCGGTGCGGTCATGATGACTCCGGGCAGTGGGCTCAAGAACTGAAGTCGCACCCTATAGCGCCTGTCCGTGGGTCAGTTGTCTGTGCTCGACACTGAGCTGTCCAGAAACGCACAGCCCTCAGTGACGGGTCAACGGGCAGTCGAGCCTGGATTGTTCGAGACTGTTTTCGAACTCGACCAATTGCGCGTGCTGTTGCGACAGCGCCGCTATCCGTTCGGCGATTTCCCGTTTTTTGCCGGCGATGACCTGATGGGCCCGTTCCCATGGCAACTGCGGGTCCTGATGTCCGGCGAAGGCTGACTGCAATTCCTTGAGCCTGAAACCCAGCTGCTGGGCACATTTGATGAACATCAGCAGATCGACACTGTGCTGGTCATAGATGCGGTACTTGCCCTGACGTCGAGCGGCAGGCAGCAGGCCAATCGATTCGTAGTGACGGATGCTTTTGACAGTGGTTCCGGAACGTTGCGCGGCTTGGCCGATGTACATGGGAAGGTCCTTTTCTCCGAGGATAAAGCTCGGCGCATTATCGACCGACTCAAGCGCTGGCGATAGCTTCGGCCTGGCGTAACCAGGACGCATGCCGTTTTGCGCTGGCGCCGAGAATGGGCCCGAAGGTGAGGGTGCGGGTTGGCTTGATGCCACAGAACTCCAGTGTGGTTTTACGGACCTGATGCAAACCGGGCATGTGGTAGATCCAGCGGTAGTACCAGGGCGGTGTGTCCATGGTCACCAGCAGGTGGGCGGTTCGGCCGTGCAGGAGTTTGTCGGGGAAGGCTTTGCCCTGGCGATACTTGAAGGCAAAACCCGGCAAGAACACCCGGTCGAAAAAGCCCTTGAGCAAGGCCGGTACGCCGCCCCACCAGATCGGATAAACCAGCGTCAGCTGTTCGGCCCACAGGATGTCGGCCTGGGCGTTACGCAAGTCGGACTCCAGCGGCTGGACCTGCTGATAGCCTTCGCGCAGCACCGGGTCAAAATCCAGGGTGCCAAGAAACAACTGACGCACCTCATGCCCGGCGCGCACGGCCGTCTGTGCGTAACGCTCGGCAAGGGCGGCGCAGAAGCTGTTGCTGGACGGATGCCCGAGTATCACCAGTATTCGTTTGCCCATCATCGCTGTCCTCGAAGATCAAACCTCAAGGATAAAGTCTGCCCCTCAGGGGAGAGTCAAGGCGTGCAGCAGGGCCTTGGCATAGCCGGGCAAGGCGGCGAAGTCCCGTGCACAGAGCAGCAATTTGCGTTGGCCCCAGGCTTCCTGCAGGGCGAGGCTCTTGAAGGACAGTCCGCCTGACCCGCGCTCGACCGCAGCCAGCGGCACAATCGCCAGGCCTGCGCCACGGGCGACCATGCGCATTACGCCATCGAAGCCATCGGCACGGATGCGGATCTGCATGCGCAGGCCGGCGTGCAGCGCCTGTTCTTCGAGATACACCGCCAGCGCGCTGTTGGCATTCAGGCCGACGTAGTCGTGATGCAGCGTGTCGGTGAAGCTCACCAAGGTTGCCTGTGCCAGGGGATGTTCGCGGGGCATGATCAGCACCAGCGGATCATCGCGGAACGCTCGGGTCTGCAAGTCATCGGTGTCCACCGCGTCGGAAACGATGCCCAAGTCCGCCGCGCCCTGGCGCAAGGCGTGGGTGATGCGGGTGCTGGGCAGTTCCTGCAGGTCGATGTCGAGGTTGGGGTGGCTGTGCAGGAAGTCCGCGAGCAACTCCGGCAGGTACTCGGTGATCGCCGTGGTATTGCACAGCAGCCGCACCTGGCCTTTGACGCCCTTGGCATATTCAGCCAGTTCCTGTTGCAGGCGTTCGGCCTGTTGCAGCAGAACCCGGGCGTGCCGGGCCAGGGCATCGCCGGCCGGTGTCGGGCTGACCCCGCGACGGTTGCGCTGAAGAAACTCGACGCCCAGTGATGCCTCCATGGCGCGAATTCGTGCGCTGGCCGCCGCGAGTGACAGATGACTGCGTGCGGCGCCGGCGGTGATGTTGCCGGTGTCGAGGATGTTCAGGTACAGGCGCAGGTCGGTCAGGTCGAAGTGCATTGTTTGTCCCGGATTTTCGGTTGTCTGGACCGACGCCTTCGCGAGCAGGCTCGCTCCCACATAGGGTATGTGATCGGCACATAACCCCCTGTGGGAGCGAGCCTGCTCGCGAAGAGGCCAGTTGCCGCAGCGAAACAATCAGCCTCTGTCAAAGCAAGAGGCAGCCTCAGTATATGGCAGATTTTCAATCAGCCCCCCTGGGCCCACCATAGCCCCATGAACACACTCTCGGCGTTTTACCAGAATCTCGGATTGGCCCTGTCACTGTTGGTGATCGGCACCTTTGTGCTGGCCGGCATGATCAAGGGCGTGATCGGCCTCGGCCTGCCAACGGTTGCCATGGGACTGCTGGGTCTGGCTATGGCACCGTCGCAGGCAGCCGCGCTATTGATCATTCCAGCAACGCTCACCAACATCTGGCAACTGGCATTCGGCGGGCATTTGTCCGGGTTGGTCAAACGACTGTGGCCGATGTTGCTGGCGATCTTCATCGGCACTGGGGCAGGCACGCTGTGGATCGGCATGAGCGGTGGCCATTGGGTGGTGCGAGGGTTGGGCGCTGCGTTGTTGCTGTATGCGCTGAGCGGATTGTGCCTGCCGACCTTGCGCGTTGGACCCCAGCGTGAAGGCTGGCTCGGTCCACTGTGCGGCCTGCTGACCGGCGTCATCACTTCGGCCACCGGCGTGTTCGTGATTCCGGCGGTGCCCTACCTGCAAGCGCTGGGTTTGAGCCGGGACGAACTGGTGCAGGCGCTGGGCCTGTCGTTCACCGTCTCGACCCTGGCCCTGGCCGGTGGCTTGCTATGGCGTGGCGCGCTCGGCGGGGGTGAATTGAGCGCGTCGCTGCTGGCGCTGATCCCGGCCATGCTCGGCATGTGGCTGGGGCAATCGCTGCGCCAGCGGATCAGCGCCCTGTGGTTCAAGCGCGTGTTTTTCGTTGGCCTGGGTGTGCTCGGCGGCCATTTGCTGGTCAGCGGCTAGCGGACGACGGGCTGATCATTTCGATGGCGCGGACTTCGAAGTCCCGTTCCAGATATTCATCGCGCTGCTCGAGGAACTGCTTCATGTGCGGCAGGTTCGAGTGCACGTCCAGATGGGCCTGGGACTGCCAGATCTCGTAGAAGATGAACAGGGTCGGGTCCTGTTTGTCGCGCAGCATGTGGTATTCGATGCAGCCGGGTTCGGCGCGGCTTGCTTCCACGTAGCCGCTGAAAAACGCTTCGAAGGCGTCGGATTTTTCCGGACGGGTCTTGGCGTGCAGGATGAAGCCCTGGATTTCACTCATCTACATCTCTCCTCAGGTCAGAATGGGCGCCAGTCTAGGGCAACAATCGACTGTGGATTCGTGCTTGTGGGTCAAATGAATTTTGCCAAATCGACGCTTATTCCGCGCGAGGCTGATCGGTACTCTGCCGCCATCGAATTCCCGACCCTTCCCGAGACCTTCCATGAAAAAAGTCCTGTTGCTCAACGGCGGCAAACAATTTGCGCACTCCGACGGCCGCTACAACACTACCCTGCATGAAGCCGCGTTGAGCGTGCTGGATCGCGGTGGTGTGGATATCAAAACCACCTTCATCGACGAGGGCTACGACGTCGCCGAAGAAGTGGCCAAGTTTCTCTGGGCCGACGTGATCATTTACC
The DNA here is from genome assembly GCF_058986625.1 of Pseudomonas sp. GW821-FHT07G06. NCBI lineage: Bacteria > Pseudomonadati > Pseudomonadota > Gammaproteobacteria > Pseudomonadales > Pseudomonadaceae > Pseudomonas > Pseudomonas sp. GW821-FHT07G06. The sequence continues at coordinate 22,076 of NZ_JBYSVW010000004.1, forward strand.
AGATGCCCGGCTGGTGGATGGGCGCGCCGTGGACCGTGAAGAAGTACATCGATGAAGTCTTCACCGAAGGTCATGGCAGCCTCTACGCCAGCGACGGCCGCACCCGTTCCGACGCCTCGCAGAAGTACGGCAGCGGCGGCCTGATTCACGGCAAGCAGTACATGCTGTCGCTGACCTGGAACGCCCCGCAGCAAGCCTTCGACGACCCGACCGATTTCTTCGAAGCCAAAGGTGTGGACGCGGTGTACTTCCCGTTCCACAAGGCCAACGAGTTCCTTGGCATGACCGGTTTGCCGACGTTCCTCTGTGTGGACGTGATGAAGCGCCCGAACATCGAGGGCGATGTGGCGCGTTATGAGCAGCATTTGATTGAGGTGTTTGGCCTCAAGGCATGACGCTCGGCTACTATCCGTTGCAATGGCCGGGAAGATCGCAGCCTTCGGCAGCTCCTACATGTGTACACAACACTCTGTAGGAGCTGCCGCAGGCTGCGATCCTGGCGATTCTCGCCGCGCCGATTCCAAACGAGGACACACGTGAAAGCCAGATCCGATGAATTGCAGATATTCGTCTGCGTGATTGAATGCGGGTCGATTTCTGCGGCGGCCGAGCAGGTCGGGCAAACGCCTTCGGCAGTCAGCCGTACGCTGTCGCGGCTGGAGGCCAAGCTCGACACCACCTTGATCAATCGCACCACGCGACGCATGGACCTGACCGAGGAGGGCAAGTATTTCTTCGAGCACGCCAAGCGCATTCTCGATCAGATGGACGAGCTCGAAGAGCGCCTGTCCTCACGCCAGCAAACGCCGTCCGGGCGGCTGCGGATCAACGCGGCATCACCCTTCATGCTGCACGCCATCGTGCCCTACATCGATGAATTCCGCAGGCTCTACCCGGACATCCAGCTCGAACTCAACAGCAACGACTTGATCATCGACCTGCTGGAACAGAGCACCGACATCGCCATTCGCATTGGCACCCTGACCGACTCGACACTGCATGCCCGCTCCCTGGGTTGCAGCCCGCTGCACATCGTCGCCAGCCCGGCCTACCTGGAAAAACACGGCACACCGCAGGCCGTGGCTGACCTGGCCGACCATACGCTGCTGGGGTTCACCCAGAACGAAGGCCTCAACCAATGGCCGCTGCGTTATGTGCATGGCGATCGCTGGCCGATCCAGGCGTCGATCAGCGCCTCCAGCGGCGAGACCATCCGCCATCTGGCACTGGACGGCCAGGGCATCGCCAGCCTGTCGCATTTCATGACCATCGAGGACATTCGTGCCGGACGCTTGAAAGTGTTGCTGGCCGAATTCAACAGCGGCTACCGCCAGCCGATCAATGCGGTGTACTACCGCAACTCGCAGCTGGCCTTGCGGATTCAATGCTTCCTGGACTTTATCCAGGGCAAGTTGGCGGATTATGCGAGCGCGGATTTCAAAGGCTGATTCGTGATCCCTGCGCAAAAGTGAATTGGGTCGGCGGGGATTTTTCGTCAGTCATCACTACCGGATACTCCTTGCATCACTTATCCACGCAGGGAGTTTCTCCATGAACGTATTCGTTACCGGCGCTGCCGGATTTATCGGCGGTTCCATCGCCACGGGCCTGGTCCAGGCCGGTCACAACGTCACCGGTCTGGTGCGCCGCGCCGAACAGGCCGATGAGCTGCGTGCACTGGGCATCACCCCGGTGATCGGCACCCTCGACGACTCCGCCCTGTTGGCCGATCAGGCGCTCGCTGCCGACGCTGTGATCAACGCGGCCAGCAGCGATCATCGTGGCGCGGTGGAAGCCCTGCTCGATGCCTTGCGCGGCTCTGGCAAGGTGTTCCTGCACACCAGCGGTTCGAGCATTGTCGGTGATGCCTCGGGCGGCCAATCCAGCGATGTCATCTACTTCGAAGACAACCTGCCGGAACCGACCGTCGACAAGGCGGCGCGCGTGGCCATCGATAACCTGATCCTGGCGGCGGCCATGGAGGGGGTGAACTCGGCAGTGATCTGCAACACCTTGATCTACGGCCACAGCCTGGGCGTCCATCGCGACAGCGTGCAGTTGCCGCGCCTGCTCAAACAGGCGCGCAAAAGCGGCGTGGTGCGCCATGTCGGCACGGGCCGCAACATCTGGTCCAACGTGCACATCGAGGACGTGGTTGCGCTGTACCTGCTGGCGCTGACCAAAAATGTACCGGGCACCTTCTACTTCGTTGAAAGCGGTGAAGCGTCGTTCGTCGACATGACCACGGCGATGGCCCGGGCGCTGAACCTGGGCGAGCCGCAGGACTGGCCGCTCAAGGATGCCGAAGCCGAGTGGGGTTATGAAATGGCCAACTATGGTCTGGGTTCCAACAGTCGGGTGCGCGGCAAGCATGCGCGGGAACTGTTGGGGTGGGTGCCGAAGCGGACTTCGGTGGTTGAGTGGATTCGTGACGAGATGGTGTGAGTTCGCGTTAGACCGCGTCATCGTTCTTCGCGAGCAGGCTCGCTCCCACAAGGGTTTTGCGTCGTACACAAATTTTGTGACCGGTGTAGATCAAATGTGGGAGCGAGCCTGCTCGCGAAGCTTTTCAGCAGCCCATAAACTGGCCGGTCGGCCCTCGATTCCGTAACATCCGCACACTCTTTTTCGTCTCTCCCTGTGTGCGGTCCCCCCCATGAAAGCAAAACGTCTACGCGCCGATGTCCTGGCCGGGCTTACCACGTCCTTCGCCCTGTTGCCCGAGTGCATCGCTTTCGCCCTGGTGGCCCACCTCAATCCGCTGATGGGTCTCTATGGCGCGTTCATCATCTGCACCTTGACCGCGCTGTTCGGCGGGCGACCGGGCATGGTGTCCGGTGCGGCCGGCTCGATGGCCGTGGTGATTGTCGCGCTGGTGGTGCAACACGGCGTGCAGTACTTGCTGGCCACGGTGTTGCTGGGCGGGCTGATCATGATGGCGTTCGGGCTGCTCAAGCTCGGCAAGCTGGTGCGCATGGTGCCACACCCGGTGATGCTCGGCTTCGTCAACGGCCTGGCGATCATCATTGCCCTGGCGCAACTGGAGCATTTCAAGGACGGTGAGGCCTGGCTGAGCGGCACGCCGCTGTACATGATGCTTGGCCTGGTCGCGGTGACCATGGCCGTTGTCTACGTACTGCCGCGCCTGACCCGCACCGTGCCGCCGGCGCTGGTGGCGATTCTCGGCGTGGGCCTGGCGGTGTATCTGCTTGGCTTGCCAACCCGCACCCTGGGCGACATGGCGCACATCGCCGGTGGCCTGCCGACGCTGGCGCTGCCGGACATTGCGTGGAATCTGGACACCCTGCGCATCATCGCGCCCTACGCGATCCTGATGGCGCTGGTCGGGTTGCTCGAAACCCTGTTGACCCTCAACCTCACCGACGAAATCACCGAGAGCCGTGGCTACCCGGACCGCGAGTGTGTGGCGCTGGGGGCGGCGAATGTGGTGTCCGGTGCATTCGGCGGCATGGGCGGTTGCGCCATGATCGGCCAGACCGTGATCAACCTCAGTTCCGGCGGCCGCGGGCGTTTGTCCGGGGTGGTGGCCGGGGTGTCGATCCTGCTGTTCATCCTGTTTCTGTCGCCGCTGATCGAGCGCATTCCATTGGCCGCGCTGGTCGGGGTGATGTTCGTGGTGTCGCAACAGACCTTCGCCTGGGCCTCGTTGCGGGTGCTGAACAAGGTGCCGCTCAACGACGTGCTGGTGATCATCGCGGTAACGGTGATTACCGTGTTCACCGACCTGGCCACCGCGGTGCTCTGCGGCATCATCATCGCGGCGCTGAACTTTGCCTGGCAGCAGGCCCGCCAACTGTATGCCGACAGTCATCTGCAGAACGACGGCAGCAAGCTGTACCGGGTGCATGGCACGCTGTTCTTCGCCTCGACCACACCCTTTCTCAATCAGTTCGATCCGGCCAATGACCCGGCGCAAGTGACCCTGGATTGCCAGCACCTGAGCTTCGTCGACTACTCGGCCATCGCCGCGCTGGGCACCTTGCGCGAGCGCTACGCCAAGGCCGGCAAGCACTTGCGAGTGCTGCACTTGTCCGAGCGCTGCAAGAAATTGCTCAAGCGTGCCCGGATGCAGCACGACTGAGGTCAGATCATTCGATCTTTCCCACGCTCAGCGGGGAAAGATCGGTCTGTCGGCGATGAAAATTCATACAGCCGACTTTCATAATTCGCGACACGCCATGCCTTTGTGCGACATCCCTTACCTCTGCACGAAAATTACTTTCACCTCGTTTGAAAATCACCTGCCGAAATGTTTTAAGAGTTTCACAAATATTTCGACGTGACCCTCTCGAGGAGTACCGCATGACCCTGTCCTTCGGCTATTGGCTGCTGGTGTATGCCGCCGTTGCCATCATCGCGCTGATCGTTCTGATCGCCCGTTACCGGCTCAATCCGTTCATTGTCATCACCCTGATTTCCCTTGGCCTGGCGCTGGTCGCCGGGATGCCTCCGTCCGGCGTGGTGGGGGCGTACGAGGCCGGAGTCGGCAAAACCCTGGGGCACATCGCACTGGTGGTGGCGCTGGGCACCATGCTCGGCAAGATGATGGCCGAGTCCGGCGGCGCCGAGCAGGTGGCGCGGACCTTGATCGACCGCTTTGGCGAGAAGAACGCGCATTGGGCGATGGTGACCATCGCGTTTCTGGTGGGGCTGCCACTGTTCTTCGAAGTCGGTTTCGTCTTGCTGGTGCCGATTGCGTTTACCGTGGCGCGGCGCGTGGGCGTGTCGATCCTGATGGTCGGCTTGCCGATGGTCGCCGGGCTCTCCGTGGTGCATGCGCTGGTGCCGCCACATCCGGCGGCGATGCTGGCGGTGCAGGTGTATCAGGCGTCGGTGGGGCAGACCTTGATGTACGCGATCCTGATCGGCATTCCGACCGCGATCATCGCCGGTCCCCTGTACGCCAAGTTCATCGTGCCGCGCATTCAATTGCCGGCGGAAAACCCGCTGGAGCGCCAGTTCCTCGAGCGTGAACCCCGCGACAGCCTGCCGGGTTTTGGCATCACCATGGCGACCATCCTGTTGCCGGTGGTGCTGATGCTGATCGGCGGCTGGGCCAATCTGATTTCCACGCCGGGCAGTGGTTTCAACCAGTTCCTGCTGTTCATCGGCAATTCGGTGATCGCGCTGTTGCTGGCCACCTTGCTGAGCTTCTGGACCCTCGGCCTGGCCCAGGGCTTCAACCGCGAATCGATCCTCAAGTTCACCAACGAATGCCTGGCGCCGACCGCGAGCATCACGCTGCTGGTGGGCGCCGGTGGTGGCCTGAACCGGATTCTGGTGGACGCCGGCGTCACCGATCAGATCGTTGGCCTGGCCCACGAATTTCATCTGTCGCCGCTGTTGATGGGCTGGCTGTTTGCTGCGCTGATGCGCATCGCCACCGGTTCTGCCACTGTGGCCATGACCACCGCTTCAGGCGTGGTCGCACCGGTGGCCATTGGTCTGGGTTATCCCCATCCGGAGCTGCTGGTGCTGGCGACGGGCGCCGGGTCGGTTATCTTTTCCCACGTTAACGACGGCGGTTTCTGGTTGATCAAGGAATACTTCAACATGACCGTTGCCCAAACCTTCAAGACCTGGACCGTGCTCGAGACGTTGATCTCGGTCATTGCCTTCGGACTGACCGTCGGCCTTTCCTACCTGATTTAGCCGGAGCCACTTGCATGGACATCCTCTACCAGATCCGCGCCCGCCAGGATTCCTTCAGCGCCGGTGAAGGACGCATCGCCCGCCTGATGCTCGACGACGTAGGCTTCGCCGCCTCCGCCAGCCTCGATGAACTGGCGCTGCGGGCAGAGGTCAGCAGCGCCACGCTGTCGCGTTTCGCCCGCACGGTCGGCTGCAAGGATCTGCGTGATTTGCGTTTGCAGCTGGCCCAGGCCAGCGGTGTCGGCAGCCGGTTTCTCGACCCGGCGGGCACCCCCGAGCAGTCGGCGTTCTACGGGCAGATCGTCGGTGACATCGAATCCACCTTGCGCCAGCACCTGGCGGCATTCGATGAGTCGCGTTTCGCCGATGCGGTAAAACTGCTGGGCAAGGCGCGGATGATCCACGCCTTCGGCATGGGCGGCTGTTCGACCCTGTGCAGCGATGAACTGCAAGTGCGCCTGGTGCGCCTGGGCTATCCAATCACGGCGTGCCACGATGCGGTGATGATGCGCGTCACCGCCGCCAGCCTCAGCGCCGAACAGGTGGTGATTGTCTGCTCGCTGACCGGGATCACCCCGGAACTGATTGAAACGGTGGAGCTGGCGCGCAACTACGGCGCGCGCATCCTGGCCATCACTCGCGGCGATTCGCCGCTGGCGCAATTGGCCGACATCGTCCTGCCGCTGCAAAGCGCCGAAACCTCGTTCATCTACAAGCCCACGGCGGCGCGCTACGGCATGCTGCTGGCCATCGATGTGCTCGCCACCGAGCTGGCCCTGGCTAACCCTGAAGACAATCAAGAACGTCTGCGGCGGATCAAACTCGCCCTCGACGAATACCGCGGCGGCGACGATCACTTGCCGCTGGGAGACTGACATGCAGTACGACACGCTGATTCGCAACGCCCTGATCATCGACGGCAGTAACAGCCCCGGTTACCCCGCCGACGTGGCGATCCTGAACGGTCGCATCGAGCGCATCGGCGACTTGAGCGATGCCCACGCCAACGAAGAAATCGACGCACAGGGTCATGTGCTGGCGCCGGGTTTCATCGACGTGCACACCCATGACGACACCGTGGTCATTCGCCAGCCGCAGATGCTGCCCAAGCTCAGCCAGGGCGTGACAACGGTCATCGTCGGCAACTGCGGTATCAGTGCTTCACCGGTGAGTTTGCGTGGTGATCCGCCGGACCCGATGAACCTGCTCGGCACGGCCGCTGCATTCGTTTATCCGACCTTCCGCGACTATCGGGCGGCGGTCGAAGCGGCGAACACCACGCTGAACGTCGCCGCTTTGGTGGGTCATACCGCATTGCGCAGCAACCACCTCGACGATCTGTTGCGCACCGCCACAACCGAAGAAATCGCCGCGATGCGTGAGCAGTTGCACGAGAGCCTTGAGGCCGGTGCGCTGGGCCTGTCCACCGGCCTTGCCTATGCCAGCGCCTTCTCAGCGTCGACCGATGAAGTGATGCAACTGACCGAAGAGTTGACCGCGTTCGGTGCGGTCTACACCACCCATTTGCGCAGTGAATTCGAGCCGGTGCTGGAGGCCATGGACGAGGCGTTCCGGATCGGTCGCCATGCGCAAAGCCCGGTGATCATTTCCCACCTCAAATGTGCCGGTGCCGGTAACTGGGGGCGCAGTCCGCAGTTACTGGCGTCCCTGGAAGAAGCAGCGAAATCGCACCCCGTGGGCTGCGATTGCTATCCGTATGCCGCGAGTTCATCGACCCTGGACCTCAAGCAGGTGACCGACGCCCACCGCATCACCATCACCTGGTCGACGCCGCACCCGGAGATGGGCGGCCGCGACCTGATGGACATCGCCGCCGAATGGAACCTGTCGTTGCTCGATGCCGCCCGCCAACTGCAACCGGCCGGTGCGGTGTACTACGGCATGGATGAGGCGGATGTGCGCCGGATCCTCGCGCATCCGCTGTCGATGGTCGGCTCCGACGGCTTGCCGGAAGACCCGTTCCCACACCCACGCCTGTGGGGCGCATTCCCCAGGGTGCTCGGACATTTCAGCCGTGACGTAGGACTGTTCCCGCTGCACACCGCCGTGCACAAAATGACCGGGCTGTCGGCGGCGCGCTTCGGTTTGAAGGAACGCGGTGAAATACGCGAAGGCCATTGGGCGGACCTGGTGTTGTTCGATCCGGCGACCATCCGGGATGTGGCCGACTTCAACGATCCGCAGCGGGCGGCACAAGGTATCGAGGGCGTATGGGTCAATGGCGTGTTGAGTTACCGCGATGGCCAGGCCAACGGGCGCAGGGAAGGGCGGTTTTTGGCGCGGCAAGGGGATTTGCGTGACGGGTTTCATTGATTGAGTCGGGACGAAAAGATCGCAGCCTGTAGGAGCTGCCGAAGGCTGCGATCTTTTGATCTGCATCACATAGTGGCAATGTGCAATTAAAGAATCCCCCCACCCAGCCGAATTGCTGACATCAAGCCCGACAACCTAATGCTGTTCACTAATGTAGGAGCGAGCTTGCTCGCGATGGAGTCAGAAGCACCGCGTTTAGCCAGGCAAAACGCGTTATGTTGACGACCATCGCGAGCAAGCTCGCTCCTACAGGGAGCAATCCGATGAGCTTCGGCAAAACCACTCCGGTCCTGCGTATTTTCGACGAAGCCAAAGCCGTGGAGTTCTACGTCGACTTCCTCGGTTTCAAGATCGACTGGCAACATCGACCTGAAGCGGATTTCCCGCTGTACCTGCAAATCTCCCGGGGCGATTGTGTGCTGCATTTGTCCGAACACCATGGCGACAGCGCACCGGGTTCTGCGCTGCGGATCGAAACGGATGAGCTGGAGCAGTTTCAACAGCAACTGCTGGCCCGGGAATACAGGTTTTCCCATCCACAGATTCAGGCCATGCCCTGGGGCAGCCAGGACATGACCATCGCCGACCCGTTCGGCAATCGGTTGGTGTTCACCAACGCGATCAGTCTCTGACCTTCAACCCCTGAACCTTCAACCCCTGAACCTTCACCCCCTGAGCCTTCAGCCTTCGTTCGGCACCCGGTGGGTTTGGCGAAACTCGCCGGGCGGGATCCCGCGCCGGCTTTTGAAGGTGCGGTGAAACGAGCGGGGTTCGGTGAAGCCCAGGTATTGGGCGATGTCCTGAATTGGCAGGGTGCTGTTGAGCAGGTAATGCTCGGCCAGTTCCTGGCGCAGGTCATCGAGGATCTGCTGGTACGACGTACCGGCCTGATGCAGCTGGCGTTGCAGCGTGCGCACGGACACGGCGAGATGCTCGGCCACCTGCTCCTTGCGAGGCAGACCCTCCTTGAGCAGCTGGCGCAGGATGCTTTTGACCCGCTGTTCCAGCGACGCGTCCTCCAGTGTGGCCATCAATCCCTGGGCATGCTCTTCCAGGGTGCGCAGCAATTGCGCATCGGCCTGGCGCAAGGGCAACTGCAAATACGGTAACGGCACAATCAGCGCCGAATAAGGCTGGTCGAACAGTACCGGGCAGTCGAAGAACTGCTCGTACTCTGCCAGCGTCGTGTCGGCCGGGCAGGCATGTTCCAGCCAGACGGCGGCCGGCGACATTTGCGTGTCGGCGATCCAGCGCGCGTATTGCAGCCAGGAGCCGAGCACGTTTTCCACCAGGTGCCGGCGAATGCGCGGGCGTTGATGACGGCAGGTCCAGATCAGGTGCACGTCGCTGCCTTGCACCTCGGCGCGGCTGACACCCATGTCTCCCACCAGTTTCTCGAACGGCATGATGCGGCTCATCGCATCGCCCAGTGTCGCGCAGTTCATGGTGATGTAACCCAGCACGCTCCAGGAGTTGGGCAACACAAAGCGCGCGGCGTTGAGACCGAACAACGGATCGCCCGAGTGTTCGCAGAAATAATCGAGCAGCCGTTCATGGGCTTCACCGGGCAACCGCAGGCTGTTGTCGCTCAACTGCTGTGCCTGCAACCCGGCAGCCGTCAACGCCGGCTCGATGGCCATGCCCAGTTGTTCGGCATGACGCAGGTACTTGAGCAGCGGCGGAACGGAAGTGAAGCCCAGGGATTGCATGATCGTATTCCTTTGATCAAGGCCCGCGTGCGCGGATGAATGCCCTGAAAGGTAATTTGAAACCACGGCTAAAGTAAATGGCTGACGCCTGCGCGACGTTTGACTCAATTGGCTACTCGAACTGGCCCGATGCGACCGTGACACTTTCCGGCGGCTGACTAGTATGGGGGCCTGAAATATCACTGATAAGAACCGCAAAAGGACACACGCATGCGACGCTGGAACGGCTGGGGAGATGCAACCACGGTGGTCGAACTGCCGGCCCAGGGCGCGAGTTTTCTCGCCCGGCGGGTAGGTGACGGTCGAGCGCTGCCCGATGCGACGCTTGAGACGGCATTGGCCCGCGTGCCCCCGTCGCGGTTGCAGCAGCACTTCCTGTACAGCGTGGATGCCCATGATCGTTTGCTGCATGCTCGCGGCCAGAGCCTGCCGGACTGGCTGGCGTTGCGTGAGGGCGAGCTGGGCAATTATCCCGACGCCGTGGCCTATCCCACGAGCGCTGAACAGATTCGCCGTTTACTGCTGCTCGCCCATGAACAGGACCTGTGCCTGATTCCCTATGGCGGCGGCACCTCGGTGGCCGGTCACATCAATCCGCCGAGTTCCGCGCGGCCGGTGGTGACGGTTTCTCTGGCCCGCATGAGTCGCCTGCTGGACCTCGACGAAGAGAGCCTGCTGGCCACCTTCGGCCCCGGCACCAGTGGACCGCAGGTGGAAAGTCAGTTGCGCGCCCGTGGTTACACCCTGGGGCATTTCCCGCAGTCGTGGGAGCTGTCGACCCTGGGCGGTTGGGTCGCCAGCCGCTCCAGTGGCCAGCAGTCATTGCGCTATGGGCGAATCGAGCAATTGTTCGCCGGTGGGACCCTGGAAACCTTTGCCGGACCTTTGGACATTCCCTCCTTTCCGGCGTCGGCGGCCGGCCCCGATCTGCGCGAAGTGGTGTTGGGTTGTGAGGGCCGCTTCGGGATCATTTCCGAGGTCAAGGTACGGGTCAGCGCACTGCCCGCCGATGAACGTTTCTACGGGGTGTTCCTGCCCGATTGGCCCAAGGCGCTGCAAGCCATCCGCCAGCTGGCCCAGGCGCGCGTGCCGCTGTCGATGCTGCGCCTGTCCAACGCGGTGGAAACCGAAACCCAGCTGGCGCTGGCCGGTCACCCGCAGCAGATCGCCTGGCTGGAAAAGTACCTGGCCCTGCGCGGCGCCGGTGAGGGCAAATGCCTGCTGACATTCGGCGTGACCGGCAACCGTCGGCAAAATGCGCTGTCCCTGCGCCAGGCCCGGCAGCACCTCAAGGCGTTCGGCGGGGTGTTTACCGGCACCTTGCTCGGCAAGAAGTGGGCGCAGAACCGCTTCCGCTTTCCCTACCTGCGCGAGAACCTGTGGAACGCCGGTTACGTGGTCGACACCCTGGAAACGGCCACTGACTGGAGCAACGTCGATAACCTGCTCACGCTGATCGAAAACAGCCTGCGTGATGCCTTGGCGGCGCAGGGCGAACGGGTCCACGTGTTCACCCACCTGTCCCACGTCTACGGCGAAGGGTCGAGCATCTACACCACCTATGTGTTTCGTCCGGCGGCGGATTACCCCGCCACCCTGGCGCGCTGGCAGGTACTCAAGCAGGCGGCCAGCCAGACCATCGTCGACAACCGCGGCACCATCAGTCACCAGCATGGCGTGGGCAAGGACCACGCGCCGTACCTGCTGCGTGAGAAGGGCGCGCTGGCGATGGACACCCTGCAGGCACTGAGTCGGCACTTCGATCCGGCCGGGCGACTGAACCCTGGCACGCTGTTGCAGGAGTGACGGCCATGAGCCTGGACTGGAACGCGGCGTGGCGTCAGCAGGTGCTGCCGACGCTGGCGGCTGAAACCTGGGACCTGATCGTCATCGGCGGCGGCATCAGCGGCGCCGGCATCCTGCGCGAAGCCGCGCGCCGAGGGTGGCGTTGCCTGCTGCTGGAGCAGCGCGATTTCGCCTGGGGCACCTCCAGCCGCTCTTCGAAAATGGTCCATGGCGGCTTGCGTTACATCGCCAAGGGCCAGTGGCGCCTGACCCGCGATTCGGTGCGTGAACGCCAGCGGCTGCTGGACGAAGCGCCGGGGCTGGTCGAGCCGATGAGTTTCATGATGCCGCATTACCGTGGCGGTTTTCCCGGACCACGGGTGCTGGGTGGTTTGCTGTCCATCTATGACGCGTTGGCCGGGCGGCGCAGCCATCGCTTTCATGACGCGCAACAACTGCGGTATCTGGCCCCCGGGGTGAAGGAAGATGACCTGCTGGGCGGCACCTGTTTTGTCGATGCGCTGACCGATGATGCCCGCCTGGTGATGCGCGTCTTGGGCGAGGCCCGGGCCGACGGCGCCGTGGTGCTCAACGGCGTGCGCGTGCAGCAATTGCTGCGTGAGGAGGGGCGCGTTTGCGGGGTTCAGGTCGAAGACTGCGAGGGGGGCGGATCACTGACAGTGCGTTGTGGGGTGTTGGCCGTGGCCACCGGCGCGTGGGCCGAGCGTTTGCGCCTGCCCGATGCGCCTCGTCAGTTGCGCCCGTTGCGTGGCAGTCATCTGTTGTTGCCGGGCTGGCGCCTGCCCGTGGCGCAAGCCTTCACCTTCCTGCATGAGCGTGACCGTCGACCGGTGTTCGTTTTCCCTTGGGAGGGTGCCACGGTGGTCGGCACCACGGACCTCGATCATCGCGAGGATCTGGATCAAAGCGCGAGTATCAGCGCTGAGGAACTCGACTATCTGCTGTCAGCTTGCACTCAACAATTTCCCGGCGCTGAAGTGGACGCAGCCGATGTGCTGTCGACCTGGTCGGGCGTGCGCCCGGTGGTGGGCAGCGTGGCGGGTGAACTCAAGCCGTCGAATGAAACCCGTGAGCATGTGCTGTGGCAGGAGCCGGGTTGCGTGACCCTGGCCGGCGGCAAGCTGACCACCTTTCGCCCGCAAGCGATCGAAGTGCTCAGGGCCTGCGCGAGCATGCTCGAGCGGCCCTTCAATGATGACGCCGCGCCGGTTTTCGCCGTCGTGCCGTCGCTGGCGATACCGGGGCTCAGCGCCCGCCAGTGGCGGCGCCTGGCCGGGCGGCATGGCCGTGACCTGCCGAGGCTGGCGCAACTGATCGCCCGATTGGGCCATGAAACGGTAGGCAGCACCGACACCTTGTGGGCGGAACTGGCCGTTGCTTGCGAGGCGGAAATGGTTCTGCATCTCGATGACTTGCTGCTGCGCCGTACCCGTCTGGGCCTGCTGCTGCCGCGTGGCGGCGAGGATTGTTTCGCGGCCATTCGCCAACTCTGCCAGCCACGACTGGGCTGGGACGATGAGCGTTGGCAGCAGGAGATACAGCGTTATCGGGCGTTGTGGCAACGCCATCACGGATTGCCGGATGCCACGCATTGATGCCCATTGAAGAGAGCTCCATGGATAACCACCCGAACAAGCGTTACCTGTTGGCCATCGACAATGGCACCCAGAGCGTGCGCGCGCTGCTCTTCGACCTGCAGGGCAATCTGCTGGGCAAAGGCAAGGTCGAGTTGCAGGCCTATTACTCGACGCAACCGGGGTGGGCCGAGCAAGACCCGGAATATTACTGGGAGAAACTGGGTGAAGCCTGCCAGCAGGTGTGGCAGCAAACCGGGATCGATCGCTCACAGATTGCCGGCGTGTCCCTGACCACCCAACGCGGTACGGTGATCAACGTCGATGCCCAGGGCAAGCCATTGCGCCCGGCCATTTTGTGGCTCGATCAGCGTCAGAGCGAAGTCGAAGGCGGTATCAAGGGACCGTGGGGCTGGTTGTTCAAACTGGTCGGCGCGCAAGCCACGGTGGACTACTTCCGCGCCCAGGCCGAGGCCAACTGGATCGCCCGCCACCAGCCTGAAGTGTGGGCGGCGACCGACAAGTTCCTGCTGCTCTCGGGGTTTCTCACCCATCGTCTTTGTGGACGCTTTGTCGATTCCGTGGGGGGGTGCGTCGGTTACTTGCCCTTCGACTTCAAACGCCTGAAATGGGCCGCACCCACCGACTGGAAATGGCAGGCGCTGGCGGTGCGTCCCGAGCAACTGCCGAGCCTGCACAAGCCCAGTGAAACCCTCGGCTACATCAGCGCCGAAGCCAGCCGCCACACCGGCATTCCCGAGGGGCTGCCGCTGATTGCCGCGGGTGCCGACAAGGCCTGCGAAGTCGTGGGTTCCGGCGTCGTCGACGCCGGCACCGTGTGCCTGTCCTACGGCACCACGGCGACGATCACCAGCACCCGCTCGCGCTACCTGGAAATCGTCCCGTTGATTCCGCCTTACCCGTCGGCGGTGCCGGATCAATTCAACTGCGAGGTGATGATCTATCGCGGCTACTGGATGGTCAGCTGGTTCAAGAACGAGTTCGGCCTGCGGGAAATGCAGCAGGCCAAGGCCCAGGGCGTGGAGCCCGAGCAGCTCTTCGATGCGCTGGTCGAGGCCGTGCCGCCGGGCTCCATGGGGTTGATGCTGCAACCCTACTGGTCGCCCGGCATCCGCGAGCCGGGTGTGGAAGCCAAGGGCGCGATGATCGGCTTCGGCGATGTGCATACCCGCGCGCACATTTACCGGGCGATCCTCGAAGGCCTGGCGTATGCCTTGCGCCAGGGCATGGAGAAGATCGAGAAACGTTCGGGGGTCTCCGTCACGCGCTTGCGCGTCGCCGGTGGCGGCTCCCAGAGTGATGCCGCGATGCAACTCACGGCGAACATTTTCGGGCTGCCGGCCGAGCGTCCGCATGTCTACGAAGCGTCCGGCCTGGGTGCGGCCATCTGCTGCGCGGTGGGGCTGGGGCTGTACGCGGATTTTCCCACGGCGATGGCCGCCATGACGCGGGTCGGTGCGGTCTTCCTGCCGCAACCCGAGGCGCAGCAGGTCTATGAGCGACTGTACAAAGAGGTCTACCTGCGCATGTATCGACAGCTCAAGCCGTTGTACCAGAGCATCCGCAAAATCACCGGTTACCCCGCTTAGGAAAACACCCGGGAACCCTGTGGGAGCGAGCTTGCTCGCGATGACGGCAGTGCATTCGATATCAATGGTGACTGACCCACCGCCATCGCGAGCAAGCTCGCTCCCACATTGTCCGTGGTGTTTTTTGCGGCGTGCATGTGGCGCTATCGGAGAACTTTTCTGGTGAGATTGGACAGTGTCAGGGGCAGGGTCGGTTGTTAGGCTCAACCCTCACTGCACATCCAATAAGAACCAGGCAATGAAGCTGACATTCCTCCTGTTGCTGCTTTGTGGAACGGCGCCGATGGCGTGGGGCTGGTCCAACCATACGGTGGGCAGCTACCTGGCGTTGCAGGACCTGCCGGCCTTGCGCGACGCACCGCAGGTCGAAGTCGAGCCGCTGGAGCAGTTTCTCTCGCAACAATACGAGGCCGTGAGCGCGTTGCTCGACGAGCAGGAGCGCTTCGCCCGCGAGCACTTCGCCCAGTACCCGCCGCGCCCCGACAACCTGCGATTGCCAGCCGTGCCTGGGGACAATCTGCGCCACGACTTTCTCACCGCACTGCGCATCAATCCACAGATTCATCTGGCGATGGTCATCCAGCCGATGCCGGGCAAGGATCAACCCGAGCGTGAACACCTCAAGGCCGAGCAGGTCATGGTCGAGCAGACGCTGTCGCCGTGGAATCGCCAGCGCTTCATCGTCGTAGCTGACCACGAACAAGTCGCGCCCCTGGCCGTGTTGGCCAGCGCCGCCGATGAGCCTGACTACGGCCACGACATCAACCTGTTCAGCGACAACCCCGGCGATGTCGGCGCGCTGTACGGCTTCGGCCCGCAGCCGTTCGGTGATGCGCGGTTTCAGTACAGCTCCCAGGCTCCGTTCCACATGGGGTTCTTCCATGAGAGCCCGGTGGTGTACGCCGCTGCCGGATTTCTCGAACGCAGTTGGCCCGACTGGCGCGCCTATCAATACATGGGATTGGCGCGACTGGCCTTTGCCACCGGCCATCCATATTGGGGTTATCGCTTTCTCGGCTGGGGCCTGCACCACATTCAGGACCTGACCCAGCCTTATCACGCCAAGCCATTGCCCGGTGTCGACCTCGTCAATCTTCTTCTGCTGGAAGGCAAGGCACTGGCCGGTTTCGCGGCCGACAAGCAGGCGTCCATCGAACGCGTTGCGACCCGGCACATGGAAGTGGAGAAGTATCAGTCGAACTGGTTGCGTCGTTTGCTGCGCACCGGCCAACCCCATCCGATGCTCGACGCCTATGCCGATTCTGCCCAGGACGCCCGTTACCCGCCGTACTCGGAGGACTACCTGCGCGAAGTGGTGAGTGCCGAGTCCGTCGACGCGTCCGCAGCGTTCGATGAAACCATCGGCCAATGGCTGGACACAGCACCGATCACCGGCAATTTCAGCCGCAGTAATCAGCTGCAGCGCGAAGACTTCGACCATCCGGCACTTAACCGACAGCTGTTCAAACTGCTGGGACATTTCGGCGCGCACAGCCGGATTTATGCCGGTGCGGGATTGTCGCCCCAGCCATCGCAGTAACGCACACAACAACAATAAATCCAGGGAAAGAGGAACAGATCATGAGCACTCGATTTCGCCTGTCTGGCGCGGCGCTTCCCGGCGTGGGCCTGGCAGGGCTGCTGCAACTGTGCGCGGTCGACGGCGTGCAGGCCGAGGAGTTCAGCGTGCTGGACAACCAGGTCACCGGTTCATTCGACAGTACCTTGTCTTATGGCCGCTTGTGGCGGGTCCAGGGCCGGGACAAGAACAACGACGACGTCAACACCAACGACGGCAATCGCAACTTCGACACCGGGCTGGTTT
The DNA here is from genome assembly GCF_058986625.1 of Pseudomonas sp. GW821-FHT07G06. Classification (NCBI taxonomy): domain Bacteria; kingdom Pseudomonadati; phylum Pseudomonadota; class Gammaproteobacteria; order Pseudomonadales; family Pseudomonadaceae; genus Pseudomonas; species Pseudomonas sp. GW821-FHT07G06. The sequence goes on from NZ_JBYSVW010000004.1 coordinate 38,607, forward strand.
CCGAGGTGTACAAGATCACCTCGGAGCTCGAGGCCAACTATCAGAACTACGGGATGTTCGTGCGCGGTACTGCGTTCTATGACACCCAACTGATGGACAAGCGCAACGATTACTACGACAACAACAACCCGTCGCAACCCAGTCAGAGTTATCCGCAGGACGACCATTTCACCAGCCAGACCCGCGATATCGCCGGCAGCCGGGTGGAGTTGCTCGACGCCTACCTCTATGGCAACTGGGACGTCGCGCAGATGCCGGTCACCGCGCGTGTCGGGCGCCAGGTGTTCAACTGGGGCGAGGGGATTTTCTACCGTGGCGGGATCAACACCACCAACCCGGTGGATGCGGCCAAGTACCGTTTGCCCGGGGCCGAGGTCAAGGAAGTGCTGGTCCCGGTGGAAGCACTGAGCTTCAACATCGGCCTGACCGACAGCCTGACCATGGAAAGCTTTTACCAGACCAACTGGAAGGAAACCCGCATCGACCCGGTCGGCACGTTCTACTCGCAGACGGACCTGTTCGCCGACGGCGGCAACACCGCCTACAACAACTTCAGCGGTACCGCGCTGGACACCCCGGTGCCTGGCTTCGGCAACGTGATCGATCTGTACAGCGCGCTGGGCAATAACCCGCTGCTCAACCAGGCCCTGAGCACCACCGGCCTGTATGCCAATGGGGTCACCCCGACCTTTGGCAACACCGTCAAGGTGGCCACGGTCGGCAAGGATTTCAACGCGCGCAACGACGGCCAGTTCGGTTTCGCTTTTCGCTACATCGCAGAAGCACTCAACAGCACCGAGTTCGGGTTGTACATGGTCAACTACCACGCCAAGGAGCCGACCATTTCCGCCGATCTGGGCGGGTACCAGGGCATCGACATGAATGCCCTGACCAACCTGTTGGCCGGTGTCGCCGGCAGTCAGGCGGGGCAGTTGGCCAACGGCCTGGCGACCGTGGATGTGCTGGGCAATATTCAGGCGCACCGGCGCTACGCCGAAGACATCCGCATGTACGGTTTCAGTTTCAACACCACCCTGGGCCAGGCGTCGGTGTTCGGTGAAGTGGCGTATCGGCCGAACCTGCCCATCGGGATCGCCGCCACCAACGACCTGATCGGCGACCTGGCCAACGGCGCCGCCGCTGCGGCAGGCGGCCAGACCATCAACATCGGCGGGCAGCAGGTCACGCTCGACAGCCAGATCAATAACGCCGAGCGGGTGGAGGCGTTCAACACGTCCCTGGGCACTATCTACAACTTTGGCCCGAGCCTGTCGTTCGACTCGATGTTCGGCGTATTCGAGCTGGCGTCGGAGCACTTGCGCGGCAGCAGCCTGCAATACACCGCTTATGACGGCAGTAACCGTTACTACGCGGGCACCGGCAACTTTTCCTATGTGTCCGGTGGCGAGCGCGACGACCAGGTCAACCGCAACTCCTACAGCTACACCGCGATGCTCAATGGCACCTGGAACGACGTGTATGCCGGGGTCAACGTCTCGCCTTATGTCGTCTACAAGGATGACTTCGAGGGCAACAGCTATCAGGCGGGCAACATCATCGAGGGGCGCAAGGCCTACACCCTGGGGATCAAGGCCAACTACCAGAACAAGCTGGAGGCCGAGCTGCAATACACCGAGTTCTATGGCGGCGGGCAGGACAACGGCCTGCGTGACCGCGACAACATCGGCTTCAACCTCAAGTACTTCCTTTGATTGCTACACGCAGACCCTGTGTGGGAGCGAGCCTGCTCGCGAAGAGGGCGGCACATTCAACACAGATGTCGCCTGAAAGACCGCTTTCGCGAGCAGGCTCGCTCCCACAGGTTTTTGTATTTCGGAGAACGATCATGTTTCACACTTCACGACTGACCAAGACCACCCTGGCGCTGTTCCTGAGCCTGGCCGCCGGCAGCGCGCTGGCCGCGGTCACGCCCCAGCTGGCCGAACAACTGAAAACCACCCTGACCCCAATGGGCGCCGAGCGTGCCGGCAACGCCGCGGGGACCATTCCGGCCTGGACCGGCGGCATCACCCAGGCGCCGGCGGGCTACAAGCCAGGTCAGCATCACCCGGACCCGTATGTGGCGGACAAGCCGCTGTTCACCATCACCAAGGCCAACCTTGAACAGTACAAGGCCCACCTCAGCCCGGGTCAGATCGCCCTGTTCAACAGCTACCCCGACACCTTCCAGATGCCGGTCTATCCCTCACGCCGCTCTGGCTCGGCGCCGCAGTGGCTGTATGACAACACCTTGAAGAATGCGACCGCGACCAAGCTGCTCGATGGCGGCACCGGTTTTGCCGATGCCTATGGCGGCGTGCCCTTCCCGGTGCCCAAGGATGGGGTCGAGGTGTTGTGGAACCACATCACCCGTTATCGCGGTATCTATGTGGTCCGCCGCGCCTCCGAAGCACCGGTGCAACGCAATGGCAGCTTCGCGCTAGTGACCTCGCAGCAGGAGGGGCTCTTCAACTATTACCGCCCGGGCGGGCAATTCGCCGACCTGAAAAACATCCTGTTTTACTACCTGGCGTTCGTGAAGAGCCCGGCCCGCCTGGCGGGTGGTGCGGCCTTGGTTCACGAGACCCTGGACCAGCTGAAGGACCCGCGTCAGGCCTGGGTCTACGATGCGGGCCAACGCCGTGTGCGCCGGGCGCCGAACCTCGCGTATGACACCCCGATCGCCTCATCCGACGGCCTGCGCACGGCGGACGATACCGACCTGTTCAACGGCTCGCCGGACCGCTACGACTGGAAGCTCAAGGGCAAGCAAGAGGTCTACATTCCCTACAACAACTACAAAGTCGGCAGCCCTGAGGTGAAGTACGCGCAGTTGCTCACACCGGGCCACCTCAACCCGCAATACACCCGTTATGAGCTGCACCGGGTCTGGGTGGTCGAAGGCACGCTCAAGCCGGGCGCGCGGCATATCTATTCCAAGCGCGTGCTGTTTCTCGACGAGGACAGTTGGGGTGCCGCATTGGTGGATCAATACGACGGGCGAGGGGAGTTGTGGCGGGTGTCGATGGCCTACCTGAAAAACTTCTACGACCTGCCCACAACCTGGAGCGCGCTGGACGTTTTCCATGACCTGCAGGCGCGTCGTTACTACGTGCAGAACCTGGATAACGAAGAGCAGGGCACAGTGGACTTCACCCAACCGGTGCCGGAAGACGCGTACTTCATGCCGTCGGCGTTGCGCCAGCGTGGGACGCGGTGAGTGTCGCAAACCACGCAAAAATGGCGAGAGCAGTGCCCTCGCCAACGCGCGGATCACTCAGTCGGCACAACCTAATCCAACATTCGATTGACGAGCAGTCATGGTAGCCTCGTCGCTTCAACTGCCGTTACATCGGAGGGCATTGTGGTGAGTTTGACCATCAACAATATTGACCGTCAGCTCTATGAAGAACTGCGAGTAGCGGCAGACATCAATGGTCTCTCCATTGAAGAACAAGCGTGTCTGATTTTGAGTAAAGCGCTGGAACAGAGTAAATGTACTGACGGCTTGGGGACTCGAATCCACAAACGGTTCAGCATCGATGGTGGAGTCGAATTGGATCTGCCTTCGCGCTGAAGTAGGGCAGCCAGATTCTCGGTTCGACACATCATTGGTAGTCCTTCAGATCGCATTCGCGGGCAAGTCGGACCGCTGGACCGCTGCTCCCACAGGTAAGTTGTCGAACACAGATTCTGTGAACGACCCAACACCCTGTGGGAGCGTGGCTTGCCCGCGAAGGGATATTTCATTCACCGCAAGGCGAAGGTCAAACGCGGAAGTGGCTCACCATTTGCTGCAATTGACCACCCAACCGCGCCAGTTCAACGCTGGACTTGGCGGTCTCATCACTCGCCGCAGCCGTCTGCTCCGACACATCGCGCACATTGATGATGCTGCGGCTGATCTCTTCGGCCACGGCGCTTTGCTGTTCGGCCGCCGCGGCGATCTGCTGGTTCATCGACTGGATGTTGGACACCGTGCGGGTGATGCTCTCCAGTGACTCGCCGGCCTTGCGGGTCAGGGCCACGCTGCTGTCGGTGAGGACGCGGCTGTTGTTCATCACGGCGGACACTTGTTGCGTGCCGTTCTGCAGGCCGGCCACCAGGCCTTCGATTTCCTCGGTGGATTTCTGCGTGCGCTGGGCCAGGCCGCGGACCTCGTCGGCCACCACGGCAAAACCACGACCGGCTTCACCGGCGCGGGCCGCTTCGATGGCGGCGTTGAGTGCCAGCAGGTTGGTCTGCTCGGCCACGGCCTTGATCACGTCCATGACGCTGCCGATCTTGTCGCTTTCCTGTTGCAGCACGCTCATGGCCTCGGTGGAACGCACCACTTCACTGGCCAGGCGCTCGATCTGGGCGATGGCTTCGTTGACCACTTTGTCGCCTTCGCGGGCTTCGCCGTCCGCCGCCGCAGCGGCTTGCGACGCTTCTTCGGCGTTGCGCGCGACTTCCTGCACGGTGGCGGTCATCTCGTGCATGGCGGTCGCGACCTGATCGGTCTCGACTTTCTGGCTGTTGACCCCGGCGCTGGTCTGTTCGGTCACGGCCGACAGTTCCTCGGCGGCGCTGGCGATCTGGGTCACGCCGTCGCGGATGCCGCTGATCAAGTCGCGCAGGGTCACGCCCATGCGTGCGATGCCTTGTTGCAACACGCCGAGTTCGTCACGACGGGTGACCAGCACGTTTTGGGACAGATCGCCGCTGGCGATGCGGTCGACCACCGCCAGGGTTTCGCGCAATGGACGGGTGATCTGGCGCGTGATGACCACGGCGGCGATGATGCCCACCAACAATGCCAGCAGCGTGCTGATCAATTGCAGCGTGCGCGCCCGGGCGCTTTCGGCGTCACGGCGGTCGAGCTGGATCTGATACAGCTGATCGCTCTGGGACACGATGGCGGCGCCCTGGTCGGTCATTTCCTTGCGCGCCTGCACCGCGTCATTGCTGGCGGCCTTGTAGGCCTGCAAGGCACTGCGGTAGTTGCCCAGCGCGGTTTCCAGCTGACGCAGGGCGTCTTGCTGGGTGTCGGCGAAATGCGCGTTGAGCGGTTTCAGGCTGGCGATGGCAGCGTCCAGTTGGCCGACCGCTTTTTGCTCGGTTTCGGCATTGGTGGAGGCGGTGTAACCACGTACTTCGTAACGCGCCAACAGGAACGCTTCCTTGGCCGCTGTAATGGCCTGGAACTGTTCGAAGCGCTGGTCGCTCAGGGGCATTTGCTGCACGCGGGTGTTGATTTCATTGATCAGCGAGTTGGCGGTTTCGGCGTTGACGCTCATGGCGTCGCGGGCGCTGTTGCCGGCGCGATAAGCGTTGCGCATCTTGCCCAGGGATGTCCTGTAGGCCTCAATCACTGTGCCCTGTTCCCGGAGCAGCTTGAGGTTTTCCGGGCTCTTGAACTTCGCCAGCAGGGCCTGTTGTTGGGCCGAGAAGGCGTCGAGGGTGGTCTGCACGCCCTGCGCGGCGGTTTCGTCGCCGTTGGTCAGCATGTATTGCAGGCGGACCACACGCAGCTTGGTCAGGCCGGCGTTGAGCTGGGTGATGTCGCTCATCCAGTTACTGCGGTCGATCAACCCGCCCAGGCTGGTCCAGCCGGTCAGGGCGAGGACGCAGGTCAGTGCCAGCACGAGGCCAAATCCAAGGCCCAGTTTCAGGTTCACGCTGATGTTGCCGAACCAGCTATTCATCAAATTCCTCCAGGAACGTAGTGCTACTTTTTCGTCGGTTGGCTGGAAGATTGTTTTTTTTGGGGGCCGCCAAGCTGTGTAAGCAGGATGTATCGGCAGCAATGGCGGGAGCTGAAAGGATTTTTCCAAACGGATTCTGTAACAAGATTTTTACAGCGCTTTTAAGCTTTTTTTCACATGGGTTTCACCCGCCGCCGACGCACGCTTCTTTAACCTCCGAGGATCTAATGAGGTGGTGCGTGCCGGCGAGGCGGCTTGATGTGGAACTAAGACTGAGTCTTTTCGGGATAAAACGCTCGATCGATCTGAAGCGCTTTGCCCGCTATCGCAACGCTGCGGTGGTGTTGGCCTCGGCGCTGCTGGTGATCCCGTTGACGGTGTTTTTACTGCGACCGGCCACCGTTCCGGACCTGGCTCATGGCAATGTGCGCGGTGCACAGGCGTTGATGAAGGGGTGGGCCAAGGGCGATCTGATCGTACTGGTGCGCCACGTCGAACGCTGCGATCACTCTTCGGCTGCCTGCCTGATCGGCAACGATGGCATTACTGTGCGCTCTCGCAGTGTTGCCACAAATGTCGGGGCGCATTTCCGCAACCTGGGCCTGGACAAGACCGATATCTACCACAGCCCGATCCTGCGTACGGCGCAGACCGCCGGCTTCATGTTCAACAAGGCCGGCACGGGCGAAGACTGGTTGATCAGTTGCAAGGGCACCATGCTGCGCGACGCATTGGCGCACAAGGTGCCCGGACGTAACCTGATTCTGGTGACCCACAGCGAATGCATGGCGCAACTGGAAAAAGACCTCGATTTGACGACGTCGACCCTGGGTTACGGAGCGTCTCTGTTTATCTCCGCCGAAACGCCGAACAGTCCGCACATGCTTGGTTTTATCGAAGCATCGGATTGGCCCACGGTGACACCTCGTTGAACTTCACCCTCCCTTTGAATCAGGATTGAGCATGCAGACCGCTTCCCGCTACCGCTTTTACTGGGTGAACTTTGGTATTCCGCTGGCCTGCGCGGTCGTGGTGTTCCTGATGTTCGACATGACCCGCATCGACATCGCCTTCAACAACTATTTTTTTGACCCGGTGACGCAGACGTACCCGCTGGACCAGGTCCACCTGTTCGAAAAAATTACCCACAAATGGGCGCGGATCATCCCGAACTGGACCGGCGAAATTGCGATTATCGGTGCCTTGCTGTCGTTTCTCTGGCCGCGCCTGAAGGCTGAAAAGCACTCGAAAATCATCGCCTTCCTGGAAAAAATCAAAGTCGCACCGGTGCTGCGCTTTGCCACCCGCCACCGTCGCGATTTTCTCTACGTGGTGTTCGCGTTCTCCATCAGCACCGGTGTGATTCACTACCTCAAGGGCCACACCAGCGTGTATTGCCCGATCGAGACCACCCTGTACGGCGGCAAAATGGAGCACGTCGAGTGGTACGAGAATTTCGACCTGCTGAAAGTCGCCGGTGAAGGGCGCTGCTGGCCGGGCGGACATGCCTCGGGCGGTTTCACCATGTTGGCGTTGTACTTCGTGGCTCGCCGTTATCGCTGGCGCTATTCCAAGGCGATCATGTACGGCTCGCTGACCCTCGGTTTCATCTACGGCACAACGCGGGTGCTGCAAGGCTGGCACTACATGTCCCACACCTTCTGGGCCGGGATCTTCGTGTGGCTGGCGTGTTTGCTGACGGCGCTGGCGTTTTACGGGCGAGCGAGGCTGGAACAGCCGGTGCTCTCCAAAGCGCAACAACCGGTGCCGGTGGCTCAGAGTCAGCCAGTGAACTGAGTGGGCGTAACAACTGCACCGCGGCGCACAGACGCCTCGGCTTGGGGGAATCCCAAGGGAAAACAGATAACGAAATATCTGTAGGAGCTGCCGAAGGCTGCGATCTTTTGATCTTGATCTTCAGCAATCTCCAGATCGCAAAATCAAAAGATCGCAGCCTTCGGCAGCTCCTACAGGGAATGCGTGCACCACCAAACAATGAGGTCGAGCGTTAGTTCGCCTCGCGGTGCTGTAAAAGCGAAGCCATAGGCGGCAGTTACCGCAGAAATGGATAGGTATGCTCCCCGAAACAACCAAAAAAAAAGCCCGCGGGAGGGCGGGCAAACCGTAGTTTCTTGAATGAGCGAGCGAAATGTACAGGCTGGCGCGAGAGGGTGGGGTGAAGAAAAATTCATCTCGATCAAAGCCCCGCACCAGAGCCTGCGACACCGCTACGGTAAATGATCCGCAGCAAAGTCGGCTTCCGACCGCGCACGTAAACGGCCCTTGCGGCAGGCTTGCTGGAAGCGCTCGAAATCGCGCTCGTTCTGCTCGGTATAGCCCTTGGCGTATTTGTAAAGCGCATCGGCCAATGCCTCGCTCTTGCCGATGTAGCCGCTGATCACCGCCGCGTGCCCGGAAGCCTTGGCATGGGCGCGAGCCAGGGCTCGGCCGCAAAGCCGGCCATAGGCCGCGAAGGCATCGCCATCGAACGTCTCGAGTTCGGCGGAAATTTTCATATCGCGCAATTGCCGCACATGGAAATGCCGCCCGCTGGGACCGGTGGTCCAGCCGAGGAACAGGTCACTGGCCGATTGCATCAAGCGTTGACCCTCGGCCACCCGCTGCCCTTCATGCCGCACCCGCGACCTGGCCTTCACGTAGCCGGCAAGCACCGAACGGCGCGCTTCCTTGAATTGCAGGAACAGCGGGAACTGCTGATCGTCGGTCAGCAGCGCCACCAGGCAACGGGTGCCGACACTGCCGACACCCACCACTTTGAAGGCCATGTCCTGCACGTGAAAACGCGACAGCAGTTCACGGCGGTCCGCTTGCAGGGTGCCGCGATAGTCACGCATGAAAGTGTCGTAGAGTGGACGCCAGTCCGAGAGGCGCAACCAGTCATCATCGGCGTCCAGCAGCGTGGTGTTCTTGTGCAGGTGGAAAATTTCCGGCAGGTCATCGCGAATGATCAGAGGCCCATGGGCGTCGCGATCACTGATTTTTGGCAGCAGTTCGGCATGGGTGCGACGCTCGGCTTTTTCGATGGCGCGTTCCACGTGCTCCAGAGTGCTTTTGTTGGCCTGCGCCAGCAGGTCGTCATAGCTGATGGATTCGTACCAGGTTTCCAGCGAACTTTGTTCGGCGCATTCGAGCATGGTTTTCTGATAGGCACTCACCACCTCATGGCAGATGCTTTCTTCAACCGATTCGCCATGGCGCAAGTCGCGGGCGGCCACCAGAAAACTCGCCACCAGGCGTTTCAAGTCCCACTCCCACGGCCCGGGATGGGCTTCGTCGAAGTCGTTGACGCTGAACAGCAGGTTGCGTTCCGGCGTTGCGAAACCGCCGAAATTCATCAAGTGGCTATCGCCACAAATCGGCGAAACCAGCCCCATGTTCGAAGTGCCCGCCAGGTCATGGGCCTGCAGCAGCGCATTGCCGCGATAGAAGGTGAACGGCGACACCAGCATGCGCCCGTAGCGCAGTTCCACCAGCGATTTGATGCGTCCCTCACTCGACGCCTTGATCAGCGGTATAGGGTCGCGATCAGCATTGCCCAAGGCTGCCTGCGAACTGCGGGAGCACTTCTTGCGCGCATCCTTGCCTTGCTTCAAACGGTCGGTGAGGGTGGTCATGGGGGCCTATTCGACGGGTGTGGTAGGGCGTTTGCGAATGGAGTGTAGAAGGGCTTTGCGGGTTCATCCGAAGTGTTTGCCCTGCAACTGACCTGTCTGTCAGGCATCGGCATGTATCGATCCCTCTCAAGCCTCTGCTTCGTCGAGTGGGGCGATGTTGTCCAGTGCCCGGTTCACCAGCAATTGCGCCAGCACGGCCAACTGCTGGATCGCCAGGGCGATGTTGCGACGCGAACTCTCAAGCTCGCAGGCAAGGTCGGTGCTCATGACGTTGAGCGAGGCGAGGGTTTCGCTGGCGTGGGTGAGCAGGGATGGCGTGTCGATGTCGGGGCGGATGGTGAAGACGTGGCTGACGGGGGCGAGGTGATTGGGGTTGCGCAGGCGGGCGCTGATGGCGGGTTCGGTGGTGTTGGAGAGGTTGGATAGGTCAGGTGATTCGGTTGTTGAGTCCGGTGAAGTGTCTGGCGGGTTAGGGCTATGTTTTTTCAAGATTGTGCTCCGTCTTTGGTTGAAGGAGCTGCCAACTATCTGCTGTCAATCAGATGTGGGTGGCAGCTGTACGCGGGTTGACAGACCGGAGAGCACAAAACCGGTGCATCCGAAGATGCCCCACGCACAGCCACCATAAAGACAGAACGCGCGGAAGCATGCCGTTTTATCAGGAGGAGTGGAAGGTTGCTCTTCAGCCTGTCAAAGCCGATCGCTGATGTGCAGCGACCCAAGAAGGCTATCGTCGAGAAGCAGGCCCCGCCAGTTCATGAAAGGCGATGCGTTTTGCGGGAAATGTCCTAGGACAGTGACTACGTGCCAATCGAGTGCGAAGCACGCCATTTTCTATTCAAGGAACAAACGAAAAAGCCCGACAATTTGTCGGGCTTCATTTTGGCGCGGTCAGTTAGCTTCGTTTCGCTTCGACTTCCATCATCAAAAGATTTTGCTGTCTCGTAGCTTCAGTCAACACTTCGCTATAGACACGCTTTTTCTGTTCCGACTTGGCATTACGAATAAAGTCTGCAAATGAGCTTTTGGCGCCCTTGGACAGACCTGGCTTGATCGAAATCATTGATGTGCTCCTGATCCTAACCCGAGCCTGGCCATTAAATCAGCCCGCGTGTATTGCTCAGGGATATGGTAGTCAATTTTATCGACCCCAGCTTTGTAAAGACGTCCCGAATTGTCTATGTGCTTGATCAGCAGATCCACATGAACGTCGCTCCCGTACTCTAGCTTAAGAGTATTTACCACGTCACGCGCTGCGAAATACTGGTCGATGAAATGCTCTGGTCGGATTCGTCGCCCTTCGAGTTCTTCACGGGCTTTAACGAATTCCCATGCCAGGAGCGGATTTTGGTAGACGTAAAGAATCTGCACGAACCGGCCCTTGCGCAAAGAGCGCTCCACATTTTTTCGTGCTACATCGATGTTGGAAAATGTTCCATCCAGCACAAATGATTGCCTCTGGTCGAAAGCGCAATCCAGAATTTTCTCGACCAAAATTGAAACTCCGTTTTGGAAAATCCAGGCGTTTCCTCCCGCGTAGTCGGAAAATTCACTACGAAGCTCATCAGGATCAATCCTCAGAATCGCTGTATCAGCAAACAGATTCACCAGGGCGATTGAAGCCTCTGTTTTTCCTGCTCCAGGTGAGCCGGCCATGAACACTGATACAGGATCTTGCTCAGGAGGGTATAACGCTCGATCTGTTCGGCGCTTGGCTATGGTTTTCTTGTGCAATCTAGCGAAGGACATTGCTTGATCTTGCATGAGCAATTCGGCAGGAGTCATTGTTCATTCCTTTGGTTTGAAGCGCATCAAAGGTGAAACAGCAGAAGCGGTGAGCTCGATTGAGAAGTCAGCGTACATGGCTGCATATCAAGCTCCAGTCCATGAGTGGGACACAGCTTGAGGGAAATTTCCTGGAAGTGAGTTTTTGCCCTGCTTAACGCCGGTTGGTTGGCTCAATGATGTGGTGCCAATTGCAGATCAAAGTTGCTTGGAGCGCACCGTGTGCTTGAAATGATGCTCCCAAAGCCTGACCCCCAACCCTCCCGTCCGGTCCAGCGACGACCCCACCGTCAAATCCGTAATCAAGGTCGGCTGCAAGCCCGCATCAAATAGCGCAAACCCCGCCGCCAGGCAGCAGGTTTCGGTCTGCAGGCCGCACACCAGCACGCGTTCGACGTTCAGGCTTTTCAGGTATTCGATGGTTTGCGGCGTGGGCGCGTAGCCGTGCTTGATGAAAATGCGATCGGCGGGGATCAGGCTGTCATCGTCCGGCGCGGGGTGCCAGCCAAGTTGTTTTTCGAAGGGGGTTATGGACTCGTCGTGACGCTCGACCGTGGCGACACTGGGCAGGGTGCCGATGAGTGCCTGGATACCGTCGACCAGCCACTGCGGTGGGGCGAAGCTGGGTTGTACGTCGATGATCAGGAGGGCTTGGCGCATGGGTTTCTCCGGGAGAGAGGGTGGTGACGCGGGGACCTGCGGTTGGAAAACATCCAGGCGGTTTCGCTGGCCTCTTCGCGGGCAAGCCCGCTCCCACAGGGTGCGGTGTGAGGGATGAATTATCAAACCCCGGATGCAATAAGGCCCGCACTGGGCGGGCCTTGTCAGCTTTGATTGTGGGGCCGGTCAATGGGTTACCACAATGCGATGTCATAAGTCAGGTACAGGCGATAGTTGTCTCGATCACTGGCGTAGGTAGAACGATAAGTGGCTTTTCGCACTTCGATGCCTACGCCTTGGAACGCGCTGCTCTGTATGACATATCGCAGATTGGTGTCGGATTCCCACTCCCGGGCTTCGCGTCCTTTGTAGTCCCCGTTCTCGCCCTTGTAGTAACGGGTCATCAGGCTCAGGCCAGGCACAAACGCAGCGAAGTCATAGTCGTAGCGCAGCATCCAGGTCCGCTCACCGGCCTGGATGAACTTTCCGACGCCGGCATTGGAGAACGAATAGACCGTCGACACGCTGGTGTAGGGCAATGCCGTATCGCCGCTGACCTTCTGATAACCCAGGCCAAGTGCATGGCCGCCGAGGCGATAGGTGAAAAGTCCGCTGAACATATCGGCATCCACCGCACCATTGCGTGCCTCACCGGCATCGCCACTGATGAAGTAGCGCAAATCGCTGGTCAGGCTGCCACTGCCCATCGGTAGTTTGTGCACTAGACCGAAAAACTGCTGCCGGTAGAACTCGCGCATCTCCCCGTAATACCAGGTGCCGCTGAGGGTGGGCGTGAACTTGTAGGTGGCGCCAGCAAAATCAAAGTCAGTGCCTTTGCTACCGGTGTAGCCCTGTGGATAGATATCGACGCTGTCGGTGGAGTTGCGCTGCTTGAACTTGTCCAGGTGACCGCTGTGCAAGTACAGATCGCGAATGCCGCTGTACTCGATTTGCGTACCGCGAAAGGTTTGCGGCAACAGGCGCCCATCGTTGTAGACCAGCACCGGAATCCTCGGCATCAGGTTACCGGTCTTGATCACGGCCTCGCCGATTCGCATTTTTGCAGTGATACCCAGGCTGGAAAAACCATCCGCTGCGTGGCCATCGTCGTGCACCGGCAGCAAACCGGTGCCCGCATGGGTCGGGCTGGAGTCAAGCTTCAGGCCGGCCAGGCCCAGCGCATCCAGACCGAACCCCACCGTACCCTCGGTGTAGCCCGATTGCAGGTTGAGCAAGAAACCCTGCGCCCACTCTTTGCGGTCCTCGCCACCGTCGCGATAGCCATCGTTGAAGTAGTAATTGCGCAAGGTCAGTTTGCCTTGGGAATCCTCGAAAAATCCTTGGGCCATCAGCGCTGGCGACAGACCCGCCAGCATTCCTGCGGACACAATGCCGCCTCTCGTGAACAGTCCACGCATGGTGTTTTCCTCAGCCCCGCATTATCGGTTTTATGGGCAGTCGCAAAGGTCCCGGAATCGGGAAGGGTCTCGATTTTGTTGGCCTGCGAAGCTGGACTCAGCGGCGCATTGCGGCGGACACTAACGGCTCGACAGCGCGTCCACAACGTTATGCGAGAAGCGCATCAGGCTATGCGAAAGCTGGTTTTTCGCGGGCGTGCACCGTTGCAAAACCAGGGGAATCGGCAGCGTGAATATCAAGCAACTCGAGGCTTTCAAAGCCATCATGGCCACCGGTTCGACCATCGGCGCCGCCACTCGCATGGGGCTATCCCAATCGGCCGTCAGCCGCTTGCTGACGCAGCTGGAGGAAGCATTGGGCTTCGCCTTGTTCCTGCGCAAAAAGGGCCGTTTGATGGCCACGCCGGAAGCCGAAGAGCTGCTCGCCGAGGTCACGGGGCTGGTGGATGGCATGCAGCGCATTCAACGCATGGCCGATGAGCTGCGCATCGGTCGCTCGCACAAGAGCCTGCTCAAGGTGGGCGTGCCGACCAGCATGACCCAGGAGCTGCTGCCGAAAATCGTTGCCGAATTTCTCAAGAGTCACGACGACATCGTCGTCGAGTTGCTCACCGGCTCGTACGACACCATCGAGCGCGCCGTGCTCGACCGGTCTGCCGATCTCGGCTTCGTGCGTTTGCCTACGGAACTGTCCGACTTCGACATTGAACCGGTACTGGAAACCGAAGGTGTCTGCGTCATGCCCGCAGATCATCCGTTGACCCGCCATGCAGTGATCGACGTGCAGCATCTGCGCAATGTGCCGCTGGTGTTGCTGGGCCGGCAACGGGCCTTGCGCGCCGAACTCAATCAGGTGTTTCGAGCCGTCAACCTGACACCGCAAGTGCGCATCGAAGTGCATTCGGTCGGCGCCGCCTGCAGCTTTGTCGCCGAGGGCCTGGGGGTGTCGATCGTCAATGGATTGCTGGCCAGTCACTTCACTCATTTGCCGGTTGTCACCCGACCTTTTCGCCCGACACTGCGCTACGAATTCGGTCTGGCATTCCGTCGGGACGAGCAGCGTCCACCGATGGTGAGTGCCTTTGCCGCCCATCTCAAACAACGTCTGAACGAGTCGATGAAGACCGTCCACGCATCACAAAACGCATAGCCCGACCCGCTCCACGCATAACGTTGTAGCCCTTTGGCGTTTGCCCTAGTGTCTGCCCCATCGAAACATTGACACTCAAAATAAAAACACCAAAGGGCTCACCGCCATGTCCCAGATCGACCTCGCACAACCGGGTGCCGCCGAAAGTCAGACGCAACCCGTCAAGCCGACTGTACGCAAAACCATTAACCCGGCCATCATCCTGCTGAGCATCGTGTTGCTCGCGGTCGGGTTCACGTATGCGGTCAACTCCGGCAGCTTCCAGCGTCAGAACGGGCTGGTGGTACCGGGCTCTTATCAAGTCCTGGAAAAGAGTCATTCCCTCACTCATCTGTTGGCTGTCGAACCTCGCGCAGCCAAGGATGCGGTGGCCCGCCCGGTGTCGCTGATCGAAGGGTTCATGGCGATCCCGCAGGGCATCGAAAAACGCGCCGGACTGATTTTCATGGTGCTGTTCATCGGCGGCATGTTCGGCGTGCTGAACAAGGCCGGGGTGATCGACGCCGGGCTCGAACGCCTGCTCGGCATGACGCGCGGCAACATCTACGTGCTGGTGCCGATGCTGATGCTGGTGTTCTCCGCCGGCAGCACCTTCATGGGGTTGGCCAAGGAATTCATCCTGATCGTGCCGCTGATGGTCGCCATGGCCAATCGACTGGGGCTGTCGAACCTGATCGGGCTGGCTATCGTCTGTATTTCAGTGAAGATCGGTTATCTGGCATCGATCACCAATCCGGTCGCACTGTCCGTGGCGCAACCTATGGTCGGGCTGCCGATTTTCAGCGGCATGAGCATGCGCATTGCCGCTTACGCATTGTTCCTCGCCGTTGGCATTGTCTTCGTGCTGTGGAGCATTCGTCGCCACGGCTATGACGCCAGCGCGGTCATTACCTTCGAAAGCCAACCGTTGCCGTGGCGCCATCTGCTCAACCTGCTGGTGCTGGCCTTCGGCGTGGGTTTTATGGTCTTTGCGTCAAACCGCTGGGGCTGGAAGTACCACGAACTGTCGGCGTTCTATCTGCTGCTGAGCGTGATCTTCGCAGCGATCCACGGCATGGGTGCCAGCATCGCCGCCAGTGCTTTTGTCGACGGCATGAAAAAAGTCCTGATCGCCGGTGTGTTGATCGGTCTGGCGACAGCGGTGGAAATCATCCTTAGCACCGGTCAGGTGCTCGACACCATCGTCAACGGTCTGGCGAGCGTGGTCAGCGATCATGGCCCGGTGGTTTCGGCCTACGCGATGTTCTTTTCGCAGCTAGGCCTGGATGTGCTGATCCCGTCCACCTCCGGTCAGGCGGCCGTGACCATGCCGATCTTCGGCCCACTCGGCCAACTCTCCGGTGTCAGCCCGCAAACCACGGTGTATGCGTTTTTGCTCGGCAATGGCCTGACCAACATGATCACCCCGACCTCCAGCGGTCTGCTGGTGCTGCTCGCCACCGCACAAGTCGGCTGGGGTCAGTGGGCGCGCTACATCTTGCCGTTGTTCCTGATCTATACCGTGCTGGCGATGGTGTTGCTGGCGGTCGCAGTGACCACCGGTTACTGAGTTCCAGGGCGTCCACCCGCAAGGGGACGGGCGCCGGTTTCCACAAGGTTCTGATATGACTTCGCTGAACGAACAGGCATTGCCCGCCATGCGCTTGCTGCGTGACCAGATGATCCGTCTGCGTGACGGCATCCACCTCGCGACCGATATTTACCTGCCAACCGATAGCGCAGGCCCGTGGCCGGTGGTGATCGAGCGCACGCCCTACAACAAGAGCAGCCCCTCGCGCTCGGAAAAACAACTCGACGCCCAGCACATCTCCCGCGGGGCCATGGCCGAGCGTTTCACTGCGCAAGGCTTCGTGGCGATCTTTCAGGATTGTCGCGGGCGCTACGCCTCCGAAGGCGTATTCACCAAATACACCTCGGAAGGCGAAGACGGTTTTGACACCCTCGCCTGGATTGTCGAGCAACCCTGGTGCAACGGGCGAATCGGCAGCATGGGTTTGTCCTACGCGGCCCATACGCAATTGGCGATGGCCTGCCTGCATCCACCGGGACTGCAAAGCATGGTGCTCGACTCCGGCGGCTTTGCGAACGCGTTCCAGTGCGGCATTCGCCAGGGTGGCGCGTTCGAATTGAAACAGGCGACGTGGGCCTGGCGGCAGGCCAAGGAAAGTCCCGCCGCGATCGCCAACCCGAAGATCCGCGAAGCCCTCGAGCAAGAAGACATTCACCAGTGGTTCGCCCGCATGCCGTGGCAGGCCGGACACTCGCCGATTCGCCATGTTCCGGAGTACGAAGCCTATCTACTGGAACAATGGTCGCAGGGTACTTTCAGCGATTACTGGCGCAAGCCCGGCATCTATGCCGAAGGACACTACGACAACCTGCCGGATATTCCGGTGCTGTTCATGTCCAGCTGGTACGACGCGTATGTCAGCTCGACGCTCGCCAACTACCGTGCCTTCAGCCGCCACAACCGCAGCGCCCAGCATTTGATCATGGGACCGTGGCTGCACGGCGATCGCAACATCAGTCATAGCGGCGATGTCGAGTTCGGTGCGGCGGCCAACTTCGATGGCAACGTGGCGTGCACCTGGCTGGATTGTCGACTGGACTGGTTTGCACGCTCGCTCAAGGACCAGACCGGCGAGGCTGCGGCCACGTCGTCCGTCCAGGTATTTCTGATGGGCGGGGGTGATGGTTCGAAAGATCAGCACGGCCGACTGCACCATGGCGGACGCTGGTTGAAGAGCTCGCAGTGGCCGCTTCCGGGCAGTCGGTCCCTGAGCCTGTACCTGAACGCTCAGCGCCAATTGACCACGGATCAGCCTTCAGCTCGCGAGTCGAGCCTGAGCTATCGCGCCGATCCCGATCATCCGGTGCCGACCATCGGCGGCGCACTGACCTCCGGTGCTCCGGTATTCGTCGGTGGCGCGTTCGATCAACGTGAGCGAGCGGATTTTTTCGGCACACAGGGTAATGACCGGCCATTGGCCGAACGTGCCGATGTGCTGAGTTTCCAGACCCTGCCATTGACCGAAGACATGATCGTCGCCGGCCCGCTAAGCATTGAACTGTGGGTGGAAAGCGACGGCCTCGATACCGACTTCACCGCCAAACTGGTGGACGTTTATCCGGATGGCTATGCGATGAACATCACCGACGGAATCGTGCGCTGCCGTTACCGCGACTCGTGGGAGAAACCGCAGCTACTGACTCCGGGGCAACGGGTAAAAGTCGTGATCGAGCCGTTTGCCACCTGCAACCTGTTCAAACGCGGGCACCGCGTGCGCCTGGACATTGCCAGCAGCAATTTCCCGCACTTCGACGTCAATCCCAACAGTGGTGAGGCCGAGGGGCAGGCTTTGTACAAACGCATTGCGACCAACACGGTTCATATGTGCGCAGACTTCGCCTCACGCCTGGTGCTGACTACTCTTGCACCCGAAGCGCTGGCGGATCTGGATTGTCAGGCTATCGATTCGGATTGATGCAGGGCGGCCGGTGGGGCTGTTTATCAACCGGGGCCGTCCTCTGATCGAAATTGGAGCTACCTCTGACGCCGTTTTGGTATTCCAAAAATAAGCACCGGATGGCTTGGAATACCATTTGAAATACCCAGACGGTTGGAACGCAAAAAAGCCTCTGCGCGGCAAAATAGCGCTAAGCCATTGTTTTTACTGGATTTAATACGCAAAAAATGACGTCCGTGGACGTCTTTAGATGATGAAGTGCCTGTGGCTAGGATGATGGCTTATTGCTAACATCGGGAAAGCTATTTTTTACGACGCGAAAATTGAAAAGGAATTTGTTGTAATTGAAAACTTTACCTCAAGTCAAAGCGACAGGCGAACAACTGAAACTGATGAGCTACAACCGATTTGGGGTTGAAGTCATTTGTGGAGCTGCTGGGAGTGGAAAAACCTCCACAGCTCTACTTCGTTTACGCTCATTGATTCACCTATTCTCCAGCAGAAACGAGCGAAACGGCGATACGAAGCCTGTCAAAGTACTAGTTCTGACATTCAATCGCACCTTGGCCGGGTATCTTAGATCACTTGCGGAACACCAAGTTGAACATGGCAAATCGGTAAGCCTTGAAATAAATACATTTAGCAAATGGGCGATGGATAATCTTGGGGCGTTTCATAGCCCTAACGTTCAAGAAAAACGTGCGCAAACGAAAATGCTTCAGCTAGCCAGTAACATTGCTGCTCTCACACCTGCTTATATAGTCAAGGAGGCAGAATACCTACTAGGTCGATTTGAGGCTGAGGATTTAGAATCCTACATAGGTTGTGAGCGAACTGGGAGGGGCGCACTTCCTCGAGTAGATAAAAATTTGAGAAGAAAAATACTCGACGACGTAATCTATCCTTACCAGGCTTGGCTTAAAGAAAATCAGTGGATGGACTGGAATGATGTGGCATTGGCAATGGCAAAAGATGTCACTTCAATAGGCTACGACATTGTAATTGTCGATGAAAGCCAAGATTTCTCTGCCAATCAATTGCGAGCAGTTCGCCATCACTTAGCACAAGACCACACGGTTACGTTTGTAATCGACACTGTCCAGCAGGTATACGCGCGCGGCTTTACTTGGGCGGAAGCAGGGTACGAAGCAAGGCCTGAACGGATTCATGTCCTACAAGCAAATCATCGAAACACAATCGAAATAGCAACTTTCGCCGCGTCAGTGCTCAATGGTATTGGCGTGGAGGGAAATGGGGCATTACCTAACCTCACCGCAGCCTCTACTCACGGTCCGCTTCCCATCATTTTGCGCGGCAAATACTCATCACAAGCTGCTTGGGCGGTTGAGTATATTGAAAGACACGTACACCTCGCTGAAGACTCAGTAGCCTTCCTAAAACCACAAGGAGGGCAGTGGTTTAGCGAAATCTCTAAAGTATTGACTCTAAATGATATCCCTTTCGTTGACATCACCAGAGGAGCGGAATGGCCAGAAGGGCCAGAGAATATTGCTCTTTCAACTTTTCACTCTGCTAAAGGCTTGGAGTTCGATTATGTTTTCATTCTTGGATTCAATAATGAAAACACACCGTTTGCTGGAGAAGAGCACGATGATCAACTTCTAATATTGCGAAAACTGCTGGCGATCGCCATTGCGAGAGCGAGAAAAGCCGTAATAATTGGGTACAAATCCGGGGGCGAATCTCATTTAGTAAAATATTTCGGTGCAGGTACCTTTACGGAGGTAATAGTATGACTGTGCAAGAAGAGGTTGCAAACCGATGCATCACTGAGGTAGTTCATTTTACAACTCATTTAGGTATCTTAGGAAGTCTGGCTAGTGGCGCACTGCTATCGCGCCATCGTTTGAAGAAAGAGGATTATTTGCAACACATTTTGCACGTAAACTCGACATATCGTCCGGAAGAAAGTGAATTTTTCGATAAGAGCCAAAATTGGTTAGATTATGTCAACCTATCTCTATCTGAAATAAATCGAAGATTTTTTGACATTTCACAGGGGTGGCACAGTGACAGAGGGGTTTGGTGGGCAGTGCTCGCTTTCGATGCCTCCATCATGTCGCATGACGTGGTTTTTGCTACGACTAACAATGGCTATGAGCACTGTCTGAGAGACGGTGGACTAGAAGGGCTCAAACAATTATTCGTACCAGTAATCAAAAGAAAGGGCGACTGGTGTGCGTATAGGAGAGATCGTGCACCCCGGCTTGCCACATGCGAGCAGGCTGAAGTGCTGTACCCAGGAGCAGTTCCGATCCAGCATCTCAAAACAATATATGTGAGAGAAGGAGATCACAGTGATCAAGTAAAAGCTTGGCTTCTGGATTTCCATTACAAGCACGTAGATGTTTTAATATCGCCAGAGAAGTTTATCGGATGCAAAAATTGAACACTGACCAGTCACTCCTAGCCCCCGAAAGCTCACAGTACAACAGCTTCGAGCGTTCCGTCGTTCATTCCGCCCTATGGGCCGCAGCTGGCGATGCTTTGGGCTGGATGACGGAACTCGTCCGAGGTCCAGCAGATGTACGCCATCGAACCGGTATGAGTAGAGTCTCCAAAACGGTTGATTGGAAGCGGTTGATTGGCGGTCGTAATGGTCCGAAAGTCTCCTTGCCAGCAGGTACCTATTCAGACGACACCCAGCTTCGGCTTGCGGTTTCACGGTCGATTCGAGGGAATGGCTCATTTGATGTTGAGACTTTCGCAAAAATTGAACTGACTGTCTGGCCTAGCTACGCACTCGGTGGTGGACTAGGAACCAAAGCTGCCGCACTCAATCTTTCACGCCGAGGTGTAAATTGGTTCTCCAATTTTTATGAACGGGGAAGCCAAGTCTACATAAAAGGTGGTGGGAATGGAGCAGCCATGCGAGTTCAACCGCACGTTTGGGCCTCAAATGGGAACTCCTCAGAGTTTGTTTTAAATGTTATTCGCGACTCGTTGGTAACGCATGGTCATCCTCACGGATTTTGCGGCGCTGTGTTTCATGCTTTAGGCCTAGCAGATACTTTGATTTCTGGCGAGATTCCACCACTTGAAGCGTGGAAAAAGTACATTCTGCAGTTTAAGAATATTCCGAATATAATTTCAAAAGATTCGCAGCTAGCTGCATTTTGGCTACCTGCATGGGAAGAGAGCTCAGGAGTTTCCTTAAACACCGCACTCGAAAAAACAGCGCAAGAAGCTCTAAACGACTTAGATATTGTTGCCAAATTACTGAATAGCGCTTTTTTGCCGAGCTATCATTCTATTTTGGAAAGCATAGGCTGTTTGACACCCCAGTATCGCGGCTCAGGGTTTAAAACAGCGTTAGCCGCCTTAGCTCTTGCTCACATCTATCGAGATGGGAATGTTGAGGAAGCTCTGATCACATCCGCAAATGAGCTAGATAGCGACACTGATACTATCGCTACGATGGCAGGTGCTTTGCTCGGCGCAGTTTCCTCCGAACCTCCGAGTTGGAAGCTACAGGATCGTGAGTATATTACTGCTGAGGCTCTTAGACTTGCTCGGATAGCACAAGGAAGCCCACAGGAGAGCTTTACTTATCCAGATTTAGGGCGATGGAATCCACCGACTAATCAAACCGCATCTGTCGGACTTGTAGAGAATGGATTTGCAATTTTGGGATTGGGCAACCTGTCACCAGTAAGCGAAGAGTTTGCTGCTGGGGACTCTATCTGGCAGTGGCATATGTTGCCATTTCGGCAAACAATTTTGGCTAAAAGGCGCAGCGAAGTTAAGGCGAGTATAGCTCTCGATCAACTTCCAGGTTCTCCACGGGCTGCTTTAAAAACAAAACCTACAGATCATCAACCCACTAGCTTTGAGACTTCAGAGCAGCCGTCATTGCCTTTGGAAGTGCCGCCAGAAACCAGGCGCACGCCAGCCAAAGTGCCATCGCAAGAGTCGCTTGAAGATTCGTATGCGTCAATTGATGTTCTAACAAATGTGATTATTAATTCGAATTTTGATGACTTAACTTTAGGTAGGATTTTAAACCGATTTATTGACTCATCGCAGTCCATAGAGTCAACAATCGGGTTTGTAGCTATCATAGCTAAAGCCAAGCTGGCTAGGCAGAAACGGCAGAGATGACAGAATTGATCTTGTAGTGGTCAACTAATCCCAGGCACCGAATTAAGTTTTTCCTCAACGGCAGGGGCCAGCCCGCCGTTGAACTGATGTGACAGATGCCAGTTGGCTTAACGCCGGTGGCTGTGAAGCATCCACTTTGCTTGCGAGCTAGGCAATCGCCGATGCGCCCTTACTAGTCAAGATTACTAGAGGCGCAGTAGCCGTAGCGAGCGCTGAATTCCCTACATCCATGATGGCTGACATCGAAAGACTCCCGGTAGCGGCTCCTTGGATGTGTTCGCTCCACCATTTCATCATTGGACGCCTGCGCTCGATGTAGTCAGCCCGGTTGTAGGCGCTGCGTACCTCGTCCTTATCAACATGCGCGAGTGCAACCTCGATCAACTCCGGGTCCCAGCCATGCTCGTTCAGTATGGTGCTCGCCATTGACCGCATGCCGTGGCTGACTAGACGGCCCGCGAATCCCATCCGCTTGAGCGCCATATTGGCGGTCTGGCTGTTGCAATGGGTACGAGGATTTCGATCTGCGGGGAACACATACTCACGGTGTCCACTAAAAGGCTTGATAGCTTCCAGAAGCTCTAGAGCTTGCTGCGTGAGCGGTATTATATGAGTGCGACGCTTTTTCATACGCTCTGGTGGGATCGTCCATATCTTCTTTTCGAGGTCGATGTCCGCCCAGCGAGCGGTAGCAGCCTCCGCGGGGCGGGTCATGGTGTGGAGCTGCCACTCGATCAAGCAGCGCGTAGTCCTTTTGATGCTGGCATTGGCGACTGCAAGCATCAGTTCTCTCAGCTCATCCGGCGCGAGTGCCGCCATATTTTGCTTCTTCGGTTTTTTGAAGACAGAGCGGATGCCACTAAGTGGATTTGAAAAAATTAAGCCAGCATTCACCCCGTAAGTCATGATTTCGTTGAGACGCTGGCTAAGCCGCTTAACCGTCTCTAATCTGCCCTTTGCCTCAAGAGGTCTAAGCAATTTAATAACGGCTGGCGCAGTGATCGCTGAAATCGGCGTCAGCGCTAAGTCGGGAAAGACGTGCAGTGTTAAGGAACGCCAGATGTCCTCAGCGTACGCGGTGGTCACTGAGTCTTTCTTGAGATCAAACCAGGCGGTCGCCACATTTTTGAAAGTGTGCTCCGTGGTCGACTTTAACGTTTGCCGGTCCGCGTCGCGCTTCTCCTTCGGGTCTAGCCCTTGGGCAACCAGCTGCCTGGCTTCAACTGTGCGTTTCCGTGCTTGAGCCAGGCCTACCTCGGGGAAAGTACCCAAGCCCATGTTGACCCGTTTCTTGGTCACCGGGTGGATGTAATTGAAATTCCACAGCTTCGAGCCATTGGCTCTAACCCTCATCTGAAGGCCATCACCATCAGTAAGGATGTAGTCCTTTTCCTTTGGTTTGGCTGCCTTGACTTTAACATCTGAAAGTCGCGCGGCTTGAGCTCCCATGGTGTATTCCAAGCTGTTCATGTATTCCAAAAAATAGCAGGCGGAAGCTTGGAATACACGATGGCCTGGATGATTATGGACGCCCTGAGACGATTATGGAGCCTAAGCCTCTGTATTCACTGGATTTCAGGCACAAAAAAAGACGTCCGAGGACGTCTTTAGATGTGAAGTTGGTGGAGCCGGGGGGATTTGAACCCCCGTCCGCCAGTACTCCGCTGTCGGTACTACATGCGTAGCCGTGTCTATTAAGTTAACCCTCAGCGACCCGACGGGCAGGGTGCTTTGGGCGAGTTGTGTAAGTTTTAGCCGCTTCGTCCACAACGTACTGCACGGCGATTCTGTTCTATATGACAATCACTTTGGGTTTACAGACATCCCCTGATGATTGCTGGACCCGAAGGTACCAGGAGGGAAGGGCTAAGGCTGCTTACGCAGCGAGAGCGTATTCCCCGTAGGTTTCGTCATTGGCAACTATAGGAAGTTGCAACAGTGGATTTACGAGTTCTGTTACCAACTCGGCATGCACCTAAAGTTTCGCAACCGGCGTCGAATCCTAAACGGCCCCGAGCCTGGTGCTCTGTGAATCAAGTGAGCAACAAGCCTGTACAGTGTACGTCAACGCGACTCAGAAGGCCAACCCGAAGGTAGGCCACCACACATCATGGGTTTGGCTGGTTGCTCTGTTTGTCAGCGAGTGCCAATGCCTGGGTGGCTTCGGTGACGCATTTTGTGTCGTCTCCGGAGGCTTGTGAGGCTTCGGCGCTGGACATCAGTCTCTTGATCTCCATGGCGGTGCTTCCGGAGGTCGCCGGCAGCGCGTTCACTTTGCCTTTGAGCTCTTGCAGCTTGCTCGTACACAGGTTGTTGTCCGCCGCCAATGCAGTAGAGGCCAACATTGCAGCGGAAATGAACAGACCAGCGAGTGTGGTGCGCTTCATGGGTATCACCTTGAACGGATGGGGCCTACCTCAAAGACTACGATTCAACGCAAGAATTCGGTTTTTTCAGACAGCGTGCCAAGCTTTTCCCTCGATGCGGGCGGTTACACATTCCCAGACCCCGGATGCAAAAAAACCCGCCGTTGGCGGGTTTTGTTTTGCTTCGTATCGGATTACTTCCCGCCTTTTTTCGCGTCGGTGAGGGCCTTGATGACGTCGTTGGTCTCGGCGATGCAATCATCAGTGCCTGCCTTGGTGCCTTTTGCATGGTCGGCTTTGGCTTGCTTGACGGAGTTTTCTACCTGCTCAGTCATTTCCGGAGGAATCTGTGCCTTGGCGTTTTCGATGGTTTTCAGGTTGACAGCGCAAAGGTCTTCTTCTGCAGCAAACGAAGTGGAAGCCATCATGGAAGCAGTAATAAACAAACCTAACAGCACAGAACGATTCATGTGTATCTCCTTGAGCTGAAGGGCCAGGCATTGCTGGCCATCAAGTCGGGCTACCGAGTGTTGGGAGAGTCCCGCATTTGCGGGACTTGATCAGTGGACTGCGGTGGCACCTCAGGGTTCTGTTTTTTACTGTGGAGCTATCGATTCCGGCAAGTAGGTACATCTATGCACCTTCCTTGGGTCCTTCTATCAGGGCACCCTAGCCTGGGTAACGCGGTCCACCAGATAGACTAGTCCGTGGTAGTCAATGCCGCCATGTTGCGTCAAACCGATCTCACAGGTGCGGCTGGTGGAAATACCTTCGCTGCATTGTTGCACCGCATCCTTGAGCGTGCGCAGCGAATGGGCATTCAATTGCGGCGTGGTGAAGCCCTTGTCGCCGGCGAAGCCGCAGCAGTGAATGCCTTCGGGAATGACCACGTTTTTGCTGCATTTGCGCGCCAGATCGATCAGCGCCTGACTTTCTCCAAGGTGCTGGGTGCTGCAGGTGACGTGCACCGCAATCGGTGCTTCCTGTGGTGTGAAGTCGAGGCGATCCATCAGGTGCGTGCGGATGAAACGCACCGGGTCGTAGAGGTCCAGTCGAACGTCGCCAAGGTCTTGAGTGAGCCGTAACGTACAGGGACTGGTGTCGCAATAAATCGGGTCGAGCCCGCCGCGACTGGCGTGCAGCAAGGCGCCGATCAGTTCCTGGCGTTTGTGTTCGGCTTGTTCGGCGTAGCCTTTGGAGGCGAATGGCTGGCCGCAGCAGAGGTTGTCCAGATTGTCCGGGAAGACCACCTGGTAACCGGCCTTTTCCAGCAGCCCGCAGGTTTTGTCGTACAACGACACCTGCTCTTTATCCCCCGCCGCTGGCCCCATGACCCGCGACACACACGCTGCCAGGTACACCACCCGCGGGCGTTCGTCCGACACGGCGGGACTGAAGCGGATGGCTTTTTCCGGCTGCGGCATGGCGCTGGTCCATTGCGGGACCTGACCATTGGACAGCTTCGTCAGCGTCGCCGAAAGTTTTGCCAGGCGTGGCGCGCCCAACAACATCCGTGCGCCATTGGCGACGTGCAGGGTGAACCGCGCCCCTTGTAGCGCCGTGGCGAAATTTCCTTCAAGCCAGTTGGCGGTTTTCGTATGGGTTGCCGTACGGCTGCGCAGCTTTTTCACCAGCTCGCCGGTGTTGATGCCGACCGGGCAACGTTGCGCGCACAGGCCGGTGGCGGCGCAAGTGTCGATGCCCTGGTATTCGTAAGCGGCTTCGAGTTCGGTGGTATCGATGCCGGCGCGTTTTCGTGCCTGAATGTCGCGCCAGATCACGATGCGTTGGCGTGGGCTCAGAGTCAGGCCCTTCGACGGGCAGACCGGTTCGCAGAAGCCGCATTCGATGCACTTGTCCACAATCTCATCGGCGGCCGGCAAGGGCTTGAGGTGCTTGAGGTGGATCTGCGGATCTTCGCTGAGCACCACGTCCGGGTTGAGAATCCCGTTGGGATCGAGCAGACGCTTGAGTTGCCACATCAGCTGGTAGGCATCGCTGCCCCATTCCAGTTCGACGAACGGCGCCATGTTGCGCCCGGTGCCGTGTTCGGCTTTCAGCGAACCGCCGAACTCCACTGCCACCAGTTGCGCCACGTCGTCCATGAACGCCTGATAGCGTGCGACTTCTTCCGTGTTGTTGAAGCCTTGGGTGAAGACGAAGTGCAGATTGCCTTCCAGGGCGTGTCCGAAAAGGATCGCTTCATCGTAGTGATGTTTGTCGAACAGTTCGATCAGGCGATTGACGCCGATGGCCAGTTGTTCGACCGGGAAGGTGACGTCTTCGATGATCACCGTGGTGCCGGTCTTGCGCACCGCGCCGACGGCGGGGAAGGTGTCTTTGCGGATGGCCCAGAGACGGGCGTTTTCCCGTGGGTCCTCAGTGAAGTCGACCTGTTTTTCCACCGGGAACGTCTGCAGCGACGCCATGATCTGCGCCAGTTGTTCATGCAGCAGGGCGGACGACGCGGCGCGGGATTCGATCAGCAAGGCGCAGGCATTGTTCGACAGATGCTGTACGAAAGGCGGCATGCCGGGTTTGTCCTGCACCGAGCGCAGGCTGCGCCGGTCCAACAGTTCCACGGCCGACACCGGTTGGCTTTTCAGTACGGTGACCGCGTTGCAGCAGGTCTCGACATCCGGGAAGACAATCAGGGCCGAGGCCTTGTTCGGGTGGTCGATCACCGTGTCGTAGGTCACCGCGCTGATGAACCCGAGCGTGCCCTCGGAACCCACCAGCAAGTGGCTCAAGATATCCACAGGCTCGTCGAAATCCACCAGGGCATTGAGCGACAGGCCGGTGGTATTTTTCAGACGGTATTTGTGGCGGATTCTCGCAGCCAGATCAGCGTTGGCTCGGGTCTCGCGAGCCAGAGTCGCCAGGCGTTCCAGCAACGCGGCATGGCTTTGGCGAAACGCCGCGACGCTGGCGGCATCTTCAGTGTCGAGACGACTTCCGTCGGCCAGCACCAGACGAATGCCGGCCAAAGTGTGATAGGTGTTTTGCGCCGTGCCACAGCACATGCCGCTGGCGTTGTTGGCGACGATACCGCCGATCTTGCAGGCATTGATCGAGGCCGGGTCCGGGCCGATCTTGCGTCCGAACGGCGCCAGCCAGGCGTTGGCCTGTGCGCCGATCACTCCCGGTTGCAGGCGGATTTGCGTGCCCTGGTCGCGGATCTCGCGCGCGTTCCAGTTGTCCCCCAGCACGATCAGCACCGAGTCGCTGATCGCCTGGCCGGACAA
Source organism: Pseudomonas sp. GW821-FHT07G06 (assembly GCF_058986625.1). NCBI lineage: Bacteria > Pseudomonadati > Pseudomonadota > Gammaproteobacteria > Pseudomonadales > Pseudomonadaceae > Pseudomonas > Pseudomonas sp. GW821-FHT07G06. The sequence goes on from NZ_JBYSVW010000004.1 coordinate 66,142, forward strand.
ACTGGTACCGGCGGCGCGGAAGGTCACCGGCACCTGATCGCGTTGCGCCAATTGCAGCAGCGCCACGACTTCGTCTTCGGACTCGACGCGGACCACCAGTTGCGGAATCAACCGATAGAAACTGGCATCGGTGCCGAAGGCCAGGGTCGACAGCGGGTCGTCGAAACGTCGTTCTTGTGGAATCAGTTGCTGTGCATCTCGCAGGAAAGCGGCCGGTAGACTCATTGGTCCTCCAGGATCAACACCACCAGGTCTTTCGGACCGTGGGCGCCGTACGCCAGCACTTGTTCGATGTCGGCGGTCTTCGACGGGCCGGACACCAGCAACGCGTTGGTCGGCATGCCCTGGGCCCATTCGAACTCCTGCTGCACCTGATAGAAGTTGTCGCGGATTTCGCTGGCCTTGAGCAGGGCGAAATGCACCGGTGGGGCCAGGCTCATCAAGCGCGGTTCTTCCTGGGTCGGCCAGATGATCAGGCTGCCGGTTGCCGCGATGGCGCCGAGGCTGCCGGTCAGACTCGCCGGGGTGTCGTTGAACAGCTCGGCTTTCCATTCTTCGACCGGGCGGTCGTAGGCCTTGAGCGTCGGCAGATCGGGATTATTCGCCCAATGCTGTGTGATGAGTTGACCGTGGGGCGTTGTCGGTGCGATCAGCAGGCTTGGCAACTGGCGGTCCCGCAGCAATTGCGCCAACAGCGCCGGCCACTCTTCGCCGGACGTCAGGTGGATTTCCGTGTGCACCGCTTCCATCAGTTTGCGCAGTTGTGGAATGCGTTGCTCAGGCGCGTAGGTGTAAGGCTGGGTCACCAGATCGACATCAAAGTTGTCGGCCACCGGCGTGGTGCCTGTCAGACTTTTACGCAGTTTGGCGAGGATATTTTGCTTGGCGCTCATCAGCGGTCTCCCTGTTTGGCCAGATGCTCGCGGGCCATGTCATGCAGTGAGCGGGCGGCGGGTTTCGGTGCGCTGTGGTTTTGCGTCCACGGGCCGACATTGCTCGGCGTGAGGGCGCGCAGGCGAGTGGCGAAGAAGCCGAACAGGCGATACAGCGTCGGCGAACTGTTGAGCTTCGCCCAGGCGTTCCAGAGGAACCGCTCCTTGCGCGAATACTTGCTGCCTTGGCCGCGCATCACTTGATGGGGGCTGTCCGGGGCCTTGACGTTTTCTTCGCGCAGGCGCCGCAGCAACGCAGGGATCGGGATTTTTACCGGGCAGACTTCGCCGCAGGCACCGCACAACGAAGATGCGCTCGGGTGATCCGGGACTTTCGCCAGGCCGACCATGTGCGGGGTGACGATTTTTCCGATAGGGCCGGGGTAAACCTCCCCATAGGCATGGCCGCCGATTCGGGTATAGACCGGGCAATGATTCATACAGGCACCGCAGCGAATGCAGTTCAGGGTCTGGCGCAATTCGCTGTCGGCAAAGGCCTGGCTGCGACCATTGTCGAGCAGTACCAGGTGCACTTCCTGCGGGCCGTCGAGTTCATGTTCCTTGCGCGGGCCGGAGATCATGTTGACGTAGGTCGTGATCGGGATGCCCAGGGCCGAGCGGGTCAGCAACGACAGCAACGGCACCACGTCGCGCAGGTTTTCCACGACTTTTTCGATACCGGTAACGGCGATGTGCACGGGCGGTACGGTAGTGGTCATGCGCCCGTTGCCTTCGTTTTCCACCAGCAGCAGGGTGCCGGTTTCGGCCACGGCGAAGTTGACACCGGAGACGCCGATGTCCGCTTCGAAGAATTTCTGCCGCAAGACCTTGCGACCGATCTGAATGAGTTGGTCAACGTCCTTGGTGTATTCCACCCCAAGTTTGTCGTGGAACAAGGACGCGACCTGGCCGGCATTCTTGTGGATCGCCGGCATGATTATGTGTGAAGGCTTCTCGTGGTCGAGCTGGACGATGTACTCGCCCATGTCCGATTCCAGGCATTCAATGCCCCGGTCAGCCAGGAAATGGTTCATCTCCATTTCTTCGCTGACCATCGATTTGCCCTTGATCACTTGCCGCCCCTCGTGAGCGCGGATGATCGAGAGGACGATGCCATTGGCCTCGTCCACCGTTTCCGCCCAGTGCACTGTCACACCGTTGCGGGTCAGGTTCTGTTCCAGTTGCTCGAGCAGGTCGGGCAACTTGGAGAGCGCGCGGGCACGGATTGCATTGCCCAGTGCGCGCAAGTGTTCTCTTTCATGGGCATCGCTGAACGCCGCTGCCCGTTTGGTCATCAGTGAATCCATCGCCTTGCGAAAGTTGCCTCGCAATTGCACATCACCCAGCGCGTTGTGGGCGCGGGTGCGGAAATCTTCTTCTACGGCAACCGTAGGAATAATCGTGGAGGTGCTCATCGGGCACCTCCGGTACGCTGCCAGAGGAAGCTGGCCAGATGCTGACCGCGCAACGCTTCCTGCTGTTTTTCCAATGAGCCGTTGATGTTCATCAGGCAGCCGCAATCGGCACTCAAAACCTTGTGCGCGCCGGATTCCTTCAACGCCCGGGTCTTGTCAGCCACCATCGCGCCGGAAATGTCTGGCATACGGACGCTGAATGTTCCGCCAAAGCCACAGCACTCACTTTCGTGATCGTGATTGACCCGTTCCACATTGCTCAACTGCGACAACAACTCGCGGCCGTGCAGGTGGGTGTTCATTTCGCGGCGTGCCGAACACGAAGTGTGCAGCGCCACTTTCACCGGCTCGCCGCTGTCCTTGAACTGCACCTTGCAGACAAACAACAGGAACTCGGCCAGTTCATAGGTTCTGGCAGCCAGGGCCTGAACCTGTTTCAACGTGTGCGGCTCGTCCTTGAACAAGTCGGCATAGTGTTCGCGCAACATCCCGGCGCAAGAGCCCGACGGCACCACCACCGGATAATCCCCGGCAAACAGCGCCAGTTGCGAGCGTGCGACGGTCCGTGCCTGCTCGGTGTAACCCGAGGTGTAGGCCGGTTGTCCGCAGCAGCTTTGCCCTTGCGGGTACTCGACACGAATGCCTTCGCGTTCCAGCAGGTGGATCGCATCCATCCCGGCTTCGGGGTAGAACAAATCGACCACGCAGGTCCCGAACAGGTAGACCCGTGACGGTTTCTCGCTGGGGTATTGCCGAGGCTCGGGCAGTGGCGGGGCGACACGGGTCGCATTCGGCACAGCGTTGTAAAAAAGCTCGCTCATCAGGCGTGTCTCCGGGTGGTCCCGGTTATTCGTCTGTTGAGGCTGCTGAATATAGAGTCGGAAGCTTTCAGCAGCCTTACAGACCGGGGTGTGAATTGCGGACGCCGGGGGCGTGGCCCGGCGTCGGTTTTTACCGTTTTGCTTGTAGTCCTTAGTGCACCAGCATGCCGGTGAACCAGTAGGCCTGAGCCAGGGTGATCAAGCCGACAATCGTTGCAAAGAATAGGCTGTGCTTGAGGGTGAAGCGGAACAGATCCGATTCCTTGCCCACCAGGCCGGTCGCGGCGCAGGCCACGGCAATCGATTGTGGCGAGATCATCTTGCCGGTCACGCCGCCGCTGGTGTTCGCCGCCACCAGCAAGGTGTCGTTGACGCCGATCTGGTGCGCGGTGGTCGCTTGCAGCGAACTGAACAGGGCGTTGGACGAAGTATCGGAGCCGGTGAGGAACACGCCCAGCCAACCGAGGAACGGCGAGAAGAACGGGAAGGCTGCACCGGTGCCTGCCAACACCAGGGCCATGGTCGAGGACATGCCCGAGTAGTTGGTGACGAAGGCGAACGCCAGCACCATGCCGATGGACAGGATCGGCCAGCGCAGCTCGTAGAAGGTCTCTTTCAAAGTGGTCAGACCAATTTTGAAATTGATCTTCAATACCAGCATCGAGATCAGCGCCGAGAAGAAAATCGCCGTGCCGGTGGCGGAAATCGGGTCCAGTTTGAACACTGCCGGTATAGCCGTTGGCGCAGCCACGATAGGCGCGACCTTGATCACCATTTGATCAAGATGCGGGATCGCAAAGTTGAACACGAAGCTGTACATCGAACCGCCGGCGGCAAACATGGCCTTGAACGGTTTCAGGGTCCAGATGGTGACCAGTACGGTCAGGATCAGGAACGGCGACCAGGCCTTGAAGATTTCCCCGAGGCTGTAAGGCGAAGCCACGGTTGTGCGCTTCTGGCCGAAACCACCGACGCTGGCGCTCACCACGGAGGCCGAGACAGCGCCGACGATGTGCTGGCCGGCGGCGCGCTGTGGTTGCCAGACCTTCAGGAACAGGGTCAGGGAGATCAGGCTGGCCAGGGCCGAGGTGATGTCCGGCAGTTCCGGGCCGATGAAGTTCGAGGTGAAATACTGGGTCACGGCAAAGCTCAAGCCCGCCACCAGTGCTGCTGGCCAGGTTTCCCGCACGCCGCGCAGGCCGTCCATCATGAACACCAGCCAGAACGGCACGAACAGCGACAGCAGCGGCAGTTGGCGGCCGGTCATGGCGCCGATCTTGAACGCGTCGATACCGGTCACTTGCCCGGCCACGATGATCGGAATGCCCAAGGCGCCGAAGGCCACCGGCGCGGTGTTGGCGATCAGGCACAGGCCTGCGGCGTACAACGGGTTGAAGCCCAGCCCTACAAGGAGTGCGGCGGTAATCGCCACCGGCGCGCCGAAACCGGCGGCACCTTCCAGGAATGCACCGAAGCAGAAGCCGATCAGCAGCACCTGCAAGCGCTGGTCATCGGTGATCGACAGGACCGAACTGCGGATGACTTCAAACTGACCGCTCTTGACCGTCAGTTTGTAGAGGAACACCGCTGCCACGATGATCCAGGCGATCGGCCACAGGCCATAGGCGAAGCCATACCCGGCGGCGGCGAGCGCCATATCGACCGGCATCTGGAAAGCGAAGATCGCCACCAGGATCGACAAAGCCAGGGTGATGCTGCCGGCCACGTGCCCTTTGAGGCGGAACACGGCCAGGGCCAGGAAGAAAAACACGATGGGGATGACGGCTGCGAGTGCGGACAGGCCGAGGCTGCCGAGCGGGGTATAGAGCTGTTGCCAGGTTTGCATATGGGGTGGCCCCTAATTGTTGTTGGTCAGGCACTGATCAGCGTTCTTGGATAATTGGTAAGACCAATTTACAATCGCTGTTGGCTAGGGTAAAAGCCTTGTAGGCGGTGTGTCAATTTGCCGCCCTAAAACTTTTGTCGAATGCAAAGTGCGCAGGTCGTCCGTCTGGTATGACCAAATGCGCTGTGGCAGGTGCTGGCGCGGCGCCAATAGGCCAGAATAGAGCCCCGGCGAGCCGTCGGATCGTGGAGAAATCGAGTTATGGGGTTTGATCAGATTCGTCAGCGCCGTTTGTCTGACGATATTGTCGAGCAGCTTGAGGGCATGATCCTCGAGGGCACGCTGAAGGCCGGAGAGCGCTTGCCGGCCGAGCGCGCGTTGGCCGAACAATTTGGCGTGTCCCGCCCTTCGTTGCGTGAAGCCATTCAGAAGCTGACCGCCAAGGGGCTGCTGGTCAGTCGCCAGGGCGGCGGCAACTATGTGGTGGAATCACTGGGTACCACCTTCAGTGATCCTCTGTTGCATCTGCTGGAAAGCAACCCCGAGGCGCAGCGCGATCTGCTCGAGTTTCGCCATACGCTGGAAGCGTCCTGCGCCTACTACGCGGCGTTGCGCGCCACTGATGTGGATCGCGAGCGGCTGACCGCGGCATTCAACACGTTGCAGGACTGCTATTCGCGTCACGAAGAGGTGAGCCGTGCCGAAGAGGGGGCCGCGGACGCAAGTTTTCACCTGGCGATCGCCGAGGCCAGCCACAATGCCGTGCTGCTGCATACCATTCGCGGGCTGTTCGACTTGCTCAAGCGCAACGTGGTGACCAACATCGGTGGCATGTACAAGCAGCGCACTGAAACCCGCGACATGCTGATCACGCAGCATCGGGAGTTGTACCAGGCGATTATCGAAGGGCGGGCGGAGCAGGCGCGGGAAGTTTCCAGCCGGCACATTCTGTATGTGCAGGAGGTGCTGGAAGAAGTGCGTCAGGAAGTGCAGCGCGTGGCTCGGGCGGAGCGGCGCAAGGGGATGTGACCTTTTGAAGCAAAAGATCGCAGCCTTCGGCAGCTCCTACATTGGAATGCGTTCCCTGTAGGAGCTGCCGCAGGCTGCGATCTTTTCGCTGACACCGCGAAACTCGGGCAGAAAAATCAGTCTTCCTTGCCCTTGTTGCGCACCGCGCGCTGCAACTCGCGACCCGCGTCGCGTTCGCGCTCGGTATCGCGCTTGTCGTATTCCTTCTTGCCCTTGCCCAAGGCGATCTCGCACTTGACCATGTGCTTGCTCCAGTACCAGGACAGGCACACGCAGGCGTAACCCTTTTGTTGCACCGCAGCGGACAGCTTGTCCAGCTCGCGACGGTTGAGCAGCAGCTTGCGGCTGCGCACCGGGTCGGCGATGACGTGGGTGCTGGCGGTCGTCAGGGGCGTGATATGGCTGCCGAGCAGCCAGGCTTCGCCATCCTTGAGTAGGACATAACTGTCAACCAGTTGCAGCTTGCTTGCCCGCAGACTTTTTACTTCCCAGCCGGCCAGGACCAGACCAGCCTCGAACTTGTGCTCGATGAAGTAATCGTGTCGCGCCTTTTTATTTTGCGCGATGGTCCCTGTTGGGTGTTTCTTCTGTTTAGCCATAGGGGCGGCATTATAGGGAGTTACAACAGAGTCGGCTACGGGGTTGCTACGTGCTTGAGCAGGTTGATTGAATCCCGGACAATGCGGCCTCTTTTTTGAACGCTTGGGCGTGATAACGATGTCGACAGACAAGGTTTCTGTCCACGGCAGTTGGGCTAGCCGCTGGGTCTTCATACTCGCCGCGACCGGTTCGGCCGTGGGGCTGGGTAGTATCTGGAAATTCCCGTACATGGTCGGCGTCTATGGCGGCGGTGCCTTCGTGCTGATGTTCCTGGCCTGCATCGCGCTGATTGGCGTGCCGGTCATGCTGGCCGAAACGCTGATCGGCCGGCGTGCAAGGCAGAGCCCGGCCAATGCCTTGAAGACGCTGGCGGTCGAGGCGGGGCACTCGGGCAAATGGTCCTGGGGCGCATTTGCCGGAATGATCACGGCGTTGCTGATCCTGTCGTTCTACAGTGTGGTGGGCGGCTGGTCGCTGGATTACATCATCGACATGGGGCGTGGCGATTTTCAGGGTGTGACGGCGGATCAGGTGGGGGCTTACTTCGGCAATGTCATTGCCGACCCCTGGCGCCTGACACTTTGGCACACGATTTTCATGCTGCTGTCGGCGGTGGTGATCGCAAAGGGCGTGGTCGCCGGGCTTGAGCGCAGTCTGCGCATCATGATGCCGTTGTTGTTCGTGATGGTCCTGGTGCTGCTGGGCTACAGCATGACCACCGGTCATTTCATGGAGGGCGTGCATTTCATGTTCGACTTCCACCCCGAAAAGGTCCTGGACGGCTTGTTGCCCGCGATGGGGCATGCGTTCTTTTCCCTGAGCGTAGGCGTCGGCTCGATCATGATCTATGGCGCCTACATGCCGAAGAGCTCATCGATATCGGGGACTGTCGTTGGTGTGGCGCTGCTCGACACCTTCGTTTCCCTGGTGGCCGGCCTGGCATTGTTTCCGATTGTTTTCGCGGCGGGCCTGAACCCGAGCGAAGGGCCGGGGCTGATGTTCGTCAGCCTGCCGTTTGCCTTCGGCAACGTGGCGTTCGGGCAATTGATGGGGGTGGTGTTTTTCGTGCTGGTGGCGGTCGCTGCCTGGAGTTCGGCAATTTCCCTGCTGGAACCGATGGTGGCCTATCTGGTCGAGCGCACTAAAGTGAGTCGTGCCTGGGTCACCTTCTGGCTGGCTTTCAGCTGCTGGTTCGTCGGTCTGGGCACGGTGTTCTCCTTCAATATCTGGAAGGAGGCCAAGTTCTTCGTGAACGAAGGCGGGATGTTCCACCTCTACCAATGGGGAGCAACCGGTGGTCTCGACTTCTTTGGCGTGATCGATTTCTTCACCTCGCGACTCATGTTGCCGCTTGGCGGTTTGTGTTTCGTGGTGTTTGCGGGCTGGATCATGGGGCGTGAAGCGGTGCGCGACGAGTTGTCGATCCGTAACCCTGCGCTGTTTGGTCTGTCCTTGTTCTTGATGCGCTATGTGGCGCCCATCGGCATCCTTGTAGTGTTTGCCGCCCAGCTGTGGAAGTGACGCTGACATGACGACACACATTTCGCGTTCGGCCTTGCTGCCGTACCCGGCACAAGCGCTGTATGACCTGGTCAACGACGTGGCGCGCTACCCGGAGTTTCTGCCGTGGTGTTCGTCGGCCGAAGTCCTGGAGAGCTCCCCTGAGCATATGCGGGCGAGCGTTGGGGTGGCCAAGGGCGGCCTCAGCCAGCATTTCGTCACGCGCAACACCCTGGTTCCCGGGCAGTCGATCGAAATGAACCTCGAAGAGGGCCCTTTCACCCAATTGCATGGCATCTGGGTATTCAAGGCGCTGACCGACAAGGCCTGCAAGATCAGCCTCGATCTATCGTTCGATTATGCCGGGCCACTGGTTCGTGCCACCTTGGGGCCGCTGTTCAATCAGGCGGCCAACACCCTGGTGGATGCGTTCTGTCAGCGTGCCAAGCAGATACATGGTTAAGGTCATGATTGAAGTCGAGGTGGTCTACGCGGCGGTAGACCGTCAGGTGCTGCTGACAGTGGCTGTGCCTGTCGGAACGTCCGTGCGTGCGGCCTTGCTCAGGTCGGCCGTGGCTGAACAGTTTCCGGAGCTGGATCTGACCCATTGCCCTGTGGGGATCTTCGGCAAGGTGGTAGCTGACCCGGAGAGTCGGGCAGTCCAGGCCGGGGATCGTATCGAGATCTACCGCCCGTTGTTGGCTGATCCGAAAGAGGTACGCCGACTGCGCGCGGCAAAAGCTGCCGAGGCCAAAGCCCGGAATCAATGAGTGGCTTGAACGCCAGACAATAAAAAGCCCGGGCATGCCGGGCTTTTTATTGCGTCGCAAATTATTGCGGCGAGGTGTCCAGTGGTTCTGGCGTCGGGACCGGAACGGTTTCTACGCCGTCGACGTCCTTCTGGATCTGGTCCAGCAGCGAACCTGGCTTGACCGGTTTTTCCGGTTTTGGCTTCTCGACGTTTTCTGCCGGGGCAGCCACTGTCGTGCCGCTGTCCTTGCCGAGAATGGCCTCGTCACGGCTCACGCCTGGCATGAAATCACCAGAGAGGCTGACAAGCTGATCATTTGGGTTGAAGATAACGCTGATGCGTTCCTGTTGGCGTTCACCGCCACCCGGTTGCAGGCTGTACAGATAATCCCAGCGATCGGCATGGAACGTGTCAGTCAGCAGAGGGTTGCCCATGATAAACCGTACTTGCTTACGGGTCATTCCCGGGCGTAACTGGTCTATCATGTCCTGCGTGACGACATTGCCCTGCTGGATGTCGATTTTGTAAACCCCGGGGAATGAACAACCGGCGAGTGCGAGCAGTCCCACAAAGGTGAAACTGGTTAGCAAGAGCTTGGTGTTTTGCATCGGTGGGCGACTTCCACTATCTTGGCTGGGACAACGTAAACGCCGATCATACCCGCATTAAGAGAAGCTGCGAAGCAGCATCGCGAGAAAGCTGACCATGGTTGAAAATAGCGAACTACGCAAAGCCGGCCTCAAAGTGACCCTGCCACGGGTCAAAATTCTGCAAATGCTCGATTCCGCCGAGCAACGCCACATGAGTGCCGAGGATGTCTACAAGGCCCTTATGGAGGCTGGTGAGGACGTCGGTCTGGCCACGGTTTACCGTGTTCTGACCCAGTTCGAGGCAGCTGGCCTTGTGGTGCGGCACAACTTCGACGGAGGCCACGCGGTCTTCGAACTGGACGACGGAAAGCATCACGACCATATGGTCAACGTCGAAACCAGCGAAGTGATCGAATTCTTCGACGAAGAAATCGAGCGGCTTCAGAAAGCAATCGTCGACAAGTATGGCTTCGAGATGGTTGATCACAATCTGGTGCTGTACGTGCGCAAGAAAAAGTAAGCATGTCGCGCGAACTTCCGTTCGCGAAACGAGCGAAGGCGACCCCAGGGTCGCCTTCGTGCTTTCTGCGGTGTGTGCTGGTTTGCACATGGTTCCTGTAGGAGCTGCCGCAGGCTGCGATCTTTTGATCTGTGCTTTTAGAAAGGGCAAAGTCAAAAGATCGCAGCCTGCGGCAGCTCCTACAGGGTTCGCGTTAGATTTTTGCGGTGACGACCATTTTCTTGGCGTGAGCCAGGGATTCCTTGGTGAGATCGATGCCGCCCAGCATTCGTGCGACTTCTTCGACGCGGTCGTTTTTGCTCAGTTTGGAAACCGCCGTGCGGGTGGCATCTTCGCCGCGCACTTTATGCACAAATAGATGCTGATGACCTTGCGCTGCCACTTGCGGCAAGTGGGTCACGGTCAGCACCTGCCCACGCTCGCCGAGCCTGCGCAGCAACTGGCCGACGATTTCTGCGGTCGGACCGCCAATGCCGACGTCGACTTCGTCGAACACCAGGGTCGGTACGCGGGAGGTCTGTGCGGTGATTACCTGAATCGCCAGGCTGATCCGCGACAGTTCGCCGCCGGATGCCACTTTTGCCAGGGCCTTCAACGGCTGGCCGGGGTTGGCGCTGACCAGCAGTTCAACCTGTTCAAGTCCGTTAGGCAGCAGTTCGTCGCTGCTGTTTGGGCGCAGTTCGATGGTGAAGCGCCCGCCGGGCATGCCCAGTCGCTGGATTTCCTGCTCCACGGCACTGGCCAGGCTGTTCGAGGCTTGATGTCTTAGATCGCTCAGCTCCCGGGCCTTTTCCTGATAGTGCCGGGCATAGGACGACAGCTCATCGCTCAGGCGCTCGATGGATTCGTCGTTGGCGTTCAGGGTCTCGATTTCATCCAGCAGTTTCTGCTGCATCTCGGCCACTTCAGTTGGCTGGATGCGGTGTTTGCGCGCCAGGGTGTAGATCGCATCGAGGCGTTCTTCCAGGTATTGAAGGCGCGATGGATCGGCATCGAAATTGTCGAGGAAGCGGTTCAGTTCGCCCACGGCCTCTTCAACCTGGATCTGTGCGCTGGTCAACAAACTGCTGGCTTCGCCCAGGGCGCCGATCGAGCTGTTCACGCTCGACAGGCGGTTGAGGCTGGCGGTGAGGGCGTTGAGGACATTCCCTGAGTCACTTTCGCTGCATTGTTCGACGACTTGCCGGCAAATGCCCAGCAGGGTTTCGGCGTTGGTCAGGTTCTTGTGTTCCTGTTCCAGCTGCTCGAGCTCATTGTCGCCGAGGCCAAGGTTTTCCAGTTCTTCGAGTTGATAGCTGAGCAATTGATGGCGTGCACGTTGCTCGTCGCCGGAGTTGGAGAGCCGCTCCAGTTCCTGACGGGTCTGGCGCCAGCGTTGGGCGGCCAGTTGAACCTGGCGGGCCAGATCCGTCGCGCCGGCATATTCATCGAGCAGGCGACGGTGGGTGTCGGTCTTGAGCAGGGATTGGTGTTCGTGCTGGCTGTGAATGTCGATCAGCAGTTCGCCCAGCGCCTTGAGATCGCCAAGCGGGCAGGGCGTGCCGTTGATGTAGCCACGCGAGCGACCTTCGGACGTGATTACCCGGCGCAGGATGCACGGGCCGTCGTTTTCGAGGTCGCGTTCGGCCAGCCAGGCGCTGGCTTCCGGAATGTCGGCCAGATCGAAGGTGGCCAGGATATCGGCCTTGTCGGCGCCGGGGCGGACCACGCCACTGTCGGCACGATCGCCCAGGGTCAGGCCCAGCGCGTCGAGCATGATCGACTTGCCCGCGCCGGTTTCCCCGGTGATCACGCTCATCCCGCGATCGAGTTCGAGATCGAGATGTTCAACGATGGCGTAGTTGTGTACGGACAGGTGCACCAGCATATGGGCCGCTCCCAGGTGTTAGGTCTGGTTATTTATACAGTGTTTTGTTTCTGGCTGACAATGCCCCCCGTTAGCTCGATTCGATCGGTCTGACGAATCCCTTATCGCGAGCCGGCATGACAATGCGATTGTTTTTTGTAGGGTTAATCATCGGCGCCCCTTGAAGCCGGATTTTGCGGCCCCATATAGCTGGGCAGAAGCGCGAGTTGAGCTCGCGGACGATATTGAAAGGAGAAATCTATGGCTGACGAACAGACAGTGGATACGCAAAACCCAGACGCCAACCAGGCGCCCGAGGCTTCGGGTGAAGACCTGGCGGCTCGTGTACAAGTGCTCGAAGAGCAACTGGCAGGCGCTCAGGATCAGGCTTTGCGTGTAGCCGCCGATCTGCAGAACGTCCGCCGTCGCGCCGAGCAGGATGTGGAGAAGGCTCACAAGTTCGCGCTGGAAAAATTCGCCGGCGACCTGCTGCCGATCGTCGACAGCCTGGAGCGCGGCCTGGAGCTGTCCAGCCCGGACGACGAAAGCATCCGTCCGATGCGCGAAGGCATCGAGCTGACCCTGAAAATGTTCCACGACACTCTCAAGCGTTATCAGCTTGAAGCGATCGACCCGCATGGCGAACCGTTCAACGCCGTTCATCATCAGGCGATGGCCATGCAGGAAAGCGCCGATGTCGAGCCGAACAGCGTTCTGAAGGTGTTCCAGAAGGGCTATCAGCTCAATGGACGCCTGCTGCGCCCGGCGATGGTCGTGGTCAGCAAGGCGCCTGCGCCGGTTTCGCCTTCGATTGACGAGCAGGCTTGAAATCCGCCGCAAGGCCCCCATTTATAAGTCAAGCGTTTAAGTGCTACCGCAGTTAGCCACCACTGCTGCGGCAACCAAATCCAAAGTTTCGGGAGAGTGAACATGGGCAAAATTATCGGTATCGACCTGGGGACTACCAACTCCTGCGTCTCCGTGCTGGAAAACGGCAAGGCAAAAGTTATTGAAAACGCTGAAGGCGCGCGTACCACGCCGTCGATCATCGCTTACGCCAACGATGGCGAAATCCTGGTTGGCCAGTCGGCCAAGCGTCAGGCCGTGACCAATCCGCACAACACCCTGTATGCGGTGAAGCGTCTGATCGGTCGTCGTTTCGACGAAGAAGTCGTGCAGAAAGACATCCAGATGGTCCCTTACAAGATCGTCAAGGCTGACAACAGCGACGCCTGGGTTGAAGTGAACGGCCAGAAAATGGCGCCGCCACAAATCTCGGCTGAAATCCTGAAGAAAATGAAGAAGACCGCCGAAGATTACCTCGGCGAGACCGTGACTGAAGCGGTGATCACCGTTCCGGCCTACTTCAACGACAGCCAGCGTCAGGCGACCAAAGACGCCGGCCGCATCGCCGGTCTGGATGTAAAACGTATCATCAACGAACCGACCGCCGCTGCTCTGGCTTACGGTATGGACAAGGCCAAGGGCGATCACACCGTGATCGTTTACGACCTGGGCGGTGGTACTTTCGACGTTTCCGTGATCGAGATCGCTGAAGTCGATGGCGAGCACCAGTTCGAAGTACTGGCTACCAACGGTGACACGTTCCTGGGCGGTGAAGACTTTGACATTCGTCTGATCGACTACCTCGTCGACGAATTCAAGAAAGAAAGCGGCATGAACCTCAAGGGTGACCCGCTGGCCATGCAGCGCCTGAAAGAAGCCGCTGAAAAAGCCAAGATCGAACTGTCCTCGAGCCAGTCGACCGACGTGAACCTGCCGTACATCACTGCAGACGCCACCGGTCCTAAGCACCTGAACGTGAAGATCTCCCGCGCCAAGCTGGAAGCATTGGTGGAAGACCTGGTTCAGCGCACCATCGAGCCTTGCCGCATCGCAATGAAAGATGCCGGTATCGACGTTGGCGCGATCAACGACGTGATCCTGGTGGGCGGTCAGACCCGTATGCCACTGGTTCAGAAGCTGGTCACCGAGTTCTTTGGTAAAGAAGCGCGTAAAGACGTCAACCCGGACGAAGCGGTTGCCATGGGTGCTGCCATCCAGGGCGCGGTACTGGCCGGTGACGTGAAAGACGTTCTGCTGCTCGACGTCAGCCCGCTGACCCTGGGTATCGAAACCATGGGTGGCGTGATGACCGCGCTGATCGAGAAAAACACCACGATTCCTACCAAGAAATCGCAAGTGTTCTCGACCGCCGACGACAACCAGGGCGCCGTGACCATTCACGTGCTGCAGGGCGAGCGTAAGCAAGCAGCTCAGAACAAGTCCCTGGGCAAGTTCGACCTGGCCGACATTCCACCGGCTCCACGTGGTGTGCCGCAGATCGAAGTGACCTTCGACATCGACGCCAACGGCATCCTGCACGTCGGTGCGAAGGACAAGGCTACCGGCAAGACTCAGTCGATCGTGATCAAGGCCAACTCCGGTCTGTCCGACGAGGAAATCGAGCGCATGGTGCGTGATGCCGAGGCGAACGCCGAGGAAGACCGCAAGTTCGAAGAGCTGGCCGCTGCCCGTAACCAGGGCGACGCACTGGTTCACTCGACGCGCAAAATGGTGACCGATGCCGGCGATAAAGTGACTGCCGAAGAGAAGACTGCAATCGAAGCTGCCGTAGTTGCCTTGGAAGCCGCCGTCAAAGGTGACGACAAGGCTGCTATCGACGCCAAGGTTGAAGAGCTGTCGAAAGTCTCCGCTCCAGTGGCGCAGAAGATGTACGCCGAACAGGCTCAGCCTGCTGAAGGCGCTGCACCGCAGGGCGAATCGGCTGAGAAGGCTGACGACGTTGTCGATGCCGAGTTCGAAGAAGTCAAAGACCACAAGTAAGTTGTTGGTCGGCCGGTTGACTGCCTTTAGGCGGTGACTGGTAGGATGTCGCCGCGCGGGAGCTTGCTCCCGCGTTGGCGTATCTGGAATACGCGAATTTTTACAGCATGCGACAGCGCTCGCGTGTTGCTGGCATGGCCGGGAATGCTCCTGCTTTCCGAGCCGAAAGTGCCACTTTGAAACAAAGACCAGGATCGTTGAATTGACGTGAGTTGGGTCCGGGCCTGTATTGGGGCTCAACGAGTTTGGCAGACTCAGGAGGGTTTTGCCGGACGTCCTCAAGAGTGCAAAGACTTATGGCAAAGCGTGACTATTACGAAGTGTTGGGTGTTGAGCGTGGCTCAAGCGAAGCGGACCTGAAAAAGGCTTACCGTCGCCTGGCGATGAAGCACCACCCGGACCGTAATCCCGATGACAAGGCGTCGGAAGAGATGTTCAAGGAGGCCAACGAGGCCTACGAAGTGCTTTCCGATTCCAGCAAGCGCGCGGCGTACGACCAGTACGGCCATGCCGGTGTCGACCCGAGCATGGGTGGCGGTGGTGCCGGTTTCGGTGGCCAGAACTTCTCCGACATCTTTGGCGATGTCTTCAGTGACTTCTTCGGTGGTGGTCGCGGCGGTTCCCGTGGCGGCGCTCAGCGCGGCAGTGACTTGCGCTACACCCTGGAGCTGGACCTGGAAGAAGCGGTGCGCGGCACGACCGTGAATATCCGCGTTCCGACGCTGGTCAATTGCAAGCCATGCGATGGCTCCGGTGCCAAGAAAGGTTCTTCGCCGGTGACCTGCCCGACATGCGGCGGTATCGGCCAGGTGCGCATGCAGCAAGGCTTCTTCTCGGTGCAGCAGACCTGCCCGCGCTGCCATGGCCAGGGCAAGATCATTTCCGATCCGTGCGATTCCTGCCATGGCGAAGGTCGCGTCGAAGAGTACAAGACCCTGTCGGTGAAAGTGCCGGCCGGCGTCGATACCGGTGACCGCATTCGTCTGTCCGGCGAAGGCGAGGCGGGTGCCCAGGGTGGCCCGACCGGCGACCTGTACGTGGTGATCAACGTGCGAGAGCACTCGATCTTCCAGCGTGATGGCAAGCACCTGTTCTGCGAAGTGCCGATCAGCTTCGTCGATGCGGCGCTGGGTGGCGAGCTGGAGATTCCGACCCTTGATGGCCGGGTCAAGTTGAAGATCCCCGAGGGGACCCAGACCGGCAAGCAGTTCCGTGTGCGTGGCAAGGGTGTCGCGCCTGTGCGTGGCGGTGGTGCGGGCGACTTGATGTGCCGTGTGGCGGTCGAGACGCCGGTCAACCTGAGTCGTCGCCAGCGCGAAATGCTCGAGGAATTCCGCAGTTCGCTGGCGGACGACAACAGCCATTCGCCGAAAACCACCGGCTGGTTCGAAGGCGTGAAACGCTTCTTCGGCGATTTGTAAGGAGACAGGCATGCGACGTATTGCAGTGATGGGCGCCGCCGGGCGCATGGGCAAGACCCTGATTGAAGCGGTGCAGCAGGCGCCAGGCGCCGGGTTGACGGCGGCAGTGGACCGTCCTGACAGCACGCTGGTCGGTGCGGATGCCGGTGAACTGGCGGCTATCGGTCGCATCGGCGTGCCGCTGTCCGGCGATCTGGATCGGGTGGTCGACGAGTTCGACGTGCTGATCGACTTCACGCACCCGACGGTGACCCTGAAGAACCTGGCTTTCTGCCGTAAACACGGCAAGGCCATGATCATCGGCACCACGGGCTTCAGTGTTGAAGAAAAGCAGTTGCTGGCGGAAGCGGGCAAGGACATTCCGATTGTCTTCGCGGCCAACTTCAGTGTCGGGGTCAACCTGTGCCTGAAGTTGCTCGACACGGCTGCTCGCGTACTGGGTGACGACGTCGATATCGAAATCACCGAGGCTCACCATCGACATAAAGTCGATGCGCCGTCCGGCACTGCCGTGCGCATGGGTGAGGTGATTGCCGATGCGTTGGGTCGTGACCTGAAGAAAGTGGCGGTGTATGGCCGTGAAGGCCAGACCGGTGCGCGTGATCGTGAAACCATCGGTTTCGCCACTGTACGTGCCGGCGACATCGTCGGTGATCACACCGTGCTGTTCGCCGCCGACGGCGAGCGTGTCGAGATCACCCACAAGGCGTCCAGTCGCATGACCTTCGCCAAGGGTGCGGTACGTGCTGCATTGTGGCTGGACGGGCGCGAGCCTGGCCTTTACGACATGCAAGACGTGCTCGATCTGCGTTAAGATGCACCCGAAATCGGGCTCGCGCACCGCGTTTGAGCCCGGTTTTGTTCCGCCAAGCGACGTCCTGTCGCATTCTCCAGCCTTTAAGGCTCATTGGCGGTAGACCAAAAAGGCCTTTTTCTGTAAGCTACAGCTTTAGTGTGTCCACTAAAAGCGCGCAGAATAATTCAGTGAAGAAGCGGGGTGACGTGTCCATACGTCACTCCGCTTTTTTACAACCTGCGATCGCCCTTTCAGGCTTTATTTACGGGAGGTCTTCTTGACTAAGCCAGCCATACTCGCCCTTGCTGATGGCAGCATTTTTCGCGGCGAAGCCATTGGAGCCGACGGTCAGACCGTTGGTGAGGTGGTGTTCAACACCGCAATGACCGGCTATCAGGAAATCCTTACCGATCCTTCCTACGCCCAACAGATCGTTACCCTGACTTATCCGCATATCGGCAACACCGGCACCACGCCGGAAGACGCCGAGTCCAATCGCGTCTGGTCCGCTGGCCTGGTCATCCGTGACCTGCCTCTGGTGGCGAGCAACTGGCGTAACACGATGTCCCTGTCCGACTACCTGAAGGCCAACAATGTTGTGGCCATCGCCGGTATCGACACCCGCCGCCTGACGCGCATCCTGCGTGAAAAAGGCGCGCAGAACGGCTGCATCATGGCCGGTGACAATATTTCCGAAGAAGCCGCCATCGCCGCCGCCCAGGGTTTTCCTGGTCTGAAAGGCATGGATCTGGCGAAGGTTGTCAGCACCAAGGACAGCTACGAATGGCGTTCGACTGTCTGGGATCTGAAAACCGACAGCCACGCGACCATCGAAGCCTCCGAGCTGCCGTACCACGTGGTTGCCTACGACTACGGCGTCAAGGTGAACATCCTGCGCATGCTGGTCGAGCGCGGTTGCCGCGTGACCGTAGTGCCTGCCCAGACGCCAGCTGCCGATGTGCTGGCGCTGAAGCCGGACGGCGTGTTCCTGTCCAACGGCCCTGGTGATCCGGAGCCATGCGACTACGCGATCCAGGCGATCAAGGACGTGCTGGAAACCGAGATCCCGGTCTTCGGTATCTGCCTCGGTCACCAACTGCTGGCCCTGGCTTCCGGTGCCAAGACCCTGAAAATGGGTCACGGTCACCACGGTGCCAACCACCCGGTCCAGGACCTGGACACCGGTGTGGTGATGATCACCAGCCAGAACCACGGTTTTGCCGTGGACGAAGCCACCCTGCCGGCCAACGTTCGCGCGATCCACAAATCGCTGTTCGACGGCACCCTGCAAGGGATCGAGCGTACCGACAAGAGCGCCTTCAGCTTCCAGGGTCACCCGGAAGCCAGCCCTGGCCCGAACGACGTAGCGCCATTGTTCGATCGCTTCATCAACGAGATGGCCAAGCGACGCTGATCGCTCGCCTTGATGTAGCAAAGCTTGAGGGTGGCCCCGCACCGGCGGCCCCCTCAAGTCTTCAGAGATTGAACAAGACGGCTTGCCGACTGACCTGCGGATTTGAGTGACAAACCCATGCCAAAACGTACAGACATTAAAAGCATCCTGATTCTCGGCGCTGGCCCGATCGTGATCGGCCAGGCCTGCGAATTCGACTACTCCGGCGCCCAGGCCTGTAAAGCCCTGCGCGAGGAGGGTTACCGCGTCATCCTGGTGAACTCCAACCCGGCCACCATCATGACCGACCCGGCCATGGCCGACGCCACCTACATCGAGCCGATCAAGTGGCAGACCGTTGCCAAGATCATCGAGAAAGAACGTCCGGACGCGCTGCTGCCGACCATGGGTGGCCAGACTGCCCTGAACTGCGCCCTGGACCTGGAGCGCGAAGGCGTTCTGGAGAAGTTCGGCGTAGAGATGATCGGTGCCAACGCCGACACCATCGACAAGGCTGAAGACCGTTCGCGTTTCGACAAGGCGATGAAATCCATCGGCCTGGCGTGCCCGCGTTCCGGTATCGCCCACAGCATGGAAGAGGCCAACGCGGTCCTCGAGAAGCTCGGCTTCCCGTGCATCATCCGTCCGTCCTTCACCATGGGCGGCACCGGTGGCGGTATCGCTTACAACCGTGAAGAGTTCGAAGAAATCTGCGCCCGTGGTCTGGACCTGTCGCCGACCAAAGAGCTGCTGATCGACGAATCGCTGATTGGCTGGAAAGAGTACGAGATGGAGGTTGTCCGCGATAAGAAGGACAACTGCATCATCGTCTGCTCCATCGAAAACTTCGACCCGATGGGCGTGCACACCGGTGACTCGATCACCGTGGCTCCGGCACAGACCCTGACCGACAAGGAATACCAGATCCTGCGTAACGCCTCCCTGGCGGTGCTGCGCGAGATCGGCGTGGAAACCGGCGGTTCCAACGTGCAGTTCGGTATCTGCCCGAACACCGGCCGCATGGTCGTGATCGAGATGAACCCGCGCGTATCCCGTTCCTCGGCGCTGGCTTCGAAAGCCACCGGCTTCCCGATCGCCAAGGTCGCGGCCAAGCTGGCTGTGGGCTACACCCTCGACGAGCTGTCGAACGACATCACCGGCGGCAAGACCCCGGCGTCCTTCGAGCCGTCCATCGACTACGTCGTGACCAAGCTGCCACGTTTCGCCTTCGAGAAGTTCTCCAAGGCTGATGCGCGCCTGACCACGCAAATGAAGTCGGTGGGTGAAGTCATGGCCATCGGCCGTACCTTCCAGGAATCCCTGCAGAAAGCCCTGCGCGGCCTGGAAGTCGGTGTTTGCGGCCTGGACGAGAAGGTTGATCTGGCCAATCCGGAAAGCATGAGCGTGCTCAAGCGCGAGCTGACCGTGCCGGGCGCCGAGCGTATCTGGTACGTGGCGGACGCCATGCGCGCCGGCATGACCGTTGAAGACATCTTCGGCATGACCATGATCGATCCTTGGTTCCTGGTGCAGATGGAAGACCTGATCAAGGACGAAGAGAAGGTCAAGACCCTGGGCCTGACCAGCATCGACCGTGACCTGATGTTCCGCCTCAAGCGCAAAGGCTTCTCCGATATGCGCCTGGCCAAGCTGCTGGGTGTGACCGAGAAAAGCCTGCGTGCTCACCGTCACAAGCTGGAAATCTTCCCGGTCTACAAGCGCGTCGACACCTGCGCTGCCGAGTTCGCCACCGACACCGCTTACCTGTACTCGACGTACGAGGAAGAGTGCGAAGCCGCTCCTTCGGGTCGCGACAAGATCATGATCCTGGGTGGCGGTCCGAACCGTATCGGCCAGGGCATCGAGTTCGACTACTGCTGCGTACACGCGGCACTGGCCCTGCGCGATGACGGTTACGAGACCATCATGGTCAACTGCAACCCGGAAACCGTTTCCACTGACTACGACACCTCCGATCGCCTGTACTTCGAGCCAGTGACCCTGGAAGACGTGCTGGAAATCGTTCGCGTCGAGAAACCAAAGGGCGTGATCGTCCAGTACGGCGGCCAGACCCCGCTGAAACTGGCCCGCGCCCTGGAAGCTGCTGGCGTGCCGATCATCGGCACCAGCCCGGATGCCATCGACCGTGCCGAAGACCGTGAGCGCTTCCAGCAAATGGTCCAGCGCCTGAACCTGCGTCAGCCGCCAAACGCCACCGTGCGCAGCGAAGACGAAGCCATTCGTGCCGCCGCCAAGATCGGTTACCCGCTGGTGGTGCGCCCGTCCTACGTACTGGGCGGTCGTGCGATGGAAATCGTCTACGAAGAAGAAGAGCTCAAGCGCTACCTGCGTGAAGCGGTTCAAGTGTCCAACGACAGCCCGGTGCTGCTGGACCACTTCCTCAACTGCGCCATCGAGATGGACGTGGATGCGGTCTGCGACGGCAAGGACGTGGTGATCGGCGCGATCATGCAGCACATCGAGCAGGCCGGTGTTCACTCCGGTGACTCCGCGTGCTCGCTGCCGCCGTACTCGCTACCGGCGCACATCCAGGACGAGATGCGCGAACAGGTCAAGAAAATGGCCCTGGAGCTGGGCGTGGTCGGCCTGATGAACGTACAGTTGGCGCTGCAAGGCGAAGACATCTACGTCATCGAAGTCAACCCGCGCGCTTCCCGTACCGTACCGTTCGTGTCCAAGTGCATCGGTGTTTCCCTGGCGATGATCGCAGCACGCGTGATGGCCGGTAAAACCCTGAAGGAGCTGGGTTTCACCAAGGAAATCATCCCGAACTTCTACAGCGTGAAAGAGGCGGTGTTCCCGTTCGCCAAATTCCCTGGCGTTGACCCGATCCTCGGCCCGGAGATGAAGTCGACCGGTGAAGTGATGGGCGTGGGCGACACCTTCGGTGAAGCGTTCGCCAAGGCCCAGATGGGTGCCAGCGAAGTGTTGCCGACCGGCGGTACTGCGTTCATCAGCGTACGTGACGACGACAAGCCACTGGTTGCGGGCGTGGCCCGTGATCTGATCAACTTGGGCTTCGAAGTGGTTGCCACTGCCGGGACTGCCAAGCTGATCGAGGCTGCTGGCCTGAAAGTGCGCCGTGTGAACAAGGTGACCGAGGGTCGTCCGCACGTGGTCGACATGATCAAGAATGACGAAGTCACGCTGATCATCAACACCACCGAAGGTCGTCAGTCGATCGCTGATTCGTACTCCATTCGTCGTAATGCCCTGCAGCACAAGATTTATTGCACCACCACCATTGCTGCTGGCGAAGCCATCTGCGAAGCGCTGAAGTTCGGTCCCGAGAAGACTGTGCGCCGCTTGCAGGATCTACACGCAGGATTGAAGGCATGAGCATAACGAAGTACCCAATGACCGTTCAGGGCGCTCGCGCCCTGGAAGAAGAGCACACTCACCTGACCAAGGTCGTTCGTCCGAAGCTCAGCCAGGACATCGGTACGGCCCGCGAGTTGGGTGACTTGAAGGAAAACGCCGAATACCATGCTGCCCGCGAGCAGCAGGGTATGGTCGAGGCGCGGATCCGTGACATTGAAGGCCGGATCCAGAATCAGGTCATCATTGATGTCACGACCATTCCTCACACTGGCAAAGTTATCTTCGGTACCACCGTCGAAATCGCCAACGTCGAGACTGATGAAAGCGTCACTTACCACATCGTGGGTGAGGATGAGGCTGACTTCAAACTCGGCAAGATTTCGGTCGGCTCGCCCTTGGCCCGTGCCTTGATCGGCAAGGAAGAGGGCGATGTGGTCGCGGTGAAAACGCCAAGTGGCGTTATCGAGTACGAGATTGTCGAAGTTCGCCACATCTGAAGGCCGGCGCCCGTTTCGTGCGGGCGCCACGTTTTGGCAGCTGACCCAGATGTTGTGGGTCGGCGGCTTGTGGCTATTGCAAATCGGTCTGTTGCCGGTGCTGGGACGAATTGGCCTGGCGCCGCTGCTGATCGACGAAATCGCAGGCACGCTCAATACGCTGGTAGTGGGATTCGCTACGGCGTGTGTGATATTTCAGGCTTTGGTGCTGATAAAGGCCGATGGCCTCGTCAGTCTATGGCGGGATATACGGGGGCAACTGCTGTTGATGGCACTGTATGCGTGCGCGATGTACTTCGTGGTTCGCTTCGGATGGCCGGATGCGCTGCGTTGGCAGGCGTTCAGCTATCTTGTTCTGGGCTTTTCCGGGCTGGTGCTGGTGTTGCAGCCGGTGCCGGGATGGAGTGGCAGGGTGCGCGAAGCACACCCTTGACCCTTGCCATCACTTGAAGCGATGGACGTTCGACAGCTGCTTGTTGACGCTGAAGTTCTTGCGGTAGATCAGCGCCATCTTGCCGATGACCTGGACCAGATCCGCTTTGCCGACCTTGCAGAGCTCTGCAATGGACGCCAGGCGCGATTCGCGATCGAGGATGTTGAGCTTGATCTTGATCAGCTCGTGATCCGCCAAAGCGCGTTCGAGTTCGGCTAACACACCTTCAGTCAAACCATTGTCTGCCACAATCAAAACCGGTTTCAGATGGTGGCCAATGGATTTGTACTGTTTCTTCTGCTCTTGAGTGAGCGGCATAATCTGACCCCTGCGTCTGATCTTGTAAAAAGCGGCGGCCAGTTTACCCGAGCGAGTCCGGGACCGCCCAGTTAATCACGACCCGTTTTAATTCCGAGGTATCCCGTGGCCCGTTCCAAGACAAGCCTTAAGTGGCTGCAAGAGCATTTCAACGACCCATTCGTCAAAATGGCACAGAAAGACGGGTACCGTTCCCGTGCCAGCTACAAACTGCTGGAGATCCAGGAAAAGGACCGTCTGATCCGCCCTGGCATGAGCGTAATCGACCTGGGTGCGGCTCCG
The DNA here is from genome assembly GCF_058986625.1 of Pseudomonas sp. GW821-FHT07G06. NCBI lineage: Bacteria > Pseudomonadati > Pseudomonadota > Gammaproteobacteria > Pseudomonadales > Pseudomonadaceae > Pseudomonas > Pseudomonas sp. GW821-FHT07G06. The sequence goes on from NZ_JBYSVW010000004.1 coordinate 89,321, forward strand.
GGTGGCTGGTCGCAGGTGACCAGTCGTCTGATTGGCGGGCAGGGCACACTGATCGCTTCTGACATTCTTGAAATGGACAGCATCCCCGACGTCACCTTTATTCAAGGCGACTTTACCGAGGATGCCGTGCTGGCCCAGATCCTCGATGCCGTCGGAAATAAAGAAGTAGACCTTGTGATTTCCGACATGGCCCCCAATATGAGTGGATTGCCGGCCGTTGATATGCCGCGCGCGATGTTCCTGTGCGAATTGGCGCTGGATCTGTCGACGCGGGTGCTCAAGCCCGGTGGTGATTTTTTGATCAAGATCTTCCAGGGCGAAGGTTTCGACGAATTCCACAAGAGCGTTCGCCAGCAGTTCGAGAAGGTGCAGATGCGCAAGCCGACTTCGTCGCGCGACCGTTCTCGCGAGCAGTACCTGCTGGGCCGCGGTTTCCGCGGTCGCAGTGAGGAATGAGTGAATTTTCGATCGGGGTGATAGGATTTTTGTATTACGCCTTGTCAGAATTAGCGAATATTGTGTAGGAAGTGTTTCACAAAGGGTTACAGACGGCGCCTGCCAAGTTGTAGGTAATGTAGTAAGTTAGGCCGGTGAATATCATGCGAAGCGCGCGCCAGTAGCGGAGCTTGCTTCAGAGGGTAGTTAATTGAACGATATGGCAAAGAATCTGATCCTGTGGTTGATCATCGCGGCTGTCCTGGTGACGGTGATGAACAACTTCTCCAGCCCTAACGAGCCGCAGACCCTCAACTATTCCGACTTCATCCAGCAGGTCAAGGATGGCAAGGTCGAGCGCGTGGCGGTTGATGGCTACGTGATTACCGGCAAGCGCAACGATGGCGACAGCTTCAAGACCATTCGCCCGGCGATCCAGGACAACGGCCTGATCGGCGACCTGGTGGACAACCACGTCGTGGTCGAAGGCAAGCAGCCTGAGCAGCAAAGCATCTGGACCCAACTCCTGGTCGCCAGCTTCCCGATCCTGGTGATCATCGCCGTGTTCATGTTCTTCATGCGGCAGATGCAGGGCGGTGCCGGTGGCAAGGGCGGGCCGATGAGCTTTGGCAAGAGCAAGGCACGCCTGCTCTCCGAGGATCAGGTGAAAACTACCCTGGCTGACGTTGCCGGTTGCGACGAAGCCAAGGAGGAAGTCGGCGAACTGGTCGAGTTCCTGCGCGATCCGGGCAAGTTCCAGCGCCTGGGTGGCCGCATTCCTCGCGGTGTGCTGATGGTCGGTCCTCCGGGTACCGGTAAAACCCTGCTGGCCAAGGCTATCGCCGGCGAAGCCAAAGTACCTTTCTTCACCATTTCCGGCTCCGACTTCGTCGAGATGTTCGTCGGTGTGGGTGCCAGTCGTGTTCGCGACATGTTCGAACAGGCCAAGAAACACGCTCCATGCATCATCTTCATCGACGAAATCGATGCGGTCGGTCGCCATCGTGGCGCTGGCATGGGTGGTGGTCACGATGAGCGCGAGCAGACACTCAACCAGCTGCTGGTCGAGATGGACGGCTTCGAAATGAATGACGGCATCATCGTCATTGCCGCGACCAACCGTCCTGACGTGCTGGACCCTGCGTTGCTGCGTCCAGGCCGTTTCGACCGTCAGGTTGTGGTCGGTCTGCCGGACATTCGTGGCCGCGAGCAGATTCTCAAGGTTCACATGCGCAAAGTGCCAATGGGTGACGACGTTGCTCCGGCCGTGATCGCACGTGGTACCCCGGGCTTCTCCGGTGCCGATCTGGCCAACCTGGTGAACGAGGCGTCGCTGTTCGCTGCCCGTGCCGGCAAGCGCATCGTCGAAATGAAAGAGTTCGAACTGGCGAAAGACAAGATCATGATGGGCGCCGAGCGCAAGTCCATGGTCATGTCCGAGAAAGAAAAGCAGAACACGGCTTATCACGAAGCGGGCCACGCTATTGTGGGGCGCGTCGTGCCTGAGCATGATCCGGTGTACAAGGTGTCGATCATCCCGCGCGGTCGTGCGTTGGGTGTCACCATGTTCCTGCCGGAAGAGGATCGTTACAGCCTGTCCAAGCGTGCATTGATCAGCCAGATTTGCTCGCTGTACGGCGGTCGTATCGCTGAGGAAATGACCCTGGGCTTCGATGGCGTGACCACCGGTGCTTCCAACGACATCATGCGTGCCAGCCAGATTGCGCGGAACATGGTGACCAAGTGGGGTCTTTCGGAAAAACTCGGTCCGTTGATGTATGCCGAAGAAGAGGGTGAAGTGTTCCTCGGTCGCGGCGGTGGCGGTCAAAGTGCAAGCTTCTCCGGTGAGACAGCCAAGCTGATCGACTCCGAAGTGCGCAGCATCATCGACCAGTGCTACGGCACGGCGAAGCAGATCCTCACCGACAACCGTGACAAGCTCGATGCCATGGCTGATGCCTTGATGAAGTACGAAACCATCGATGCCGAGCAGATCGACGACATCATGGCGGGTCGTACGCCTCGCGAGCCACGCGACTGGTCGGGTGGCACGGGTACTTCCGGCACCCCGCCGGTGGTACAGGATGAGCGTCCGGAAACACCGATCGGCGGTCCTGCTGCTGACGTATAAGGCTTGAAATGACTTCTGTTCAGTCCTCGACCCGGTTGCCTTGCGGCAACCGGGTTCTTGATTTGGCCCAGACACATGTCATGGGTATCCTCAATGTCACTCCTGATTCGTTCTCCGATGGTGGCCAATACAGCCAGCTCGACGCGGCCATGCGCCACGCCGAAGCCATGGTGGCGGCCGGCGCGACGCTGATCGATGTCGGTGGCGAATCCACCCGTCCTGGTGCCAGGGCGGTATCGCCGCTGGAGGAGCTGGAGCGCGTAGCGCCGATTGTCGAGCGCATTGCTCGCGAGCTGGACGTCATTATCTCGGTCGACACCTCAACGCCAGCCGTCATGCGTGAAACGGCGCGTCTGGGTGCCGGGTTGATCAATGACGTACGTGCGTTGCGTCGCGATGGTGCGCTGGATGCCGCGGCGGCCACCGGTCTGCCGGTTTGCCTGATGCATATGCTGGGCGAACCGGGCGATATGCAGGACAATCCGCAGTATCAGAATGTTACAAGGGAAGTCGGTGAGTTTCTCGCCGAGCGCATGGTTCAGTGTTCGTTGGTGGGTATTCCAGCGGAACGGATCATTCTTGACCCCGGCTTTGGTTTCGCCAAGACCTTGCAGCACAATCTGAGCTTGTTCAAACATATGGAAGCCCTGCATGCCCTTGGGCGGCCCCTGTTGGTCGGGGTTTCGCGAAAGAGCATGATTGGCCAGGCATTGAATCGTCCGGTGGGAGACCGGCTGTATGGTGGTTTGGCGCTCGCGGCGCTGGCTTCGGCGAAAGGTGCGCGTATATTGCGCGTCCATGATGTAGCCGAAACAGTGGATGTGGTGCGGATGATCGCCGCAGTGGAATCAGCCGAATAAGAATGATGGAGCACTTATGAGCAAAAAATATTTTGGCACCGATGGTATTCGTGGGCGTGTCGGTGAATACCCGATTACTCCTGATTTCATGCTCAAGCTCGGCTGGGCTGCCGGCATGGCGTTCCGCAAGATGGGCGCCTGCAAGGTATTGGTAGGCAAGGACACCCGGATCTCCGGCTACATGTTCGAGTCTGCACTTGAAGCGGGGCTTACTTCGGCGGGTGCCGATGTGATGCTCCTGGGTCCAATGCCGACCCCGGCGATTGCCTACCTGACACGCACCTTCCATGCCGAAGCCGGCATCGTGATCAGCGCGTCGCACAATCCGCATGATGACAATGGCATCAAGTTCTTCTCCGGCAAAGGCACCAAGCTTCCGGATGAGGTTGAGCTGATGATCGAAGAGTTGCTCGATACGCCAATGACCGTGGTGGAGTCGAGCAAGATCGGCAAGGTGTCGCGAATCAATGACGCATCGGGACGCTATATCGAATTCTGCAAGAGCAGCGTGCCCACTGGCACCAGCTTCACCGGCCTGAAGATCGTGATCGACTGCGCTCACGGTGCGACCTATAAAGTGGCGCCGAGTGTGTTCCGTGAGCTGGGCGCGGAAGTCGTCGTGCTGTCGGCGCAGCCGAACGGGTTGAACATCAACGACAATTGCGGTTCGACCCACATGGGGCCGCTGCAGGCTGCCGTCGTGGCTGAGCATGCCGATCTGGGTATCGCCTTCGATGGTGATGGCGATCGCGTTCAGATGGTCGACCACACGGGTGCGGTGGTCGATGGCGACGAGTTGCTGTTCATCATTGCCCGTGACCTGCATGAGCGCGACAAGCTGCAGGGCGGCGTGGTCGGAACCCTGATGAGTAACCTGGGGCTGGAACTGGCCCTGGCTGACCTCGGTGTTCCCTTCGTGCGTGCCAATGTCGGTGACCGTTATGTGATTGCCGAATTGCTGGAGCGCAACTGGATCGTGGGTGGTGAAAACTCCGGACACATCGTGTGCTTCAGTCACACCACCACGGGTGATGCAATCATTGCTGCGCTGCAGGTGCTGATCGCGCTGAGCACGCGGGATGAAAGTCTGGCGCAGGCTCGTCAGGCGTTGCGCAAGTGCCCTCAGGTGCTGATCAATGTGCGTTTCGGCGGTGGTGCAAATCCCCTCGAGCATCCATCGGTCAAGGAGGCCAGCGAGCGTGTGACCAAGGCCATGGCAGGTCGGGGGCGTGTGCTGTTGCGCAAGTCCGGAACCGAACCGCTGGTGCGTGTGATGGTCGAAGGCGAAGACGAAACCCTGGTTCGCGGCTATGCCGAAGAGCTGGCAAAACTGGTTACTGAAGTTTCTGCCTGAATTCGGCTTGCCAGCCTTGATTGTGTTGGGTAACATCTGCGCCCACTTTGACCGACGAGGTACAGCATGCGTCGCCCTATGGTAGCTGGTAACTGGAAGATGCACGGTACCCGCGCCAGCGTCGCTGAGCTGATCAATGGCCTTCGTGACTTGGCCTTGCCGAGCGGTGTTGATGTCGCGGTATTCCCGCCTTTCCTGCATATCAATCAAGTGATTGATGGCTTGAAAGGAAAGTCGATTTCGGTCGGCGCGCAGAATTCTGCGGTGGAGTCCGGGCAAGGTGCGTTGACCGGTGAAGTTGCACCGAGTCAGTTGGTGGATACAGGTTGTTCCCTGGTGCTTGTCGGGCACTCCGAACGCCGCCAGATCATGGGCGAGCAGGACGGAATGCTGATCCGCAAGTTCGCAGCGGCACAGGCATGTGGCTTGATTCCGGTGTTGTGCATAGGGGAGACCCTTGAGCAGCGTGAAGCCGGAAAGACTCTTGAGGTTGTCTCGCGTCAGCTGGGCAGTATCATAGAGGAGCTGGGTGTCGGTGCCTTTGCCAAGGCAGTGATCGCTTACGAGCCGGTCTGGGCCATTGGCACCGGGCTGACTGCAACGCCACAACAGGCGCAGGATGTGCACGCAGCCATTCGCGCCCAGTTGGCGGCAGAGAATTCTGAAGTCGCACAAGGTGTGCGGCTTCTATACGGCGGCAGCGTGAAGGCGGCCAATGCGGTCGAACTGTTCGGCATGCCGGATATCGATGGGGGCCTCATTGGTGGGGCTTCCCTGAATGCAGATGAGTTCGGTGCGATTTGTCGCGCCGCGGGAAACTGAAAAAATGCTGGAAACAGTCGTAGTCGTTTTTCATCTGCTGGGTGCATTGGGCGTAGTAGCTCTGGTTTTGCTGCAGCAGGGTAAAGGTGCGGACGCTGGCGCGTCTTTCGGAGCAGGTGCTTCAAATACTGTGTTCGGAAGCCAAGGTTCCTCTACCTTTCTTAGTAAGTTTACTGCTATACTTGCCGCAGGTTTTTTCATAACCAGCTTGGGGTTAGGTTACTTTGCTAAAGAGAAGGCTCACCAGCTGACTCAAGTAGGTCTCCCAAATCCAGCGGTACTGGAAGTTCCAAAGCAACAACCGGCTTCTGATGATGTCCCGGTGCTTCAAGAGCAAAAGTCGGCTACTCCAGCGACTGACGTACCTCCAGCTCAAGAGCAGAAGTAAGAAGGGTTTCAAACGTAGTATTGCCGAGGTGGTGGAATTGGTAGACACGCAACCTTGAGGTGGTTGTGCCCATAGGGTGTAGGGGTTCGAGTCCCCTTCTCGGTACCAATTAGTCAGGAGAGCCCGCTGTTGCGGGCTTTCTTGCAGGTGGAAGGTTACATTGACCCTGTAGGGGATCGGTCGTATACTTCCGCCCCAGCTTTGTCGCGGGGTGGAGCAGTCTGGTAGCTCGTCGGGCTCATAACCCGAAGGTCGTCGGTTCAAATCCGGCCCCCGCAACCAGTTTAAGGAGCCCCTTTTAAGGGGCTTTTTGTTAGCTGGACACTTTCTACGCCGCTGTTCGACGGCGTTTCAAGGATGGGCGTTTCGCCCATTTTTTTATTTTGCATAGCATGCACATACATGCACTAGGGGGTTCAGGTGTCGAGCAAGCTAGAAGAGTTGCAGGCCTTGCTGGCCCCGGTGGTCGTGGCCCTAGGCTATGAATGCTGGGGTATCGAGTTTTCGGCTCAGGGTCGTCACTCGATGTTGCGCGTTTATATCGATAAAGAGGGCGGCGTGCTGGTGGACGATTGTGCCATCGTCAGCCGTCAGATCAGCGGCGTGCTGGATGTTGAAGATCCGATCTCCGTTGAATACACCCTTGAAGTTTCCTCGCCTGGCATGGAACGCCCTCTGTTCACTCTTGAGCAGTTTGCAAAATTTGCCGGTGAACAAGTGAAGATCAAGCTGCGCTCGCCTTTTGAAGGACGACGCAACTTTCAGGGCCTTCTGCGCGGCGTAGAAGAGCAGGATGTCGTGGTGCAGGTAGAAGACCATGAGTTCCTGTTGCCGATCGATATGATCGACAAGGCCAACATTATTCCCAGTTTTGACTGAGGCGTGCCAGATACTGCGGATCCCGCGGATCCAATGGCTTGCGAAAGGCGAGGCGTACGATGAGCAAAGAAGTACTGCTGGTTGTTGAGTCGGTATCCAACGAAAAGGGTGTACCGGCAAACGTGATTTTTGAAGCGCTGGAGCTGGCCCTGGCCACTGCGACCAAAAAGCGTTTTGAAGACGAAGTTGATCTGCGTGTGGAAATCAACCGCCACACGGGTGCCTACGAGACTTTCCGTCGCTGGACGGTCGTCGAAGAGGCAGACCTGGACGATCCGGCCATCGAAACCTGGCCGAGCAAGGTTGCTGAAACGCACCCTGGCGCCAAGGTCGGTGACGTTGTCGAAGAGAAAATCGAGTCCATCGAGTTCGGCCGCATTGCTGCACAGACTGCCAAGCAAGTCATCGTGCAGAAAGTTCGCGAAGCCGAGCGCGCGCAGGTTGTTGACGCTTATCGCGAGCGCCTGGGTGAAATCATCTCCGGCACCGTGAAAAAAGTCACCCGCGACAACGTGATCGTTGATCTGGGCAACAACGCCGAAGCGTTGCTGGCCCGTGAAGACATCATTTCTCGCGAAACTTTCCGGGTTGGCGTGCGTCTGCGTGCGCTGCTCAAGGAAATCCGCACCGAGAACCGCGGCCCGCAGCTCATCCTGTCGCGTACCGCGCCGGAAATGCTGATCGAGTTGTTCCGCATCGAAGTGCCGGAAATTGCCGAAGGCCTGATCGAAGTGATGGCAGCGTCCCGTGATCCGGGATCCCGCGCCAAGATCGCCGTCCGCTCCAAGGACAAACGCATCGACCCGCAAGGCGCTTGCATCGGTATGCGCGGTTCGCGCGTCCAGGCAGTGTCGGGTGAGTTGGGCGGTGAGCGTGTTGACATCGTTCTGTGGGACGACAACCCGGCTCAGTTCGTGATCAACGCCATGTCCCCGGCCGAGGTTGCGGCAATTATCGTTGACGAAGATGCCCACGCAATGGACATCGCCGTTGGCGCAGACAATCTGGCTCAGGCCATTGGTCGCGGTGGTCAGAACGTGCGTCTGGCCAGCCAGTTGACTGGCTGGACCCTGAACGTGATGACCGAATCGGACATCCAGGCTAAGCAGCAAGCAGAAACCGGCGACATCCTGCGCAACTTCATCGACGAGCTGGAAGTCGACGAAGAGCTGGCTCAGGTGCTGGTAGATGAAGGCTTCACCAGCCTGGAAGAGATTGCCTACGTACCGCTGGAAGAAATGCTCAACATCGACGGCTTTGACGAGGAAATCGTCAACGAGCTTCGCGCTCGTGCCAAGGATCGCTTGTTGACCAAAGCCATCGCTACTGAGGAAAAGCTGGCAGACGCCCATCCGGCCGAAGACCTGCTCTCGCTTGAGGGTATGGACAAGGATTTGGCGATGGAACTGGCGGTGCGCGGCGTAGTTACCCGCGAAGACCTGGCCGAGCAGTCTATTGACGACCTGCTCGACATCGACGGCATTGACGATGATCGTGCCGGCAAGTTGATCATGGCCGCCCGAGCCCACTGGTTCGAGTAATTAGGCGCGGCCTGAGGAGAGAAGTGCATGACGCAAGTCACGGTGAAACAACTGGCCGATGAGGTCAAAACACCGGTAGAGCGCCTGTTGCAGCAGATGCGTGAGGCAGGTCTGCCGCACACCGCCGCCGAAGAAAGTGTGACTGACAGTGAGAAGCAATCGTTGCTGACTCACTTGAAAAGCAGCCACAAGGCGAAAGTGGAAGAACCACGCAAGATTACGCTGCAGCGTAAAACCACCAGCACCCTGCGGGTTGCCGGCAGCAAAAGCATCAGCGTTGAAGTACGCAAGAAGAAAGTCTTCGTACAGCGCAGCCCGGAAGAAATCGAAGCCGAGCGCAAGCGTGAACTGGATGAACGTCGCGCAGTAGAAAATGCTGCACGTCAGAAGGCTGAAGAAGAAGCCAAGCGTCGCGCCGAAGAAGAAGCGCGTCGCCAGCCTGCTGCTGCGCCGACCGCTCCAGCCGAACCTGTTGCAGCCCCTGCTGTGGTAGCCGAGCCAGTGCGTGAAAGCGCACCGGTTGTGGCAGCTGCTCCGGCACCTGCGGCAGACACTCGCAAGCGCGACGAACAGCGTCGTCCGGACAAACCACGTGCCGACGACAACAATCGTCGCGGTGGTGGCGATGGCGAGCGCAAAAACGCTCCGCATCGTGCTTCGGTCAAGGAAAAGGCGCCAGCGCCACGCGTTGCCCCACGTACTACCGACGAAGAAAGCGATGGCTTCCGTCGTGGTGGTCGCGGCAAGGCCAAGCTGAAGAAGCGCAACGCCCACGGTTTCCAGAGCCCGACCGGCCCTGTCGTGCGCGAAGTGAAGATCGGCGAGACCATCACTGTGGGCGATCTGGCCCAGCAGATGTCGGTCAAGGCTGCTGAAATCATCAAGTTCATGTTCAAACTGGGTACTCCAGCGACCATCAACCAGGTACTGGATCAGGAAACTGCCCAACTGGTTGCCGAAGAGCTGGGCCACAAAGTGACCCTGGTCAGCGACACCGCCCTGGAAGATTCCCTGGCCGAGTCCCTGAAGTTTGAAGGCGAGGCAGTTTCCCGTGCGCCGGTCGTGACCGTAATGGGCCACGTTGACCACGGTAAGACTTCCCTGCTCGACTACATCCGTCGTGCCAAGGTTGCAGCTGGCGAAGCCGGCGGTATCACCCAGCACATCGGTGCGTACCACGTTGAAACCGACCGTGGCATGGTGACGTTCCTCGACACCCCTGGTCACGCCGCGTTTACCGCGATGCGTGCCCGTGGTGCCAAGGCGACCGACATCGTGATCCTGGTGGTTGCAGCGGACGACGGTGTAATGCCGCAAACCATCGAAGCTGTTCAGCATGCCCAGGCTGCTGGCGTTCCGCTGGTTGTCGCTGTGAACAAGATCGACAAGCCAGGTGCTGACCTCGATCGCATCCGTAGCGAACTGTCGGTACACGGCGTGACCTCGGAAGAGTGGGGTGGCGATACTCCATTCGTACCGGTTTCGGCGAAGATGGGTACCGGTGTAGACGAACTGCTCGAAGCCGTTCTGCTGCAGGCCGAAGTCCTGGAACTGACTGCAACCCCATCGGCCCCTGGTCGTGGTGTCGTGGTTGAATCCCGCCTGGACAAGGGCCGTGGCCCGGTGGCTACCGTGCTGGTTCAAGACGGTACCCTGCGTCAGGGCGACATGGTCCTGGTCGGTTCGAACTATGGCCGCGTGCGTGCCATGCTCGACGAGAACGGCAAGCCAATCAAGGAAGCCGGTCCGGCCATCCCTGTCGAGATCCTCGGCCTGGACGGTACCCCGGACGCTGGCGACGAGATGAGCGTGGTTGCCGACGAGAAGAAAGCCCGTGAAGTGGCTCTGTTCCGTCAAGGCAAGTTCCGCGAAGTCAAACTGGCTCGCGCTCACGCCGGCAAGCTGGAAAACATCTTCGAAAGCATGGGTCAGGAAGAGAAGAAGACGCTCAACATCGTCCTCAAATCCGACGTCCGTGGTTCGCTGGAAGCGTTGAACGGTGCCTTGAACGGCCTGGGTAACGACGAAGTGCAAGTGCGTGTGGTCGGTGGCGGCGTCGGTGGTATCACCGAATCCGATGCCAACCTGGCACTGGCCTCCAACGCTGTACTGTTCGGCTTCAACGTGCGTGCCGATGCCGGCGCGCGCAAGATCGTCGAGCAGGAAGGTCTGGATATGCGTTACTACAACGTGATCTACGACATCATCGAAGACGTCAAGAAAGCCCTGACCGGTATGCTCGGCAGCGATGTTCGCGAGAACATCCTGGGCATCGCCGAAGTGCGTGACGTGTTCCGTTCGCCGAAGTTTGGCGCGATCGCCGGTTGCATGGTTATCGAAGGTGTTGTGCACCGTAACCGTCCAATCCGTGTACTGCGTGAAGACATCGTTATCTTCGAAGGCGAGCTGGAATCCCTGCGCCGCTTCAAGGATGACGCTTCCGAAGTACGTGCCGGCATGGAATGCGGTATCGGCGTGAAGAGCTACAACGACGTCAAGGTCGGTGACAAGATCGAAGTCTTCGAGAAGGTGCAGGTTGCTCGCAGCCTCTAACTCGCGCACTTCAGGAGCCGTGACGGGGAGCCGCATGCAAATGCGCAATTCGTCACCAGGACTCTAAACGCAACGCCCGGTCTGGCTTTTGTCAGGCCGGGCGTTTGCCGCTTTCAGACCTTGCGGGTTTCACCGCGGGGCAGTTACAGGTAACAAGACATGGCAAAAGAATACAGCCGTACCCAACGTATCGGCGATCAGATGCAGCGTGAGCTGGCACAACTGATCCGTCGTGAAGTCAAAGACCCGCGCGTCGGCCTGGTCACCATTACCGCAGTGGAAGTCAGCCGTGACGTCGGTCACGCCAAGATCTTCATCACCGTGATGGGCCAGGACAGCGCCGAAGAAATCGCACAAAGCATCAAGGTGCTGAACTCCGCCGCGGGTTTCCTGCGCATGCAGCTGGCTCGCGAGATGAAGCTGCGCAGCGTTCCACAGCTGCACTTCCACTACGACGAAAGCGTCGTGCGTGGTGCGCATCTGTCGGCATTGATCGAGCGCGCAGTGGCTGAAGACAATCAGCATCCGGTTGCGGCAGAAGCCGAAGACACCAAGGAGTAACCGGTGGCTCAGGTCAAACGTATCCGTCGCAACGTCAGCGGCATTATCCTTCTCGACAAGCCGCTGGGGTTCACCTCCAACGCGGCCTTGCAGAAGGTTCGCTGGTTGCTGAACGCCGAAAAGGCAGGTCATACCGGCAGTCTCGATCCCTTGGCCTCCGGCGTGTTGCCGCTGTGCTTCGGCGAGGCCACCAAGTTCTCGCAATACCTGCTCGATTCCGACAAGGGTTACGAAACCCTGGCGCAACTGGGCAAGACCACCACCACGGCGGATGCCGAAGGTGAAGTTTTGCAGGAGCGCCCGGTGACCGTTGGTCGCTCCGATATCGAGGCTGTACTGCCGAAATTTCGTGGGCAAATCAGTCAGATACCGCCGATGTACTCGGCGCTCAAGCGTGATGGCCAGCCGCTGTACAAGCTGGCTCGTGCAGGCGAAGTAGTGGAGCGCGAACCGCGTTCTGTTACTATTACGCGCTTGGAATTGCTGGCCTTCGAAGGTGATACTGCGCGGCTGGCGGTGGATTGCAGCAAAGGCACCTATATCCGTACCCTGGTGGAGGATATCGGTGAGCAACTCGGTTGTGGCGCTTATGTTGCAGAACTGCGACGTACCCAGGCCGGGCCATTCACCCTGGCGCAGACTGTTACCCTCGAAGAGCTGGAAGCGGTACATGCCGAAGGCGGCAACGAAGCGGTCGATCGCTTCCTGATGCCATCGGACAGCGGCCTGCTGGATTGGCCACTGTTGCAGTTCTCCGAAGCAAGCGCGTTCTACTGGCTCAACGGTCAGCCGGTGCGTGCCCCGGATGCTCCGAAGTTCGGCATGGTGCGGGTACAGGATCACAATGGTCGCTTCATCGGTATCGGTGAAGTGAGCGAAGACGGGCGCATCGCGCCGCGTCGACTGATTCGGTCAGAATGACCGAAACCAGTCCGCGTAATACCGGGCTGGCGAGGGTGGCTGTTAACAGGCACGGTCACTACTCATTTTTAGATACAGGGATTTGTCCCTGGCCTGTTGAAACTGTTTTTCTGAAACAGTTTCCTGATAAAAGGATTGCCTCATGGCTCTCGACGTTCAAGAAAAAGCTCAAATCGTTGCTGACTACCAGCAAGCTGTTGGTGACACTGGTTCGCCAGAAGTGCAAGTTGCACTGCTGACCGCCAACATCAACAAGCTGCAAGGTCACTTCAAGGCCAACGGTAAAGACCACCACTCCCGTCGTGGTCTGATCCGCATGGTTAACCAGCGTCGTAAGCTGCTGGACTACCTGAAAGGCAAGGATCTGGGTCGCTATCAGACTCTGATCGGTCGCCTGGGTCTGCGTCGCTAATAAGCGATTGCGCTAGAGGTTGGTTGTCTGTCGTGCACCAGCGGGTTTCCCGCCGGCGCATGGCAGGCTCCCAGCCTCAAGTTTTATCTGGATACCTGCTTTGCCTGAGTAACACCTGGACAAACCGGTCGGGCCGATTCCCGGCATTGCCCAAGAATTTCGCAAGAAACCAGTTCCCCCAAGAGCCACAAAGAAGGTAGGACACCGTGAACCCGGTAATCAAAAAATTCCAGTTCGGTCAGTCGACCGTTACCCTCGAGACTGGCCGTATCGCCCGTCAGGCCTCCGGCGCAGTATTGGTCACCGTTGACGACGACGTCAGCGTATTGGTGACCGTAGTCGGTGCCAAGCAAGCCGATCCAGGCAAGGGCTTCTTCCCTCTGTCTGTTCACTACCAGGAAAAGACTTACGCTGCCGGTAAGATCCCTGGCGGTTTCTTCAAGCGCGAAGGCCGTCCTTCCGAGAAAGAAACCCTGACTTCCCGACTGATCGACCGTCCGATCCGTCCGCTGTTCCCTGAAGGCTTCATGAACGAAGTGCAGGTTGTCTGCACCGTCGTTTCCACCAGCAAGAAGACCGATCCGGACATCGCTGCGATGATCGGTACCTCGGCTGCCCTGGCGATCTCCGGCATTCCTTTCGATGGCCCGATCGGCGCTGCCCGCGTTGCGTTCCACGAAAGCACCGGCTACCTGCTGAACCCGACTTACGAGCAGCAAGCTGCTTCGAGCCTGGACATGGTCGTTGCCGGTACTTCGGACGCTGTGCTGATGGTTGAATCGGAAGCCAAAGAGCTGACCGAAGACCAGATGCTGGGCGCGGTACTGTTTGCTCACGACGAATTCCAGGTTGTGATCAACGCGGTCAAAGAACTGGCTGCCGAAGCTGCCAAGCCAACCTGGACCTGGGCTCCTGCGCCAGAAGCCACCGAACTGCTGGGCGCTATCCGTGCCGAGTTCGGCGAAGCGATCTCCCAGGCCTACACCATCACCGTCAAGGCCGACCGTTACGCTCGCCTGGGCGAGTTGAAAGACCAGGTCGTTGCCAAGCTGTCCGGTGAAGAAGGCCAGCCTTCCGCTTCCGACGTCAAAGCGGCTTTCGGTGAAATCGAATACCGCACCGTTCGCGAAAACATCGTTAACGGCAAGCCGCGTATCGACGGTCGCGACACCCGCACCGTACGTCCGCTGAACATCGAAGTCGGCGTTCTGCCAAAAACCCACGGTTCGGCCCTGTTCACCCGTGGTGAAACCCAGGCCCTGGTCGTTGCAACTCTGGGTACTGCCCGTGATGCACAACTGCTGGACACCCTGGAAGGCGAGAAAAAAGACCCGTTCATGCTGCACTACAACTTCCCTCCGTTCTCGGTGGGCGAGTGTGGTCGCATGGGTGGCGCTGGTCGTCGTGAAATCGGTCACGGCCGTCTGGCCCGTCGTTCGGTTTCGGCCATGCTGCCTGCCGCTGACGTGTTCCCGTACACCATCCGTGTAGTGTCGGAAATCACCGAATCCAACGGTTCGAGCTCGATGGCTTCCGTTTGCGGCGCTTCCCTGGCCCTGATGGACGCTGGCGTTCCGATGAAGGCGCCGGTTGCCGGTATCGCCATGGGTCTGGTTAAAGAAGGCGAGAAGTTCGCCGTCCTGACCGACATCCTGGGTGACGAAGACCACCTGGGCGACATGGACTTCAAGGTAGCCGGTACCGCCAAAGGCGTCACCGCGCTGCAGATGGACATCAAGATCAAGGGCATCACCGAAGAAATCATGGAGATCGCTCTGGGCCAAGCCCTGGAAGCGCGCCTGAACATCCTCGGCCAGATGAACCAGATCATTGGCCAGTCGCGTACCGAACTGTCGGCCAACGCTCCGACCATGATCGCGATGAAGATCGACACCGACAAGATCCGTGACGTTATCGGTAAAGGTGGCGCGACCATCCGTGCGATCTGCGAAGAAACCAAAGCTTCGATCGACATCGAAGACGACGGTTCGATCAAGATCTTCGGCGAAACCAAGGAAGCTGCTGAGGCTGCACGTCAGCGCGTACTGGGTATCACCGCTGAAGCCGAGATCGGCAAGATCTACGTCGGCAAGGTTGAGCGCATCGTCGACTTCGGCGCATTCGTCAACATCCTGCCAGGCAAGGACGGTCTGGTTCACATCTCGATGCTGAGCGACGCTCGCGTAGAGAAAGTGACCGACATCCTGAAAGAGGGCCAGGAAGTGGAAGTGCTGGTACTGGACGTGGACAACCGCGGCCGTATCAAGCTGTCCATCAAAGACGTGGCAGCAGCCAAGGCTTCGGGCGTTTAATCGCGCCTCACGCCTGACCGCTTCAACGTTGTAGAAAATGCCCCGCCGTGAAAACGGCGGGGCATTTTTTTGTCTGTGAAACATCGAGACATTGCGCGAAGTTGCCGGACCTCGATAGCAATGCTAGGTTTAGCCCACCGCCCGTGTAGCTCAGCCGGTAGAGCAGCGCACTCGTAACGCGAAGGTCGCAGGTTCGATTCCTGTCTCGGGCACCATATTCATTTTCACCGTCTTCCGGTGAGTTTCACGAAATCGCCAAGAGCCTCAAGAATTGGCGGTTTTTCTTTTCGCCATCTTTCGCAGGCTTTCGCTGTGTACCGCGCATTTTTAGTACATCATTCAGCACTTCTTAATTCGAGTGACTTGGTGATGTACTGATGCCCCTCACTGATACCGCTGTGCGCCAGGCCAAGCCGACCGAAAAAAGCTTCACCCTCACAGACGCCAGCGGTCTTTCGCTGTTCGTTGCGCCCAACGGAACAAAGTCCTGGCACTTCAGGTTCTCCTGGCACGGCAAACAGCCGCGCATGTCGCTGGCACCTATCCCGAAATAAGCCTAAAAGACGCCCGCGAACTGCGGGGCCAGGCGCGCAAGCTCGTCGCCAATGGTGTCGACCCACGTTTGCAGGGCCGGGAAGAGACGCGCGCCGCCGCGTCGGAAGCGGTCAAGACCTTCGAAGTTGTGGCCAACGAGTGGCTTGTAGCTGCGGGAGCATTGGCTACATCGAATCATTCCAAAATTTGTGGCTCTCCACCGGCGGCGACTGGAACGCCACCCCGTGGTCTGGGTTGTTGAGTTCAAGCCGCGCATTCAGAAAGAGAACGGCCAGCAGTTCCTGGTCAGGCCGTCGCAGAGTTACGCCGACCCGTTAGGTATCGCCCGCTAACTAGCTCCACTCAATCGAAGCCCGCTATTGAGCGGGCTTTTTTTCGTCCCGAGAAAAGAGTCACTCAAGTGACCGTACCAACGCTAAATAGCATTGCTGAGTTCGTGACAAACGGAGTTACGAAGAACTTCCCGCTTTTCTTCAAGTTCCTGATCAATGAAGATCTGGTTGTTACGTATGTGAGTCCGCTAGGTGTAAGCACAACCCTGATGCTCGGCACGAACTACACCGTGAATGGGGCAGGAAGCGATGTAGGCGGAAGCATCGTCACGTCGGCTGCGCTTCCAGGCCCAGGCCAGCTGGTAGTCGCCCGGGTAATGGACGCCTTTCAGGAGACGTCTCTGCGCAATCAGGGCAAGTTTCTGGCCGAAACCCACGAGGATGTTTTTGATCGGCTGACGATGCTGATCCAGCAAAACAACTCCAATTTTTCAAGGGCACTCAGCAGACCGTTCGGGCGCGATTATTTCTACGCCGAGAACCGTCGGATCACCAGCGTCGCCGACCCGATCGATAACCAGGACGCAGCGAGCCGGCAGTTTGTCGCGGCTTATGTGGCCAACATCCTTGCGACAGGTCAGGGCCCGATCAACAACGCCTTCAACGTTGCTTACTCGGACGGCAACAGCGTCGGCCAGATCATCCGCGACAAGCTGGTCACGGTCGTAAACAGCATTGTCGCCCTCCGTGCAGTGCTGAAGACGCAGTACACCCACGTTTTCGTGTCGGGCTATGAGCCGGGCACCGCTGGCGGTGGGATGTACGAGTACGACGCTGCCGATACCACCTCGGCCGACAACGGCGGGGCGATCATCGTTGCTACCGATGGTGGCCGGTGGAAGTTGAAGTTTCAGCAGTTCGTTACCGTCGAGCAGTTCGGGGTTCTGCCTATTGCTGACCGCAACAACTTCACTCGTTTGCAGAACGCGGTTGCTACTTGCTGGGCGGCGAAGATCAAGTTGTGCGCCGGCTCTGGCGTTTTTGAATATGGGACAACCCTTGACATCAGTTACCCGACGCTTGTTTTCACCGGTAACGGTATCCGGAACACGGTGTTCAAGTGCACCGGTTCCGGCCGGGCCATGGATGCAATCGGGACCCGACCTAACAACGGCATCTACTCGTTCGACCTGGACCTGGAAGACTTCACTATTGAAGGAAACCCAAGCACCACCGACCTATTGCGTATTCGCATTAACCATTCGCGAATTCGCCGCATCAACACTCGCGAAGCCTCTACCACGCTCGGTTGCGGTTTCCGAATTGAGGGCTCTGTTGCCGGGTATTTTGAAAACCTGACGATGTCCACCAACACCCAACTTATGACGTCGCGCCCTGCGAACGGCATTGTATTTAACGCTGATGCAACGATGAGCAACCAGCGGCCGACATGTAACACGTTGGTCACCCCGTGTATTGAAGGGGCCATTTCCGACGGCATTGCGCTATTGGCTTGTGATCAGATGGTTACGCTTGGGGGCACATCCGAAAACGACGGTGGCAATGGGTTGTACGAGGCTGTGTTCTTCTCGAAGCCCGCTGCGGTAATTGGGCTGACCGGTACCGGGATGATTTACACCAACGTCGGACCAGTCGAGGAAACCATTCTGATCAATCCCAACGGTGGGACTATCAGTCAACTGGTTTACCGCCGCGGTGGTGGTGCGGTGGGGAACATGAACCCGGCTACCGGGGCAGTGACAATCCCACCGGGTGATGGCATAGCCTTCAGCTATACAGGATCGCCGATCTTTACAAGAGTGCCTGGAGGCACCAACTACCAATAAAGGAAAGCCCCGCATTGCGGGGCCTTCTTCACGTCATTGGACGTCTAAGTAGGATCTGTTGCTGCCACATTTGCAGGGCGACGACGGTTGACAAGCCATTGACCAATACGCTTGCCGGCATTATGTGTCGGTGTTTCGATGAGTACGTGCATACCCCATGCGAGTGCTGTGCTGATCGCGATCTGGATGGCAAGTGCTAAAAGTGGAGTAATTCCGAGGCGAATCATATAGGCCATGCCGGTATAACCTAAAGCCGCATGACTGGCATAAAGCGGGTAACTGATCTTGGCAAAAAAGCGAATGATCGGCCCTCCACTCCATGTCCTTGCGAAAAAATAGAGGAAGCTGAAAACCAACAGCGTCGACACATAGGACACTGGGACTTGCGCGTAAAGGCCCTGCGTTTTCGCGGTGTAAACGAATGCGGCCGCCATGGTTGCGATAATGGCGATTAGCGACTTTGTATCTATGGTGCCTCTTAGATGATAGTTGAAGACAACGCCCATGCTCATATAGAGCAAGTATGGCAATGTCCAAATGAAATTTTCTGTCGTTATGTTCGGTGTTTGTGTGGCGAAGATGCTTGCGCCAAGCGGTGCAAGAAAGATTGTTGCAATAAGCATTAGCGCAATTGGGTATAGCTTTCCTTTTCCGATGCCGCTCCAAAACAAAAGCACAAACAGATAGAACTTCGTTTCGATTTCAAGCGTCCACACTATACCGTCAATTTGGGTCTGGCCGAGCCAATCTCTAAATAGCGTCATGTTGGAAAGGATTTGTATAGCTGGAATATTGAGCTCTACCGAGTTTACATAACTGTTAAACCAAAGTGCAGAAACGGATATCATCAGTCCCAACATGTAAGTCGGCCAAATGCGCAGTACTCGGCCAACGACGAACGCTGTACGGCCGTTGGCAAAGTTTCCTAGGGAGGCGGCAGCATTTGGAATGACAAGTCCGCTAACTAAAAAGAAGAATGCTACAGCAATCTGTCCAATATTTAGTTGGTTTAATGGGAATGGACGGAAGATGTGAAGTGCCCATGGAAAAGGGAAGTAATCCATGCTAGGGAAAGCTAAGAATTTTCCTTTTATGGCATTAAAAACAAAAATGTAGTGGCCAAGTAAAACAAGCAGAACTGCTATGCCGCGTAGAGAATTTGCGAATTCTATTTTCTGCGTTGTATTTGTTGTTTTCATTTTAGCTGTCCATTTCCTTTGACGCTGTAAAGGAAAGCCCCGCAAACGCGGGGCTATTCTTCACTTCAATATTGCCGGTATGTTCTCTTTAGACCATTCGGCAAACTTATCGGCCAGCAGCCTGCTCGCGTACAGCGACAGGTGCTGGAACTCGTCCCGGTACATCGGCAAGCCGTCTTTAACGATGGAGCATGTCGTGTCGTCACAGAAGATATCGTTAGGGTCGAAGATTTTGGTCTTCGGGTGTCTGGCGATAATCGCATCTCGCAACGGTGCAAATCCGTTGTCGATCTTCTCGCGCTCCGAGATATCGAAAGTACATTGCCCGGTAGGCGGCTTCAAAGGCCTGCTGAAGCATGACTTGATATCGATGCGTTCCCTGAAGTGCGGCGAGAACACAATGACCTGAACCCCTTTGTTCTCCAGATAGGTCAGCGTTTGCTCTGCTTTTTCCACGTAGTCAGCTGACATCACCGGCTCAAACCCTGACCAGAAAACGTACTTCACCGTGCCAGTGTCTTCGATCAGGCTCTTTATATAGTCGAGCTGGTGCGCCGGTCGGTCGCCAGCGCATGGCGTTGCAGGCTCTGCTGGTTGCGTGGAGTAAGCCAGATACGGGTCACATGCCCCAATCGACAAGAAGGTCTGCTGACTCAATTCTGGCTGCTTTGACAGACCAGGGTACAGGTGGTTTGCGTAGCTGTTGCCCAGCAGGATGATTGTAGGGTTTTCGTCCTTGTTGGTCATGCAGAACCACCATGGATAGGTGCCTGCCTCCTGCCAGCGGTAGCGGTAGATACAGGTGTGGTTTGTGGCGTACTTCCAAATCGCACCAGAAAACTGGGCGTTGACGGCCTTGGCCTGAACCACGGTAGAGCGATCCGGGAAGCCCGCGCGGTCGTAGGTCATGTAACCGGCAGCGCCGATCCCGGCCATGATCAGCACCAGGGCGGCAGTCTTCAGCGGCCACTCGCGACGGCGCAGCGGAAGCTCAACCAGCTTGTAGGTCAGCCACGCCAAAACGATTGCCGCGATGACGGCCGCAATGCGGATTTCGAGCGCCGGCACCTCGCCTTCAATGATTCGGGCGAACGACAGGAGCGGCCAGTGCCAGAGGTAAAGCGGAAAGCTGATCAGGCCCAGCCACACAAACAGCTTGCTGGACAGAATATTCCTGTTGAGCCACGCCTGCGGGCCGGCAGAGATAATCAGGATCGCGCCTGCGCAAGGGATGATCGCCTGCCAGCCAGGGAATCCAGTGCTGGTGACAATCGCGAAACCGATGGCAAGTAGTGCCATGCCAAGGATCGATTTTGCATTTCTCAGTACTGCCCCATTAGTTGGCGTGCCCGGGCGCATCAGAATGCTGGTGGCCAGTTTATCCAGCCGAAGAGCCAATTGGTGCGTTTGATGGCCGTGGTGCGCTACCACGTAAGCCAGTACAGAACCGGCCAGCA
Organism: Pseudomonas sp. GW821-FHT07G06; assembly: GCF_058986625.1. Taxonomy (NCBI): domain Bacteria; kingdom Pseudomonadati; phylum Pseudomonadota; class Gammaproteobacteria; order Pseudomonadales; family Pseudomonadaceae; genus Pseudomonas; species Pseudomonas sp. GW821-FHT07G06. Next base: position 109,820 of record NZ_JBYSVW010000004.1, read on the forward strand.
ATTCCCACGCACGGGTTTGCGGCATATAGAAGGTGGCCGACGGATCTGCCCCGATGTTGATCATGTTCAGGAGGAAGGACGCACCGAGGCAAGCAATGGTCAGCGTCAGCACGTTCAGTCGCATTTTCCAGGCTGCCCACAGAATCAGTGGCCAGACGATATAGAACTGTTCCTCAATACCGAGCGACCACAGGTGCAGCAGTGGTTTGATTTCCGCCGTGGTGTCGAAGTAGCCGCTCTCGTCCCACAACACGAAGTTCGAGATGAAGCTAGAGCCGCCGGCAATGTGTTTGCCCAACTGCTGGAACTCGTCCGCGAACAGTGTGAACCAGCCGAAGGCGTAGCAACTGATCAGCACCAGGAGCAGGGCGGGGAATATCCGTTTAATACGGCGGGCATAGAATTCGGTGAAGCTGAACGCCTGGCGCTCAAGGCTGCCATAGATGATGGTGGAGATCAGGTAGCCGGAAATAATGAAAAAGATGTCGACGCCGATGAAGCCACCAGGTATCCACTCCGGGAACGCGTGAAATAGCACGACGGACATAACGGCGATTGTGCGCAATCCGTCAACGTCGGGCCGGTACTTCGGGTGAGTTAGATGCGGGGTGCTAAGAGTGGGGGCCTTTTCGGCGAGGGACGTCATGTGTTTGGAGCTCCATATGTCAATTCGCCCTGTTGAAGGCGCGGGTATCCTACGCGGTACAAGACCGATACAAAAGGTTTTAGGGGATGTGCAATGATGGTTTGTGCTTTGTAGGGGGGAGGACGCGGGGTATTATTTGTTGCCTAGGGTGACCAGACGATCACCCAGCGGGATGCAAAAAAGTACATCGGAAAGTACATCGTTCAGTTGTTGTCGGATTCAACAGCAAATCCTGGTGTTTTCGTCATAGGTTCGATTCCTGTCTCGGGCACCATCTCCCCCCTGGTTATTTCACCTTTCTGCTCAAGTCCTCGACGGTCCGCTTGAGGTTGTCGAGTTCGCGGTCCTGATCGCTGACTTCCCGTTTCAGGCTGGAGATCTCGCTGCTGTTTGAACTGGAGCTGGAGCCGCTATTGCGTTTGAGTTCTTCAACCTGCTTGCCGAGGTTGTTGATGTCGCGCTCCTGTTCGGCCACCTTGCGCTTGAGCTCGTCGATTTCCCTGCTGCTGGAGCTTGAGCTGGAACCGTTGCCGCGCTTGAGATCCTCAATCGTGCGTTGTTGTTCGCTGACAGTTTTCTTCAGGTCTTCGACATTCCCCGAGGTGTCCTTCAGCGACTTTTGCATGCTTTGCAGGTCATCGGCACTTATCCCGGTTTTGACCAGGGTGTACTTGTCGTACTCGTAGTGGAGAGCCGGGATCTTGTCGCCAAACGAGGGGTTGCCGCTGCTGACTTCGATAGCGGCCAGCACCGGATACGGTAGTGCCAGGCTGGCGAACAATGCGGTTGTAAGCACAACAGACGAAGACTTGGAAATGCTGCGCATCACTGAGGTTCCTTGTGAAGTGCCGACATGGCACATCGCTATGACTTGGGATTTGAATTTATGTTCCCGTCGCCATCAGCACATCCTGTGCACAACTTTTTGTGGGGAGATGTAAAGAGACGTGCAAATCGTCCGACAAACATCCTATATTCGGACCTGCATGAGCCTCGCCCAGCAGTTTTCAGATGATCCCGAATGGTTCTGAAGGCCAGACAGACCGGGCTACAAGCGGTTCTTCTGCGTCAGAGAGATCCTTGATGATCCAGATCCATCTTCCATTCCCCAGATCAGCGAGAACAACATGACCGTAAAAGAATTGAGCCAAGAAGAAAGACACGAAGAAGCCCTCAAGAAGTACGTGCTGGACGCGCCCGAATTGATGGACGAGATCAAGGACTTGAGTCCGGACGATCAGAAAGACCAGATTCAATGGGCCTTCGAGGATGAAGCCGAAGCCCAGGGCTTGCAGCCGTGGGAACTGACGCTCAAGTACACCTCGACCCCGGAGGAGTACGAGACAGAACGCCTGAAGTTGCACAAAGAAGCGGCCGAGGTGCTGGGCGTCGAGTGGGAAGAGTACTGCGAGATGAACAATCTGGTGGTTTGACACTCATGTAGGAGCGAGCTTGCTCGCGATGGTCGTTAACGATAACGCGTGTTTACTGGTTAAACATGGCGCTCTCAGGTACATCGCGAGCAAGCTCGCTCCTACAGTTTTGACAACTCACATACGTGTGATCAGATACTCAAGCGCATCGACAGATCGATCGCCTTCACATCCTTGGTCATCGCACCGATCGAAATGTAATCCACCCCGGTCCGGGCAATCGGCAGCAACGTGCTCTCGTTGATCCCGCCGCTGGCTTCCAGCTTGGCCTTGCCAGCGTTCAGGCGCACGGCTTCGCGCATGTCGTCCAGGCTCAGTTCGTCGAGCATGATGATGTCGGCACCGGCCGCCAGCGCTTCTTTCAGTTCTTCCAGGCTTTCCACTTCAATCTCGACCGGTTTGCCCGGGGCGATCTTGTGCGCGGCCGCGATGGCTTGCGCGATGCCGCCGCTGGCGGCGATGTGGTTTTCCTTGATCAGGAAGGCGTCATACAGGCCGATGCGGTGGTTGTGGCAGCCGCCGCAGGTTACGGCGTACTTTTGCGCCAGGCGCAGTCCCGGCAGCGTCTTGCGGGTGTCGAGCAGCTTGACCTGAGTCTCGGCGACGAAGTCCGCCAGGTATTGCGCGCGGGTTGCCACGCCGGAGAGCAGTTGCAGGAAGTTCAGGGCGCTGCGTTCGCCGGTCAGCAGTGAGCGCGCCGGGCCTTCGAGGTGGAACAGCACCTGATTGGGCGTCACCCGTTCACCGTCGGCAACCTGCCAGTGCACCGCCACCCGTGGGTCCAGTTGCCGAAACACGTTATCCACCCAGGCGGTGCCGCTGATGACGGCCGCATCGCGGGTGATGATGGTGGCTTTGGCCAGGCGTTCAGCCGGGATCAACTGCGCGGTGATGTCGCCGCTGCCGATGTCTTCACGCAACGCACGGCGCACGTTGGCTTCGATTTCGGCGGTCAGATCGGCGAGACGTAGATTCGGCATAACGGACTCCACAAACAAAGTGGCTCGATTATAGGGCCATGGCACGGACCAACCCAAGGCATCAGAGCGTTACGTTGGCAATGGCACCTGCATTTGGTCGAATCCCTGAGGGTGTCGGTGCGGGACATCGGTACCGAGCAAACGCCTGTTTGAGATGAGATGCAGAGTCTTCTGGCGCAAAGGTGAGCTTTTACAAGATAATTCGCCTTGTATTTGACGTCATCGGTTTGACGAGTCGAAGCATCACCGTTCCAGGGAGGCCGAATGCACAACGACGGGAATGTAGTGCCTTTGCACAAGGCAACTACCGACCAGGTGGCTCACTCGCCACTCGCCCGACTGCCGGCGATTCTTCTCCAGGTTCGCGACAAGGCCGCACAACAGCTGCGACACGGATTGCAGGCGTTGTTCGACAACGCCGATAACACCCTCTTCGAAATGGCCGACCAAGCCCGCTGTGACGTCGAGCAGAACATCTTCTTTCAAGCGATGCGCGATTTGCGTCTCAAGCACAAAAGCATCGAGCGGGTGTTTCTCGAGCAGTTTTTCGGCGCGTTCATCCGGCTTGCCCAATACGACCCTGCCATTGCGGCCATGCCCCGGGCCTTGGCGGTCGACGCATCCTTGGCGCAAAACGATGACGAGCGGGAGCGTACAGTCGCGGTGGAAGCAATGGTCAGTCGGGTGCTGGACCGCGAAGGGTTGGCCCTGGATCAACTGACGGCCCGACTCTGCGCCTTGTCGGGCAAGGCGTTGGGCGATCTGCACAACCCCCTGAGTCCGACGATGCTCTGCGAATACTTTTTGCAGGCTGCACGCCAGCTGGGGCTGGAGATCAAGGTCAAGCTGATTATCCTCGGGTTGTTCGAGCGTTATGTCCTCAGCGAGACCGCTCAGCTTTACGCCGAAGCCAATCAACTGCTGCTCGCTACCGGTGTGTTGCCCGACCTTAAACCGGCCCCGGTGCGCCGTACCATGGACCGGTCAGACAGCGCCCCCGTCGAATCGACCGATGAGGGCGCCACGCCGGTCTGCTTGCCCATCGATGACAATGTCCAGGCGGTTTTCGCCGCGTTGCAGGCCCTGCTGTTCAACGTTCGCGGCAGCCTGTCGCCAACGCTGGACGTCAGTGCCACTGCGTTGCCGATTTCCACGCGCGATCTATTGCGCCTGCTGTCGCATTTGCAGCAGTACGTGCCGGCTCCGGCAGTCGTGGACGATTTTGACCTGCGCAACCAGCTCGAACAGTTACTGACTCGGGTCAGCGTCAAAAGTGGCAGGTCGCGGGTTTTCGGGGAGGCCGATGAAGATGTGATCAACCTGGTCGCCATGCTGTTCGAATGCATGCTCGAAGATCGTAATCTGCCGGATCCGCTCAAGGCGCTGATCGGCCGATTGCAGATTCCACTGGTCAAGGTGGCGGTGCTCGACAAGAGTTTCTTCAGTCGCAGCAGTCATCCGGCACGACGCCTGCTCAACGAAATCGCCAGCGCGGCAATGGGTTGGGACGCCTGTGACGATCATCAGCGTGACAGCCTGTACGTGCGCATCGATCAGGTCGTACAGCGTTTGTTGAATGACTTTGTCGATGACCCCGCGATATTTTCCGAACTGCTGGCCGACTTTCTCGCGTTTACCCAGGACGAGCGCCGTCGCAGCGAGTTGCTCGAGCAACGTATTCGTGATGCCGAGGAGGGACGAGCCAAGACCGGGCTGGCCCGCCAGCGTGTCGAGCAGGTGCTGAATCAGGCGTTGATTGGCAAGTTCCTGCCGCAAGGCGTGCTGGGGTTTGTCCAGGAGGCCTGGAGCAAAGTACTGCTGCTGACGTACCTCAAGCATGGCGATCAGTCGGTGGAGTGGCATGCCGATGTGCGTACCCTGGAGCAATTGGTCTGGAGCGTTCAGCACCACCACGAGTCCGATGCGACCAGGATGTTGGCCCTGGTTCCGGATTTGCTCAAGTCGTTGCGCGACGGGCTGAACTCGTCGGCGTTCGATCCGTTTGCCGCCAGCGAGTTTTTCAGCGAGCTGGAAAGTTTGCACGTTCAGGCGGCGGGGGGCTCACCCGCCGGTGCGTCGCTGATGACCGAAGTGCTGACGCCTGTCGTCCTGCACATGGCCGACGAAAGTCAGGTGCACAGTGAGCCGATACGTTTGCTGGCGGACGATGCGGGTTTGCGCCAGGTCGATAAAATGCTTCCGGGCTGTTGGGTCGAGTTTCAGGAAGACCCGGAAAGCAGCCTTCGCTGCAAACTGGTGGCCATCATTGCAACCACCGGCCAATACATCTTCGTCAACCGCACCGGCATGAAAGTGCTCGAGCGCAGTCGTCCTGACCTGGCCCTGGAGCTGCGCAATGGCGTGGCGCGAGTGCTTGACGACACCTTGCTGTTCGAGCGAGCTCTCGAGCGGGTGATCGGCAACCTCAAGCGTCTCAAGCGCGGCAAGTGATCGCGCCTTGGGGGAATATCGCGGCATACTGTGCCAACACAGTCGACGTTGAAGGAATCGGTATGCAGTTGGACCCGAGCGGTTGGATTCAGGGTGTGCATGTCTGCCCCTCACCCAACTTCAATGCGCGCCCCACAGACGAGATTTCCCTGCTGGTGATCCACAACATCAGCCTGCCACCGGCGCAGTTCGCCACTGGCAAGGTGCAGGAGTTTTTCCAGAATCGCCTGGATGTCACCGAGCATCCCTATTTTGAAGGGATTGCGGATTTGCGGGTGTCCGCTCACTTTCTGATCGAGCGTGACGGAACCGTCACCCAGTTTGTTTCATGCCTTGAGCGTGCGTGGCATGCAGGGGTCTCGAGCTTCGAGGGGCGGGAAACCTGTAACGATTTTTCCGTGGGCATCGAGCTCGAAGGCACGGATGATCTGCCGTTCACCGACGCGCAATACGGCGCGTTGACGGCCCTGACCCGTCAGTTGCAACGGACGTTCACGGCGATCACTACAGAGCGTATCTGCGGGCACAGCGACATTGCACCCGGGCGCAAAACCGATCCAGGGCCGGCGTTCGACTGGGCACGTTATCGCGCCGCTCTGGCACAAGAGGAAGGGCAATGAGTTTTCTGGTGTTGCTATTGGCGGTGTGGATCGAAAAGTTCTCGGCCCTGCGCCATCAGGTTCAGCGTGACAGTGGCTGGACGCACGAGCTGAACAAACTCGAGGCCAGCCCGCGGCTTTCGGGCCGGCCATGGCTGGTGTTGTCGGTGGTGGTCTTGTTGCCGGTGGCGTTGCTGGGTTTGCTGCTGGTCGTCATCGAGCCGGTGGCCTACGGGTTGCTTGCGTTGCCGATCCATTTGCTGGTCGTGATCTACAGCCTGGGGCGCGGTGATCTGCTGGGCGATCTCGGGCCGTTCCGCGATGCCTGGCGTCGGGAGGATCTGCAAGCAGCGGCCCTTGTCGCCAAGCGCGATCTGGATATCTGTGCAGACAGTGGCGAGCAGTTGCTGGAGCAGGTCGAAGGGCATTTGTTGTGGGAGGCCTACCAGAGCTTTTTCGCGGTGATTTTCTGGTACTTCCTGTTGGGGCCGGTCGCGGCGCTGAGTTATCGGCTGCTGGCGCTGGCCGAAGAACACGGGAAAAACCCGGCGCTGGTCGAGCGCGCCGGGCAACTGCGTCACGCCTTCGACTGGTTGCCCGTGCGTCTGCTGGCGGCGAGCCTGGCGTTGGTCGGCAATTTTGTCGCAGTCAGTCGGGTGATGCTGCATGAACTGCTGAACTGGAACATCAGCGCCGCGCAATTGATCGTGAAAGTCGGGCTGGTGGCCGGTGAAATTCCGGCACCGGTGGCCGGCGCAGAAGGTATCAACAACCTGGACCGCATCTGGGACCTGCTGCTGCGTGCCGCAGTGCTCTGGTATGCCGGATTTGCGTTGTGGACGGTCCTGCACTGAGCCATTGTGGCGAGGGGGCTTGCCCCCGTTCGGCTGCGCAGCAGTCGTAAATCAGGAGTACCCGTTTTAACTGATCAATCGCCGGGGGCGGCTTCGCCACCCAACGGGGGCAAGCCCCCTCGCCACAGGGTGATCACTTGCCTGAAGTGCTTTGCCCTGTCGTTAACCTTAAGTTACAAAACTTCCTGCCGATTTAAGTTATACAGAGATAGCGCCGCATAGTGGCTATCTGCTGTCTGTCTGCGCCTGCCAATAAAAAAAATAAGAAATTGAAGGGAGACATCCAGTGAAGAGCTTGCTCTATCCCGCTGTCGCACTGATGAATCGCCTGAGCTTCGGCATGAAGTTCAGCCTGATCAGCGTACTGTTCCTGGTGCCGATGCTGGTGACCAACTTCTATCTGGTGCGTGACTCCTACCGCGAATTCCAGGGGACGCGCATCGAACTGCAAAGTCTCGACCTGTTGGGCAGCAGCCTGACGTTGCGTCGCGATCTGGAAACCCTGAACAACCTGGTGCAGATCAATGTCAGCCTCGGCCAATCCGGCAAGGCCGGCAACGTCGAATCGAAAATCAGCACCCTCGAGCAGAATATTCTGACTCGCCTGCAAGGGCTGACGGCGATGACCAGCGACCCGGAGCAGGTCGCGGTGTTTGATGGCAAACGCGATGAGATGATCGCCGCGTTCAAGGCCCAGCAAACGGAAAACTCCCTGCAAAGCAAAAGTGCCCTGATCGGCAAGCTGGTGGGCAGCGCGCAGATTTTCGGCCAGCTCATCACCAGCCAGTCCGGCCTCAGTCGCGACAACCAGAGCGACATGCGCCAGTTGAGCGAACTCGTCACCCTCGTCACCCCACGTGTGACCCAGATTCTGGGCGAAGGTCGGGCAATGGGGTCTTATTCGTTGGGGCAGGGTTTCATCAACTCGGCGTCGAGTACTCGTTTCGATGAATTGCTGGCGCAGATTGAAAAGCTCCAGGCCGAATATGGCCTGAAGTTGCAGGACGCCTTGGGGTCCAGCAAGGCCGCCCGCGATACCCTGGCCGCTCAGGCCGATAGCAGCCGGGCATCCTTGAAGAAGGCCAGCGAGCTGTTCGAAGAGCAAGTGGTCATGGCCGATACCCTCGATGCGCCGTGGCAGGGCTTTTACGATCAGGTCAGCGCCCTGATGGACCAGACTTACCAACTCAACGAAGCAACCCTCAAGTATCTGGGGCCGCAGTTGCAGCAGCGGCTGGACCAGAACCGCACGCACATGGTCTTGCAGGCCGTGGCGTTATCAGTCGTGTTCGTGTTGATCTTTTATCTCTATGGCGCTTTCTATGCCTCGACCCGCACCACGCTCAAGCGCCTGGGAGCGGTGATGGACAAGGTGGCGGCCGGCGACATGACCGTGACCTTCAGTGCCCATAGCCGTGACGAACTGGGCGAGTTGGGCGAGGTGTTCAACGGCACCGTGAAGAAAATCCATGACCTGATCGAGCGGGTGGGCCAGACCGTCAGCGAAGTCGAACGCCAGGCCGGTCAGGTGGAAAGCGTTTCCGCGCAAAGCAACCAGGCCGTCGCCGGGCAGCGCACACAGATCGAACAAGTGGCCACGGCGATGAACCAGATGTCGGCCACTTCCCAGGAAGTCGCGCGCAGTGCTGCAGCGGCGGTGAGCAGCGCCCACAGCGTCAACGACGAAACCATCAGCGGTCGCGGTCTGGTGGAGTCGCAGCAAGGCAGCATTGCCGCACTGGCAAACGAAATCGATCAGTCGGTGCTGGTGATCAATCAACTGGCCAGCGATAGCCAGTCCATCAGCCGCGTTCTGGAAGTGATCAAGAGCATCGCCGAGCAGACTAATCTGCTGGCGCTCAATGCCGCTATCGAAGCTGCACGGGCCGGTGAACAGGGGCGCGGTTTCGCCGTGGTAGCCGATGAAGTCCGGACCCTGGCCAAGCGTACCCAGCAATCGACCGAAGAAATCGAGCAGATGATCGCCAAGCTCCATGGCGGAGTCGGTGCGGCGGTCAAGGCCATGGGCACCAGCCATGAAATGGCCAACGGCACGGTGGGGCAGTCGGAGAAGGTCCAGCGGGCGCTGGAAAACATCCTGGGCGCGGTCGGCATGATCGTCGACCAGAACCAGCAGATTGCCGCCGCGGTGGAGCAACAAACCGCCGTGGCCCACGACATCGACCAGAACATCGTCGAGATCAATCGCGCCGGCGAGCGTACCGCAGAAGGTGCGCACCAGACCGAAGATGCAAGCCGGGCGTTGTCGGCTCAGGTCGTGGAGTTGAAACAGTTGATCAGTGCATTCCGGGTCTGAAATTCTCCTCGGGACCCTGTGGGAGCGGGCTTGCCCGCGAAGACGGCGGCACATCCAACATTAGTGTGACTGGATGATCGCTTTCGCGGGCAAGCCCGCTCCCACGGTTTTGGTGTACTGTCGGAAAGTTTCGTAATCCTTTTTCCCTTTCGCGGAGAGAATCTTCCTGATTCTCTCCGTGCGCTGGCTATTGGATTTCAATCAAGGAAGAGTTACGCGGCTTACCCCCATGGAGGAACTTGGTCATGTCTGCTGTAACAACAGGAGTCCAGGGGCGCTGTGCGCATTGTCAGCGCACGTTGCTGCTTCAACCCTGGCAACTCAACGCCATTGCGATCAATGAAGCGTTTGCCTGTGCCCACTGCCGGAAACACGTTCAGTTACGTTGTCCGGAACAGATCAAGCGCTTCAAGTCTCTCGACTCTTTTTCGCTGTTGCGCGCCAGCCTGCGGGTGATGGTCTGCACGGCCTTGCTGGTGGCACTGGTGATGGAGTGGGTGGGAATGCTCAGTGTCATCGAACAGCTGAATGCTTCGCTGATCGTCTTGTTCGTGTATTTCGCGGTGGTTCGCTACTTCCGCCGGCGTCAGCACCTGACGCTGATCCTGGAAGCTGCCAGGGCTCACGCTGACTGATTACCAGCCGAACACTTCGCAGCTGTTGGCGGTACTGGCAGCCGCCAGTCGTTCCGGGCTGATCGCCATCCATTGCGCCAGTGCCGCGCAAATGGCCGGCAAGTGTGTCGGGCTGTTGCGCTGGCCTGGGAACATGGCGGGCGCCATGTCCGGCGAATCGGTTTCCAGCACCACCGAATCCAGTGGCAGCTCGGCGAGCACGCGGTGCATGCGCAGCGCCTGTGGCCAGGTCGGGGCGCCGCCAAGGCCGAGCTTGAAACCGAGCTTGATGTATTCCCGCGCCTCCTCCTTGCTGCCGGCGAAGGCGTGGATGATCCCGGCACGTTTCAGGCGAAACCGTTTGAGCGTGGCAATCACCGCCGCATGGCTACGCCGCACATGGATCAATGCCGGAAGATTGAAGTCCGCCGCCAGTTGCAATTGCGCCTCGAACAGCTTCTGTTGGCGGTCGCGGTCGAGGGATTCGATGAAGTAGTCCAGGCCGATCTCGCCCACCGCACACAACTGCCGATGGCCGGCCAGACGGGTCAGCCAGTCACCGAGTTCGCTCAGGTGTTGCGGGCGATGATCGTCCAGATACACCGGATGCAGCCCGAACGCGGCGTGCAGGTCGGGGTCACTCTGCACCAGCTCCCAGACCCGCTGCCAATTGGCCTGGTAAACCCCCAGCACCACGATCCGCCGCACCCCGAGGGCGCGGCTTTCGGCCAGCAGCGCCTGGCGATCGGCGTCGAAGTCCGGAAAGTCCAGGTGGGTATGGGTGTCGATCAGCTCCACGGCTCATTCCTGAAGAATACGCTGCTTGAACGTGCGAGGGATGGCTTGTACGCCGGGCCGGTAATCCGACTGTTCGATGGCTGCCAGTGCCAGCGCGAGGGCCTTGTCGGCGATCAACTGGTGTTGCTGGGCCATGGCGTTGACCGGCAGCGGCAGGAAGTCCAGCAGCTGGGTGTCGCCGAATGTGCCGAGGCGCAGCGGGCGGTTTTTTAACGGGAAGTCGTGCAGCGCATCGAACACGCCCTGAAGCAGCACATAGGAGGTGGTCACCAGCGCATCGGGCAAATGGCCCAGGCGCAGCAGCAACTCTTCCATCAATTGTTTGCCGCACTCGCGGCTGAAGGATTCGCCTTCTTCGATCAGGACTTCGCCGTTGAACCCGGTGAGGGCCTCTTTGAAGCCCGCGGCACGTTCCCGGCTGATGCTCAGTTCCGGGCGGGCACCGATCAGGGCGATCTGTTTGGGCAACGGCTCCAGCAGGCTGCGGGTCAGTTGCAGGCTGGCCTCGCGGTCGTCGCTGATCACGGAGCAGAAGTGCTCGGGCTCCATGACCCGGTCGATGGCAATGATCGGTATGCCCTTGGCTTGCAACTGGTGATAGCTGTCGTCGCCGGCCGGCAGGCAGCTGGCAACGATCAGCGCGTCGCAGCGCCGGGCGCGGAACAGTTGCAGCAATTGCCGTTCGCTGTCCGGGGCATCGTCGGAACTGGCGATCAGCAACTGATAACCGCGGGCGCGGGCGCCTTGTTCCAGCAATTTGGCGATTCGCGCGTAACTGGGGTTTTCCAGATCCGGCAGAATGAACCCCAACGTGCGCGTGTGTCGGCTGCGCAAGCCGGCGGCCTGTGGATTAGGCGTGAAGCCATGTTGTTCGACGACCGCGCGCACGCGTTCGACGGTGGCGCTGCTGATGCGCTGTTGTTCGGCCTTGCCATTGATGACATAGCTGGCGGTGGTGACGGACACACCGGCCAACTGGGCAATATCACTGAGTTTCAACCCGCTGTTTCCTTGTTTTTTCGAGATTGCCTCGACATTTTCGTCAATCCTAACCGATTAAGGCAGGCGACCATTGTCGCAACGCATCCGACAAGTTGAGCTTCAAGGATGGGACATTATCGAGTAACGTGCCATTCATTATAGATTAAACGTTTCAGCAAGCGTATTTTCTACGTTAAAGGCGCCTTTGGCCGGTTCTGCCGTGAAACCGCCAAAAGTGACGACCAAGCGCCTGAGCTGACTCATTCAAAACAATACCTGGCACCCCAAGGCGCCAAAAAGGAGAACGCATGCTCGAGCTCACTGTAGAGCAGATTTCCATGGGCCAGTCGGCTGTGGATAAGTCCGCAGCGCTGCAATTGCTGGCCCGGCATCTGGTCGCCGACGGCCTGGTTGCCGAGGGGTATCTCGCCGGTTTGCAGGCGCGGGAAGCCCAGGGCTCGACCTTTCTCGGTCAAGGTATTGCCATCCCCCACGGTACCCCCGAAACCCGCGACCTGGTGTTCACAACCGGTGTGCGCCTGATGCAGTTCCCCGATGGCGTGGACTGGGGTGACGGTCATATCGTTTACCTGGCGATCGGTATCGCCGCCAAATCCGATGAGCACTTGCGCCTGTTGCAATTGCTCACCCGCGCCCTTGGCGAGACTGACCTGGGTCAGGCCCTGCGTCGCGCCGGTTCCGCTGAAGCGCTGCTGAAATTGCTGCAAGGTGCGCCGCAGGAGTTGGCGCTGGATGCGCAGATGATCGGCCTCGGTGTGGCGGCTGAGGATTTCGAAGAGTTGGTCTGGCGCGGCGCACGTTTGTTGCGGCAGGCCGACTGCGTGAGCAATGGTTTTTCCGCCGTGCTGCAACAGGTTGAAGCGCTGCCGTTGGGCGATGGCCTGTGGTGGCTGCACAGCGAGCAAACGGTGAAGCGCCCCGGCCTGGCCTTCGTCACCCCGGACAAACCGCTGCGCTATCTCGGCCAGCCACTCAATGGACTGTTCTGCCTGGCCAGCCTCGGTGAGGCCCATCAAGCCCTGCTCGAGCGCCTGTGCGCGTTGTTGATCGAAGGACGTGGCCAGGAATTGGGGCGCGCCACCAGCAGCCGCAAAGTCCTCGAAGTGCTCGGTGGTGAAGTGCCCGCCGACTGGCCAAGCGCGCGCATTGCCTTGGCCAATGCCCACGGTTTGCATGCGCGGCCGGCGAAGATCCTCGCGCAACTGGCGAAAAGTTTTGAGGGTGAAATCCGCGTGCGAATCGTCGACGGCCACGACAGCGCGGTGTCGGTGAAGAGTCTGAGCAAACTGCTCAGCCTCGGCGCCCGTCGCGGGCAGGTCCTGGAATTCATCGCCGAACCGGGCATTGCGGCGGATGCGTTGCCGGCCCTGTTGGCAGCCATCGAAGAAGGCCTCGGTGAAGAAGTCGAGCCGTTGCCGCCAGTCAGCCAGGCACGGGAAGTCGTTGCCGATATGGCCGAAGTGGTCCTCGCCCCGCTATCCGGCAGCGTGGTCCAGGCCATTGCCGCCGCCCCGGGCATCGCCATCGGTCCGGCGCATATTCAAGTGCTGCAAACCATCGATTACCCGTTGCGTGGTGAGTCCGCCGCCATCGAGCGTGAACGTCTCCAGCACGCGCTGGCGCAGGTGCGCCGGGACATCCAGGGATTGATCGAGCGCAGTAAAAGCAAAGCCATTCGCGAAATCTTCATCACCCACCAGGAGATGCTCGACGACCCGGAACTGACCGATGAGGTCGATACGCGTCTCAAGCAGGGCGAAAGCGCGGAGGCTGCGTGGATGGTCGTGATTGAAGCGGCGGCCCGGCAGCAGGAAGCGTTGCAGGATGCCTTGCTCGCCGAGCGCGCTGCCGACTTGCGCGACATTGGTCGTCGGGTTTTGCTGCAACTCAGTGGTATCGAAACTCCGAGCGAACCGGATCAGCCGTACATTCTGGTGATGGACGAGGTCGGCCCGTCCGACGTCGCGCGTCTGGACCCGGCTCGCGTGGCCGGGATTCTCACCGCACGGGGCGGCGCTACGGCGCACAGTGCGATCGTTGCCCGGGCCCTGGGCATTCCGGCATTGGTCGGCGCCGGCTCCGGCGTGTTGCTGCTGGCGTCGGGTACGCCATTGCTGCTCGATGGCCAGCGTGGGCGTCTGCATGTGGACGCAGATGCGGCGACCTTGCAGCGCGCCACGGCCGAGCGCGATACCCGCGAGCAGCGCTTGAAGGCCGCTGCCGAGCAACGCCACCAGCCGGCACTGACCACCGACGGCCATGCCGTCGAAGTGTTCGCCAATATCGGCGAAAGTGCCGGCGTCACCAGTGCGGTGGAGCAGGGCGCCGAAGGCATCGGCCTGTTGCGCACCGAACTGATTTTCATGGCCCACCCGCAAGCGCCCGACGAGGCGACTCAGGAAGCCGAGTACCGCCGCGTTCTCGACGGCTTGGCCGGGCGGCCGCTGGTGGTACGTACCCTCGATGTCGGTGGCGACAAACCGCTGCCGTACTGGCCGATCGCGAAGGAGGAAAACCCGTTCCTCGGCGTGCGCGGCATTCGCCTGACCTTGCAGCGCCCGCAGATCATGGAAGCTCAATTGCGCGCCTTGCTGCGGGCCGCCGACAACCGTCCGCTGCGGATCATGTTCCCGATGGTCGGCAGCGTTGATGAATGGCGCCAGGCCCGTGACATGACCGAACGTCTGCGCCAGGAAATCCCGGTTGCCGACCTGCAACTGGGGATCATGATCGAAGTGCCGTCGGCGGCCTTGCTGGCGCCGGTGCTGGCCAAGGAGGTCGACTTTTTCAGCGTCGGTACCAACGACCTGACCCAATACACGCTTGCCATCGACCGTGGCCATCCGACGCTGTCGGCCCAGGCCGATGGCTTGCACCCGGCGGTGCTGCAACTGATCGACATCACCGTGCGCGCGGCCCATGCCCATGGCAAATGGGTCGGCGTGTGCGGCGAGCTGGCGGCCGACCCACTGGCGGTGCCGGTGCTGGTCGGCCTCGGGGTGGATGAGCTTAGTGTCGGCGCGCGCAGTATTGCCGAGGTCAAGGCGCGGATTCGCGAACTGGGCTTCACTCAGACTCAAACCCTTGCCCGACAGGCCTTGGCCGTGGGCAGCGCGAATGAAGTGCGCGCACTCGTGGAGGCCCTGTAATGGCACGGATTCTCACCCTGACCCTCAACCCGGCACTGGACCTGACCGTCCAGTTGCCGTGCCTTGAAGCCGGCCAGGTCAATCGCAGCGATGTCATGCACACCCACGCCGCCGGTAAAGGCGTGAACGTGGCGCAAGTGCTGGCCGACCTCGGGCATCAGCTGACTGTCAGTGGCTTTCTTGGCGAAGACAATCCGCAGGCGTTTGAAACGCTGTTCGCCAAACGCGGTTTTGTCGACGCTTTCATCCGCGTTCCCGGGGAAACCCGCAGCAACATCAAACTGGCGGAAAGCGACGGCCGCATTACCGACATCAACGGGCCGGGGCCGCAGGTCAGCGAAGCGGCGCAGCAGGCCTTGATGGATCGACTGGAGCAGATTGCCCCGGGGCACGATGCGGTGGTGGTCGCCGGGAGCTTGCCGTTGGGCGTCAACGCGCAGTGGTTGCAGGCGCTGATTGTGCGCTTGAAGACGCTGGGCCTGAACGTTGCACTCGACACCAGCGGCGAGGCGTTGCGTGCAGCGCTCAAAGCGGGACCCTGGCTGATCAAACCCAACGCCGAAGAGCTGGCCGAGGTGCTGGACTGCGAGGTCGTGTCGGTCACTGCCCAGGCCGTAGCGGCGGAGCGCTTGCACGCTCAGGGCATCGAGCATGTGGTGATTTCCCACGGCGCCGAAGGCGTGAACTGGTTCAGTGTCGGCTCGGCGCTGCATGCCACGCCACCCAGGGTCAGCGTCGCCAGCACGGTGGGCGCGGGTGATTCATTGCTGGCGGGGATGCTTCACGGTTTGCTCAGTGCCGATACGCCGGAGCAAACCTTGCGCACCGCCACGGCGATTGCCGCGATGGCAGTGACCCAGATCGGATTCGGTATTGGCGATGCAGCGCAACTGGCGCAGCTCGAACAGGGTGTGCGCGTGCGTCCCCTGACAGAACAATAAGAGGGTTTGTCATGAAGTTAGCCATCGTTACGGCCTGCCCGAACGGCATGGTCACCAGTGTGCTGTGCGCCCGGCTGCTCGACGCCGCGGCCCAGCGTCAGGGCTGGAGCACCAGTGTCGAAATCAGTGATGCCGCACATCCCGAAAAGCAATTGTCGGCGGCCACCCTCGACGCGGCCGAGTGGGTGCTGCTGGTGACCAGCGCGCCCGTGGACATGGCGCGGTTTGTTGGCAAGCGAGTGTTCCAGAGCACCCCGGCCCAGGCCCTGCAAGACGTGGAAGTCGTGCTGCGACGTGGTGCCCGGGAAGCACAGGTTTACGCTGCTACCGAAGCGATCATCGAGCCAGTGGCAGTGGCCCAACACGCGCCGCGACTGGTGGCCGTCACCGCATGCCCGACGGGCGTCGCTCACACGTTCATGGCCGCCGAGGCTTTGCAGCAAGCGGCCAATCGCCTGGGTTATGACCTGCAAGTGGAAACCCAGGGCTCGGTCGGTGCACGCAATCCACTGAGCGCAGCGGCGATTGCCGAGGCCGATGTGGTGCTGCTGGCGGCCGATATCGAAGTCGCCACCGAGCGTTTCGCCGGCAAGAAAATCTATCGCTGTGGCACCGGTATTGCCCTCAAGCAAGCCGAAGCAACCTTGAAAAAAGCCTTGGCCGAAGGCCAGCAGGAAAGCGCATCAAGCGCTGCCAATACAACGGTCAAACAGGAGAAGACGGGCGTCTATAAACACCTGTTGACCGGCGTGTCGTTCATGTTGCCGATGGTGGTCGCCGGTGGCCTGATGATCGCCTTGTCGTTCGTGTTCGGCATCACCGCTTTCAAGGAAGAGGGCACGCTGGCGGCAGCGTTGATGCAGATCGGCGGTGACACTGCGTTCAAGCTGATGGTGCCGCTGCTGGCAGGCTACATCGCCTATTCCATCGCCGACCGTCCCGGCCTCGCGCCGGGGATGATCGGCGGATTGCTGGCGAGCACCTTGGGCGCGGGTTTCATCGGCGGGATCATCGCCGGTTTCCTCGCCGGTTATGCGGCCAGGGCGATCAATAAATATGCGCGGTTACCCCAGAGCCTTGAGGCGCTGAAACCGATCCTGATCATTCCGTTGCTGGCGAGTTTGTTCACCGGTCTGGTGATGATCTACGTGGTTGGCAAACCGGTGGCCGGGATGCTTGCCGGCCTCACGCATTTCCTCGACAGCATGGGCACCACCAACGCGATCCTGCTTGGTGTGCTGCTGGGCGGCATGATGTGCGTCGACCTCGGCGGGCCGATCAATAAAGCGGCCTATGCCTTCTCGGTCGGTTTGCTGGCCTCGCAGAGTTACGCGCCGATGGCGGCGACCATGGCCGCCGGCATGGTGCCGCCGATTGGCCTGGGCATCGCCACGTTCATTGCCCGGCGCAAGTTTGCGCAGACTGAACGCGAAGCCGGTAAAGCGGCGCTGGTGCTGGGGCTGTGCTTCATCTCCGAAGGGGCGATTCCGTTTGCCGCGAAAGATCCGTTGCGGGTGATTCCAGCGAGCATCGCCGGCGGTGCGCTGACCGGTGCGTTGTCGATGTATTTCGGCTGTAAATTGATGGCGCCCCACGGAGGTTTGTTCGTACTGGCGATCCCGAATGCGATCAACCATGCGCTGTTGTATCTGCTGGCGATTGTCGCGGGGAGTCTGTTGACGGCGGTGGTGTATGCGCTGGTCAAGCGGTCGGAGACTGTGGAGTTGGCGCTGGAGCCGGCCAAGGCGTAGATCAGAAGATCGCAGCCTTCGGCAGCTCCTACAGAGGCAGATTGTGAACACCTGTAG
Source organism: Pseudomonas sp. GW821-FHT07G06 (assembly GCF_058986625.1). Taxonomy (NCBI): domain Bacteria; kingdom Pseudomonadati; phylum Pseudomonadota; class Gammaproteobacteria; order Pseudomonadales; family Pseudomonadaceae; genus Pseudomonas; species Pseudomonas sp. GW821-FHT07G06. The sequence goes on from NZ_JBYSVW010000004.1 coordinate 127,412, forward strand.
GAGCTGCCGCAGGCTGCGATCTTTTCTCTGTCACAGGGAGAACAGCATGAGCGATTTCAACCTCGGGCGCCGTCGTGTCGTGCAAGCGGTCGGCGCCGGGCTGTTGTTGCCGGGGCTGGCGCCGGCGGTGATCGCTTCGGTCAAGGATCGGCCGCGACTCACCGACGGCGTGCAGTCCGGCGACCTGCTGGGTGACCGGGCGATCATCTGGAGCCGCTGCGACCGCCCCGCACGGATGGTGGTGGAGTGGGACACCCGCAGCCTGTTTCCCGACCCTCGTCGATTCGTCTCGCCCCTGGCCGATGCGCGCACCGATTTTACCGCCCGGATCGAACTCACCGGGCTGCCCGCCGACCAGGCGATTTTCTACCGAGTGCAGTTCGAAGACGCCCAGAGCGGCGTTGCCAGTGAACCCTGGTTCGGTCACTTGCGCAGCGTGCCGCAGACCCGGCGCGACATCCGGTTTGTCTGGAGTGGCGACACGGCCGGCCAGGGCTTCGGTATCAACCCGGACATTGGCGGCATGCGCATCTACGAGGCGATGCGCCGGCGCCTGCCGGACTTCTTTATCCACAGCGGCGATACCATTTACGCCGACAACCCGATCCCGGCGCAGCTCGGCACGGAAGGCGGCCGGGTGTGGCGCAACATCACCACCGAGGCCAAGAGCAAGGTCGCCGAGACCCTCGATGAGTATCGCGGCAATTACCGCTACAACCTGATGGACGAAAACATTCGCCGTTTCAATGCCGAGGTCCCGCAGATCTGGCAGTGGGACGACCACGAAGTGATGAACAACTGGTCACCGGGGAAAAAGCCGGATGCACGATACCAGGGCAAAGATATCCACAGCCTGGTGGACCGCGCACGTCAGGCCTGGCTCGAATACGCGCCGATGCGCTTGCAGAGCGCCGATGGCGGCGGGCGGATCTATCGCAAGCTCGGTTACGGGCCGCAGCTGGATGTGTTCGTGCTGGACATGCGCAGTTATCGCGGGGCCAACGACAACAACCTTGGCGAAGCCAGGCCGTTTCTCGGGCGTGAGCAACTGGACTGGCTCAAGCGCGAAATGCAGGCCTCGAAGGCGCAATGGAAAGTCATCGCCGCTGACATGTCCATCGGCCTTGGCGCGCCTGATGGTGAAGTGAGTCCCGGTGTCACGCGGTGGGAAGCGGTGGCCAACGGCGACCCCGGCCCGGCCCAGGGGCGCGAACTGGAAATCGCCGAATTGCTCGGTTTCCTGCGGGCGCGACAGGTGCGCAACTTTCTGTTTGTGACGGCGGATGTGCATTACTGCGCGGCCCATCATTACCACCCGGATCGGGCGGCGTTCCAGGACTTTGAACCGTTCTGGGAGTTCGTGGCCGGGCCGTTGAATGCGGGCAGTTTCGGGCCCGACTCGCTGGATAAGACCTTTGGCCCTGAAGTGGTATTCGAGAAGGCCTCCCCGGTGCATAACGCCTCGCCGTTTGCTGGATTTCAGTTTTTTGGCGAGGTGAATATCGATGGGCAGAGTGGGGAGTTGAGTGTGGTGTTGCGCGATCTGGATGGGGTGTCGGTGTTTGAGCAGAAGTTGCAGCCAGCCTGATCGCTGGACACAAAGCCCCCTGTGGGAGCGAGCCTGCTCGCGAAGGCGTTGCGTCAGTCGAGATCATCTTCGCTGACACTCCGCCTTCGCGAGCAGGCTCGCTCCCACATGGATTGCGGGGGCTCAGTACACGTCGCGGCGGTAGCGGCCCTGTTCGATCAGGCGCTCCACTTCGGCGGCGCCCAGCACCTCGTTGAGCACCTGGTCCACGCCTGAAGCCATGCCTTGAAGGCTGCCGCAGATGTAGATCACCGCACCGTCCGCCAGCCACTGCTTCAGTTTGGCCGCCGATTCGCGCAGGCGATCCTGTACGTAGATCTTTTCGGCCTGATCACGTGAAAACGCCAGGTCCAGTCGCGCCAGGTCGCCATTGATCAGCCACTCCTCCAGCTCATCACGGCACAGGTAGTCGTGCTCGCGATTGCGCTCGCCAAACAGCAGCCAGTGACGTTGCTGGCCGTCGGCAATCCGTGCCTTGAGCAGGCTGCGCAACCCGGCCAACCCCGTGCCATTGCCCAGCAGGATCATCGGCACCGGTTGGGCCGGCAGATGGAAACCACTGTTGCGCCGCACGCGCAGGCTGATGGAACTGCCCACAGGGGCGTGTTCGGTCAACCAGCCGGAACCGACACCGAGGTTGCCATCGGCATGCACTTCCTGGCGCACGATCAGTTCCAGCACGCCATCGGCCGGGATCGACGCAATGGAGTACTCGCGCATGGCCAACGGCACGAGGGCCTCTGCCAGCGCCTGCGCGTGCAGGCCGACCAGATGGGCGCGGTTCTGCGGCAACTGGCGGCTGGCCAGGGCCTGTTCGAGGGTTTCCTGCAGGCCGTTGAGCTGCACCTTGGTCTCGCCGTGAATCCCCAGGCCGTCGAGGAAGTGCTCGATGGCCCACGGGCAATTGCGCGGCAAGACTTCCACCAGGTCACCGGCCAGCCAGCTGTTGGTGGTGGGTGGCTTGAGCCCCAGCAAGTACACCGGGGAACCACTGCTGTCCGGGTTGAGCAACTCGCGATGGGTCAGGGTCCAGTTGTCGTAGCTGGGCGCTTGCCAGGTGTCGACGGGCGCGTGGCCGGTCAGCAGGCCCAGTTGCTGTTGCCAGTGGCGCAAGGCGTAAGGATCGCCGCTGTCGACTTCCACCGGGGCGAACAAGGTCGTGCCGCCGTGTTCGCCGAGCCAGGTGTGCAGGCGTTTGGCGAATCCGCAGAAGTGTTGATATTGCCGGTCGCCGAGGCCGAGGACGGCATAGTTCAGGCGCTCCAGGCTCGGCGTGCGGCCCAGTACCTTGCGTTCGAAACCCCTGGCGTTGTCTGGTGCTTCGCCATCACCGAAGGTACTGACGACGAACAGTGCGTTGTTCGAGTCCTGCAAATCCCGTTCGCTGACGTCCGCCAGCGGCTGCACCTTCACTGGCAGGCCCGCAGCCTGCAATTGCCCGGCGGTCTGCCAGGCCAGTTGTTCGGCGAACCCGCTCTGGCTGGCGAAACCGATTAGCCAGGCCGGCGCGTCATCAGCTGGTGTTACGAGACCTTGGCGAGCGTCCTTGATCTGGCGTTTTTTGCGGCGACGATCCAGGTACAGCAACCAGCCGGTAACGAAGAACAGCGGCATGCTCAGCGCAGTGAGGGTCAGGAGGATGCGCCCGACGATGCCGAAGTAACTGCCGACGTGCAGTGCATAGATGCTGGTCAGCAGTTGCGCCTTGAGGCTCTTGTCGCTGTAGCGGTCAACGCGCTTGACCACGCCGGTTGCCGGGTCGAGGGTGATCTGGTTCAGCGCCCGGTCGTGGGGCGAGGTTTTCAGCAGGAAATAAACGGTCGCCGGCTGGCCGGCCACTGGCGGCATGCGCACGTTATAGGAACTGAGTTGCGGGCCGGCCGCGCTGTAGATGCTGCTCCACATCGCCGCGTAATCGGCCGTCGGTGCCGGACCTTGCGGCGCAGGGCCACGTCCGCCGCGAACGCGTTCGTTCTGCGGTGAGTCGGAGAGCAACCGGGTCAGGCCCTTGTTGTACCACTCGTAGGACCAGGACAACCCGGTCAGCGCTGCCAGGAGGTAAAACACCAGGCACCAGGTGCCGGCCACCGAGTGCAGGTCCCAGTTGAAGCTGCGCCCCTTTTTCTTCCAGTCCAGGGTCAGCCAGGCGCGCCAGCTTCTCCATTGGCGAGGCCAGCGCAGGTACAGGCCGGACAGGCAGAAGAACACCAGGATCAAGGTGCACGCGCCGGTGATCTGCCGACCCGTGTCGCCCATGGCGAGGAAGCGGTGCAGTTGCAGCATCAGGCCGAAGAAGTCCTGGCCGGCGGCGTCGCCGAGGAACTCGGCGGTGTACGGATCGAAGTAGCGCATCTCGCCACGGCGCTCACCCGGCGGCGGGGTGAACCACACTTTGGCGGCGTTGCCGCTGTCGGTTTCCACGGTGAGCATCGAGACCTTTTTGCCCGACGCGGCTTCGATGTGCTCCACCAGTTCGGCAGGCGGCAGCACCCCGGCGACCTGTTTTTCGACCTGCAACACCGAAGGGTTGAGTGTGCTCAGGATTTCATCCTGAAACGACACCATCGCCCCGGTGATGCCCATCAGGGCCAGGACCAGCCCGGCGCTGATGCCGAAAAACCAGTGCAACTGGAACAGGGTTTTCTTCAACACGTCGCTCGCCTTGTTCGTTCAAATTGATTCAGCACGGCGCGCATTATGCCGTGGGGTTGTCGAGAAGCATTCTTTTTTACGCACAAAGGCCCCGTTCATGTGAATGAACGGGGCCGGGTCTGATTTCGCTTTCACCCTCTCCTGTGGGAGCGAGCTTGCTCGCGATAGCGGTGTGTCAGCCAACATAAATGTTGAATGTGGCGCCGTCATCGCGAGCAAGCTCGCTCCCACAGGGATTGCAGTGTGAGTGGCAATCAGAAGTGGAAGTTGGTGCTCAGCAACGCGGTGCGACCGGCCGCCTGGTTGGCGAAGTGAGTCGAGAACGCCTTGTCGTAGTAGGTTTCGTCGGTCAGGTTCTGCACGTTCAGCTGCAGGTCGACGTTTTTGCTCAGCTTGTAGGCTGCCATCGCGTCGTAACGAACGTAGGAGTCAACCATGGTGGTGTTGGCGGCACTGCCGAACACATCATCGACATAAAACGCGCCACCGCCGATGGTCAGCCTTGGCGCGACCTGATAGGTCGTCCACAGGCTGGCGCTGTTTTTCGGCGTGTTAGGCAGCTCGTTGCCATCGTTGGCTTTGTTTGCCGGCAGGTCGCCGCCATCGACTTGCTCGCTGTCCATGTAGGCGTAGCCGGCGAAGACCTGCCATTTATCGGTGAGCTTGCCGCTGGCCGACAGTTCGATACCTTGAACGCGGGTTTTGCCGACGTTTTCGTAGGTGGTGGTGTTGGTCTGCACGCGAGCGTTGTCTTTCTCGGTGCGGAAGATATCGGCGGTCACGGACAGACGATTGTTCAACAGGTCCCACTTGGTACCGATTTCGTAGTTCTTGGTGGTTTCCGGCTCCATGTCGCTTTTCAGCAGGTTGCCGTTGCGATCCGGCGTGCCGCCCAGCGGGTTGCCGTCCATGCCTTCACCAAGGGTATTGCCCGGTGGAGTGGCGGACGTCGCGTAGGACGCATAGATGCTCCCGTTTTCAGCAGGTTTGTACACCACACCGAACTGACCGGTAATGAATTCGCTGGTGTCATCGCCCTTGGAGGTGGTCACGCTGGAACCGTTGAAGGTCTTGTAGTCGGTGTCGAAATGGTCGTAGCGCAGGCCCATGTTCACCAGCCATTGCTCGGACAACGTCAGGGTGTCGAACACATACAGTGCGTAGGTGTTGGCCTTGGTGTCGGTGCCGGCGTAGTTGCGCGAGATGGCGCCGCTCCACGGATCATTCTGATTCGGGTTGGACAGCGAGGTGCAGTTGTAGCCGCTTGGCGCGCCGATCAGGGCCGGCGAGCAGTTGGTGGTCGCTGCTGCCGTTCCCGGGGTGGTGTCCGTGTTGACGTTGTACGAGGACTTTTCATTTTCCTCGTGGGTGTATTCGACACCGGTGGAGAAGCTGTTCTTGAACCCGGCGATGTAGACATCGCCAAACAGGTCGGTCTGGTTGGTGGTGGTCTCGGTGTTGCTCACGCGGGTGTTCGCCCGGCGCCAGACGCTGCCATTGTTGACGTTGCCTTTACTGTCATCCGGCTGGGTCAGGATGTAATCCTGCATGCTGGTGCCGTGACGCAGGGTGTTCTTGATGGTCAGCGCGTCGCTCAGGTCGTGCTCGATGGCGAAGGTCGCCGTATCGACACGGGTCTTGCGGAAGTCGCGGTCGTTCAGACCATACCAGTTGCTGCTGTTGCCTCCGTCATCCGGCTTGTCCGGGTTGGCCTTGGTGCGGGCTGCAGAGCCACCGACCGGGATGGAGTACGGAATTCCCGAGTCCGGTGTGTCGTTGCTTTCGAGATGGTAGTAGTCGAGGTTGACGCGAGTATCGGTACCCAGACCGAAGGCCAGGGACGGGGCAACACCCCAACGGTCGTAGTCGATGCTCTGACGACCGGCGACATTGCTCTCGTGGCTCAGCAGGTTCAGACGGCCAGCGGCGGTGTCGGTGAACTGGTAGTTGCCGTCGAAGGTGTAGCGCTGGGTCTGGTCGGAACCCCAGGTGAAACCACCGTCGAGCGAATCGCCCAGGTGCGCTTTCTTGCTGACCAGGTTGATGCTGCCGCCCGCTGCGCCACGGCCTCCGATCGCGGAGTTCGGGCCTTTGCTGACTTCAATCGATTCAACGGCGAAGATCTCGCGGCTCTGGGAACCGGTATCGCGCACGCCGTCCAGATAGGTGTCGCCCTGGGCGTCGAAGCCGCGGATGAACGGACGGTCGCCTTGCGGGTTGCCGCCTTCACCGGCACCGAAGGTGATGCCTGGAACAGTGCGCAGCGCGTCCTGCAGGTTGAGCGAGCCGGTGTCTTTCAAGACTTGTTGCGGAACAACGGTCACCGAGCGCGGCGTGTCGATCAGCGGCGCGGTGTACTTGGGCGAGGAGGCTTTCTCTACGTTGTAGGTTGTCTCGTCCTGGGCTTCGCCGGTGATGGCGGTGGCGCCCAGCGAAATCACATTGTCCGGTGCTTTTTCGTCGGTTTTTTCCGCCGCGAAAACCATGTGGCCCGCAGAGCCGGCAGTAATCGCCATGCCGATGGCCGATGCGAGCAGACGTGGTGAACTGACCGGTACTTGTGGTTGTTGACGCGACATTTGAATTCCCCTCCCCAAGGATTTGAGGCCGCGGAATATAGGGTAAATAGGTATTCGTAACAATTGCGAAACATTACTATTCGCACTGAATTTACAATCTTTACAATTTAACCTTACGGTTTCTGCTGACTCATTCGTCAGATGTGTTTTACACGGGCAATAAGAATCAATACCATTGGCGCCCCTTTGTATTCAGGTGTCTTGTCATGCTGCTGCACATTCCAGGCCTGTTCGAGAAAGACGAGGTGCAGCGCATTCGCGAGGCTCTGGAACAGGCCGATTGGGCCGATGGCAAGATCACCGCCGGCTTCCAGTCGGCCAAGGCCAAGCACAATCTGCAACTGCCTGAAGGGCACCCGTTGGCCAAGGAGATCGGCGCGGCGATGCTGGAGCGGCTGTGGAAAAATCCGCTGTTCATGTCGGCTGCACTACCGCACAAAGTCTTTCCTCCATTGGTGAACTGTTACACCGCCGGTGGCAGTTTCGATTTCCATATCGACAACGCGGTGCGTCAGCCCAAAGGCAGCATCGAGCGGGTACGTACGGATTTGTCCGCCACGCTGTTCTTCAGCGAGCCCGAGGATTACGACGGCGGCGAGCTGGAAATCCAGGACACCTTCGGCACCCAGCGAGTAAAACTGCCTGCCGGCGACATGGTGCTGTACCCGGGCACCAGTCTGCACAAGGTCAACGCAGTGACGCGCGGAACGCGACTCGCCTCGTTTTTCTGGACGCAAAGCCTGGTGCGCGAAGACAGTCAGCGCGCCCTGTTGTTCGAGATGGACGGGGCCATCCAGCAACTGACCCGCGATGTCCCTGATCATCCATCGCTGATCCGCCTGACCGGTACCTATCACAATCTGTTGCGTCGCTGGGTCGAGGTGTAAGTGGCGGACTTCCGTTTACGCCGCGAGGAAATGCTCGACGGCGAACGCCTGCGCTCCATGCTCGACGAAAGTCCGGCCCGCGCCGCACAGGCCATCCTGATCGCCGCACGTGAAGGCGAAGTCGAGGCCCAGGCTTTGCTCGGGCAGATTCTGCTCGACGGCCAGGGAATCGCGCAGGACCAGCCGCTGGCGTTGCGCTGGTTTGGTATCGCCGCGCGCCAGGGGCACCTGATGTCACGCAATATGCTCGGCCGTTGTCATGAACATGGCTGGGGTTGTGTTGCCGATGCCTCGCTTGCTGCACGGCATTATCGAGTCGCGGCGCAGGCCGGACTGGATTGGGCGATGTACAACTACGCCAACCTGCTGGCGACCGGGCGGGGGTTAAACAAGGATCCAGCGCTGGCGTTCAGCTTCTATCAGCGCGCAGCACACTTGGGTCATGCCAAGTCAATGAACCTGTTGGGTCGATACCTGGAAGAAGGGCGGGTGTGTCCCATGGATTTGCGCGCCGCCCGCGACTGGTATCGACGTTCGGCCGAGGGTGGGGATTTTCGCGGGCAGTTCAGCTTTGCAGCGGTCTTGACCGACGAAGGGAATATCGAGGATGCGTTGGTCTGGCTACGCAAGGCGTTGGCCGGTGGCAACCTGAATTTTCTGCGAGTGGCGAGTCAGGCGCTGATGGGCGCGACCGATCCGAGGATTCAGGCGCTGGCCAACGAATTCCATCATCGAGTCGTCGAATTAACCCCGGTCTCTTAAGTCTTTGTGGGAGCGAGCTTGCTCGCGATGACGTCATGACATTCAACATCAATGTTGACTGACCTGTCGCCATCGCGAGCAAGCTCGCTCCCACAGGGATTTGCGCAAACAAAAAAGCCCATGACATGTCATGGGCTTTTTGTTTTCTACGCAGTATTTACACGTAGAACGATTTCAGCGGCGGGAAGCCATTGAACTCGACGGCGCTGTAACTGGTGGTGTACGCACCGGTCGACAGCCAGTACAGGCGATCACCGATGGCCAGGTTCAGCGGCAGGCCGTACTTGTAGTTTTCGTACATGATGTCGGCGCTGTCGCAGGTAGGGCCGGCGATGACCACTTCTTCCATCTCACCTTTCTTCTCGGTCCAGATCGGGAACTTGATGGCTTCGTCCATGGTTTCGATCAGGCCGGAGAACTTGCCCACATCCGTGTACACCCAACGCTCTACCGCGGTACGGGATTTGCGTGCGACCAGCACCACTTCGCTGACCAGGATGCCGGCGTTGGCGATCAGCGAACGACCCGGTTCCAGGATGATTTCCGGCAGGTCATCACCGAAGTCTTCCTTGAGGAAGCGGATGATTTCTTCCGCGTAGGTTTCCAGGCTGTTGGTGCGGGTGATGTAGTTGGCCGGGAAGCCGCCGCCCATGTTGATCAGCTTCAGGTGAATGCCGTCTTCTTCTTTCAGGCGCTCGAAGATCACTTTGACCTTGGCGATCGCCGCGTCCCAAACGCTGATGTCGCGCTGCTGCGAACCGACGTGGAACGAGATGCCGTACGGCACCAGGCCCAGGTCGCGAGCGAGGATCAACAGGTCCATGGCCATGTCGGTCTGGCAGCCGAATTTGCGCGACAACGGCCAGTCGGCGGTGGTCGAGCCTTCGGTCAGGATGCGCACGTAGACTTTCGAACCCGGGGCGGCCTTGGCGATGTTGCGCAAGTCGGCTTCGGAATCGGTGGCGAACAGGCGCACGCCCTTCTCGTAGAAGTAGCGGATGTCCTTGGATTTCTTGATGGTGTTGCCGTAGCTGATGTGGTCAGCGCTGACGCCACGGCTCAGCACTTTGTCCAGCTCGTAGATCGAGGCGATGTCGAAGCTCGAGCCTTTCTCTTTGAGCAGGTCAATGATTTCGACGGCCGGGTTGGCCTTGACCGCGTAGTAGACCTTGGCGAATTCGAAACCGGCGCGCAGGTCGTCGTAGGCCTGGGCGATCATCGCGGTGTCGATCACCACGAACGGGGTTTCCTGTTTGTCGGCGAACGCCTTCATTTTCTGAAAGGTTTCACGCGCGAAATAGTCTTCGACCTGGATCGACATGCTGGGAACTCCTACTGGCAAACTAAAATTATCAATGGGTGCAAATGAACGTCCTCCGTATCCCCACTTTGGTTCGCCTACTTCCCAAGGCATGTCGCCGAAAGCAAAAAGGCCATGGGAAGTGCAGCTTTCCCTTGGCCTTGCTGTCTCGTCGTCAGTACTTGAGCCGGATGGATCGTTTCCAGCATGGACGTTCGGCGCGAACTTTAGGGCGTGAGGGGCTTGAGATCAACAAAAAATGTCGCGTTTTTGCACTCTTCTGACGCGCGTTGCGGGCATCACTCTTTGTAACCGACTCAGATGACAGTCGGATGTTCCCGAAGAATTGCGAAGTGTTAAAAATACCTGCACGTTCGATGCTTTTGTGCGCTAAGTCACTAGGAAGTGCGATGGCGACAATATGGGCGACGTTGGCGGCGAAAAGGTAGGCTGAGAGGGGATTTGACTATTCCGGAGCGTGTTTCCATATAGCTTTTGCAGACGCTACTGTTGATATTTTTTTCCGGCCTGCGAATCACTGGAAAATCGCACAGAACCTGTGGGAGCGAGCTTGCTCGCGATGACATTTTCACAGCCGGCATCGTAGTTGCCTGAAATGGCGCCATCGCGAGCAAGCTCGCTCCCACAGGTTTTGTATTTTTACCGAGCAAGCTGTCAGGCGACTACTGCCTCGGCCGGCGAGACGATATTGGTTTTCATCCCCCGCGAACGTCCCGAACTCAGGTAGGCCGCAATCGACTCCTGCGTCACCTCACCCAAAAACACCCGCTCGGCATCCATCACCGGCAACCAAGAACGATTGAATTCGTACATGCGCGACAGCAGGATGCGCAAATGCTCGTCGTACGCCGCCGTGGCGTTGAATTCGCGTTGGTACTGCGCGCAGGTGCCGGTCTGACGGTGCAGGTCGCGGCGTCGTACATAACCCAGGGCTTTATTCTCGGCACAAGTGACCACCACGTAGCGACGGTCATGTTCGTCCATCAATTCCAGCGCCTCGGCCACCGGGGTTTGCGGGCTGACTGAGGGCGCGTTGTCCGCCGCGTCTTCGGCTTTCACCAGCAGCAGGCGTTTCAGCGTGCTGTCCTGGCCAACGAAGTTGCTGACAAACTCATCCGCCGGGTGCGCGAGCAAGGTGTCCGGGTGATCGATCTGCAAGAGCTTGCCGGCGCGGAAGATCGCGATCTTGTCGCCGAGCTTGATCGCCTCGTCGATGTCATGGCTGACCATGATCACGGTCTTGTTCAGCGCCCGCTGCATTTCGAAGAACTCGTTCTGGATCATCTCGCGGTTGATCGGGTCGACCGCGCCGAACGGTTCGTCCATCAACAGCAATGGCGCATCTGCCGCCAGGGCGCGAATCACGCCGATCCGTTGTTGCTGGCCACCGGACAACTCCCGTGGATAGCGATGCAAGTACTGCTTGGGTTCGAGCTTGATCATGCTCATCAACTCGCGGGCGCGGTCGTGGCATTTCTGTTTGTCCCAGCCGAGCAGTTTCGGCACGACCACGATGTTCTCTTCGATGGTCATGTTCGGGAACAGGCCGATCTGCTGGATCACGTAGCCGATGTTGCGACGCAGCGTCACTTCGTCGAGGCCGGTGGTGTCTTCGCCGTTGATCAGGATCTTGCCCGAGGTGGGTTTGATCAGGCGGTTGATCATTTTCAGCGTGGTGCTTTTGCCGCAACCCGATGGCCCGAGGAACACGCAGATTTCGCCTTCATTGACGGTCAGGCTCACCGAATCCACGGCTTTCACGTCCTTGCCGTTGCTTTGGAAGGTCTTGCTGAGGTTTTGAAGTTCGATCATTTGAGCAGTCCTTTTGGAGTCAGCGAGCGTTGCAGTACCTGCAGGATCAGGTCGGCGATGATGGCCAGCACACTGACCAGCACGGCGCCGACGATCAGCATCGACATGTCGCTGCGGCTGATGGAAGCGAGGATGAGTACACCGAGGCCACCGGCACCGATGGTGGCGGCGATGGTCATGACGCCGATGTTCATGACCACGGCGGTGCGTACGCCGGCAAGGATCACCGGCACGGCGATGGGCAGCTCAACCATGCGCAGGCGCTGGCCGAACGTCATGCCGATGCCGCGCGCCGCTTCGCGGATGCCCGGCTCGACGCTGGTCAGGGCCAGGTAGGTGTTACGCATGATCGGCAGCAGTGAATAGAGAAACACTGCGGTGATCGCCGGCATCGGGCCGAGGCCCTGGCCGAATTTGGAGTAGAAGGGCAGCAACAGGCCGAACAGGGCAATCGACGGCACCGTCAGCAGCACCGTGGCACTGGCCTGCAAAGGCCCGGCGAGACTCGGGAAGCGCGTCATCAGGATGCCCAGTGGCACGCCGACCAGAATCGCCAGGGTCACGGCGATGCCGACCAGCGTGATGTGTTGCCTGGTCAGATGCATCACCTGCTGCCAGTCGAGATGGGAAAAGGCGTTCAAGAATTCCATGACTTCTCCTTCTCAGTTCAATGGATGCTGGCGCAGGAAATCGGCGGCCACGGTTGAAGGGCTCTGGTGATCGACATCCACCCGCGCGTTGAGCTCGCGCATGGTGTTGTCGTCGAACAGTTCCGCCAGTGGCTTGAGCTGTGCGGCCAGTTGCGGATGCGCATCGAGGCAGGCCTGACGCACCACGGGCGCGGCGGTGTAGTCGGGGAAGTAGTGCTTGTCGTCTTCCAGCAATTTCAGCTTGAAGGCATTGAGGCGACCATCAGTGGTGTAGACCAGGCCGGCAAACACCTGGCCATTGCGCAGCGCGGTATAGACCAGCCCCGCATCCATCTGCCGGATGCTGTTGCGGGTCAGGTTCATGTCGTACAGCTGCACCATGCCTTTGAGCCCGTCCGAGCGGTTGGCGAACTCGGTATCCAGTGCCACCAGATTGTTGGTCTTGGCCTCCTTGCGCAGCACCCTGTTCAGCTCACTGATGGTGTTGATCTGCGGGTATTGGTCAGCGACATTTTTCGGCAGGGCAAGGGCATAGGTGTTGCTGAATTTCGACGGAGTGAGCCAGACCAGGCCTTTTTGTGCGTCGAGTTCTTTCACCCGCGCGTAGGACTGTTCGCTGTCGAGTTTTTCGGTGACATGGTTGTAGGCCACCAGCGACACACCGGTGTATTCCCAGAGCATGTCCAGTTGACCGCTTTCGTGGGCGCTGCGGGCGAGGTTGCTGCCGAGACCTCCGGTCACTTGCACGTCGTAACCCTTGGTGCGCAGGTATTGCGCGGTGATTTCCGCCAGCAGGGTCTGTTCGGTGAATACTCGGGCGCCGATGCGAATCAACGGTTTTTCCGCGGCCTGGGCAAATCCTGCGCACAGCAGAATGCAGCCTAGTAAAAAGCTTGTTGTTTTCATGAGAGTTCCTTTGCCGAGGCTTAAGACGGGCGCAGGCCGCGTTCGAGCCAGAGGCGACTGCCAAGTGTGACCATGCCGTCCAGCAACAGGGCCAGCAATGCGGTGCATGCGGCACCGAGCAGCAACTGCGGCTGATTGTTCAGGGCAATGCCGGGGAATATCAGGCTGCCAAGACTGTTGGCGCCGATCAGGAACGCCAGCGGCGCCGTCCCGACATTGATCGCCAACGCCACGCGCACGCCGCCGATGATGATCGGCACGGCATTCGGCAGCTCGACTTTCCACAGCACCTGGCGCGGGGTCATGCCGATGCCGACGGCGGCTTCCTTGAGTGAGCCCTGAACGTTTTTCAGGCCCTCATAAGTGTTGCGCACGATGGGCAGCAAGGAGGCGAGGAACAGGGCGAAGATGGCCGGGCCGCTGCCGATGCCGAGGATGCCCAGGGCAATGGCCAGGACGGCCAGAGGCGGAACGGTGTTGCCAATGTTGAAGAACTGCATGAAGCGTTCAGCGCGACCGACCATGGACGGGCGGCTGAGTAAGATACCGGCGGGGAGACCCACGACAAGGGCGGCCAGCATGGAAGCGAGGACGAGAATCAGATGAGCTTGCAGGTAAAACAGTAAGTCGTCGCGGTAGTGTTCGATCGTGTTAATGCCGATCCATTGGATCAGCAGGGCCAGAAGGGCGATTACCAACGCGCCTCCCATCAGCCCTTTGCCATAGCGGATAGCCACAGGCGGACTCCTTTTTTCAGTCGGCGAACACATTTTCGTGTGGCAATGCCTTGCTTGGCTGCCGAAAAAATGATCGCGAGAAGCAGCTCGAACAGGCCGGTAAAACGGCATGCAATCGAGCCATGAGCACAGCCTCGTCAGGCCGAATTGCAGGTGTTTCAGGCCCCCGACGAGTGGTCGTTACGGGGGAGTGGACGTCTCCGTGCTTTAAAAGGTTCCCACATTAAATGCCATGTGGCCACCTGTAGGAGCTGCCGAAGGCTGCGATCTTTTGACTTTGCTTCTAAAAAAACAGAATCAAAAGATCGCAGCCTTCGGCAGCTCCTACAGGGGGATCGGGGTGTATGGACGGTGGTCCGTAGATCACTTTTTAAGCTATACTCGCCGCCCTTTTTTGAATCACCTGCCAGGCGATTTCCCATGACCAAACAGGCCGCCGAAGTCGCGAAACGCCGCACTTTCGCCATTATTTCCCACCCCGATGCCGGTAAGACCACCATCACCGAGAAACTCTTGCTGATGGGCAAGGCGATCGCGGTAGCCGGTACGGTGAAATCTCGTAAATCCGACCGCCATGCCACCTCCGACTGGATGGAAATGGAAAAGCAGCGTGGTATTTCCATTACCACGTCGGTCATGCAGTTCCCGTACCGCGAGCACATGATCAACCTGCTCGACACCCCGGGCCACGAAGACTTCTCCGAAGATACCTACCGCACCCTGACCGCGGTGGACTCGGCGTTGATGGTCCTCGACGGCGGTAAAGGTGTAGAGCCACGGACCATCGCCCTGATGGACGTCTGCCGTCTGCGTGACACGCCGATCGTCAGCTTCATCAACAAACTCGACCGTGACATCCGCGACCCGATCGAACTGCTCGACGAAATCGAAGCCGTCCTCAAGATCAAGGCCGCGCCGATCACCTGGCCGATCGGTTGCTACCGTGACTTCAAAGGCGTGTATCACCTCGCCGACGACTACATCATCGTGTACACCGCCGGTCACGGCCATGAACGCACCGAAACCAAGATCATCGAGAAGCTCGACTCCGATGAGGCGCGTGCGCACCTGGGTGACGAGTACGAACGTTTCCTCGAACAGCTTGAACTGGTGCAGGGCGCCTGCCACGAGTTCAACCAGCAGGAATTCCTCGACGGTCAACTGACCCCGGTGTTCTTCGGTACGGCCCTGGGCAACTTCGGTGTCGACCACGTCCTTGACGCCGTCGTTGATTGGGCTCCGCGCCCGCTGGCCCGGGTGGCCAACGAGCGCACCGTGGAGCCGGTGGAAGAGAAATTCTCGGGCTTCATCTTCAAGATCCAGGCGAACATGGACCCGAAACACCGCGACCGCATCGCCTTCATGCGTATTTGCTCCGGCAAGTACGAAAAAGGCATGAAGATGCGCCATGTGCGCACCGGCAAGGACGTGCGGATCGGCGACGCGCTGACTTTCTTCTCCTCCGAGCGTGAGCAACTGGAAGAGGCGTTTGCCGGCGACATCATCGGCCTGCACAACCACGGCACCATCCAGATCGGCGACACCTTCAGCGAAGGCGAAGTCCTGGGCTTCACCGGCATCCCGCACTTCGCCCCGGAACTGTTCCGCCGCGTGCGCCTGAAGGATCCGCTGAAATCCAAGCAACTGCGTCAGGGCTTGCAGCAGCTGGCCGAAGAAGGCGCGACCCAGGTGTTCTTCCCGGAACGCAGTAACGACATCATCCTCGGCGCCGTCGGTGTGCTGCAGTTCGACGTGGTCGCCAGCCGTTTGAAAGAGGAATACAAGGTCGAGTGCTCCTACGAGCCGATCACTGTTTATTCCGCGCGCTGGATCGAATGCAGCGACAAGAAGAAGCTTGAGGAATTCTCCAACAAGGCTGTGGAAAACCTGGCACTGGACGGCGGCGGTCACCTGACCTACCTCGCTCCTACGCGGGTCAACCTGGCACTGATGGAAGAGCGTTGGCCGGACGTGAAATTCCGTGCAACCCGCGAGCATCACTAAGCGCGCAATGGCGACCCCCGAAAGCCCACTGTGAAAACAGTGGGCTTTTTTTTGCTCTTCTGTAGGAGCGAGCTTGCTCGCGATGGACTTTAACGATGACACGCAAACTGGATAAACGTGGCGCACTTGAGCCCATCGCCAGCAAGCTGGCTCCAGTTGCCCGGGATTGCGTGATGAACATTTTTTTGGATTGATTTCGCGCTGGAGGCGAATGTGTAGGTCTTTTCCTTCGCATTTGTAGCCCGCCTCTGCTTTTGCCCCATGTGGGAGATTTGCCCGCGACAAGTCAGTCGTTGCCGTTTAGTGTCCAAGACACATTTCGCAATCAGCGGCCAAATTGATGATCAAGGGAATGACGCATCGGCTGACTCATCTGCTGAGGCTGGACGGCTATTTCGGCGTGATGGCTTGGGTGCTCGCGGCGCTGTTGTTCATCAATCGACTGAGCAGCATGGTCAAGTTGTTCATGGCGCTGTACCTGCGTCAGGGACTGGGGCTGGCTATTGAAACCGTTGGCTGGCTGCTGTCGGCCTATGGCGCTGGATTGCTGATCGGCTCGATGCTCGGTGGTTTGCTCAGTGATCATGTGCGCACGGCACGGCTCACCGCAGCGCTGTTCTTTGTTTCGATGTGGGTTCTGATCCTGCTCGGGCTGGTCACGCAGGTGCCGCTGCTGGCCGGGTTGCTGTTGCTCAGCGGGGCCGTCGACGGGGCGATCCGTACGCTGCATCAGCGGCTGATCATGGAGTATTGCGAGGTTGCGCAGCGTTCCCGGGCACAGGCCTTGAGCCGGGTCGCCCGGAACCTCGGAATGGCCGCTGCCGGGGTGGCGGGCGGCGTTTTGGCGCAGACCGATTTTCGCTGGGTATTCTTCGCCAGCGCAGCCATGACCCTGCTGGCCTTGCTCTGGTTTGTCCGCACGACATGGCGCCGACCGGTGCTGGTGCCTGACGAGAAACCTGAAACCGGCTCAGGCTCATGCGTGCCGTATCGCGACAAACCCTTTCTCTGGTTACTGGCGACGACGGTCTTGCTCGGGATGGCCTTCGACACGGTCTACAGCACGCTGGGTAACTACCTGCGTGATTACTATCGCCTGAGCACCGAAGCTATCGGCTGGCAGTTCGCATTGAATGCCGTATTGGTGGTTTCGTTACAGATTCCGTTGACCCATTGGGGCGAACGCTGGGGCACGCGTCGCCAACTGGTGGCGGGCAGTCTGTTGCTGGCCTGTGGGCTCGGAATGTTGCCATTGGGTTCAGGGCTGTTCTATGCCTGCCTGTCGACGGTGGTCTGGACATTGGGCGAGGCGCTGTTCATGCCACCACTGAATGCGCTGGTCATGCAGCATGCGCAACGTGGAAAAAGCGGACAGTACTTTGGCGTGTTTTTCATGAGCTGGAGTGCGAGTGCACTGTTGTCGCCGATGCTTGGCGGTCAGTTGTACGGTCACTTTGGCGGGCACAGTGTGTGGCTGGTCAGTGCGGCAATGGCGCTGCTGTCCATACCCATGATTTATCAGGCTACCCGCCCTCGCGCTCCAGACAAATTTGAGGGGCAGCCTCGCCGAACTGTTTCGCTTAGTTGATCCGGCTATTGGGTTTATTTGAAACCGGTCTTTCTGCCGAGTGCATTTCTGCTCGCTCGTCAGCGTCCAATCTGGAGAACCCGGCTGATCGGAACTAGATTTCACTCAGCGCCAGACAGGCACTCCACGAAAGGAAGGAATCGGCTATGAACAGGTTGTTTCGCGTTTTACTGCTGTTGAAGGTGTTGGTGATGCTATCGCTCGGGACGTCGACGGCGTGGGCCGAGTGCATCGATCACGGGGAGCAGGCTTCGAGCGGGCAAGCGGGATACGCGGGGTTGATGCTCGCCAAATCCGAATCGGAGCCGGGAGATCAGGGGCAGGGTGGTGCTGACAACGACGATGACTCGACCACCGACGAGCCGGACTCCGATGAAGAAGAGGGCGATAGCCAGACGTAATCGCTCGATGCCGAGCATGACTGATAGGCAGTCGAAGTAGAAGGGGGTTCTGGTTACAACTCCAACCCTGTGGGAGCGGGCTTGCTCGCGAAGGTGTCATGCCAGTCAGTATCAATGTCGACTAACAGACCGCTTTCGCGAGCAAGCCCGCTCCCACTGTTATTATGCCGCGCCGTCGAGAACGGGATCAGGCCTGGAGCCCGTAGACGACCGGGCCGCGATTCCCCATTTCAATGAAAGCCTCGCCGCCAACGATAATGCGAGCATCGCTCTGGACCTTCACATCCCACGGCGATCCTCCTGAAGGACCAAAAGAAACCCACCCGGCCCCAGTCCCGCCGAAGCGGATGTCATAGTCTCCGTTGGGCAACAACCTGCCAGCGATGATATGGAGTGCCCGGTTGTAACCAACCACGACAATCTTGCCATCCGGCTGCTGGGCCAGGGATCGCCAGAATGTTTCGGGACCGGTGTTGGTGAATACAGGAAGCCCGCCATTCCACTCCTTATCGGGGTGACCGTCCGCGGTGAACCTCATCGCCATGCCCATGCTCTCCTGGATACCGCCGGCACATACCAGCTTGCCATCCGCCTGTGCGATGAGTTGACTCATTTTGAGTGAGCAATCCGTTGTTGCCAGGAAAGCAAACCCATCGACACCAAATTGGCTATCGAGCTGCCCCTGCAGATCATATCGTGCAAGAACGAGCTGACCGGATGTGGTGGTTCCGCCAACAACGATGTTTCCGTCTTGAATCACAACGCTGCAAAGCCGGATGAAGTCGCCCGCGGTTTCGATCTCGACAAAACCGCTATTGCCGAAACCGGTATCGAGTTCGCCGTTACTGTGCAGGCGAGTCAGCAGTGCCCCTTCGGACTCACTGATGAAATAGCTGAACGCCACAAGCACTTTTCCATCACCCTGCAGGCAACCGTCGATCAACGCCACTTGGGAATAATCATGCTGTGCTACAGGAATGACGACACTGCCGAAGTCCAGATCAGGGCTGCCGTTGGCATGAAAACGTCTCAGTGCTGCCCGGCCAATACCGTCGGGTTCTCGGGTATCACCGATCACCAGGATCTTGCGATCCTCTTGCAGTAGCAAACGCGACGGACTTGCCTTCTTACCGCTGACGAATTGCCACTCCCCCGTGTTTCCGTCATTGCCAAACGCCTTGTCCTTGATGCCGTCAGAATCGGTGCGGTACACAGTGAAACCCTCTCCCTGTCGAGTGGCGTAGGTCAGGGAGCCTTCAGCCGATAACACAACGGCCCTGACCGAGCCGGCCAGAAAGTCAGGTCTGATCTGTCCAAACACACCAAATCCCGGGTCGAGTTGACCCGCGTCCCGCAGGTTTACGTCTGTTGCTTGAGTGTCCATGAGGCTTCGCCTGTCCTTTTGGTTTTTAAACGCTTGCGGGTTTATGCCGTGTGTCGCGTGACGGGCCTGTCATCACGACTCATGACTCACCGACAGGATTCAAACAAGACGGCTGAGCGTTCGAAACTGTCAGGAATGGCAGGTACGTTTCTGCAAAAAAGCGACGCTCAATCACAATTCGACAGACAAAAGAAAACCCCTCCTGCATCGATTGATGCGCAATCGAATGAGAAGGGGTTTGGTTGAGGCTTCAAAAATTTGAGCAACTCAATCCCTGTGGGAGCGAGCCTGCTCCCACATTTTTTACGCCGCGCCGTCGAGGAATTGCTCGGCGTAGTGGCAAGCCACCTGGCGGTTGTCGAGCAGGCGCAGGGCTGGCTCTTCAGTGCTGCAACGCTCGGTGGCGTACGGACAGCGCTTGTGGAAGGCGCAGCCCGGTGGCGGGTTCAGCGGGTTGGGCAACTCGCCGACGATCTTGATTTTCGGCTTGTCCGGATCCGGGTGGATGGCTGGCGTCGCCGACAACAGTGCCTGGGTGTAGGGGTGCAGGGGACGGGAGTAGATGTCCTCTTTCGTGCCCATTTCCACCGGGCGACCCAGGTACATCACCATCACGTGGTCGGCCACGTGGCGAACCACCGCCAGGTTGTGGGAGATGAACACGTAGGCGGTGTTGAACTCTTGCTGCAGATCCATGAACAGGTTGAGCACCTGTGCCTGAATCGACACGTCCAGCGCCGAGGTCGGTTCGTCTGCCACCAGCACTTTCGGTTGTAGCATCATTGCGCGAGCCAGGGCGATCCGCTGGCGCTGACCACCGGAAAACATGTGCGGGTAGCGCTGGTAGTGCTCGGGACGCAAGCCCACCTGCTTCATCATCGCCTGGACTTTCTCACGACGCTCCGCAGCGCTCAGGTTGGTGTTGATCAACAGCGGCTCGGCCAACTGATCACCGACTTTCTGCCGTGGGTTCAACGAGGCGTACGGGCTCTGGAACACCATCTGCACGTCTTTGCGCAGTTGCTTGCGCTGGGCCTTGTCGGCACCGGCGACTTCCTGGCCGGCGATTTTCAGGGAACCCGAGGACGGCTCTTCGATCAGGGTCAGGGCACGGGCCAGGGTGGATTTGCCGCAACCGGATTCACCGACGACAGCGAGGGTCTTGCCGGCTTCCAGTTCGAACGACACGCCGTTGAGGGCGCGCACGGTGGCGTGACCCTTGAACAGGCCTCGGGACACCTCGTAGTGACGGGTCAGGTCGCGGGCGGTAAGAACGACGGCCATTACGCCACCTCCTGGTTCAGCGGGTAGAAGCAGCGAGCGAGGCTGTTGCTTTTCTGGTCAAGGGCCGGACGTTGTTGACGGCAGTTGTCTTTCACGTACGGGCAGCGTGGCGACAGCAGGCAACCCTGCGGACGGTCGTAGCGACCGGGAACGATGCCCGGCAGGGTCGACAGGCGCGAGGCCCCCAGGCTGTGTTCCGGAATCGCCTTGAGCAGCGCTTCGCTGTACGGGTGTGCCGGAATGTCGAACAGTTGCGGCACCTGGCCGACTTCGACCGCTTGGCCGGCGTACATCACGCACACGCGCTGGGCGGTTTCGGCCACGACCGCGAGGTCGTGGGTGATCAGCACCAGGCCCATGTTCTGCTCTTTCTGCAGCGCCAGCAGCAGGTCCATGATCTGCGCCTGAATCGTCACGTCGAGCGCTGTGGTCGGTTCGTCGGCGATCAGCAGTTTCGGTTCGCCGGCAATCGCCATGGCAATTGCGACACGCTGGCTCATACCGCCGGACAGTTGATGCGGGTAGGCGTCCATACGGCTGGCGGCGCCCGGGATTTCAACTTTTTCCAGCAGTTCGATGGCACGCTTGCGGGCCGCCTTGCCAGACATTTTCAGGTGCAGGCGCAACACTTCTTCGATCTGGAAGCCGACGGTGTAGCTCGGGTTCAGCGCGGTCATCGGATCCTGGAAGACCATGGACAGGTCTTTGCCGACAATCTGCCGACGCTGGCGATTGTTCAGCTTGAGCATGTCCTTGCCGTCAAAGCTGAGCGAGTCGGCGGTAACGATGCCGGGGTGCTCGATCAGGCCCATCAGCGCCATCATGGTCACGGACTTGCCGGAACCGGACTCGCCAACGATGGCCAGCACTTCGCCCTTGTCCACTTTCAGGTCGAGGCCGTCGACCACTGGCGTGGCGTTCTTGTCGCCGAAGCGAACGTTGAGATTCTTGATTTCTAACAGTGACATGGGAATCTCCTCAGGCGGCGTTCTTGAGTTTCGGGTCCAGCGCGTCGCGCAGGCCGTCACCCATCAAGTTGATTGCCAGCACGCTGAGCAAAATGGTCAAACCAGGCAGGCTCACCACCCACCAGGCGCGTTCGATGTAGTCGCGGGCCGAAGCCAGCATGGTGCCCCACTCAGGGGTTGGCGGTTGTACGCCAAGGCCGAGGAAGCCCAGTGCGGCGGCATCGAGGATCGCCGAAGAGAAGCTCAGGGTGGCCTGAACGATCAGCGGCGCCATGCAGTTGGGCAGCACGGTGACGAACATCAGGCGTGGCAGGCCGGCACCGGCCAGGCGCGCGGCGGTCACGTAGTCGCGGTTCAGTTCGCCCATCACCGCGGCGCGGGTCAGACGAACGTAGGACGGCAGGGACACCACGGCGATGGCGATCACGGTGTTGATCAGGCCAGGGCCGAGGATGGCGACGATCGCCACGGCCAGCAGCAGGGACGGCAGGGCCAGCATGATGTCCATCAGACGCATGATGGTCGGGCCGAGCACGCGCGGGAAGAACCCGGCGAACAGGCCCAGCAGGATCCCTGGAATCAACGACATGACAACCGACGACAAGCCGATCAGCAGCGACAGGCGCGAGCCAGTGATCAGGCGCGACAGCAGGTCGCGGCCCAGTTCATCGGTACCGAGCAGGAACTGGATCTGCCCACCTTCCAGCCAGGCCGGCGGGGTCAGCAGGAAATCACGGTACTGCTCGCTCGGATTGTGGGGGGCGACCCACGGGGCGAAGATGGCGCAGAAAATCACCAGCAGCATGAACATCAGGCCGGCGACGGCGCCTTTGTTCTTGGAGAACGCTTGCCAGAATTCTTTGTACGGAGACGGGTACAGCAGGCTTTGATCGACTGCTACCGATGGAATTGGAGTGGTCATGGTCATGATCTCAGCGCTGATGACGGATGCGTGGGTTGGCAAAGCCGTAGAGGATGTCCACTACGAAGTTGACCAGAATCACCAGGCAGGCGATTAACAGGATGCCGTTTTGCACGACGGGATAGTCCCGGGCGCCAATGGCTTCGATCAGCCATTTGCCGATGCCGGGCCACGAGAAGATGGTTTCGGTCAGGACCGCACCGGCCAGCAGGGTGCCGACTTGCAGGCCGACCACGGTCAGTACCGGAATCAGCGCGTTACGCAGACCGTGCACGAACACCACGCGCGACGGCGACAGGCCCTTGGCCTTGGCGGTGCGGATGTAGTCTTCACGCAGTACTTCGAGCATCGAGGAGCGGGTCATCCGCGCGATCACCGCCAGCGGGATGGTGCCCAGCACGATGGCCGGCAGGATCAGGTGGTGCAGGGCGTCGAAGAAGGCGTCCGGCTCGTTGGCCAGCAGCGTATCGATCAGCATGAAGCCGGTGCGTGGCTCGATGTCGTAGAGCAGGTCGATCCGTCCGGATACCGGGGTCCAGCCCAGGCTCACCGAGAAGAACATGATCAGGATCAGCCCCCACCAGAAGATCGGCATCGAGTATCCCGCCAGGGAGACACCCATCACCCCATGGTCGAACAGGGACCCTCGCTTGAGTGCCGCGATCACCCCGGCCAGAAGGCCCAGGATGCCGGCGAACAACAGGGCGGCCATGGACAGTTCCAGGGTCGCGGGGAACAGGGAAGTGAATTCGTTCCAGACGCTTTCACGGGTACGCAGGGATTCCCCGAGGTCGCCGTGGGCCAGTTTGCCGATGTAATCCAGGTACTGGGCATACAGGGGTTTGTTCAGACCTAGGCGTTCCATTGCCTGAGCGTGCATTTCCGGGTCGACTCTGCGTTCGCCCATCATGACTTCCACGGGGTCGCCAGGGATCATGCGAATCAACGCGAATGTCAGCAAGGTGATGCCGAAAAACGTGGGGATCAGTAACCCCAGTCGGCGGGCAATAAAACTAAACATCGTAAGGTGTACCTCATCAGCCGGTTAGGCGTGCCCGGCATCCCTGCGTCAGGAATGCCGGGAGTTTTCTTATCTACTTCACCTGGGTGGTGGCGAAGTTGTTCGTGGTGAGGGGGCTAATGTGATAGCCCTCTACGTTGTTGCGCATTGCGGTAAACATTCTAGTGTGCGCCATGCTGATCCATGGCTGGTCCTGGTTAAAAATAACCTGGGCCTGCTCGTAGAGCGCTGCACGTTCGGCCGGATCGGTTTTTTCCCGAGCCTGGTCGATCAGCGCCTGGAACTTGTCATTGCACCAGCGGGCGTAGTTTTCTCCGTTCTTGGCCGCTTCACAACTGAGCATAGGCGTAAGGAAGTTATCCGGGTCGCCGTTATCGCCCGCCCATCCGGCGGAAACCATGTCGTGCTCGCCGTTTTTGGCGCGTTTGAGCATTTCGCCCCATTCCATCACGCGGATGTCGATCTTGATCCCGACCTTGGCCAGGTCGGCTTGCATCATCTGCGCGCCGAGCATCGGGTTCGGGTTGGTGGCACCACCGCCGTTACGGGTGAACAGGGTGAATACCGTGCCTTCCGGTACGCCGGCTTCCTTGAGCAGGGCGCGGGCCTTGTCCAGGTCACGGGGCGGGTTCTTCAGGTCGTGGTTGTAGCCCAGCAGAGTGTCCGGGAACGGGTTGACCGCCGCGGTCGCATTGCCTTTGCCGAACAGCGCGTTGACGGCTGCTTCCTTGTCGAAGGCGATGTCGATGGCTTTACGCACACGCACGTCGCTCAGGTATTTGTGAGTGGTGTTGATGGCGATGTACGCAACGGTCATCGCGTTCAGTTCGTCGACTTTGAGGTTGGTGTCTTTCCTGATGCTCTGGATGTCGTCCGGTTTCGGGTACAGCGCGACCTGGCATTCGTTGGCCTTGAGCTTCTGCAGGCGCACGTTGTTGTCGGTGGCGATGGCGAAGATCAATGAGTCAGCCGGTGCCTTGCCACGGAAGTAGTCCGGGTTGGCCTTGAAACGAACCTGGGCATCCTTGTTGTAGCGCTGGAAGACGAACGGGCCGGTGCCGACGGGCTTGTTGTTCAGATCGCCGGTCTTGCCGGCCTTGAGCAACTGGTCGGCGTATTCGGCGGAGTAGATCGAAGAAAACGCCATGGCGATATCGGCCAGGAACGGCGCTTCGCGGCGGGTCAGGGTGAACTTGACCGTGTTGTCGTCGACTTTCTCGACGTTTTTCAGCAGTTCCTTGAAGCCCATGCTTTCAAAGTACGGGAAGCCCACGCTCGACAGCTTGTGCCATGGGTGGTTCGGGTCCAGCTGGCGCTGGAAGCTCCAGACCACGTCGTCGGCATTCATGTCGCGGGTCGGCTTGAAGTATTCAGTGGTGTGGAACTTGACGCCTTTACGCAGGTGGAACGTGTACGTCAGACCGTCCTCGCTGATGTCCCAGGATTCGGCCAGTGCCGGAATCACATCAGTGGTGCCGGGCTTGAAGTCCGCCAGGCGATTGAAGATGGTTTCGGCCACCGCATCGGCTGTGACTGCAGTGGTGTACTGGACCATGTCGAAGCCTTCGGGGCTGTTTTCGGTGCAAACCACCAAGGGTTTGGCCGAGACGCCGACAGCGACACTGAGCAAAGCAGCCGCAATGGCCGCACGTAGGGGAAGCATTTTCATCAAGAACCCTCTGCAATCAGTTAAAGGACAAAAACCCAACGGCCGATTCGTCATTGAATCAGCCGTCAGGCCCGCGCATTACAGGATGTTGAATGGAATCGTGGTCACGAGACGGAACTCGTTGATGCTGCCGTCAGCCTGGTTTTCGCTGGCACGGTGAGCGGTGTAGGTACCGCGGATCGTGGTGGCCTTGAGTGGGCCGCTCTGTACGGCGTAGGTCGCGCCGATGCCGTATTCATAGTGGTGTTCGCCATCCTGGGACTGGATGCCGTCGTAACCCTTGCCGGGCACGCCGCCGTTGCCGGTGTAGTGAGTGCCGTCGATACCCCAGCCGCGCGCCTGGTAGATGTTGAACTTCAGGCCTGGTACGCCGTATTCGGCCATGTTCAGACCGTAGGCAACCTGGAACGATTTTTCGTTCGGGCCGTTGAAGTCCGACAGCAGGGAGTTGGCCAGGTAGATGCCGTTGGTTTCGTGCAGGTAGTCGAAGTACTCGTTGCCGTTCACTTCCTGGTACGAGAGGGTCAGGGTGTGTGCCTGGTGGGTCAGGCCGAACGACAGGGAATAGGTGTCGTTGTCGATAGTGCCGATCAGGGCCTTACCGGTGTCCTGGGTTTTGTAGTAGTTCAGGCCGGTGGTCAGGCTCAGTACCTGGCTGTCGCCCAGTACATGGGAAGCGCCGAAGTAGTACTGGTTCCAGATGTCTTCAGCCTGGGTCGCCCAGAGGCTGGTGGTCAGGCTGGCAAATGGGGTGTAGGTCAGGCCGCCGGTGTAGACGTGATCGGTCTCGACGATGCCGTTGGCGTATTCGGTGCGGAATTTACGCTGGCTTTCTTCGGTACGCGGTGAGTTGCGGTCGAAGGTGGCCAGGTCGAAGGCCAGGTTGTTCAGCTCTTCACTGTGGATGGCCACACCTTCGAAACTCGAAGGCAGTGCGCGGTTACCGATCACGTCGACCATCGGGCTGCTGAAGTTCATGCGGCCGGCGGTCAGGGTGGTGTTGGAGACACGGGCCTTGACGTTGGCCAGGCCCAGTTTGCTCCACTGGCCTTGAGCGTCGCCGCCTTCTTTGGTCAGGGTACGGTTGTTGCCTGCGCTTGGACGAGTGCCCGGTGCGCCACCGTTGCCGGATGCCAGGTCTTTACGATCCTGGTCCAGTGCGATGGCGTTGTAAGCCGCCACTTCGGTGCTGAAACCGACAGTCCCTTCGGTGAAACCCGAGTTGTATTTGACGATGGTGCCCTGGACCCAGTTGATACGACGATCGGTATCGGTCAGCGTGCCGTGATCGTTGTATTTGAATTTTGCACCACGTTTCAGTTGTTCATTGGCGTACCAGTTACGCGTGGTGCCGGTGATCGACTGGCCTTCGACAAAACCGGTGGCTTCGCTTTGGGCGTTCTTCTCGTTCACGGTAACCGGGGTGAAAGCCTGGCTTTGGGTTTCTGCGTAAGCCGTGGCGGTTACGCTGCTTATGGCCAGGGCCAATAACGCGGTGCTGCTCAGTTTCATGGGTAAAGCTCCTTACTTTCTTTTTTTATACCGGTCTTTTTTTGTGATCCGGCTATTGGTTTAGAACTCATTCATGGCATCGCAAACGTTTGCTGTCGGCCGAATTGGCAAAAGACGGCAAAGCGTCTGCGCGAGGGCGGAAAATCCGCCCCCCGGCATTTCTGGCTAATCGGTTATTTTTCTATGCTGACACCCGAGAACACATTGCGACCGAACGGGCTCACCTTGAACCCTTCGATTTTGGCGCTCAGCGGCTGGTTGACCGTTGAGTGGGCGACTGGCGTGATCGGCACCTGCTGCTTGAGGTACTGCTGCGCCTGTTTGTAGAGCAGGGTGCGCTGGTCACGGTCGGTGACGACCTTGGCCTGCTTGATCAGCTTGTCGTAGGCCGGATCGCACCACATCGAATAGTTGTTGCCGCCAATGGCGTCGCAGCTGTAGAGCGTGCCCAGCCAGTTGTCCGGATCCCCATTGTCACCGGTCCAGCCGATCAGGCTGATGTCGTGCTCGCCATTCTTGGTGCGCTTGATGTACTCGCCCCATTCATAGCTGACGATCTTGACCTTGAGGCCGATTTTCGCCCAGTCAGCCTGGAGCATCTCGGCCATCAACTTGGCGTTGGGGTTGTACGGACGCTGGACCGGCATGGCCCAGAGAGTGATTTCAGTGCCTTCCTTCACACCGGCAGCCTTGAGCAACTCCCTGGCTTTTTCCGGGTTGTAGGCGGCGTCCTTGATCGTGTCGTCGTAGGACCATTGGGTCGGCGGCATGGCGTTGACCGCCAGTTGCCCCGCACCCTGGTAAACGGCGTTGAGAATGCCCTGCTTGTTCACCGCCATGTCCAGTGCCTGGCGCACTTCGAGCTGGTCGAACGGCTTGTGACGCACGTTGTAGGCGATGTAGCCGAGGTTGAAGCCAGGCTTCTCGATCAGTTGCAGGGCCGGGTCGTTCTTCAGTGCGGGCACATCGGCAGGGCGCGGGTGCAGGGTGATCTGGCACTCGCCGGCCTTGAGTTTCTGCACGCGCACCGAAGCGTCGGTGTTGATGGCGAAAATCAGGTTGTCGAGCTTGACGCGGCTCGGGTCCCAGTAATGCTTGTTGCCGGTGTAACGGATGTTCGAGTCTTTCTGATAGCTCTTGAACACGAACGGCCCGGTGCCGACCGGCTTCTGGTTGATGTCGCTCGGCTTGCCTTCGGCCAACAGCTTGTCGGCGTATTCGGCCGACAGGATGGCGGCGAAGCTCATGGCGATGTTCTGGATGAACGCGGCGTCCACGCTGTTGAGCGTAAAGACCACGGTCAGCGGCCCGGTCTTTTCGACCTTGGCGATGTTCTTGTTCAGGCTCATGCCGTTGAAGTACGGAAACTCTGTCGGATAAGCCTTACGAAAAGGTTGTTGCGGATCGAGCATGCGATTGAACGTGAACAGCACGTCATCGGCGTTGAAATCGCGGGTTGGCGTGAAGTATTTGGTGGTATGAAACTTCACCCCTTCGCGCAGGTGGAAGGTATATTTGAGGCCGTCCTCGGAAATATCCCAGCTCGTGGCCAGGCCTGGTACGACGTTGGTCGCGCCTTTTTCAAACTCTGCCAGCCGGTTGTACAGCGGCTCGGCAGCGTCGTTGTCGGTCGCGGTGGTGTACTGCGCCGTGTCGAAACCGGCGGGGCTGCCTTCGGAGCAGAATACCAGGCTGTTGTTGGCGGCCTGGCTGATGGAAGTGGCGGCCAACAGGCCGGTGCCCAGCAATGCGGATAAAACCAAGGTATGGCGCATAACGCTCCCTTTTCTCTCAATGTGTTGTCAATGAGCCACCGTCCCGTCCGCGGACGTAGAGGCATCACTGATTTCAAGCCATGCACGCAGCAGTAACCGATGACCCACGCATGCACTGGTCGGATCCCGACGGTATGGGGCGCGGGTCCGGCAGTAAATGCGTAGAGTCCTAAAGACTCGTAGGAAATGGCAACGCGTCCTCACCCGATGCTGTAGCCAGCTGCGGATTGGGATGTAGGCAAATTCCTGCTTGCTCGGTAGATAAAGCAACGGCGACGTCAAAAACGTCGCCGTTGCAAAACCTTATTTGCTGACGCTGACGCCGTAGAAGGAGTTCAAGCCAAATGGGCTGATCTTGAAGTCCTGCACGTTGGCGCGCATGGGTTGGAACACCGTCGAGTGAGCGATAGGTGTCATCGGAACTGCATCTTTGAGGACGTGTTGCGCCTGCTTGTACAGTTCAGTGCGCTTGGCCTGGTCGGAAGTGCGCTTGGCCTGCTTGACGATGTCGTCGAACTTCTTGTCGCACCACTTGGAGAAGTTGTTGCCTTCCAGCGAGTCGCAGCCGAACAGCACGTTCAGCCAGTTGTCCGGATCACCATTGTCACCGCTCCAGCCAATCAGCATCGCCTGGTTCTCGCCACCTTTGGAACGCTTGATGTACTCGCCCCACTCGTAGCTCTGGATCTTGACCTTGAGGCCGATCTTGGACCAGTCGGACTGCAGCATTTCTGCCATCAGCTTGGCGTTCGGGTTGTATGGACGCTGTACCGGCATCGCCCACAGAACGATTTCGGTGCCATCTTTCACGCCCGCTTCCTTGAGCAGCTCTTTGGCTTTCTCAGGGTTGTACGGCGCATCCTTGATGGTGGTGTCGTAGGACCACTGGGTCGGTGGCATGGCGTTGACGGCCAGTTGGCCGGCGCCCTGGTACACGGAGTCGATGATTTGTTGCTTGTTGACCGCCATGTCCAGTGCCTGGCGAACTTTCAGCTCGGCCAGCGGGTTGGCATCGGTTTGACCCTTGACCTTGGGCATCACGTTGTAGGCGATGTAACCCAGGTTGAAACCAGCCTGGTCAGGCAGTTTCAGGTCCTTGTCTTCTTTCAGCGCCTTCAGGTCGGCCGGACGAGGGAACAGGGTGACCTGGCACTCGTTCTTCTTCAGCTTCTGGATACGTACCGACGGGTCGGTGGTGATGGCGAAGATCAGGTTGTCGATCTTCACGTCGTCAGGCTTCCAGTAGTCCTTGTTCCCGGTGTAGCGGATGTTGGAGTCTTTCTGGTAGCTCTTGAACACGAACGGGCCGGTGCCGACCGGCTTCTGGTTGATGTCGGCGGCCTTGCCTTCCTTGAGCAGCTGGGCAGCGTACTCGGCGGACTGGATCGAGGCGAAGCTCATGGCCATGTTCTGGATGAACGCGGCATCAACGTCCTTGAGGGTGAACTTGACAGTTTTGTCGTCGACTTTATCGATCTTGGTGATGTTGGTGTCCATCCCCATGTCGGTGAAGTACGGGAATTCGGTCGGGTACGCTTTGCGGAACGGGTCATCCTTGTTAATCATGCGATTAAAGGTGAACAGCACGTCGTCGGCGTTGAACTCACGAGTCGGCTTGAAGTACGGGGTAGTGTGGAACTTCACACCTTCACGCAGATGGAAGGTGTAGGTCAGGCCGTCATCGGAGACGTCCCAGCTGGTCGCCAGACCTGGAATGACAGCGGTGCCGCCGCGCTCGAACTGGGTGAGGCGGTTGAACATGGTTTCTGCAGAGGCGTCGAAGTCGGTTCCGGTGGTGTATTGACCTGGATCGAAACCGGCCGGGCTCCCTTCGGAGCAGAACACCAGGTTAGTCGCAGCTTGAGCGAACGGTGCACTAGCCAACAGGCTGGCGCCGACTAAAAACGGAATGACCGCTTGTTTAAGCATGGTGGCCTCATGATTTGTTGTCATTTTTGGAATTAGAGGACGACCTCGTGAGTCGTGCCTGCGGATACTTATGCAGGGGCCATACCCAATGCAAGATCCAGAGTGACTACAAGCCTTAAACGGTGGCACGAACGTACCTTAATGTCGCATTTGTATAATTTCTGACGCATTTGACCGTTTGCGCGGCGTTTTTACGGTGCAAGTGACGCACTTTTACAGTGCGCGCCTGCCTCGGGTTGCTCCCGCGTGGGGCGGGGGTGTTACTTATTCATACCCCGGATTGTGGGGTGGGCATGGCGTGAATAAGAGTGGTTATTGTTGCACCGATAGTGGCCAATCGACGGCATTTCTCGGGTGGACCTATCCAGTTATAGCTCATGCCTGAAAACTGCCAAAAAAAACGGCGATCATTTTAATGACCGCCGTTTTTGTTTACGGGCTATCGATTCAAGGCATCAGCACTTCAATCGAGCCATCGGCGGTCATGCTGACCTGGCTGGTGCCGGCTTCGACATCCGGTGTCACGGGGGCGGCGTCCATGGCGGCCGCTTTCATCATCATCGGCGCGCGCAGGTAAGGCTGTGGATAACCATTGCTGTTGAGATTCAGGTTGACGATTTTGTAGCCCTTGCCGCCGAGGGCATCGGTGGCCAGTTGGGCGCGGGCCTTGAAGGCGGTCACGGCGTCCTTGAGCAGGGCGTCTTCACTGGCCTTGCGGGTCGGGGTGGCAATGGCGAAGTCCATGCCGCCCATTTTCAGGTCGGTGAGCAGTTCGCCGGTCAACTTCGACAGTGCGGCGAAGTCCGAACTTTCCAGGCGCAATTCGGCGCGCTCGCGCCAGCCGGTGATTTTCTGGCCCTTGGTGTCGTAGATCGGGTAGCTGTTGCGACTGCCCTGACGCAGGGTGATGTCCTTGACCTGCTTGGCCTGGGCCAGCGCCTTGTTCATGGTGGTGCTGACGTCGGCGGCGAGTTTGGCCGGGTCGCTGTTCTGTTCTTCGGTGTAGAGCGTCACGATCATCAGGTCGCGGGCCACTTCCTGACTGACTTCGGCGCGCAGGGAAATCTGGTTGTAATGCAGTTCGTCGGCGGCCAGGGCCGGGAGGCTGGCGACGGTGCCGAGACTCAGGGCGAGGAGGGCGGCGCTGCGGCGGAATGTGTGCATGAAGGCTCCTTGAAAGGTGCGCAGGGGTATGGTCCGGACCTGCGTGAAACCATCAGACTCTATGGAGCAGCGGCAAGTTTCAAGCTGCAAGCCACAAGCCACAAGCCACAAGCCACAAGCTGCAAGCTACAAGCTACAAGCTACAAGCTACAAGCTACAAGCTTTTATCTTGTGGCTTGCAGCTTGAAACTTGCAGCTGCTTCTCTGTGTCCTTTTGCCGCACTTTTGCCTGTCAGCCCCCGTGCTTGGTTATACTCCCTGCGATCCGCCTGGAGCGCTCATCAGGAGAGCTCATGCTCGCCCCCGTTCAAATCACTTCCGCCACTCGCCAGAACCTCTGGCGGCTGACATTCATCCGCACATTGGTGCTGGCCGCCCAGGCCGGTTCCGTGGGCCTGGCCTACTGGCTCGAACTGTTGCCTCTGCCCTGGTTTCAACTGGCTGCGACGCTCGCCTGTTCGATGCTGTTGTGCGTGTTCACAGCGATTCGCCTGCGTACCTCGTGGCCGGTGACCGAGCTCGAATACGCCGTGCAACTGGCTTGCGACCTGTTTATCCACAGCGCATTGCTGTATTTCTCCGGTGGTTCGACCAACCCCTTCGTCTCCTATTACCTGGTGCCGTTGACCATTGCCGCCGTGACGTTGCCATGGCGTTATTCGGTGATCCTCTCGGGTATCGCGCTGACGATGTACACACTGCTGCTGGCGCAGTTCTATCCGCTGCAAACCTTCCCCATCGCCCGGGAAAACCTGCAGGTGTACGGGATGTGGTTGAGTTTTGCCCTCGCGGCGGCGGTCATCACGTTCTTCGCCGCGCGCATGGCCGAAGAACTGCGTCGTCAGGAAGAGCTGCGCGCCATTCGTCGCGAAGAAGGCCTGCGCGATCAGCAACTGTTGGCCGTCGCCACCCAGGCCGCTGGTGCCGCCCATGAACTGGGCACGCCGCTTGCGACCATGAGTGTGCTACTCAAGGAAATGCGTCAGGACCACCCTGACCCGATGTTGCAGGATGACCTGGGCGTGCTGCAGGATCAGGTCAAGCTGTGTAAAGAGACCTTGCAGCATCTGGTGCGCGCCGCGGAGGCCAATCGCCGGTTGGCGGTGGAGATGCAGGACGTCACCGACTGGCTTGATGAAGCCCTCAATCGCTGGCACCTGATGCGCCCGGAAGCCAGCTATCGTTTCCAGCGCCTTGGCCAGGGCCCGGTACCCCGTATGGCGCCGCCGCCGGATTTGACCCAGGCGTTGCTGAATCTGCTGAACAATGCTGCCGACGCCTGCCCCGAAGGGCTGCAGGTGACGCTGGACTGGGATTGGGAAAATCTCACCATCAGCATCCGTGACCATGGCGCCGGTGTGCCGCTGGCCATCGCCGAGCAAATCGGCAAACCGTTTTTTACCACCAAGGGCAAAGGTTTCGGCCTGGGCCTGTTTTTGAGCAAGGCCAGCGTGACACGCGCCGGCGGCTCAGTGAAACTCTACAGTCATGAGGAAGGCGGCACGCTCACCGAGCTGCGCCTTCCCCGTGTCGCCCGAGGAGACGAACATGAGTGAAGAGATCCAAGTCGAAGGCGAAGAACTGCCGCATTTGTTGCTGGTCGATGACGACGCCACATTCACCCGCGTCATGGCCCGCGCCATGGCCCGCCGCGGTTTTCGCGTCAGTACTGCCGGTTCCGCCGAAGAAGGCCTGGAACTGGCCAAGGCCGATCTGCCGGATTACGCCGCCCTGGACCTGAAAATGGACGGCGATTCGGGCCTGGTGCTGCTGCCCAAGTTGCTGGAAATGGACCCGGAAATGCGCGTGGTGATCCTCACCGGCTATTCGAGCATTGCCACCGCCGTCGAGGCGATCAAGCGCGGTGCCTGCAACTACCTGTGCAAACCGGCGGACGCCGACGACGTGCTGGCGGCGCTGCTGTCCGAACACGCCGACCTCGACAGCCTGGTGCCGGAAAACCCGATGTCCGTGGACCGCCTGCAGTGGGAGCACATCCAGCGGGTGCTGACCGAGCATGAAGGCAACATCTCCGCCACTGCCCGCGCCCTGGGCATGCACCGCCGCACCCTGCAGCGCAAACTGCAGAAGCGCCCCGTTCGCCGCTGAACCTGCGCTGAACGAATGCGGGCCGTATCTCGCGACAAACCGAACCGATCATCTATGATCGGTTCGTGCGTGTTCTTTTCTTTATCGAGCCTTATCCATGAATCAGAACGCTGAGTATTCCGCGGTCAACGACGCCGTGCGCGGGCAGTTTTTTCGCAAAGTGTGGGCAATGATCACGCCTTACTGGCGCAGTGAAGAGAAGGTCAAGGCCTGGACACTGCTGATCGCGGTGATTGCGCTGTCGCTGATCAGCGTGGGGATCTCGGTGTGGTTCAACACCTGGTACAAGGACTTCTACAACGCCCTGCAAAAGAAGGACGAGGCCGCGTTCTGGCAACTGATCCTGTATTTCTGTGCGATTGCGGCGGTGGCGATCGTCGGCGCGGTGTATCGGCTCTACCTGACGCAGATGCTGACGATCCGCTGGCGGGCGTGGCTCACTGAAAAGCATTTCAGCCGTTGGCTGGCGGACAAAAACTACTACCAGCTGGAACAGGGCGGTTACACCGATAACCCGGACCAGCGGATTTCCGAAGACCTCAACAACTTCACCTCCAACACCCTTGAGCTGGGTATCGGGCTGCTGCGCAATATCGTCAGCCTGGTGTCGTTCTCGATCATCCTGTGGGGCGTGTCGGGCAGTATCGAAGTGTTCGGCATCACCATTCCCGGCTATATGTTCTGGTGCGTGCTGGTCTACGCCGTGGTGGGCAGTTGGTTGACGCATTTGATCGGTCGTCGCCTGATCGGTCTGAACAACCAACAACAACGCTTCGAAGCCGACCTGCGTTTCTCCATGGTGCGGATTCGCGAGAATGCCGAAAGCATCGCGTTGTACAACGGCGAACCGAACGAAAATCGTCGGTTGAGCAATCGCTTCGGGATGGTCTGGCATAACTTCTGGGACATCATGAAGGTGTCCAAGCGTCTGACGTTTTTCACCGCCGGTTACAGCCAGGCAGCCATCATCTTCCCGTTCATCGTTGCCTCGCCGCGTTACCTCTCCGGCAAGATCGAACTGGGCGAACTGATGCAGATCAGCTCGGCGTTCGGCAATGTGCAGGAAAGCTTCAGCTGGTTCATCAGCGCCTACCAGAGCCTCGCGTCCTGGCGCGCCACCTGCGATCGTCTGCTGAGCTTCCACCAGGCCATGCGTGACAACGAAGAGCGTGCGCCAGCCATCGACGTGCAGAACTCGGGCTCCGTCCTGAGGGTGCACAACCTCGGCCTCGACCTGGCGGACGGTCGTCACCTGCTGACCAACGCCGACATGACCGTGGAGGAGGGCGAGCGTGTGATGCTCAGCGGCCGCTCCGGCAGCGGCAAGTCGACCCTGCTGCGGGCAATGGGACATCTGTGGCCGGCCGGCCACG
This sequence comes from Pseudomonas sp. GW821-FHT07G06, assembly GCF_058986625.1. Taxonomy (NCBI): domain Bacteria; kingdom Pseudomonadati; phylum Pseudomonadota; class Gammaproteobacteria; order Pseudomonadales; family Pseudomonadaceae; genus Pseudomonas; species Pseudomonas sp. GW821-FHT07G06. The sequence continues at coordinate 162,409 of NZ_JBYSVW010000004.1, forward strand.
GCAGTATTCGCCTGCCATCGGCGCGTTACCTGTTCCTGCCGCAAAAACCGTATCTGCCGATTGGCACTCTGCGTGATGTCCTCAGTTATCCACAGCCCGGCGATACCTATCCGAACGAGCGCTACGTGCAGGTGCTGGAAACCTGTCGTTTGCCGCACCTGATAGCCCGTCTCGACGAAGCCAACCACTGGCAGCGCATGTTGTCTCCGGGTGAGCAGCAGCGCCTGGCCTTTGCCCGTGCGCTGCTTTATGCACCGCAATGGCTGTACATGGACGAAGCGACCTCGGCGATGGACGAAGAAGACGAGGCCACGCTGTATCAAGCGCTGATCGATGAATTGCCGGGGTTGAGCATTGTCAGCGTCGGCCATCGCAGCAGCCTCAAGCGCTTCCATCCGCGGCATGTTCGTATCGAGAATGGCCATCTGGTGGACCAGGCCGTGACCGCGTAAACACCTCCGCCCCCGGTAGGAGCTGCCGCAGGCTGCGATCTTTTGATCTTGAAAGGCAAAGTCAAAAGATCGCAGCCTGCGGCAGCTCCTACGGAGGGACAGGGGGATGGGTGATCGTACAACCGCGTTGCGCTATGATGCGCTTTCAGCCGCCGAACTTTTCGAGACCGATGTACACCATGGAAAACCCGATCGACACACCACGCCTCCCACGCAAGCGCCGCAGCCTCGCTCAGGAACTGGTGACGGTGCTGTCCGAGCAGATCCGCGACGGTCATCTCAAGCGTGGCGACAAGTTGCCCACCGAGTCGGCCATCATGGATGCCCATGGTGTCAGTCGCACGGTGGTGCGCGAAGCGATATCCCGTCTGCAGGCGGCCGGCCAGGTGGAAACCCGCCATGGCATCGGCACCTTCGTGCTCGATACGCCGAGCCCGAGTGGCTTTCGTATCGACCCGGCGACCGTGGTGACCTTGCGCGATGTGCTGGCGATCCTGGAGTTGCGTATCAGCCTCGAAGTGGAGTCTGCCGGGCTGGCGGCGCAACGTCGCAGTCCGGAACAACTGGCCAACATGCGCGCCGCCCTCGATGCGTTGAATGAAAGCGCCGCCCACGCCAGTGACGCCGTGGCTTCGGACTTCGCCTTCCACCTCGAAATCGCGCTGTCCACCGGCAACCGTTATTTCACCGACATCATGACCCACCTGGGCACCAGCATTATCCCGCGTACACGGTTGAATTCCGCGCGCCTGGCCCATGACGACCAGCAACACTACATGGGTCGCCTGAGCCGTGAGCACGAGGAAATCTACGACGCCATTGCCCGTCAGGATTCCGATGCGGCCCGGGCCGCCATGCGTTTGCACCTGACCAACAGTCGTGAGCGGTTGCGCCATGCCCATGAAGAGGCTGAGGCGCAGCGGGGTTAGTCTTACCGCTTCAGGCGATTCATCGTCTGGTAATCCGTCATCGCGAGCAGGCTCGCTCCCACAGTTGATTGCGGATGTTCACAGGTTTTTGTGTGCGCAGGAGATCCCCTGTGGGAGCGAGCCTGCTCGCGATTGGGCCGCAAGCACGCCGCATTCTTCAGCCAGTTGCTGATTGATCTTCCGACAACGTATCTCCTCTACTGTGAATGCGCTGCACATTCCATTTCTTCTCTCAACGCTGAAAGGCCTATAAACGTGGGCTTGTGACCCTGCTTGTGGAACAATTTCCACCCTCAACGATGAAATGCAGTTGACGGTTGTATTTTAAGTTGTACGATGACCTACAACTTCAGCGCAGGCTGAACGGTTTTCTCACACAACGTCGCTATCCAGGGTGTTCGAATAATGAATCCACAAGAACTGAAGTCCATCCTCTCTTCCGGTCTGCTGTCTTTCCCGGTCACCGATTTCAATGCCCAGGGCGATTTCCACCGCGCTGGCTACATCAAGCGTCTCGAATGGCTGGCCCCATACGGCGCCTCGGCGCTGTTCGCCGCGGGCGGCACCGGTGAGTTCTTCTCTCTGGCGGCCAGCGAATATTCGGAAATCATCAAGACGGCGGTCGACACTTGCGCCACCAGCGTGCCAATCCTGGCCGGCGTGGGCGGTTCGACCCGCCAGGCCATCGAATACGCACAGGAAGCCGAGCGTCTGGGCGCCAAGGGCCTGTTGCTGCTGCCGCACTACCTGACCGAAGCCAGCCAGGACGGCGTTGCCGCCCACGTTGAAGCCGTGTGCAAATCGGTCAACATCGGCGTGGTGGTCTACAACCGTAACGTCTGCCGCCTGACCGCGCCGCTGCTGGAACGCCTGGCCGAGCGCTGTCCGAACCTGATCGGCTACAAGGATGGCCTGGGTGACATCGAGTTGATGGTGTCGATCCGTCGTCGCCTCGGTGATCGCTTCAGCTACCTGGGTGGTCTGCCGACCGCCGAAGTCTACGCCGCGGCCTACAAGGCACTGGGCGTGCCGGTCTACTCCTCGGCGGTGTTCAACTTCATCCCGAAAACCGCGATGGATTTCTACCACGCGATCGCACGCGAAGATCACGTCACCGTCGGCAAGATCATCGACGACTTCTTCCTGCCGTACCTGGACATCCGTAACCGCAAGGCCGGTTATGCCGTGAGCATCGTCAAGGCCGGGGCAAAAATTGCCGGCTACGACGCCGGTCCTGTGCGTGCACCGCTGACCGATCTGACCGGCGAAGAGTACGAAATGCTCGCCGCGCTGATCGACAAGCAGGGTGCGCAGTAACACATCCGATTAAGTAAGGCCGCTGAGCAATCAGCGGCTTTTTGCGTGAGGAGATCTTAAAGTGGCAGATGCAAAGCGTTTCGATAACTACATCAACGGCGAGTGGGTTTCCGGCGGCGATTACTCGACCAACATCAACCCGTCCGAACTGACCGATGCCATCGGCGATTACGCCAAGGCTGACCTGGCCCAGGTCAACGCAGCCATCGACGCCGCCCGTGCAGCGTTCCCGGCGTGGTCCACTTCCGGCATCCAGGCGCGCCACGATTCCCTGGATAAAGTCGGCACTGAAATCCTCGCCCGTCGCGAAGAACTCGGCACCCTGCTGGCCCGGGAAGAGGGCAAGACCCTGCCGGAAGCCATTGGTGAAGTGACCCGCGCCGGCAACATCTTCAAATTCTTCGCCGGTGAATGCCTGCGTCTGTCCGGCGACTACCTGCCGTCGGTGCGTCCGGGCGTCAACGTTGAAGTCACGCGCGAAGCCTTGGGCGTGGTCGGTCTGATCACCCCGTGGAACTTCCCGATCGCGATCCCGTCGTGGAAAATCGCTCCGGCCCTGGCCTACGGCAACTGCGTCGTGCTCAAGCCGGCGGACCTGGTACCGGGTTGCGCCTGGGCCCTGGCGGAAATCATCTCCCGAGCCGGTTTCCCGGCCGGCGTGTTCAACCTGGTGATGGGCAGCGGTCGCGTAGTTGGCGAAGCGCTGGTCAACAGCCCGAAGGTCGATGGCATCAGCTTCACCGGTTCTGTGGGCGTGGGTCGCCAGATCGCCGTCAATTGTGTATCGCGCCAGGCCAAGGTGCAGCTGGAGATGGGCGGCAAGAACCCGCAGATCATTCTCGACGATGCCGACCTCAAGCAGGCGGTCGAGCTGTCGGTACAGAGCGCGTTCTATTCCACCGGCCAGCGTTGCACCGCATCCAGCCGCTTCATCGTCACCGCCGGGATTCACGACCGGTTCGTCGAAGCCATGGCCGAACGCATGAAGTCGATCAAGGTCGGCCATGCGTTGAAGGCTGGCACCGATATCGGTCCGGTGGTCTCGCAAGCGCAACTTGAACAGGACATGAAGTACATCGACATCGGCCAGTCCGAAGGTGCACGTCTGGTCAGCGGCGGTGGTCTGGTGACCTGCGACACCGAGGGCTACTTCCTCGCGCCGACCCTGTTTGCCGACAGTGAAGCGTCGATGCGCATCAGCCGCGAAGAGATCTTCGGCCCGGTGGCCAACATCGTCCGCGTCGCCGATTACGAAGCTGCGCTGGCCATGGCCAACGACACCGAGTTCGGGCTGTCGGCGGGCATTGCCACCACCTCGCTGAAATACGCCAACCACTTCAAGCGCCATTCCCAGGCCGGGATGGTGATGGTCAACCTGCCGACCGCCGGTGTGGATTACCACGTTCCGTTCGGTGGGCGTAAAGGTTCATCCTATGGATCACGTGAGCAAGGTCGCTATGCGCAAGAGTTCTACACGGTCGTGAAGACCAGCTACATCGGTTCGTAAACGCAACACCCTGTAGGAGCTGCCGCAGGCTGCGATCTTTTGATCTTGATTGTCGGTGCCTTTGATGGCGCTAAAGATCAAAAGATCGCAGCCTGCGGCAGCTCCTACAGGACACAAGATTCACCCGCGCATAAAAATAATCAGTGGGAGTACATCAACATGCAATCGACCAAGCCGACTCACGTCCGCTATTTGATCCTGCTCATGCTGTTTCTGGTGACCACGATCAACTACGCCGACCGCGCGACCATCGCCATCGCCGGCTCGAGCCTGCAAAAAGACCTGGGCATCGACGCCGTTACCCTCGGCTACATCTTCTCCGCATTCGGTTGGGCCTACGTGGCCGGGCAAATCCCCGGTGGCTGGTTGCTGGACCGTTTCGGTTCGAAAAAAATCTATGCACTGAGCATCTTCACCTGGTCGCTGTTCACTGTCTTGCAGGGTTATGTCGGCGAATTCGGCATGTCCACCGCGGTGGTTGCGCTGTTCATGCTGCGCTTTTTGGTCGGCCTGGCCGAAGCGCCATCTTTCCCCGGCAACGCGCGCATCGTGGCGGCCTGGTTTCCGACCGCTGAACGCGGCACCGCTTCGGCGATCTTCAACTCGGCGCAATACTTTGCCACTGTGTTGTTCGCACCGCTGATGGGCTGGATCGTCTACAGCTTCGGCTGGCAGCATGTGTTCATCGTCATGGGCGTGATCGGCATCATCTTCTCCGGGATCTGGCTGAAAGTGATCTACAGCCCGCGCCAGCATCCGATGATCAACGATGCCGAGTTCAAGCACATCGCCGACAACGGCGGCATGGTCGACATGGACCAGGACAAGGACAAAGGCAGGAAGGCCGACGGTCCGAAGTGGGACTACATCCGTCAGCTGCTGACCAACCGCATGATGCTCGGCGTGTACCTGGGCCAGTACTGCATCAACGGCATCACTTACTTCTTCCTGACCTGGTTCCCGGTGTACCTGGTGCAGGAGCGCGGCATGACCATCCTCAAGGCCGGTTTCATTGCTTCGTTGCCAGCGATCTGCGGGTTTATCGGTGGTGTGCTCGGCGGGGTGATTTCCGATTACCTGCTGCGCAAAGGCCATTCCCTGACCTTCGCCCGCAAGGCACCGATCATTGCCGGCCTGCTGGTTTCCAGTAGCATCGTGGCTTGCAACTATGTAGACGTGGAGTGGATGGTCGTCGGCTTCATGGCCCTGGCGTTCTTCGGCAAAGGCGTTGGCGCACTGGGCTGGGCCGTGGTGTCCGATACTTCGCCCAAGCAGATCGCCGGTCTGAGCGGTGGCCTGTTCAACACCTTCGGTAACCTGGCTTCGATCACCACCCCGATCGTCATCGGCTACATCATCAGCTCCACCGGTTCGTTCAAGTGGGCGCTGGTGTTCGTCGGTTGCAACGCGCTGGTCGCGGTGTTCAGCTACCTGGTGATCGTGGGTCCGATCAAGCGTGTGGTGCTCAAAGAGCCACCCGCGAATGGTACTGAAGCCCCTGGCAAATTGTCTCAAGCGCATTCCTGAGGAGCGGCGTCATGCAGTTGATTGAACATTCCGACTCGCCGCGCTACATCCGCCTGCACGAGCGGGATAACGTAGTGATCGTGGTCAACGATCAGGGCGTACCGGCCGGTACCGAATTTGCCGACGGCCTGGTCACCGTGGACTTCGTGCCACAGAGCCACAAGGTCACCCTGGAAGACATTCCCGAGGGCGGCCAGGTGATTCGTTACGGCCAGGTCATTGGCTACGCCTTGCAGCCGATTCCCCGCGGCAGTTGGGTCAAGGAAGATCAACTGCGCATGCCGACCGCGCCACCGCTGGACAGCCTGCCGTTGTCCACCGACGTGCCCGCGGCCCAAGCACCGCTGGAAGGCTTCACCTTCGAGGGTTATCGCAACGCCGACGGCACCGTCGGTACGCGCAATATTCTCGGCATCACCACCACCGTGCAATGTGTGACCGGCGTGCTCGATCATGCGGTCAAGCGCATCAAGGCCGAGTTGCTGCCCAAGTACCCGCACGTCGATGACGTGGTGGCGTTGACCCACAGTTACGGCTGTGGCGTGGCGATCACCGCGACCGATGCTTACATCCCGATTCGCACGGTGCGCAACCTGGCACGCAACCCGAACCTGGGCGGAGAAGCGCTGGTGATCAGCCTGGGCTGCGAGAAATTGCAGGCCGGGCAGGTGATGCACGAGAACGACAGTTCGGTGGATTTGAGCGAGCCATGGCTGTACCGCTTGCAGGACGCCAGCCACGGCTTCACCGAGATGATCGAGCAGATCATGGCGCTGGCCGAAACCCGATTGAAGAAGCTTGATCAACGTCGCCGGGAAACCGTGCCGGCGTCCGAGCTGATTCTCGGCATGCAGTGTGGCGGCAGTGATGCGTTCTCCGGCATCACCGCCAACCCGGCGCTGGGTTACGCCTCGGACCTGTTGTTGCGGGCCGGTGCGACGGTGATGTTTTCCGAAGTCACCGAAGTGCGCGATGCCATTTACCTGCTGACCTCCCGTGCGGAAAACCAGGACGTCGCCCAGGAACTGGTGCGGGAGATGGACTGGTACGACCGTTACCTGGCCAAGGGCGAAGCGGACCGCAGCGCCAATACCACGCCGGGCAACAAGAAGGGCGGGCTGTCGAACATCGTCGAGAAGTCCCTGGGCTCGATCGTCAAGTCCGGCAGCAGCGCGATCAACGGCGTGCTCGGCCCTGGCGAGCGTTTCAAGCGCAAAGGCCTGATCTTCTGCGCGACCCCGGCCAGCGACTTTGTCTGCGGGACGCTGCAACTGGCGGCGGGGATGAACCTGCATGTGTTCACCACCGGTCGCGGCACGCCTTATGGGCTGGCCATGGCACCGGTGGTGAAGGTGTCGACCCGGACTGAATTGGCGCAGCGTTGGCCGGACCTGATCGACATCGACGCCGGGCGCATTGCCACCGGCCGCGCTTCGATCGAGGAGCTGGGCTGGGAGTTGTTCCACTACTATCTGGACGTGGCGAGCGGCAAGAAGCAGACGTGGGCGGAGCAGCACAAGCTGCATAACGACATCACCCTGTTCAACCCGGCGCCGATTACCTGAGACTGTGTTGCCTGGAAAAGATCGCAGCCTGCGGCAGCTCCTACAGAACACGCGTTCCCCTGTAGGAGCTGCCGCAGGCTGCGATCTTTTGATCTTAATGTGCTCGGTGTGGCTTATCATTAGCCCCCTAACGACGCCCACCCCAAGGTCCTCTCCGGCATGCTGGCAATTTTCCTCGAAACCCTGAACATCACCGCGCCGGTATTCGCCATGCTGTTTCTGGGTGTGCTGCTCAAGCGCATCGACTGGATCAACGACAACTTCATCCACACGGCGTCGGCCCTGGTGTTCAATGTCACCATGCCGGCGCTGCTGTTTCTGGGTATCCTGCATGCCGACCTGCACGCGGCGTTGCAGCCGGCGCTGCTGATCTATTTCTCCCTCGCGACCCTTGTGGGCTTTGCCATCGCCTGGGGCTGGGCGATCTGGAAATGTCCGCGGGAAGATCGGGGGATCTACACCCAGGGCGCCTTTCGCGGCAACAACGGAGTGATCGGCCTGGCGCTGGCGGCCAGCATGTACGGCGACTACGGGATTTCCCTCGGGGCGATCCTCGCGGCGCTGGTGATCCTGTTTTACAACACGCTCTCGACCATCGTCCTGGCGGTGTACAGCCCGGTGATCAAATCCGATCCGTGGAGCATCTGCAAAAGCGTGTTCAGCAATCCGCTAATCATCAGCGTGATGGCGGCGGCGCCCTTCGCCTATTTCAAGATCGGCTTGCCAGGGTGGCTGGAGACCTCCGGCCAGTATCTGGCACAAACCACCTTGCCACTGGCACTGATCTGCATCGGCGGCACCTTGTCCATGGCGGCGCTGCGCAAAAGCGGCAACATGGCGCTGAGTTCAAGCCTGGTGAAGATGATCGGCTTGCCGGTGCTGGCGACGTTGGGTGCGTGGTTGTGGGGTTTTCGCGGCGCGGAATTGGGCATTCTGTTTCTGTACTTCGGCAGCCCGACCGCCGCTGCCAGTTTTGTGATGGCGCGGGCGGCCGAGGGCAATCATGAACTGGCGGCGGCGATTATCGTGATCACCACGCTGATGGCGGCGGTCACCACCAATGTGGGGATCTTCGTATTGCAATTGGGCGGATGGATGTAGGAGCTGCCGAAGGCTGCGATCTTTTGATCTTGGCTTTTTGGCGTATTCGAGGACGCTGTAGATCAAAAGATCGCAGCCTTCGGCAGCTCCTACAAATTATTCCGGCTTCTGATAGGTATCGATCACTTCCTGCGCCGCCCTGAACGCATCGATCGCCGCCGGCACGCCGGCATACACCGCGCAATGCAGCAACGCTTCGCGAATTTCCTCCACGGTGCAGCCGTTGTTCAAGGCGCCACGTACGTGACCTTTCAACTCCTGCGGGCACTTGAGTGCGGTCAGGGCGGCGAGGGTGATCAGGCTACGGGTTTTCAGCGGCAGGCCTTCGCGATTCCAGACGCCGCCCCAGGCATGTTCATTGACAAAGTCCTGCAGCGGCTGGGTGAACTCGGTTGCATTGCCCAGTGCGCGGTCGACGAAGGCGTCGCCCATTACTTGGCGACGAACTTCAACGCCGGTTTTTTTATTCTCGGTCATGGGACTTCCTTCTTATGGTGTTGGCGATGCCAGGCGCGTAGCGACGTGAACAGCAAAAACGCCACCAGCGCCGGCAGGACGAAAAACAGCATCAGGTGTTCCAGCTTGCCGGCCAGTGGCATGCCGGTGGTGAACGACACCACGTGCAGCCCATACGCCAGGTACAGACCCAGAAACAGCAGGCCTTCGGCGCGGGTCACCCGGTAGCCGGAGTAGAACACCGGCAGGCACAGCGCCGCGACGCCGAGCATCACCGGCAGGTCGAAATCCAGGGCGTTGGGTGACACCGACAGCGGCGATGGCGCCACCAGCGCGGTAAAGCCGAGCACACCCAGGAGGTTGAACAGGTTGCTGCCAATCACGTTGCCCACGGCGATATCGCGCTCGCCGCGCATTGCCGCGATCAACGAAGTGGCGAGCTCAGGCAGTGAGGTGCTGACGGCGACGATGGTCAGGCCGATGATTCGCTCCGACAACCCGAGATCGGTGGCGACCGCAACCGCAGCGCCCAGCAGCAAGTGCCCGGCGTACACCAGCATCGCCAGCCCGGCGACGATCATCAGCAGGCTGCTCAGCCATGGCGCTTGCGCATGATGGTCATGGCTCGATACCGGGCGCGTCGAGTGCCGCGACTGGCGTAGCAGCAACCCCAGGTAAATCGCCAGTGCCGTCAGCAGCATCACGCCGTCGACACGGGTCAGTTCTTCATTCCAGGCGAGTACGAACACCAGCAGGCTGGCACCGATCATCAGTGGAATATCCAGACGCACCAATTGCCGGGAAACCCGCAATGGAATGATCAGGGCGGACAGCCCAAGGGTGACGAGGATGTTGAAAATGCTGCTGCCGATCACGCTGCCGACGGCGATGTCGGCGTTGTGCGCCAGGGTCGCCTGCAGGCTGACCGCCATTTGCGGTGCGCTGCTGCCGAGGGCGACGATGGTCAGGCCGATGATCAGCGGACGTATGTGCAACCGCGCGGCGATGCGTACGGCGGCGCGCACCATCAATTCGGCGCCGACAATCAGCAGGAGCAATCCGCTGAGCAATTCGATCACGCTGATCAGGGGTAAATCGGCTAATCCGAAAATGGTCGGGGCTCCATCGGTCAGTCGTCGAGGGCTTGCACGCGAACCCGCGCGGTGCCGCTGCGCAGCATGCCCAGGCGCTCGGCGGCTTCCTGGGACAGGTCGATCAGGCGGCCACGGGTGTGCGGCCCGCGATCATTGATGCGTACCACGCAGGACTTGTCGTTATTCAGATTAGTGACCTTCACCCGTGTACCGAAGGGTAGCTGGCGATGGGCGGCGGTCATGGAATTCTTGTTGAAACGCTCGCCGCTAGCGGTGCGTTTGCCTTGGTGTTTGGAGCCGTAGTACGACGCCACGCCGGTTTTGTCGTAGCCGTGCGGGTCGACGGTGTCGGTGCTGGCGCAACCGGCCAGGAGCGAGAGGAGGGCGCAGGCGCCGAGCAGACGTTTCATTTGGGCGTTCCAAAAAACAAATGTGGGAGCGGGCTTGCTCGCGAATGCATTCTGACAGTCAACTTTGTGTTGAGTGCCGAACAGCATTCGCGAGCAAGCCCGCTCCCACAGGGGAATGGAGCCAGATTGCCGGGCTGGCTCCATTCTCATCAGCCTTCGAGCTTGCTTTTCAGCAGTTCGTTGACCTGTTGCGGGTTGGCCTTGCCTTTGGAGGCTTTCATGGCCTGGCCGACGAAGAAGCCGAACATCTTGCCGCGTTTGGCTTCGTCTGCCGCACGGTATTGTTCGACCTGCTCGGCGTTGGCCGCGAGCATTTCGTCCAGTACCGCCGAGATCGCGCCAGTGTCGGTCACTTGCTTGAGACCGCGCTTGTCGATGATCTCGTCCGCACTGCCTTCGCCGTTGGCCATCGCTTCGAACACGACCTTGGCGATTTTGCCGGAGATGGTGTTGTCCTTGATGCGCAGCAGCATGCCGCCCAGGAGCTCGGCGGAAACCGGCGACTGTTCGATGTCCAGGCCTTGCTTGTTGAGCAGGCTGCCCAACTCGACCATCACCCAGTTCGCCGCCAGCTTGGCGTCGCCGCCGATGCTTGCGACTTTCTCGAAGTAATCGGCTTGCTCGCGGCTGGTGGCCAGGACGCTGGCGTCGTAGACCGACAGACCGAACTGCTCCTGGAAACGCTCGCGCTTCTGCGGCGGCAATTCCGGCAGGGTGGCGCGCACGTCGTCGAGGAAGGTGTTTTCGATCACGACAGGCAGCAGGTCCGGATCAGGGAAGTAACGGTAGTCGTTGGCTTCCTCTTTGCTGCGCATCGGACGGGTTTCGTCCTTGTTCGGATCGTACAGACGGGTCTGCTGGATCACCTTGCCGCCGTCTTCGATCAACTCGATCTGACGCTGGATTTCGCTGTTGATCGCTTTTTCGATGAAGCGGAACGAGTTGACGTTCTTGATCTCGCAGCGAGTACCGAACTCGACCTGGCCTTTCGGACGGATCGATACGTTGCAGTCGCAACGCAGCGAGCCTTCGGCCATGTTGCCGTCGCAGATGCCCAGGTAGCGCACCAGCGCGTGGATCGCCTTGACGTAAGCCACGGCTTCCTTGGCGCTGCGCATGTCCGGTTCGGAAACGATTTCCAGCAACGGCGTGCCGGCACGGTTCAGGTCGATGCCGCTGGCGCCACTGAATTCTTCGTGCAGGCTTTTGCCAGCGTCTTCTTCAAGGTGCGCGCGGGTGATGCCGACACGTTTGACCGTGCCGTCTTCCAGGGCGATGTCCAGGTGGCCCTTGCCGACGATCGGCAATTCCATCTGGCTGATCTGGTAGCCCTTGGGCAGGTCCGGGTAGAAGTAGTTTTTACGGGCGAACACGTTGTGCTGGCCGATCTCGGCGTCAATCGCCAGACCGAACATCACCGCCATGCGCACCGCTTCCTGGTTCAGCACCGGCAGCACGCCGGGCATGCCCAGGTCTACCAGGCTGGCCTGGGTGTTCGGCTCGGAACCGAACGTGGTGGAACTACCGGAAAAGATTTTCGACCGGGTGGTGAGCTGGGTGTGAATCTCCAGCCCGATCACGACTTCCCATTGCATGTGTGTCTCCTCAGAAGCCGGTTGGGGTGCGGGTGTGCCAGTCAGTGTTCAACTGATACTGGTGGGCAACGTTCAACAGGCGACCTTCCTGGAAATACGGGGCGAGCAGTTGCACGCCAACCGGCAGACCGTCGACAAAACCCGCCGGCATCGACAGGCCCGGCAGGCCGGCGAGGTTGGCGGTAATGGTGTAGACGTCTTCCAGGTACGCAGCGACCGGGTCGCTGTTCTTGGCGCCGAGCTTCCAGGCCGGGTTCGGCGTGGTTGGGCCGAGGATGATGTCGACCTCATTAAAGGCCGCCATGAAGTCGTTCTTGATCAGGCGACGGATCTTCTGCGCCTTGAGGTAATAGGCATCGTAGTAACCGGCGGACAACGCGTAGGCACCGACCATGATCCGGCGCTGCACTTCCGCGCCGAAACCTTCGCCACGGGAGCGCTTGTACAGGTCTTCGAGGTTTTTCGGGTCTTCGCAGCGATAGCCGAAACGTACGCCGTCGAAACGCGACAGGTTGGAAGAGGCTTCCGCCGGGGCGATCACGTAGTACGCAGGAATCGCGTGCTGCATGTTCGGCAGGCTGATTTCCTTGATCACGGCACCGAGCTTTTCCAGCTCCTTGATGCTGTTGTGGATCAGTTCGGCGATGCGCGGGTCGAGACCGGCGCTGAAGTATTCCTTCGGCACACCGATGCGCAGGCCTTGCAGCGAGCCGTTGAGGCTGGCGCTGTAGTCTGGCACGGGTTCATCGATGCTGGTGGAGTCGTTCGGATCGAAGCCGGCCATACCTTGCAACAAAATCGCGCAGTCTTCGGCCGTGCGCGCCAACGGGCCGCCCTGATCGAGGCTGGAGGCGTAGGCGATCATGCCCCAACGCGAAACGCGACCGTACGTCGGTTTCAGGCCGGTGAGGTTGGTCAGGGCCGCCGGCTGACGGATCGAACCGCCGGTGTCGGTGCCGGTGGCTGCCGGCAACAGACGAGCGGCCACCGCCGCCGCCGAACCACCGGACGAGCCGCCCGGCACGTGTTCCAGGTTCCACGGGTTTTTCACCGCGCCGTAGTAGCTCGACTCGTTGGCCGAACCCATGGCGAATTCGTCCATGTTGGTCTTGCCCAGGGTCACGGCCCCGGCGGCAGCCAGCTTGGCGACGACAGTGGCGTCGTACGGTGCCTTGAAGTTGTCGAGCATCTTCGAGCCGCAACTGGTGCGAATGCCCTGGGTGCAGAACAGGTCTTTGTGGGCGATCGGCGCGCCGAGCAGGGCGCCGCTCTCACCATTGGCCCGACGGGCGTCAGCGGCTTTCGCCTGCGTCAGCGCCAGGTCTTCGGTGAGGCTGATGAAACTGTTGAGCTGTGGATCGAGCTGGGCGATGCGCGCCAGCAGGACTTTGGTCAGCTCTTCGGAGGAAAACTTTTTATCGGCGAGTCCGCGGGCGATCTCGGCCAGAGTCAATTGATGCATTGCAGGCTCTTTCCCTTTAGTCGATGACTTTCGGAACCAGGTACAGGCCGTTTTCGACCGCTGGTGCGATGGACTGGTAGGCCTCGCGGTTATTGGTCTCGGTCACGACGTCCGCGCGCAGGCGCTGGCTGGCTTCCAGTGGGTGGGCCAGCGGTTCGATACCGTCGGTATTGACCGCCTGCATTTCGTCGACCAGCCCGAGAATGCTGTTGAGGGCCGAAGTGATGTGTGGAAGATCGGCATCATTGAGGCCCAGACAGGCCAGATGAGCGATTTTTTCCACGTCGGAGCGTTCTAGCGCCATTGGGATTCTCCAGTGGAAAACAAAACGGACCGCGTCCGTGTGTTAGATTGTCGGAACACTACCGCACTTCTACGGTCATAAGGCCGCGATTGTGGGGCTTGGTGCACAGAAAAGCGTCCAATTTAACATATTGGCGCCTTGCCCAAAATCCCTGTCGTTGTTAGAGTTTGCCGCACTTTTTTACCCACGCGTTGCCTAGGGTCCCTTTCCCATGTTCAAGAAACTGCGTGGCATGTTTTCCAGCGATCTTTCCATTGACCTGGGCACTGCCAACACCCTTATTTACGTGCGCGAGCGCGGTATCGTCCTGAATGAGCCCTCCGTTGTGGCCATTCGGACACACGGTAACCAGAAAAGTGTCGTTGCTGTCGGCACCGAAGCCAAGCGCATGCTCGGCCGTACTCCGGGCAACATTGCTGCCATTCGTCCGATGAAGGACGGCGTGATCGCCGACTTCAGCGTGTGCGAAAAAATGCTGCAGTATTTTATCAACAAGGTTCACGAAAACAGCTTCCTGCAGCCTAGCCCGCGCGTGTTGATCTGCGTTCCATGCAAATCCACCCAGGTTGAGCGTCGCGCCATCCGTGAGTCGGCCCTCGGTGCCGGTGCCCGTGAAGTGTTCCTGATCGAAGAGCCAATGGCCGCTGCGATCGGTGCCGGCCTGCCGGTTGAAGAAGCTCGCGGTTCGATGGTCGTGGATATCGGTGGCGGTACCACCGAAATCGCGCTGATCTCCCTGAACGGTGTGGTTTACGCCGAATCCGTCCGCGTTGGCGGCGACCGCTTCGACGAAGCGATCATCACCTACGTGCGTCGCAACTACGGCAGCCTGATCGGTGAATCCACCGCCGAGCGCATCAAGCAGGAAATCGGCACGGCCTACCCGGGCGGCGAAGTTCGCGAAGTCGACGTTCGTGGCCGTAACCTGGCCGAAGGCGTTCCACGCGCATTCACCCTGAACTCCAACGAAGTGCTGGAAGCTCTGCAAGAGTCCCTGGCAACCATCGTTCAGGCCGTGAAAAGCGCCCTGGAGCAATCGCCTCCGGAACTGGCTTCCGACATCGCCGAGCGCGGCCTGGTACTGACCGGTGGTGGCGCCTTGCTGCGTGACCTGGACAAGTTGCTGGCCCAGGAAACCGGTCTGCCGGTGATCGTTGCCGAAGACCCGCTGACCTGCGTTGCTCGCGGCGGTGGCCGTGCATTGGAAATGATGGATAAACACACCATGGACCTGCTTTCCAGCGAATAAGTCGCCGGATCGCTTCTATGCTGTTGAGCGCGCAGGCGGCACTTTGCAGTGCTGCCTGTTCGCGTTTATCTTCTGTCAGTCTGCATCCAGGCCGGATTGCTGCCGTATGAATAAACAGAACATTTGCCTGGGAGGAGCGGCTTATTAAACCGCTTTTCACCAAGGGCCCTTCACTGGGCGTGCGCCTGTTGGTGCTGGTCGTGCTATCGGTCGCGCTGATGGTGGTCGATGCCCGTTTCAGTCTGCTCAAGCCTGCACGCAGCCAGATGTCGCTGGTGCTGATGGACGCCTACTGGATCACCGACCTGCCCGGACGACTGTGGGAAGGCGTTGCCAGTCAATTTGGCAGCCGGACCGAACTCGTCGCCGAAAACGAAAAACTCAAGACCGAGAACCTGCTGTTGCAGGGGCGCATGCAGAAGCTTGCCGCCCTGACCGAGCAGAACGTTCGGCTGCGCGAGTTGCTCAACTCTTCGGCACTGGTCAACGAGAAGGTCGAAGTGGCCGAGTTGATCGGCATGGACCCCAACCCCTTCACCCATCGCATCATCATCAACAAAGGTGAGCGCGACGGTGTGGTCCTCGGTCAGCCGGTACTCGACGCCCGCGGCCTGATGGGCCAGGTGGTCGAGTTGATGCCCTACACCTCCCGCGTCCTGTTGCTGACCGACACCACCCACAGCATCCCGGTGCAGGTGAACCGTAACGGTTTGCGGGCGATCGCCAGCGGCACCGGCAACCCGGAGCGCCTCGAGTTGCGGCATGTGGCCGATACCGCCGACATCAAGGAAGGCGACTTGCTGGTCAGCTCCGGCCTCGGCCAACGTTTTCCGGCCGGGTACCCGGTGGCGACGGTCAAGGAAGTGATTCACGACTCCGGCCAGCCGTTTGCCATTGTCCGCGCCGTTCCGACCGCCGCCTTGAACCGCAGCCGCTACCTGTTGCTGGTGTTCAGCGACAACCGGACCGCCGAAGAACGCGTCAACGCCGCTGCCCAGGCCCAGGAAAGCCTGGATGCACAGGGCGGTGGGCCGACCATTCCGGCGACGGTTCCGAAACTGGTCAGCCCCGCGGTCCCCGCTGCACCGGCTGCCGCACCGGCGATTCCTGCTACGGCGGCGCCTGCGGCCACCGCACCCGCCAAGCCAGCCACCACGCCAGCCAAACCTGCGGCCACGCATCCTGCGGCGGCTAAACCGCCGACGGCGCAACCCGCTGCCGCGAAGCCTGCCGCCAAACCGCCAGTCTCCGCGCCGGCCACTCCAGTGGGGAGAGAATAATGGGTGGTGTAAAAGCATCCCGAAACGGCTGGATAGTCTGGCTGACGTTCGCCGTCGGTCTGCTGCTGAGCGTTTCACCTCTGCCGCAATTCATGGAAATCCTGCGTCCGCTGTGGCTGGCCTTGTTGCTGGCATTCTGGGCGTTGAACCTGCCGCAGACCGTCGGAATGGTGACGGCGTTTTGCCTGGGGCTGGCTGAAGACGTGCTCTACGGTACCTTGCTGGGTCAGAATGCCTTGATCCTGACGCTCATCACCTATCTGGTGCTGGCGCTGCAACAACGCCTGCGGATGTTCCCGATGTGGCAGCAGAGCCTGGTGATCCTGGTGATCTTCGGCCTCGCCCAGCTTGTACAACTCTGGCTCAGTGCCTTGACCGGCAATCGTCAGCCGACGCTGGCGCTGGTGCTGCCGGCACTGGTCAGTGCATTGCTCTGGCCCTGGATCAGTTTCGGTTTGCGCGGATTGCGTCGACGCTACAAAATCAATTAATTCGCTCAGGCATTAGACAGGGAGAGGTCTTGATGAAACGGTTGTACCTCGCCTCTGGCTCGCCACGCCGGCGTGAATTGCTCACGCAGATCGGCGTTCCGTTCTCCGCCGTCAGTGCGGATATCGATGAAACTCCTATAGATCAAGAATCCCCGTCGGCCTATGTCGAGCGTCTGGCGCGCGGCAAGGCCGAGGCCGGGCGCGGCAGCGTCGTGTCTGACGAACCGTTCTGCGTGCTGGGCGCCGATACCGCCGTGGTGCTCGATGGAAAAATTCTCGGCAAACCGGTTGATCAAGCGGATGCCTGCGCCATGCTGATGATGTTGTCAGGGTGTGAGCATGAAGTCCTGACCGCGATTGCCGTGCTTGATGGCGAGCGTTGCGAATCCCGGGTTGTCACCAGTCGCGTGCGCTTTCGGGATATCAGTCGTGATGAAGCCGTGGCCTACTGGGCCAGCGGTGAACCACAGGACAAGGCGGGCGGTTATGGCATTCAAGGACTGGGTGCGGTGTTTGTCGCCGGGCTCAATGGAAGTTATTCAGCGGTGGTCGGACTGCCGCTTTGCGAAACCGCGGAACTGCTCGGCCATTTCGGCATACCCTGTTGGCAAACCCGGAACGCACACTAAGCAACGTTCTGAACAGATGCGGCCATTATCGTGAACATGCCTGAACGAGACCCTGCCATGAGTGAAGAGATCCTGATCAACATCACGCCGATGGAGTCGCGCGTGGCGGTGGTCGAAAACGGTGTCCTGCAAGAGGTCCACGTCGAGCGTACGCAAAAGCGCGGGATCGTCGGCAACATCTATAAAGGCAAAGTCGTGCGGGTATTGCCGGGGATGCAGGCGGCCTTCGTCGATATCGGCCTGGATCGTGCGGCGTTCATTCATGCGTCGGAAATTTCCCTGCGCGAAGGCCCGGCGGTCGAGAGCATCAGCGCACTGGTGCACGAAGGCCAGAGCCTGGTGGTGCAAGTGACCAAGGACCCGATCGGTTCCAAAGGCGCACGCCTGACCACCCAGCTGTCTATCCCTTCACGCTACCTGGTGTACATGCCGCGCACGGCCCATGTCGGGATTTCCCTGAAGATCGAAGACGAAGCCGAGCGCGAACGCCTCAAGCAAGTGGTCACCGATTGCGTGGCCAAGGAAGGTATCAAGGAGGCCGGCGGTTTCATCCTGCGTACGGCAGCCGAAGGTGCCGGCGCCGATGAAATCCTCATGGACATCCGCTACCTGCGAAGGCTCTGGGATCAGATCAGCGCCCAGATCAAAACCATCAGCGCGCCCAGCGTGATCTATGAAGACCTCGGTCTGGCGCTGCGCACCCTGCGTGACCTGGTCAGCCCGAAAATCGAGAAGATCCGCATCGACTCCCGGGAAACTTTCCAGAAGACCACGCAATTCGTCGCCGAGTTGATGCCGGAGATTGCCGACCGTCTGGAGCATTACCCGGGCGAACGGCCGATTTTCGACCTGTATGGCGTCGAAGACGAAATCCAGAAGGCCCTCGAACGCAAGGTCCCGCTCAAGTCCGGCGGATATCTGGTGGTCGACCCGGCGGAAGCCATGAGCACCATCGACGTCAATACCGGGGCGTTCGTCGGCCATCGCAACCTCGAAGAAACCATCTTCAAGACCAACCTCGAAGCCGCGACGGCCATCGCCCGTCAATTGCGCCTGCGCAACCTCGGCGGAATCATCATCATCGACTTCATCGACATGGAAGATGAAGAGCACCAGCGCCAGGTGCTGCGCACGCTCGAGAAGCAACTGGAACGCGATCACGCCAAGACCAACATCATCGGTATCACCGAGCTGGGCCTGGTGCAGATGACCCGCAAGCGCACCCGCGAAAGCCTTGAACAGGTCTTGTGCGAGCCGTGCAACGCCTGTCAGGGGCGTGGCAAGCTCAAGACGCCGGAAACCGTGTGTTACGAAATCTTTCGCGAAATCCTGCGTGAGGCTCGCGCCTATCAGGCAGAGGGCTATCGTGTATTGGCCAACCAGAAAGTTGTCGACCGCCTGCTCGACGAGGAGTCGGGCAACGTCGCCGAGCTGGAAGGGTTTATCGGGCGCACTATCCGTTTCCAGGTCGAAACCATGTATTCCCAGGAACAATACGACGTGGTGCTGCTCTGAAGCGTTTCGTTTTGATTATTCGAGAATGGCTGGCCTCAGCTTTTTGCAAAACTTTTGCCATGGGGGCCATCTGACATGGACCGTCTGACACGCATTTTGGCCGCACTGACCCGCTGGGGTCTGGGCCTGTGCGCGTTGGTTTTGGTGTTGATGGCGCTCTACGTCAGCCTTGGCCGGGAACTGACGCCGCTGGTCGCCGAGTACCGTGCCGATATCGAAACCAAAGCCAGCGATGCCTTGGGCATGCCGCTGCAAATCGGCGAACTGGAAGGCAACTGGAGTGGATTCGCCCCCATATTGATGGCCCACGACGTGACCGTCGGGGAGGGCGCCAATGCCCTGCACCTGGATCAGGTGCGCGCGGTGCCGGACCTTTGGGCCAGTCTGCTGGCACGTGAGGTACGCATCGCTCATCTGGAGCTCAGCGGCCTGAAGATCAGCGTCAAGGAGGGCGACGACGGTCACTGGGCGCTGGAAGGTTTGCCCGTGCAACAGGATCAACCGGTCGATCCGCAACAATTGCTCAATCGCATGCAGATGATCCAGCAACTGTCGGTACTCGACAGCCAGGTGACCTTGCAGCCCTTTGCACATTCGCCGCTGACCCTGACCTACGTCGGCCTGAATCTGAAAACCGGTGCGTCGCGGCAGCGTCTCGACGCCCGCCTTACCCTGCCCGACGGCCAGCCCGTGGCCATGAGCCTGCGTACCCGCATTCGAGCCAGTCAATGGCAGGACGGTGAGGCCGAGGTCTACCTGAGCCTGCCGCAAAGCGACTGGTCGAAGTGGCTGCCCGAGCGCATCAGCCAGCAATGGAATTTCTCCGAGATCAAGGCCGGGGGCGAGCTGTGGCTGACCTGGGGCAAAGGTCTCTTGCAAAGCGCTGCAGTGCGCTTGAACGCGCCACAACTCAAGGGTGCCTACGCCGAGCGCAAGCCGATCCAGATCAACAACCTGGCACTCAATGGTTACTTCGAGCGCAGTGCCGAAGGCGTGCAGGTTACCCTGGATTCCCTGGCAATGAACCTGGGCGACGTCCGCTGGGAAACGCATTTGCAGCTCAAGCAAAGCGCCGCCACCGACAAGACCGAAGAACTCTGGCATCTACAGGCCGACCGGGTCGACCTGACCCCGCTCACGCCGCTGCTCAATGCCCTGGCGCCGTTTCCGCAAGGCTTTGCCACCGTTGTCGAGCGGCTCAAGGTGAAGGGCGGACTGCGCAATGTATTGATCGATGTGCGACCCAATGCCACCGACGACAGCAAGTTCAGCTTTGCCGCCAACCTCGACCAGGTGGGCTTCGATGCCTATCACGGGGCGCCGGCGGCGCGAAATGTCAGCGGCAGCATCAGCGGTGACCTGGGGCACGGCGAACTGCGCATGGACAGCAAGGATTTCATGCTGCACCTGGACCCGATTTTCGCCAAGCCATGGCAGTACATCCAGGCCAACGCGCGGCTGACCTGGAAACTCGATAAAGAAGGCTTCACCCTGATTGCGCCGTATCTGAAGGTGCTGGGCGAGGAGGGCAAGATTGCCGGCGACTTCCTGATTCGCCTGCATTTCGATGACACGCAGGAAGACTACATGGACCTGCGGGTTGGCCTGGTGGACGGTGACGGTCGCTATACCGCCAAGTATCTGCCGACAGTCCTCAGTCCGGCGCTGGATGAATGGCTGCGCACGGCGATCCTCAAGGGCGCGGTGGACCAGGGCTTCTTCCAGTATCAAGGGTCGCTCAGCCACGGTGCCGCAGACGTCGATCGCAGCATCAGCCTGTACTTCAAGGTTCACGATGCCGAACTGGCCTTCCAGCCGGGCTGGCCCCATGTCAGCAAGGTCAGCGGCGATGTGTTTGTCGAAGACAGCGGCGTTCGGATCCTGGCCAGCAAAGGCCAGTTGCTCGACACCCAGGTCAGCGATGTTTACGTCAACATCCCCCATGTGCCTGCCGGGCAGAACGTTCATCTGTTCCTTGATGGCGGGTTTGCCGGTGGCTTGGGCGATGGCCTGAAAATCCTTCAGGAAGCGCCGATCGGCACCGGGGCGACCTTTGCCGGCTGGGAAGGCGAGGGTGAGCTGAGCGGCAAGTTGAAGCTGGATATTCCGCTGGCAAAAGGCGAGGAACCGAAGATCCTCGTCGATTTCAAGACCGCCAGGGCACGCTTGAAACTGGCCGAGCCGGTGCTGGAGCTGACCCAGCTCAAAGGTGACTTCCGTTTCGACAGCGCCAAAGGTCTGAGCGGGCAGAACATCAGCGCCCGGGCATTCGACAAGCCGGTCACCGCACAGATTTTTGCCGATGGCAGCCCGGGTAAGCTCAATACCCGGGTGCACGCGTCGGGCCAGGTCGAGGTCAAGAAACTGACCGACTGGCTGAAGGTGACCCAGCCTCTGCCGGTGAGTGGCGTGATCCCTTATCAACTGCAACTGACCCTCAATGGTGCCGACAGCCAATTGCGGGTCAACTCCAACCTCAAGGGCGTGGCGGTCGATTTGCCTGCGCCCTTCGGCATGGCCGCCGATGCCGGGCGGGACACGACGTTTCGCATGACGTTACAGGGCGACGAGCGGCGCTATTGGGTCAATTACGGGGATCTGGCGAATTTCACGTTTGCTGCCCCGGCCGGCAATTTCGCCGACGGTCGCGGGGACTTGTTCCTCGGTGGCGGCGAGGCGGTGTTGCCGGACACCAAAGGCCTGCGGGTACGGGGCGTGTTGTCCGAGCTGGACGTAGGCCCGTGGAAGGATCTGGTGGATAAATACGCCGGGCAGGACCCCGGCGGCAGCGCCAAGCAATTGCTCAGCGGTGCGGATTTCAAGGTGGGCAAGCTCAGCGGTATCGGCACCACGCTTGATCAGGCGTCGATCCAGCTGGCGCGCAAACCCTCCGCCTGGGCGCTGCAACTCGACAGCCAGCAGATCAAGGGCAGCGCCAACCTGCCCGATTCGAAGGCCACGCCAGTCGCGATCAATCTGCAAACCGTGCGCTTGCCGGCACCGGACCCGACCGTACTGGCCGATGAAAACTCGCCGGATCCGCTGGCGTCGGTGGACCCGACGAAAATCCCAGCGATGGACATCACGATCAATCAGTTATTCCAGGGCCAGGATCTGGTCGGTACCTGGTCGCTGAAGGTTCGCCCGACGGCCAGGGGCATTGTGTTCAACTCGCTGGATCTGGGACTCAAGGGCATGCTGCTGGTGGGCAGTGGTGGCTGGGAAGGCGTACCCGGCGCCAGCAACAGTTGGTACAAGGGCCGCATGAGCGGCAAGAACCTCGCCGATGTGCTCAAGGGCTGGGGGTTTGCGCCGAGTGTCACCAGCCGGGACTTTTATATGGATGTCGATGGCCGCTGGCCCGGCTCGCCGGCCTGGGTGGCGACCAAGCGTTTCTCCGGCTCGCTTGATGCGACACTCAATCAGGGCCAGTTCGTCGAAGTCGAAGGCAGTGCCCAGGCGCTTCGGGTATTTGGTTTGCTCAACTTCAACTCCATCGGCCGGCGCCTGCGCCTGGACTTCTCTGACCTGTTCGGCAAAGGCCTGAGTTATGACCGGGTCAAGGGGCTGCTGGTCGGGACGAATGGTGTGTATGTCACCCGTCAGCCGATCCAGCTGACGGGTCCATCGAGCACCATCGAACTCGACGGCACGCTGAACATGGTGGCCGATCAGATCGATGCGAAACTGATGGTGACCCTGCCGGTGACCAATAACCTGCCGATTGCCGCGCTGATCGTCGGCGCACCGGCGGTCGGTGGGGCGCTGTTCCTGATCGACAAGCTGATCGGTGACCGGGTCTCCCGTTTCGCCAGTGTGAAGTACACCGTCAAAGGGCCGTGGAAAGAACCGAAAATCACCTTCGACAAGGCTTTTTGAAAAACCATTTTCCAGACCTATGGAGTAGCATGGCTGTAGGAGCTGCCGCAGGCTGCGATCTTTTGATCTTGAAAAATAAAGGTAAAAAGATCGCAGCCTGCGGCAGCTCCTACAGGAACGTATTGTTTCAATAGGGAAAAGGCCATGTCTGTAGCGGTGATTCAAATGGTCAGCCAGAGCGATGTGCTGGCCAATCTGGCCCAGGCCCGTCGACTGCTCGAACAAGCGGCTGCCGGCGGCGCGAAACTCGTGGTATTGCCGGAAAATTTCGCCGCCATGGGCCGGCGCGACGTTTCCGACATCGGGCGCGCCGAAGCCTTGGGCGAAGGCCCGATCCTGCCCTGGTTGAAACAGACCGCACGCGACCTCAGGTTATGGATAGTGGCCGGCACGTTGCCGTTGCCGCCGGTGGATCAGCCGACGGCGAAGGCGCATGCCTGTTCGTTGCTGGTCGATGACCAGGGCGAAACGGTGGCGCGCTACGACAAGCTGCACCTGTTCGATGTGGATGTGGCGGACAATCGTGGCCGTTACCGTGAATCCGATGACTATGCTTATGGCAGCGCAGTCGTCGTGGCGGACACACCGGTCGGTCGGGTCGGCCTGACGGTTTGTTATGACCTGCGCTTTCCCGAGCTGTACAGCGAACTGCGTGCTGCCGGCGCGGAACTGATTACCGCCCCCTCGGCCTTCACGGCGGTGACCGGCGCGGCGCATTGGGATGTGCTGATCCGTGCGCGGGCCATCGAGACCCAATGTTATGTACTCGCGGCTGCCCAGGGCGGCACGCATCCGGGACCGCGGGAAACCTTCGGGCATGCCGCCATCGTCGACCCGTGGGGGCGTGTGCTGGCACAACAGGATCAAGGCGAGGCCGTGCTGCTGGCCGAACGCGACAGCAGCGAACAGGCGTCCATCCGGGCGCGGATGCCGGTGTCCAGTCACCGGCGCTTTTTCTCGCAGGGCGCCCAGCGACCTGCATCAGAAACACGAATTTAAGGCGTAAAGCATATGAGCGAGTTGTTGTCCTCAGTCAGTGAACACCTGCTGGCGCCCGGTGGCGTCACGATCGAGAGCCTGCAAGGCGTGCTCGGCGATCTGGCCGGGCCGGGCATCGATGCCGCCGACCTGTATTTCCAGGGGCAGATCTCCGAGTCCTGGGCGCTGGAAGACGGCATCGTCAAGGAAGGCAGCTTCAACCTTGACCAGGGTGTCGGCGTGCGTGCGCAATCGGGTGAGAAAACCGGTTTTGCCTACAGCAATGCCATCACCCTTGAAGCCCTGGGCGCGGCGGCGCGTGCCGCCCGTTCGATTTCCCGGGCCGGGCAGCACGGTACGGTGCAGGCATTCACCAGCCAGGATGTTGCGCAGTTGTATGCGCCGGACAACCCCCTGGAAGTGCTGAGCCGTGCCGAAAAGGTCGATTTGCTCAAGCGCGTCGACGCCGCGACCCGCGCCCTCGACCCACGCATCCAGCAGGTCACCGTGAGCATGGCCGGTGTCTGGGAGCGGATTCTGGTGGCGTCCACCGACGGCGGCCTCGCGGCGGATGTACGCCCGCTGGTGCGATTCAATGTCAGCGTAATCGTCGAGCAGAACGGTCGCCGCGAGCGTGGTGGTCATGGCGGTGGCGGCCGCACCGATTACCGCTATTTCCTTGGTGAAGACCGCGCCATGGGCTATGCCCGTGAAGCGTTGCGCCAGGCGCTGGTCAACCTTGAAGCCATTCCGGCTCCGGCCGGCACCTTGCCGGTGGTACTCGGCTCCGGCTGGTCGGGCGTGCTGCTGCACGAAGCCGTCGGTCATGGTCTGGAAGGCGACTTCAACCGCAAGGGCAGCTCGGCTTATAGCGGGCGCATGGGCGAGATGGTTGCCTCCAAGCTATGCACCATCGTCGATGACGGCACCCTGGCCGGTCGTCGCGGTTCGTTGAGCGTCGATGACGAGGGCACGCCGACCGAGTGCACCACGCTGATCGAAAATGGCGTACTCAAGGGCTACATGCAGGACAAGCTCAACGCCCGTCTGATGGGTGTGGCGCGCACCGGCAACGGTCGTCGCGAGTCTTACGCGCACCTGCCGATGCCGCGCATGACCAACACCTACATGCTCGCCGGTGAAAGCGACCCGGCGGAAATCATCGCTTCGGTGAAACGCGGCATCTACTGCGCCAACCTCGGTGGCGGTCAGGTGGACATCACCAGCGGCAAGTTCGTGTTCTCCACCAGCGAGGCGTACCTGATCGAGGACGGCAAGATCACTGCTCCGGTCAAAGGCGCGACCCTGATCGGCAACGGACCGGAAGCCATGAGCAAGGTGTCGATGGTCGGGAATGATCTGTCGCTGGACAGCGGCGTGGGCACGTGTGGCAAGGATGGGCAGTCGGTGCCGGTGGGTGTCGGCCAGCCAACGCTGAAGATTGATGCGATCACCGTGGGTGGCACGGGCTCGTAAGGAGATACACCGCCTTTGCAGGAGCTGCCGAAGGCTGCGATCTTTGCTTTTTTAAAGATCAAAAGATCGCAGCCTTCGGCAGCTCCTACAGGGGCTCGATGACTTAACGCAGTCCGCGTTGAGTCTCGTCCAGCTCACGGATGTACTTGAAGATTTTACGGCTGGAAGCAGGAGGCTTGTTTTGCGCAACCTCATGCTGGGCCTGACGGATCAGGGAGCGCAGTTGCTGGCGATCCGCGTCGGGGTATTCGACGACGAATTTTTCCAGTACGGCGTCGTCACCGGCAATCAGACGATCGCGCCAGCGTTCCAGGTTATGGAAGCGTTCGTTGTATTGACGGGTGGAGGCATCGAGTTGATCGAGCAGAACCAGAATCGCGTCAGTGTCCTGATCGCGCATCAGTTTGCCGATGAACTGAAGGTGCCGTTTACGCGCGATGTTCGCGGTGTGCTTGGGCGCATCGGCCAGGGCCCGGCGCAATCCGTCGGTCAATGGCAGTTTGTTGAGCAAGTCAGGCTTGAGCGTTGTAAGGCGCTCGCCGAGGTCAACCAGAGCATGCAGCTCGCGTTTGACCTGGGATTTGCTTTTTTCTCCCGTATCGAGGGAGTCGTCGTAAGAATCAACCATGGTGGCAGTCCGCAAAGAAACGCCGCCATGATAACCAGTCGGGGGCCGCTTGTCCGGCCCGGTCGCTCGATGACCGTTACCGAAAGCAGAATTTGAGTGGAGAACAGCATGAGTGCAGTTGAAAGCGTCGGCCCACAAGCATTGCCGGCACTGCAGGAACAGGTCGAGCAGATCATCGCTGAAGCCAGGCGCCAGGGGGCCAGCGCCTGTGAAGTGGCCGTCTCCCTGGAGCAGGGCCTTTCGACGTCGGTGCGCCAGCGTGAAGTCGAAACGGTCGAATTCAACCGCGATCAGGGTTTTGGCATCACCCTGTACGTAGGCCAGCGCAAGGGCTCGGCCAGCACGTCGGCCAGCGGTCCGGAAGCGATTCGCGAAACGGTGGCCGCTGCTCTGGCTATCGCCAAACACACCTCGGAAGACGAAGCCTCGGGCCTGGCGGATGCCGCGTTGATGGCGCGGGATCTTCAGGATTTCGACCTGTTTCACCAGTGGGACATCACGCCGGAGCAAGCCATCGAGCAGGCCCTGGCCTGTGAAGCCGCGGCGTTTGCCGCCGACAGCCGGATCAAGAACGCCGACGGTACCACCCTCAGCACCCATCAGGGCTGCCGCGTTTATGGCAACAGTCACGGGTTTATCGGTGGTTATGCGTCGACTCGCCACAGCCTCAGCTGCGTGATGATTGCCGAAGCGGATGGCCAGATGCAGCGTGATTACTGGTACGACGTGAACCGTCAGGGCAACTTGCTGGCCGATCCGGTAAGCATCGGCCAGCGTGCCGCGCAACGGGCGGCGAGCCGTCTGGGCGCGCGTCCGGTGCCGACCTGTGAGGTGCCGGTGCTGTTTTCCGCAGAGTTGGCGGGGGGCCTGTTCGGCAGTTTCCTGTCGGCGATTTCCGGCGGCAGCCTGTATCGCAAGTCGTCGTTCCTTGAAGGCACGCTGGGGCAGAAGCTGTTTCCAGAGTGGCTGACCATCGACGAGCGCCCACACTTGATGCGTGCCATGGGCAGCGCGGCGTTCGATGGAGATGGTCTGGCAACCTACGCCAAACCGTTCGTCGAAAAAGGTGAGCTGGTGTCGTACATCCTCGGCACCTACTCCGGCCGCAAGCTCGGCATGCCGAGCACCGCCAATGCCGGCGGCGTGCACAACCTGTTCGTCACCCATGGCGAAGAAGACCAGGCGGCCTTGCTGCGGCGCATGGGGCGCGGGCTGTTGGTGACTGAACTGATGGGGCAGGGCCTGAACATGGTGACCGGTGACTACTCCCGCGGCGCGGCGGGTTTCTGGGTCGAGAACGGCGAAATCCAGTTCGCGGTCCAGGAAGTGACCATCGCCGGCAACATGCGCGACATGTTCAAGCAGATCGTGGCCGTGGGTAATGATCTTGAGTTGCGTAGCAACATTCGTACAGGCTCGGTGCTGATCGAGCGGATGACGGTGGCGGGCAGCTGAGCCTTCCTGTTACACAAAAGGCGCGCCACCTATCGGGTGGCGCGTTTTTTTTTGACCACAACACAGATCCCCTGTGGGAGCGGGCTTGCTCGCGAAGGCGGTGTGTCAGTTGAAGTGATGTTGACTGACACTCCCTCTTCGCGAGCAAGCCCGCTCCCACAGGGGTAACCTGTCTTCACGACTTGTTTTGGTTCTCATTATCATATAATAATAAATCTCATTACCGAATGAGCCCCGGATCATGAGTTCTGTCTTGCACGAGCTGCCTTACCTCGAAAGCTGGCGCTGGATGAGTCGCCAGATCCGTTGCGCGATGAATCCCGATGAACCTCGCCTGATCGACCACTATCTGGCCGAAGGCCGGTATCTGGCGGCCTGCACGGCAACCTCACCCTGGACCGTCGCCGAAACTTCCTTCCGTTTATTGCTCGACACCGCCGCCGATGTCGCGCTGCCGTGGCATTGGCGCACTTACTGTCTCGACCAGGCCTGGCGCCCGCTGCGCGAACTGGAACGCCTCTCTCTTTGCAAATGCCGCCTCACGCGCTGGCAAAGCTACACCTGGCAACTCGCTACCTGTGAGTTGCAACCCTCGATTCCTCTCATAGAACTGGTGCAAGGATCTACAGATGACCAAGACACGTATTGAGCGCGACAGCATGGGCGAGCTTCAGGTCCCGGAAGACGCCCTCTACGGCGCACAGACTCAACGTGCGGTGGATAACTTCCCGATCAGCGGCAAGCCGATGCCCGTGCAGTTCATTCGCGCGCTGATCCTGGCCAAGGCCGCGGCGGCCCGCGCCAACATCGAGCTCAAGCAGATCGGCGAAGCCCAGGGCAAGGCCATTGTCGACGCGGCCCAAAGCCTGCTAGAAGGCGATTTCATGCAGCACTTTCCGGTGGATATCTTCCAGACCGGTTCGGGCACCAGTTCCAACATGAACGCCAACGAAGTGATCGCCACGCTGGCCAGCCGCTTGCTCGGCGAGGCGGTGAACCCCAACGATCACGTCAACTGTGGCCAAAGCAGCAACGACATTATTCCGACCACTATCCACGTCAGTGCGGCGCTGGCGTTGCATGAGCAATTGTTACCGGCGCTGACGCACCTGGTGCAGGTCATCGAGCGCAAGGCCGGGCAGGTGCATCACCACGTCAAGACCGGGCGTACGCACCTGATGGACGCGATGCCGGTGCGCATGAGTCAGGTGCTCAACGGTTGGGCGCAACAGCTCAGGGCCAACATCGGCCTGCTGCAAGGTTTGCAGCCAAGCCTGCAATCTCTGGCACAGGGCGGCACGGCGGTGGGTACGGGCGTCAACGCCCACCCCGAGTTCGCGGTGCGCTTCAGCCAGCAGCTCAGCACATTGACCCGGGTTCAGTTCCAGCCGGGCAAGGACCTGTTCGCGCTGATTGGCTCTCAAGACACTGCCGTCGCGGTCTCCGGGCAACTGAAGGCAACTGCCGTATCGCTGATGAAAATCGCCAACGACCTGCGCTGGATGAACTCCGGCCCGCTGGCCGGTCTTGGCGAGATCGAACTGGAAGCCTTGCAACCGGGCTCTTCGATCATGCCGGGCAAGGTCAACCCGGTCATTCCGGAGGCCACCGCGATGGTCGCGGCTCAGGTCATCGGCAACGACAGCGTGATCACCATCGCCGGTCAGTCGGGCAACTTCGAACTGAACGTGATGCTGCCGATCATCGCCCAGAACCTGCTGAGCAGTATCGAGTTGCTGGCCAATTCCAGCCGCCTGCTGGCGGACAAGGCGATTGCCAGCTTCAAGGTCAATGAGGGCCGGATTAAGGAAGCGCTGTCGCGCAACCCGATTCTGGTCACCGCGCTCAACCCGATCATCGGTTACCAGAAAGCTGCCGAGATTGCCAAGAAGGCCTATCAGCAAGGTCGGCCGGTGATTGACGTCGCGCTGGAACACACCGACCTGTCGCGCGGCCAGCTGGAAGAACTGCTCAACCCGGAAAAACTCACCGCGGGCGGCGTGTAAGCCCCGCTGCCGCTTTGGAGGCGCACCATGGAGCACTGGAAACGCACGATCGAAAGAGCCAATCGCTTTTTCATGCAGGGTGAACTGGTCGATGCCCGCGAGGCGTATCTGCAGGCATTGGCCCTGGCCCAGGTGCTGTTCGAGCGCTGGGCGGATGCCGACGAAGCGGTGGCAGCTTGCGTGATTTCCCATCACAACCTGGCAGACCTGCACTTGCGCCTGAACCAGCCGGAGGAGAGCGTCGAATACTTGTGCGCCATCCACCAACGGCTGTTGCAGGCCATGCAGGACTCGCGGCTACCACAAACATTGCGTGAAGCCGCGTTGCGCCAGAGCAGCAAGACCTACGTCGAGCTGCTGAATTTCATCAGTGAGCACGGCGAATATCCGCGTACCCATCGACTGCTGCACATCGATGCCGCTTCCCCTGTGCCTCATCATCATGGAGTCCATTGAACATGGCTTTTAGCTTGCCTGCCTTGCCCTACGCCTACGACGCCCTGGAACCGCACATCGATGCGCAGACCATGGAGATCCACTACACCAAACATCACCAGACCTACATCAACAACCTCAACGCGGCCGTCGAGGGCACCGAGTATGCCGAGTGGCCCGTGGAGAAGCTGGTGTCTGCCGTGCAGCAACTGCCGGAAAAACTGCGCGCGGCGGTGATCAATCAGGGAGGCGGCCACGCCAACCATTCGTTGTTCTGGGAAGTCATGGCGCCCGGCGGCCCAGGCAAACCCGAAGGCGCGCTGGCGAAGGCTATCGACGAGCAATTGGGCGGACTCGACAGTTTCAAGGAGGCCTTCACCAAGGCGGCGTTGACCCGCTTCGGCAGTGGCTGGGCCTGGCTCAGCGTGACGGCGCAAAAGACCCTGGTGGTGGAAAGCAGCGGTAACCAGGACAGCCCGTTAATGAGCGGCAATACGCCGATCCTGGGCCTCGACGTCTGGGAGCATGCCTATTACCTGCGTTATCAGAACCGCCGTCCTGAATACATCAGCGCGTTCTACAACGTGATCAATTGGCCGCAAGTCGCTGCACGCTATCAGGCCGCACTGGTTTAAGTCTTCCATAAAAACAATCCAGGGCTGGGCTATGGGCACTGAAACACTGGCGATTGGAAGTGGACGGCTGTTTCGTTACGCGTTTGGATCGCTGTTACTGCTGGCGGGCATGAGCCTATTGGTTGCCCATGGATTGGCATGGCTCGACCTTGAGCCGAGGTTGCTGCGCGCACTGCAGGGCGGTGCGATCTGCGCCCTGGGTACCGCGTTGGGTGCGGTACCGGTGTTGGTGATTCGACGCATGCCGCAGGTGCTCAGCGACACTTTGCTTGGCTTTGGCGCTGGCGTGATGCTCGCGGCGACGGCATTTTCGCTGATCGTTCCGGGCATCTCTGCCGCCGAAGGGCTTGGACTGTCGCCTTGGGCGTCCAGTGGGCTGATCAGCTTCGGCATTATGCTCGGCGCGTTCGGGTTGTTCCTGGTGGATCGAAAGGTCTCCGGCGTCAGCCCGGACAGGCTGGTCGGCACCCTGGAGCGCCCGGTCATTGCTCCGCGCATCTGGCTGTTCGTGTTTGCCATCATCGCCCACAACATTCCGGAAGGCATGGCGGTCGGTGTTTCTGCCGGCGGCGGCATGCCTGAAGCTGACAGCCTGGCCATGGGCATTGCCTTGCAGGACGTGCCGGAAGGGCTGGTCATCGCCTTGGTATTGGCCGGGGCAGGGATGTCTCGGGTCAAGGCGTTCCTGATCGGTGCCGCATCAGGGTTGGTCGAACCGGTGTTCGCGCTGGTGTGCGCCTGGCTTGTGAGCCTGGCCGAGATGCTGCTGCCTTTGGGGTTGGCGCTGGCGGCAGGGGCAATGTTGCTGGTGGTGACCCACGAAGTCATTCCCGAGTCGCGCCGCAACGGTCATGACAAACTTGCCAGCCTCGGCCTGCTGATGGGGTTCTGCTTGATGATGGTGATGGATACGGCGCTGGCCTGAAAAGATCGCAGCCCTGTAGGAGCTGCCGAAGGCTGCGATCTTTTGATCTTGATCTTTATTCGCCTTCGTCGAAGAAGTTGTTGATCAACGCCACCAGCGCATCCAGTGCTTCCTGTTCCTGCTCGCCTTCTGTGCTCAAGTGGATCGTGGTGCCCTTGCCGGCGGCCAGCATCATCATCGCCATGATGCTTTTGCCATCGACCATGGACTCTGGTGTGCGACCGGCCCGGATCTGGCACGGGAACTGACCCGCGACTCCAACGAACTTTGCAGAAGCACGGGCGTGCAGACCCAGTTTATTGATGATTTCGATTTCCAGAGCAGGCATCGCGATGTGAATCCTTTAGCTGAGGTCGCGGTGGCGAACCTGGACGTTCTTCAGGGTTTTTTGCAGCGCCTGCCCCAGACGCTCGGTCAGGTAGACGGAGCGGTGATGTCCGCCAGTGCAGCCAATGGCAATGGTGACGTAGGCGCGGTTGCTGGCGGCAAAACGAGGCAGCCACTTTAGCAGGTATGTGGAAATGTCCTGGAACATCTCCTCCACATCCGGCTGTGCCGCCAGGTAATCGGCAACCGGTTGATCGAGCCCGGACTGCTCGCGCAATTCCGGTTTCCAGTAAGGGTTGGGCAGGCAGCGCACATCGAACACCAGGTCGGCGTCCACCGGCATGCCGCGCTTGAATCCGAAGGATTCCACCAGGAACGCAGTGCCCGGCTCGGGCTGATTCAACAGACGCAGTTTGATGGCGTCGCGCAGCTGATACAGGTTCAGGCTGGTGGTGTTGATCTTCAGATCGGCGAGGTCGGCAATCGGTCCGAGCAGAACGCTCTCGACGTTGATGGCTTCGGCCAGCGAGCGGTTGGCGTTGGTCAGGGGGTGACGTCGGCGGGTTTCCGAGAAGCGCTTGAGCAGGGTTTCTTCGTCGGCGTCCAGGTACAGGACATCGCACTGAATGTGGCGGCTGCGGACTTCTTCGAGCAGCTCGGGGAAGCGTGACAGGTGGCTGGGCAGGTTGCGGGCGTCAATGGAGACAGCCACCAGCGGCTGCATCAGCTCGGTATGAATCAACGCTCTTTCGGCCAGTTCCGGCAGCAGGCCGGCAGGCAGATTGTCGATGCAGTAGTAGCCGTTGTCCTCAAGAACATTGAGGGCGGTACTTTTACCCGAGCCGGAACGGCCACTGACGATGATCAAGCGCATGATTACTGACCGTTTTGCTCGTCCAGGACAACCTGATACAGGGCTTCGTTGCTTGCGGCATGACGCAGTTTTTCGCGTACGTCCTTGCGGTCGAGCATGCTGGCGATCTGTCGCAGCAGCTCAAGGTGCGCATCGGTAGCGGCTTCCGGGACCAGCAGAACGAACAGCAGGTCAACCGGCGCGCCGTCGATGGCGTCGAAATCGATTGGGGCGTCCAGGTGCATCAATGCACTGATGGGCGATACACAACCCTTGAGACGGCAGTGTGGAATAGCGATGCCGTTGCCAAAACCGGTGGAGCCGAGTTTTTCACGGGCAATCAGCGCCTCGAAGACATCTTGCATCTCCAGAGCCGGCACTTCGCGGGCGATCAGATTGGCAATTTGTTCGAGGGCTTTCTTTTTACTGCCGCCCGGCACGTTCACGAGGGAACGGCCGGGGGTCAGGATACTTTCAAGTCGGATCATGGGTTGGGAGTGTTAACGACCGGTTGCGCCCTGAAGGAGGCTCTGGGTCTTTTCCTTATGCTTTTTGAGTTGTTTATCCAGCTTGTCGGTGAGTGCATCGATCGCAGCGTACATATCGGTATGTTCCGCATTGGCGACCACTTCATTCCCGGGAATATGCAGCGTGGCTTCGATTTTCTGCTTCAGCTTCTCGACGGTCATCGTGACCTGCACGTTAGTGATCTTGTCGAAATGTCGCTCCAATCGTTCGAGTTTTTCGCCGATGTAGGTGCGAAGAGGTTCGGTCACTTCCAGTTGGTGTCCACTGATGTTGACTTGCATACAGCTTCTCCTTCGTTGCCAGTGCATAAAGCGGTAGATCAGATGATCTACCACTGGAACGCTGTGGCGTGGCTCTACATCAACCGCTTGCGTTCGCTCGAAGGCGCGATCCCGAGGGATTCGCGGTACTTGGCGACGGTGCGGCGAGCCACCTGAATGCCTTGTGCCTCCAGTAAACCAGCGATCTTGCTGTCACTCAACGGCTTTTTCTGATTTTCCGCGGCAACCAGTTTTTTGATGATCGCCCGGATCGCCGTGGACGAGCATTCGCCGCCTTCGGAGGTGCTTACGTGACTGGAGAAAAAGTATTTCAGTTCATAGATGCCGCGGGGGGTGTGCATGAACTTCTGGGTGGTCACTCGTGAAATCGTCGACTCATGCATGCCGACCGCTTCGGCGATGTCATGCAGGACCAGCGGCTTCATGGCTTCGTCGCCATATTCGAGGAAACCGCGCTGATGCTCCACGATCTGGGTGGCAACCTTCATCAGGGTTTCATTGCGGCTCTGCAGGCTCTTGATGAACCAGCGGGCCTCCTGCAGCTGATTGCGCATGAACGTGTTGTCGGCGCTGGTATCGGCGCGGCGCACAAAACCGGCGTACTGGGCGTTGACCCGCAGTCGTGGCACCGACTCCTGATTCAGCTCCACCAGCCAGCGCTCGTTGTCCTTGCGTACGATAACGTCAGGTACGACGTACTCGGCTTCGGTGGACTCGATCTGCGAGCCCGGGCGCGGGTTGAGGCTCTGGACCAGCTCTATGACCTGGCGCAGCTCATCTTCCTTGAGCTTCATGCGGCGCATCAACTGGCTGTAGTCGCGGCTGCCGAGCAGGTCGATGTAATCGGTGACAAGGCGCTTGGCTTCGGCCAGCCAAGGCGTCTTGGCGGGCAACTGGCGCAATTGCAGCAGCAGGCATTCACCCAGATTGCGTGCGCCGATGCCGGCCGGCTCGAATTGCTGGATGCGGTGCAGGACGGCTTCGATTTCGTCCAGTTCGATGTCCAGTTCCGGATCGAAGGCTTCGAGGATTTCCTCGAGGGTTTCGTCCAGATAGCCCTGATTGTTGATGCAGTCGATCAGGGTTACGGCGATCAGGCGATCGGTGTCGGACATCGGGGCCAGGTTCAGTTGCCACAGCAGGTGGCTTTGCAGGCTTTCACCGGCCGAGGTACGGGTGGTGAAGTCCCACTCGTCATCGTCATTGCTGGGCAGGCTGCTGGCGCTGGTCTGGTAAACGTCTTCCCACGCGGTGTCGACGGGGAGTTCGTTGGGGATGCGCTCGTTCCAGTCACCCTCATCGAGGTTATCAACCGTCGGGGCGCTTTCCTGGTAGGAGGGTTCCTGGATATCGGTGTTGGGCTTTTGTTCGGCGTTGTCGGCCAAGGGGTCGGAATTGTCGAAGTCGTCGCCTTCTTCCTGGCGTTCGAGCATCGGATTGGACTCCAGGGCCTCCTGGATTTCCTGTTGCAGGTCCAGGGTCGACAATTGGAGCAGGCGGATGGCCTGTTGCAGCTGAGGTGTCATCGTCAGCTGCTGGCCCATTCTCAAGACTAGCGATGGTTTCATGGCAGGGGCTTAACACCTTATTCGCCGGCGCACATGCGCCATCCACTACAGGGCGCCGGGGCGCCAAACATAAGCAAATTATATGCCTGAAACTGAAGGATTTGCCTAGAGCGCTGTAACAATAAAAAACTATAAATTTGTGTTGCGGAGTTGCCCTTGTCGGGGGCTGAGCGCGCAGGTTTGCATGAGGCACCGATGAATCGCGAGACCGGTGCCCGGGCGGCTGCCTGGGCACAGCTCAGCGTTTACAGGCGGAACTCATGGCCCAGATACACTTCCTTCACCAGGTCGTTGGCCAGGATGGTCTCTGCATCACCTTCGGCGATCAACTGACCGTCATTGACGATATAGGCGGTTTCACAGATATCCAGGGTTTCACGAACGTTGTGGTCCGTGATCAGCACGCCAATGCCTTTGGCCTTGAGGTGGTAAATGATCTGTTTGATGTCGCCGACCGAAATCGGGTCCACGCCGGCGAACGGTTCGTCGAGGAGGATGAATTTCGGGTTGGTGGCCAGGGCGCGGGCGATTTCCACGCGGCGGCGCTCACCACCGGACAGGCTCATGCCGAGGTTGTCGCGGATGTGGCTGATGTGGAATTCCTGCAGCAGGCTTTCCAGTTCCTTGCGACGACCGGCCTTGTCGAGCTCCTTGCGGGTCTCGAGGATGGCCATGATGTTGTCGGCCACCGACAGTTTGCGGAAGATCGATGCTTCTTGCGGCAAGTAGCCGATACCGGCTTTTGCACGGCCGTGCATCGGCTGGTGGCTGACGTCCAGGTCATCGATCAGGACGCGGCCCTGGTCGGCTTGCACCAGGCCGACGATCATGTAGAAGCAGGTGGTCTTGCCGGCGCCGTTCGGGCCAAGCAGGCCGACGATCTGACCGCTGTCGATGGACAGGCTGACATCACGCACGACCTGGCGGCTCTTGTAGCTCTTGGCCAGATGCTGAGCTTTCAGAGTTGCCATTACTGGGCCTTTTTCTCGTCGGTTTTCTTCTTCGGCTGGATCACCATGTCGATACGCGGACGCGACTCGGTCACCTTGCTGCCGGTGGCGCGCCCGGCGCTGGCCAGCTTCTTCTCGGTGTCGTAGACGATTTTCTCGCCTTGGGTGACGTTGTTGTCCTTGTCGACAACCTTGGCCTTGTCGATCAACACGACGCGATTTTGCGTGGCGTGATACTGGATGGTCACGCCCCAACCCTGAACAGGCTTGGTATCGCCAGCGGTTTGCAATTGCTCGAAGTACGCCAGGTTGCCCACCGAGGTCACTACGTCAATGTCGCCGGTCGGGGTGCGGGTGATGGTAACGGTGTTGCCTGTCACCTTCATCGAGCCTTGGGTGATGATCACGTCACCCTTATAGGTAGCAATGCCTTGCTTGTCGTCCAGTTGGGCATCGTCGGCCTGAATGCGGATAGGCTGCTGTTGGTCTTCCGGCAGAGCCCAGGCGCTCACGCTTCCCAGTGCTGCGCCCAGACTGAGCAAAATCGGGAGGGTTTTAACGAGCCTCATACTGTCCTCTTACGTTCGATAGCAGGTGTATCCTGCTTTCTTTCAAATACGCTTTCATTCCCTTGCCAGTCGATACACCGCCAGCGCCGTCGATTCTAACGTCTTGCTCGGTCTGCGCATATTGCTGCTGCGGGAACACGGTCATGCGGGTGCTGGTGATCAGGGTCTTGCGGTTTTTCTCGTCGAAGCGCGTGATGCGTACGTCATCGATCAGCTCGACCTGCGTGCCGTCAGGGTTGACTTCGCCGCGCAGGCTCTGGACGTGCCACGGGAATTCGGTGCCGCGGAACACGTTCAGGTCGGGGTTGGTCAGCAGTGTCACCTCGGTCGCCTTCAGGTGCTCGACCTTGTCGGACACCAGATCATATTGCAGCTTGCCGTCCGGCAGGTACTGCACGCTGTGGGCGTTGATGGCGTAATAGTCGATCATGCTTTCATCGACCGGCGTTGCCGGCTTGTCGAGGAAGCGTTCCGGGCTGATGTTCCAGTAGCCGACCGCGGCGAATATCGCCGCGATGCAACTGTACATCAGGGTGTTGCGAAACTTTTTGCTCAGCATATCGGGCTCACAGGTACGCCGCATTGGCCGCATCGAGGCGGTCCTGGGCGCGCAGGATCAATTCGCAGAACTCGCGAGCAGCACCTTCGCCGCCACGGGCGAGGGTGATGCCGTGAGCATGTTCGCGCACAAAACTGGCGGCATTGGCCACCGCCATGCCCAGGCCGACTCGGCGAATCACCGGCAGGTCCGGCAGGTCGTCGCCGAGGTAGGCCACCTGCTCATAGCTCAAATTCAGTTGGGCCAGCAGCTCGTCGAGTACCACCAGTTTGTCTTCACGGCCCTGATACAGGTGCGGGATACCGAGGTTCCTGGCTCGCCGCTCGACCACCGGGGTCTTGCGGCCACTGATGATGGCAGTTTGCACTCCGGCGGCCATCAGCATCTTGATGCCCTGGCCGTCGAGCGTGTTGAACGTCTTGAATTCGCTGCCGTCTTCGAGGAAGTACAGGCGACCATCGGTCAGCACGCCGTCGACATCGAACACCGCCAGTTTGATCTGTTTGCCGCGTTGCAGCAGGTCCGCACTCATTACATTACTCCTGCACGCAGCAAGTCGTGCATGTTCAAGGCGCCGACCGGGCGGTCTTCGCTGTCGACCACGACCAGCGCGTTGATTTTATGGTCTTCCATGATTTTCAGCGCTTCGGCGGCCAGCATTTCGGCGCGGGCGGTCTTGCCGTGGGCCGTCATGACCTGGTCGATGACAGCGCTGTGGATGTCGATGCTGCGGTCCAGTGTGCGGCGCAAATCACCATCGGTGAAGATTCCGGCCAGCTTGCCGTCGGCCTCGAGGATGACGGTCATGCCCAGGCCTTTGCGGGTCATTTCCATCAAGGCGTCCTTGAGCAGGGTGCCACGCTGGACCTGCGGCAGTTCCTGGCCGGCGTGCATGACATTTTCCACTTTCAGCAGCAGGCGTCGGCCCAGGGCGCCGCCGGGGTGGGAAAAGGCGAAGTCTTCGGCGGTGAAGCCGCGGGCTTCCAGCAGCGCGACCGCCAGGGCGTCACCCATGACCAGGGCAGCGGTTGTCGACGAGGTGGGTGCCAGGTTCAACGGGCAGGCTTCGTGTTCGACGTGAACATTCAGGTTCACCTCGGCGGCCTTGGCCAGCGGCGAATCAGGGTTGCCGGTCACGCTGATCAACTGTATGCCCAGGCGCTTGATCAGTGGCAGCAGGGTAACGATTTCATTGGTGGAGCCGGAATTCGAGAGCGCCAGAATGATGTCGTCGCGGGTAATCATGCCCATGTCGCCATGGCTGGCTTCCGCCGGGTGCACAAAAAACGCCGTGGTGCCGGTGCTGGCCAGGGTCGCGGCGATCTTGTTGCCGACGTGCCCCGACTTGCCCATGCCGACCACGACCACGCGGCCTTTGCTGGCCAGAATCATCTCGCAAGCGCGTACGAAATCTGCGTCGATATGGGGTAGCAGGCCTTGCACGGCTTCTACTTCGAGGCGGATGGTGCGTTGTGCTGATTGAATCAGGTCGCTGGATTGGCTCATGTCAGAAATCGTATAGCCTGATGAAAAGGCGGCGATTATAGCGGTTATGATCGAATCCCTCACGCAAGTTCGTCGCGCATTGTCATTCCTTGTTACCTGAAACCCTCTAGACGGGGCTTTGAACCGCTCATGCAGTTGCACATGACTCGGCTTTGGCCTTGGGCGTGCAGCCTTCGCAGTGATATAGTTCGCCGCCAGTTCGGCCTGCCCGGGAGGTATGTGCTTTCGTCAGAAAGCCAGGCGTCCGAGTGAGAGGCTGCATCGCAAGGAGTTTAGATGAGTGCCGATAACGCCTACGCGGTCGAGCTGAAGGGACTGTCCTTCAAGCGCGGTGCGCGCAGCATTTTCAATAATGTCGATATCCGTATCCCGCGTGGCAAGGTCACCGGCATCATGGGGCCTTCCGGGTGCGGCAAGACCACGCTTCTGCGCCTGATGGGCGCCCAGCTGCGTCCCACCAAGGGCGAAGTCTGGGTCAACGGTCAGAACCTGCCAAAACTGTCACGCAGCGACCTGTTCGATGCGCGCAAGCATATGGGCGTGCTGTTTCAGAGCGGCGCGCTGTTTACCGACCTCGATGTCTTCGAGAATGTCGCGTTTCCGCTGCGGGTCCACACACAACTGCCGGAAGAAATGATCCGCGACATCGTTCTGCTCAAATTGCAGGCAGTGGGTTTGCGCGGTGCCATCGACCTGATGCCCGACGAGCTTTCCGGCGGCATGAAGCGCCGTGTTGCGCTGGCCCGGGCGATTGCGCTCGATCCACAGATCCTCATGTACGACGAACCCTTTGTCGGCCAGGACCCCATCGCCATGGGCGTTCTGGTGCGCCTGATTCGCTTGCTCAACGATGCGCTGGGCATCACCAGCATCGTGGTTTCCCACGACCTGGCCGAGACCGCGAGCATTGCCGATTACATTTATGTGGTGGGCGATGGTCAGGTGTTGGGGCAGGGGACCCCGGACGAATTGATGAACTCGGATGAACCGCGCATTCGTCAGTTCATGACCGGCGAACCCGATGGCCCGGTTCCGTACCACTTTCCAGCGACGGATTACCGCGCAGATATTCTGGGGAAGCGCTGATGCGCAGAATTTCATTGATGGAGCGCGTTCGCCGCTTCGGCCAGGCCGGCATCGATGTGCTGGCGGTGTTCGGGCGTTCGGCCTTGTTCCTGTTTCATGCCTTGCTTGGCCGCGGTGGAATCGGTGGCGGCTTCGGGCTGCTGGTCAAGCAGCTGCATTCGGTGGGCGTGATGTCCCTGGTGATCATCGTGGTCTCCGGGGTGTTCATCGGCATGGTGCTGGCGCTGCAGGGCTTCAACATCCTTTCCAGCTACGGTTCGGAGCAGGCTGTCGGGCAGATGGTTGCGCTGACGCTGCTGCGAGAACTGGGGCCGGTGGTGACCGCCTTGCTGTTCGCCGGGCGCGCCGGTTCGGCGTTGACCGCGGAAATCGGCAACATGAAGTCCACCGAGCAGTTGTCCAGCCTGGAAATGATCGGGGTTGACCCGCTCAAGTACATCATTGCGCCACGCTTGTGGGCCGGCTTCATTTCCCTGCCGGTGCTGGCGATGATTTTCAGCGTGGTGGGCATCTGGGGCGGCTCGTGGGTCGCTGTCGACTGGCTGGGGGTCTATGAAGGATCCTACTGGTCGAACATGCAGAACAGCGTGACGTTCACTGAGGATGTGCTCAACGGGATCATCAAAAGCATCGTCTTTGCCTTTGTCGTGACCTGGATCGCCGTATTCCAAGGCTATGACTGCGAACCCACTTCCGAGGGGATCAGTCGTGCCACTACCAAGACCGTTGTCTATGCCTCGTTGGCAGTGCTCGGCCTGGACTTTATTCTGACTGCCTTGATGTTTGGAGATTTCTGATGCAAAACCGCACCCTGGAAATCGGTGTCGGCCTTTTCTTGCTGGCTGGCATCCTGGCTTTGCTCTTGTTGGCGTTGCGGGTCAGTGGCCTGTCCCCGACTCCGAGCACCGACACGTATAAACTTTACGCCTACTTCGACAATATCGCCGGTTTGACTGTCAGAGCAAAGGTGACCATGGCCGGTGTGACCATCGGCAAGGTCACGGCCATCGATCTGGATCGCGACAGCTTTACCGGTCGGGTGACCATGCAGCTGGAAAAACGCATCGATAATCTGCCGGCGGACTCCACTGCATCTATCCTGACTGCTGGGTTGTTGGGCGAGAAGTACATCGGTATCAGCGTGGGCGGGGAAGACACCCTGCTCAAGGATGGTGGAACCATCCATGACACGCAGTCATCGCTGGTGCTCGAGGACCTGATCGGTAAATTCCTGCTCAATACCGTTAGCAAAGAAGCTAAATGAGGAACTGTTAAATGATCTCTACCTTGCGACGTGGCCTGTTGGTAATGCTCGCGGTGTTTCCGTTGGTGTCCCACGCCGTAGCGGCGCCTTCGGCGCACGATCTGGTGCAGGACACAACCAACCGTATGCTCGCGGACCTGGCGGCAAACAAAGAGAAGTACAAGCAGGATCCGCAAGACTTTTATACGGCGCTGAACACCATCGTCGGGCCGGTCGTGGATGCCGAGGGTATTTCCAAGAGCATCATGACGGTCAAGTACTCGCGCAAGGCTACGCCCGAGCAGATGAAGACCTTCGAAGAAAACTTCAAGAAGGGCCTGTTCCAGTTCTATGGCAATGCCTTGCTGGAGTACAACAACCAGGGCATCACCGTTGAACCGGCCAAAGACGAGTCGGGCGACCGTACCAGCGTTGGCATGACGGTCAAAGGCAGCAGCGGCGCGATCTATCCAGTGTCCTACACGCTGGAAAAGATCAACGGCGAGTGGAAACTGCGTAACGTCATCATCAACGGCATCAATATCGGCAAGCTGTTCCGCGATCAGTTCGCCGATGCGATGCAGCGCAATGGCAACGACCTGGACAAGACCATCAATGGTTGGGCCGGGGAAGTCGCCAAGGCCAAGGAAGCCACCGACAAGAAGCCAGAGCAGTCAGCCCAATGAGTGAGTCGGCAGTCCAGATGGACGAAGCGGGTGAGCTGCGACTCAGTGGCGTGCTGGATTACCGCACCGGCCCTGGCCTGCGTGAGCAGGGCAAGGCGCTGATCAAGGCCAGCAAGGCAGCGGCGCTGGTGGTCGATTGTTCGGCGGTGACCAAGTCCAGCAGTGTCGGTTTGTCATTGCTGCTGTGCTTCATCCGCGATGCTCAGGCGGCCGGCAAGGCGTTGAGCATCCGTGGGATGCCTGAAGACATGCGTGAAATCGCTCAGGTCAGCGAGCTGACCGAGCTGTTGGCGCATCCCTAACCCGCATCTATAAAGAAGCCCCCCGTCAGAGTCCTGCTTCGCGGGGTTCGCAGGCGCGGGGCTTTTTTGTATGATGTCCGACCCGCGCGCACAGGGCGCCGATTGAGGTTGAGCATGCAGGCCGTAGAAGTGAAGAGCTTCCTTGAAGGAAAGCTGCCCGGAACGTTGGTAGAAGTCGAGGGCGAAGGCTGCAATTTCCAGCTGAATGTGATTAGCGATGAACTGGCGGCGATGAGCCCGGTGAAGCGTCAGCAGCAGATCTATGCCCATTTGAACCCATGGATCACCGATGGCAGCATCCATGCGGTCACAATGAAATTTTTCAGCAGCGCGGCCTGGGCCGAGCGCACCTGAGCCCAAGGGCGTCGAGATTCTTATGGATAAATTGATTATTACTGGCGGTGCTCGTCTTGACGGCGAAATCCGCATCTCCGGGGCAAAGAACTCTGCCCTGCCGATCCTTGCTGCCACGCTGCTTTGCGATGGTCCGGTGACGGTT
This sequence comes from Pseudomonas sp. GW821-FHT07G06, assembly GCF_058986625.1. Taxonomy (NCBI): domain Bacteria; kingdom Pseudomonadati; phylum Pseudomonadota; class Gammaproteobacteria; order Pseudomonadales; family Pseudomonadaceae; genus Pseudomonas; species Pseudomonas sp. GW821-FHT07G06. The sequence continues at coordinate 204,666 of NZ_JBYSVW010000004.1, forward strand.
GCCAACCTGCCGCACCTGCACGACATCACCACCATGATCGAACTGTTCGGTCGCATGGGGATCGAGCCGGTGATCGACGAAAAACTCGCCGTCGAAATCGACCCGCGCACCATCAAGACCCTGGTCGCACCGTACGAACTGGTTAAAACCATGCGTGCGTCGATCCTGGTGCTGGGCCCGATGGTTGCCCGTTTCGGCGAAGCCGAAGTCGCGCTGCCTGGCGGTTGCGCCATCGGTTCGCGTCCGGTTGACCTGCACATCCGTGGCCTGGAAGCCATGGGCGCGGTCATCGACGTCGAGGGCGGCTACATCAAGGCCAAGGCGCCTGAGGGTGGCTTGCGCGGTGCGCACTTCTTCTTCGATACCGTCAGCGTGACCGGTACCGAAAACATCATGATGGCCGCCGCACTGGCCAAGGGCCGTAGCGTCCTGGCCAACGCCGCGCGCGAACCTGAAGTGGTCGACCTGGCGAACTTCCTGAACGCCATGGGCGCCAAGGTTTCCGGCGCCGGCACCGACACCATCACCATCGATGGCGTCGAGCGTCTGCACACCACCACTTACAAGGTGATGCCGGACCGTATCGAAACCGGTACCTACCTGGTTGCCGCTGCCGTGACCGGTGGCCGCGTGAAGGTCAAGGACACGGATCCGACCATCCTCGAAGCCGTACTGGAAAAGCTCCGGGAGTCCGGTGCCGAAATCACCTGCGGCGAAGACTGGATCGAGCTGAACATGCACGGCAAGCGGCCGAAAGCCGTCAACGTGCGGACCGCTCCGTACCCGGCGTTCCCGACCGACATGCAGGCGCAGTTCATCTCCCTCAACGCCATTGCCGAAGGCACGGGTGCTGTGATCGAGACGATCTTCGAAAACCGCTTCATGCACGTCTACGAACTGCACCGCATGGGCGCCAAGATCCAGGTCGAAGGCAACACCGCAATCGTCACCGGCACCGAGAAGCTCAAGGGCGCGCCAGTGATGGCGACCGACCTGCGTGCTTCGGCCAGCCTGGTCATCTCGGCCCTGATCGCCGAGGGCGACACCCTGATCGACCGCATCTACCACATAGATCGTGGCTACGAGTGCATCGAAGAAAAACTGCAGATGCTGGGCGCCAAGATCCGTCGCGTTCCGGGCTAGTACTGCTGCATGGGCACAGGGACGTGCCCGATGGATTGTTGTAGGTCGAGCCGGTTTCCGGCTCGATGCGTGTCCGGCGCCGATTGCGACCGGGCATAAGATTCCTGATTAAGGGCTGACGTTTCCCATGCTGACTATCGCACTGTCCAAGGGCCGCATCCTTGACGATACCTTGCCGCTTCTGGCTGAAGCGGGCATCGTGCCGACCGAGAATCCGGACAAGAGCCGCAAGCTGATCATCCCCACGACCCAGGACGATGTCCGTCTGCTGATCGTGCGTGCCACCGATGTGCCGACCTATGTCGAACATGGGGCTGCCGACCTCGGCGTCGCCGGCAAAGATGTGCTGATGGAATACGGCGGCCAGGGCCTGTACGAGCCGCTGGACCTGCAAATTGCCCAGTGCAAGCTGATGACCGCCGGTAAAGTCGGTGCAGTCGAGCCCAAGGGGCGTCTGCGCATCGCCACCAAGTTCGTCAATGTTGCCAAGCGCTACTACGCCGAACAGGGTCGTCAGGTCGATATCATCAAGCTCTACGGCTCGATGGAGCTTGCACCGCTGATCGGTCTGGCGGACAAGATCATCGACGTGGTCGACACCGGTAACACGCTGCGGGCCAACGGCCTGGAGCCACAGGATTTCATCGCTGCCATCAGCTCCCGCCTGATCGTCAACAAGGCTTCGATGAAAATGCAGCACGCCCGTATCCAGGCGTTGATCGACACCCTGCGCAAGGCAGTGGAGTCTCGACACCGCGGCTGATTCACCTGCGCAACCTTGAGTTGCGCCGTCTATCCGCCTCATAGCCAGAATTCTCAGGTGCCCAAGCGGATCGAATGTTAGCTTCGGGCGCCTGAGTTTTTTGCCATTCCTATGAGGCTCTCGCTATGACCGCACTGACTGCAATTCGCCGACTCAACGCTGCTGACCCGGATTTCGCGCATCATCTGGATCATCTGCTGAGCTGGGAAAGTGTGTCTGACGACTCGGTCAATCAGCGGGTGCTGGACATCATCAAGGCTGTGCGCGAGCGCGGTGACGCGGCGCTGGTGGACTTCACCCGTCAGTTCGACGGTCTGGACGTGAAGTCCATGGCCGACCTGATCCTGCCGCGCGAGCGCCTGGAATTGGCACTGACCCGAATTTCCGTGGCCCAGCGCGAAGCACTGGAAGTCGCCGCAGCCCGCGTACGCAGCTATCACGAGAAGCAGAAGCAGGACTCCTGGAGTTACACCGAGGCGGACGGCACCGTACTGGGCCAGAAAGTCACGCCGCTGGATCGTGCCGGTCTGTACGTGCCGGGCGGCAAGGCGTCGTACCCGTCGTCGGTGCTGATGAACGCGATTCCGGCCAAGGTGGCCGGTGTCACCGAAGTGGTCATGGTCGTACCGACCCCGCGCGGTGAAATCAACGAACTGGTGCTGGCTGCGGCCTGCATTGCCGGTGTCGACCGCGTGTTCACCATCGGCGGCGCCCAGGCTGTTGCGGCGCTGGCTTACGGCACCGAAAGCGTGCCGAAGGTCGACAAGGTCGTCGGCCCGGGCAACATCTATGTGGCTACCGCCAAGCGCCACGTGTTTGGCCAGGTCGGCATCGACATGATCGCCGGCCCTTCGGAAATCCTCGTGGTGTGCGACGGCCAGACCGATCCGGACTGGATCGCTATGGACCTGTTCTCCCAGGCCGAGCACGACGAAGACGCGCAGGCCATTCTGGTCAGCCCCGACGCCGGGTTCCTCGACAAGGTCGCCGCCAGCATCGCCAAATTGATGCCGACCATGGAGCGTGCCGCAATCATCGAAACCTCGATCAATGGCCGCGGTGCATTGATCAAGGTTCGCGACATGGAACAGGCCATCGAAGTGGCCAACCGCATCGCACCGGAGCACCTCGAGTTGTCCGTTGCCGATCCGCAAGCCTGGCTGCCGCAGATCCGCCACGCTGGCGCGATCTTCATGGGCCGTCACACCTCCGAAGCCCTGGGCGACTACTGCGCAGGCCCGAACCACGTGTTGCCGACCTCCGGCACCGCGCGTTTCTCCTCGCCGTTGGGTGTGTACGATTTCCAGAAACGCTCGTCGATCATCTTCTGCTCCGAGCAGGGCGCATCGGAACTGGGCAAGACTGCATCCGTGCTGGCCCGTGGCGAATCGCTGACCGCGCACGCGCGTAGCGCCGAATACCGCATCGTTGACGACAAGCAGGTGAAATGAAGATGAGTAAATTCTGGAGCCCGTTCGTCAAGAACCTGGTGCCATACGTGCCGGGCGAGCAGCCGAAACTGGCGAAGCTGGTGAAGCTCAACACCAACGAAAACCCGTACGGTCCATCGCCCAAGGCCTTGGCTGCGATGCAGACCGAACTGAACGACAACCTGCGTTTGTACCCGGACCCGAACAGCGACCTGCTGAAGAACGCGGTCGCCAGGTATTACGGCGTGCAAGGCAATCAGGTGTTCCTCGGCAACGGTTCCGACGAAGTCCTGGCGCACATCTTCCACGGTTTGCTGCAGCACGATCAGCCGCTGCTGTTCCCGGACATCAGCTACAGCTTCTATCCGGTCTACTGCGGACTGTATGGCATCAACTTCGACGCGGTGCCGCTGGACGAGCAATTCCAGATCAACCCGGCGGACTACGCCAGGCCGAACGGCGGGATCATCTTCCCCAATCCGAACGCACCGACCGGCTGCTTGCTGGCGCTGGAAGCGGTGGAGCAGATTCTCAAGGCCAGCCCGGATTCGGTGGTCGTGGTGGACGAGGCTTACATCGATTTCGGCGGCGAGACGGCAATCACTCTGGTCGATCGTTATCCCAACCTGCTGGTGACCCAGACCCTGTCCAAGTCCCGCTCCCTGGCCGGTCTGCGGGTTGGCCTGGCGGTGGGGCATCCGGACCTGATCGAGGCGCTGGAGCGGATCAAGAACAGCTTCAACTCCTATCCGCTGGATCGCATGGCGAATGTCGGCGCCGCTGCCGCGTTCGAGGATCGCGAGTATTTCGACAAGACCTGCCGGCTGGTGATCGAGAATCGCGAGAAGGTCGTCGGGCAGTTGCAAGCCAAGGGCTTTGAAGTGCTGCCGTCGGCGGCCAACTTCATTTTCGCCCGTCACCCCCAACACGATGCGGCGGGGTTGGCGGCGAAGTTGCGTGAGCAGGGCGTGATCGTCCGGCACTTCAAGCAGGAGCGGATTGCGCAGTTCCTGCGGATCTCCATCGGCACGCCAGAGCAGAACCAGGCGCTGATCGACGGTCTGGGCGATCTGTAAAATCAGGCACGATCCTGTGGGAGCGAGCTTGCTCGCGACGGGGCCATAACATTCAACATCCTTGTTGACTGCCAGCCCGTCATCGCGAGCAAGCTCGCTCCCACAGGTTTTTGGGTTGGCCGCTTACTCTTCTTCTTTCTCTTTGACCGGTGCCGGCGGCGGACGCAATCCGATTTCCGCGGTCAGCTTGAGTTCCTTGCCGTTGCGCATCACCTGGATCGTGACCTTGTCGGTCGGTTTGATCCGCGCCACCTGATTCATCGAGCGACGGCCATCGCCGGCCGGTTCGCCATCGATGGCAAGAATCACGTCACCCAGTTGCAGGCCGGCCTTCTGTGCCGGACCATCGCGGAAAATCCCCGCCACGACAATCCCCGGACGCCCGGACAAACCGAAGGATTCGGCCAGTTCCTGGGTCAACGGCTGCACTTCGATACCCAGCCAGCCACGAATCACCTGGCCGTGCTCGATGATCGACTTCATCACTTCCATCGCCAGCTTGACCGGGATCGCGAAACCGATGCCCTGGGAGCCTCCGGACTTGGAGAAGATCGCCGTGTTGATGCCGGTCAGGTTGCCAATGGCGTCCACCAGTGCACCGCCCGAGTTGCCGGGGTTGATCGCGGCATCGGTCTGGATGAAGTCTTCGTAGTTGTTCAGGCCCAGTTGATTGCGCCCGGTGGCACTGATGATGCCCATGGTCACGGTCTGGCCGACGCCGAACGGGTTGCCGATGGCCAGCGCCACGTCGCCGATGCGGATGTTGTCGGAGCGCCCCACAGTGATCGACGGCAGGTTTTTCAGGTCGATCTTCAGCACCGCGAGGTCAGTCTCCGGGTCGCTGCCGATCACCCGGGCCAGGGTTTCCCGGCCGTCCTTGAGCGCCACGACGATCTGGTCGGCGCCGCTGGTCACGTGGTTGTTGGTCAGGATGTAGCCTTCCGGGCTCATGATCACGCCGGAGCCGAGGCTCGATTCCATGCGTTTCTGCTTGGGCGAGTTATCGCCGAAGAATCGGCGGAACTGCGGATCTTCGAACAACGGATGGTTGGGTTTGTTGATGACTTTGGTGGTGTACAGGTTCACCACCGACGGCGCCGCGGTGGTGACCGCGTCGGCATAAGACACCGGGCCCTGTTGCATACTGGTGGTTTGCGGCGCTTGCTGCAGATTGACGTCGAGGCTCGGGAGCCCGACCCACTGCGGGTAACGCTGGATTATCAAAAGAGCGACAAGCACGCCGGCCAACAGCGGCCAGCCGGAAAAACGCAGCGCCTTGAGCATTAAGCAGTTCCTGAGAGAGTTGCAGGCGGTATGAGACCGCTCATAATGACGCGCATTATACGAGGCCGCACGCGCCTCTGAACGGGATATTTAGGAGTCTTTTATGGCCGTCGCCCTGAGCACCCTGGTCGAAGAAGCCGACCGTTACCTCAACAGCGCCAAAATCGCCGATTACTGCCCCAATGGCTTGCAAGTCGAAGGCCGTCCGCAAGTGATGCGCATTGTCAGTGGCGTCACTGCCAGCCAGGCGTTGCTGGATGCCGCGGTAGAGGCCAATGCCGACCTGATACTGGTGCACCACGGCTACTTCTGGAAGGGCGAAAACCCGTGCATCACCGGCATGAAGCAGCGCCGCATGAAGACCCTGCTCAAGCACGATATCAGCCTCCTGGCCTATCACCTGCCGCTGGATCTGCACCCGGATGTCGGCAATAACGTGCAGCTCGCGCGGCAGCTCGACATCACCGTCGAAGGTCCGCTGGACCCGGATAACCTGAAGATTGTCGGTCTGGTCGGCTCGCTGAACGAGCCGATGATGCCCCGGGATTTCGCACGCCGCGTACAGGAAGTCATGGGCCGTGAGCCGCTGTTGATCGAAGGCAGCGCCATGATCCGCCGCGTCGGCTGGTGCACCGGTGGCGGCCAGGGATACATCGATCAAGCCGTGCTGGCGGGGTGTGATCTGTACCTCAGCGGCGAGGCTTCCGAGCAGACCTTCCACAGTGCACGGGAAAACGACATCAGCTTCATCGCCGCCGGTCACCATGCCACCGAGCGCTACGGCGTTCAGGCGCTGGGGGATTATCTGGCGCGGCGCTTTGCGCTGGAGCACATCTTCATCGATTGCCCAAACCCGATTTGACCTGATCCCTGTAGGAGCTGCCGAAGGCTGCGATCTTTTGATCTTTAAAATCAAAATCAAAAGATCGCAGCCTTCGGCAGCTCCTACAGAGAGGTGTTTGCGGTTCAATAGCCCAAACGGGCAGGCATATTCATATGCTCTTTCGATCTAGTTGGCGTCCTGATTAGAAGAGGTCGCTGTGCTAGGATCCCCGCTCGAACACGGCCCGCTGGCCGTTCATAAGAAAGCTTTCGTGAGTAGCCATGGTCGACAAACTGACGCATCTGAAACAGCTGGAGGCGGAAAGCATCCACATCATCCGCGAGGTGGCCGCCGAGTTCGACAACCCGGTGATGCTGTACTCCATCGGTAAAGACTCCGCCGTGATGCTGCATCTGGCACGCAAGGCGTTCTTCCCGGGCAAGCTGCCGTTTCCGGTGATGCACGTCGACACTCGCTGGAAATTCCAGGAGATGTACGCCTTCCGTGACAAGATGGTCGCCGAGCTGGGCCTCGACCTGATCACCCACGTCAACCCGGACGGCGTGGCGCAGAACATCAACCCGTTCACCCACGGCAGCGCCAAGCACACCGACATCATGAAGACCGAGGGCCTGAAGCAGGCACTCGACAAGCATGGTTTCGACGCAGCGTTCGGCGGCGCCCGTCGCGATGAAGAAAAGTCCCGCGCCAAGGAGCGCGTGTACTCGTTCCGCGACAGCAAGCACCGCTGGGATCCGAAGAACCAGCGTCCCGAGCTGTGGAACGTCTACAACGGCAAGGTCAACAAGGGCGAATCGATCCGCGTCTTCCCGCTGTCGAACTGGACCGAACTGGACATCTGGCAGTACATCTACCTTGAAGGCATCCCGATCGTCCCGCTGTACTTCGCCGCCGAGCGTGAAGTCATCGAGAAGAACGGCACGCTGATCATGATCGACGACGAGCGCATCCTCGAGCACCTGAGCGATGAAGACAAAGCGCGCATCGTCAAAAAGAAAGTGCGTTTCCGTACCCTTGGTTGCTACCCGTTGACGGGCGCGGTGGAGTCCGAGGCCGAAAGCCTCACGGACATCATTCAGGAAATGCTCCTGACGCGAACTTCCGAGCGCCAGGGCCGTGTCATCGACCACGATGGCGCAGGCTCGATGGAAGACAAAAAACGTCAAGGTTATTTCTAAGGGGCTGTCATGTCGCATCAATCTGATTTGATCAGCGAGGACATCCTCGCCTACCTGGGCCAGCACGAACGTAAAGAGCTGCTGCGCTTCCTGACCTGCGGTAACGTTGACGACGGCAAGAGCACCCTGATCGGGCGCCTGCTGCACGACTCCAAGATGATCTACGAAGATCACCTGGAAGCGATCACCCGCGACTCGAAAAAAGTCGGCACCACCGGCGAAGACATCGACCTGGCATTGCTGGTCGACGGTCTGCAGGCCGAACGTGAACAAGGCATCACCATTGATGTCGCGTACCGCTATTTCTCCACCGCCAAGCGCAAATTCATCATCGCCGACACCCCCGGCCATGAGCAGTACACCCGCAACATGGCCACCGGTGCGTCCACCTGTGACCTGGCGATCATCCTGGTCGACGCCCGCTACGGCGTGCAGACCCAGACCCGCCGCCACAGCTTCATCGCCTCGTTGCTGGGCATCAAGCACATTGTCGTGGCCATCAACAAGATGGACCTCAAGGACTTCGACCAAGGCGTGTTCGAGTCGATCAAGGCCGACTACCTGCAGTTCGCCGAAGGCCTGAAGATGAAGCCCACCAGCATGCACTTCGTGCCGATGTCGGCATTGAAGGGCGACAACGTGGTGAACAAGTCCGAGCGCTCGCCGTGGTACACCGGCCAGTCGCTGATGGAAATCCTCGAGACCGTGGAAGTGGCGGGCGATCGCAACTTCACCGACCTGCGTTTCCCGGTGCAGTACGTCAACCGTCCGAACCTGAACTTCCGTGGCTTCGCCGGTACGCTGGCCAGCGGCATCGTCAAGAAAGGCGACGAAGTCGTGGTGCTGCCGTCGGGCAAGAGCAGCCGCGTGAAGTCCATCGTCACCTTCGAAGGTGAGCTGGAGCACGCCGGTCCAGGTCAGGCCGTCACGCTGACCATGGAAGACGAAATCGACATCTCCCGTGGCGACCTGTTGGTTCACGCCGACAACGTGCCGCCGGTGACTGACAGCTTCGAAGCGATGCTGGTGTGGATGGCTGAAGAGCCGATGCTGCCGGGCAAGAAATACGACATCAAGCGCGCCACCAGTTACGTGCCGGGTTCCATCGCCAGCATCGTCAACAAGGTCGACGTGAACACCCTGGAAGAAGGTCCGGCCAGCGCGTTGCAGTTGAACGAAATCGGCAAGGTCAAGATCGCGCTCGATGCGCCGATTGCCCTCGACGGTTACGACAGCAACCGAACCACCGGCGCTTTCATCATCATCGACCGCTTGACCAACGGCACCGTCGGCGCCGGCATGATCGTCGCCCAGCCTTTGGCCCATGGCACCAGCACGCACCACGGCAAGCTGGCCCACGTCGCCACCGAAGAGCGTGCACAGCGCTTCGGCCAGCAACCGGCCACCGTGTTGTTCAGCGGCTTGTCGGGCGCGGGCAAGAGCACTCTGGCGTATGCCGTTGAACGAAAGCTGTTCGACCTTGGTCGTGCGGTGTTCGTACTCGATGGCCAGAACCTGCGTCACGACCTGAACAAGGGGCTGCCACAGGATCGCGCCGGGCGTACCGAGAACTGGCGTCGTGCCGCGCACGTTGCGCGTCAGTTCAACGAAGCCGGTCTGCTGACCCTGGCGGCGTTCGTTGCGCCGAGCGCCGAAGGTCGTGAACAGGCCCGGGAACTGATCGGCAAGGAACGTCTGCTGACGGTCTACGTCCAGGCTTCGCCAACCGTCTGCGCCGAGCGTGATCCGCAAGGCCTGTACGCGGCGGCCGGGGATAACATCCCGGGTGAGTCCTTCCCGTACGACGTGCCGCTGGATGCCGATCTGGTGATCGACACCCAGTCCGTGTCGCTGGAAGAAGGCGTCAAGCAAGTGCTGGCTCTACTGCGCGAGCGTGGTGCGATCTAAACGCTAGCCGGAAATGAAAAACCCGCCGATGGGTGATCCTCGGCGGGTTTTTTGTGCTCCGTAGATTGTCAAAAGATCGCAGCCTTCGGCAGCTCCTACAGGGTAAACGCGCACCTTTGTGTAGGAGCTGCCGGAGGCTGCGATCTTTTGATTTTAAGCTCCCGGGAACTCCCGATGCATCTGCGCAAGCAGAGCATCCTTGTCCTGCCACAACTGATTGATCCAGCCCTGGAACTGCAATCGGTACTCACCATCCTGGTCGTAGTTCTTGCCAATGAACTGCGGCGGAATCTTCAGCTCTTCAAAGTGCACCACCACGTCCGCAATGTTCCCGCACAACAAATCCCAGAAACCAGGACGCCCGGCGGGGTAGTGGATGGTCACGTTGACGATGGACTCCAGTTGCTCACCCATCGCATCCAGCACAAAGGCAATGCCTCCGGCCTTGGGCTTGAGCAGGTACTTGAAGGGTGATTGCTGTTGCTTGTGCTTGCCCTCGGTGAAGCGCGTGCCTTCGACGAAGTTGAAAATGCCCACCGGGTTGTCGCGGAATTTCGCGCAGGTCTTGCGGGTGGTTTCCAGGTCCTTGCCTTTTTTCTCCGGGTGCTTCTCCAGATAGGCCTTGGAGTAGCGCTTCATGAACGGAAAGCCCAGCGCCCACCAGGCCAGACCAATCACTGGAACCCAGATCAGCTCCTGTTTGAGAAAGAACTTCAACGGTTGGATGCGTCGGTTGAGGACGTATTGCAGCACCAGGATGTCGACCCAGCTCTGGTGGTTGCTGGTGATCAGGTACGAGTGCCGGTAGTCGAGGCCTTGCAGGCCGCTGATGTGCCAGCGCGTGCGGCGCACCAGGTTCATCCAGCCTTTGTTGAGGCTGATCCAGGCTTCATGGGTATGGCTCATCAGCCAGCCCGCAATGCGTTGGGTGAGGGCGAACGGCAATGCCTTGACGAGCGCCACGCAGAACAGAAACGAGCACAGCAAAATCGTGTTCAATGCCAGCAGCAGCGAGGCGATCACGCCGCGCAACGGGGCGGGTAGGAAGTCCAGCATTTACACATCCATAGGTCGGTTGGCGGCTTGAATCGCGGTCAGGGCGATGGTGTAGACGATGTCGTCGACCTGCGCGCCGCGCGGCAAATCGTTCACCGGTTTGCGCAGGCCTTGCAGCATCGGCCCGAGGCTGACGCAGTCGGCGCTGCGCTGCACGGCTTTGTGAGTGGTGTTGCCGGTGTTGAGATCGGGGAACACGTACACCGTGGCACGACCGGCCACCTGGCTGTTCGGCGCCAGCTGCCGGGCCACGCTTTCGTTGGCCGCGGCGTCGTACTGCAAGGGACCATCGATCAGCAGCGAGTGCTGTTGTTCGTGGGCGAGCAGAGTGGCCTCGCGGACCTTTTCGACTTCCTCGCCGCTGGCCGATTCGCCGCTGGAGTAGCTGATCATCGCCACCCGCGGCGTGATGCCGAATGCGGCGGCCGAGTCGGCGCTTTGCAGGGCGATCTCGGCCAGTTCGCTGGCGCTCGGGTGCGGGTTCATCACGCAGTCGCCGTAGACCAGCACTTCTTCGGGAAACAGCATGAAGAACACCGAAGACACCAGGGTGCAGCCCGGCGCGGTTTTAATCAGCTGCAGGGCCGGGCGGATGGTGTTGGCAGTGGTGTTGATCACGCCCGATACGAGCCCGTCGACTTCATCCAGGGCCAGCATCATGGTGCCGATCACCACGGTGTCTTCCAGTTGTTGCTCGGCCATCGGCGCGTTGAGGCTTTTGCTTTTGCGCAGCGCGACCATTGGCTCGACATAGCGTTCGCGGATCAAGTCCGGATCGATGATTTCCAGGCCGGGTGGCAACTCGATGCCCTGGGCGCGGGCGACGGCCTGCACGTCTTCGGGCTTGGCCAGCAACACGCAGCGAGCAATGCCTCGGGCCTGGCAGATCGCCGCGGCCTGCACGGTCAGCGGCTCGCTGCCTTCGGGCAGCACGATGCGCTTGTTGGCCGCCTGGGCGCGCTGGATCAATTGATAGCGGAACACCGCTGGCGACAGGCGCATCTCGCGCGGTGTCCCGCAGCGCTGGTGCAACCAGTTGGCATCGAGGTGGCCAGCGATGAAATCGGTGATGATTTCGGCGCGCTCGCGGTCATCGATGGGGATTTCCTTGTTCAGGCCATTGAGCAGGTTGGCGGTGTCATAGGAGCCGGTACTCACCGACAGCACCGGCAGCCCGGCCTGCAGGGCGCCGCGGCACAGGTCCATGATGCGTGGGTCGGGCAGGGTGTCGCTGGTCAGCAGCAGGCCGGCCAGCGGCACGCCGTTCAAGGCCGCGAGGCTGACGGCGAGGATGATGTCATCGCGGTCGCCGGGGGTCACCACCAGCACGCCGGGCTTGAGCAACTCCACGGTGTTGCGCATGGTGCGGGCGCAAATGATGATTTTGGTCATGCGCCGGGTTTCGTAATCACCGGCGTTGAGCACTTGCGCGCCCATCAGGTCGGCGACGTCGCGGGTGCGCGGGGCGTTCAGTTCCGGCTGGAACGGAATGCAGCCGAGCAAGCGGAAATCACCGCTGCGCAGCAACGGCGAATGCTCCTTCAGGCGCGTGGCGAAGGCCTCCATGCTTTCCTCGGTCTTGACCTTGTTGAGGATCACGCCGAGGACTTTCGGGTCTTTCGGGCCGCCGAACAATTGCGCCTGCAACTCGACACGACCGGAGAGCTCGGTCAGCACTTCGTTTTCCGGTGCCGAGACCAGGATCACCTCGGCGTCGAGGCTCTTGGCCAGGTGCAGATTGACCCGCGCGGCGTAACTGGCGCTGCGGGTCGGCACCATGCCCTCGACGATCAGCACGTCCTTGCCGATGGCCGCCTGCTGATACAGGGTAATGATTTCTTCGAGCAACTCATCGAGCTGACCGTCGCCGAGCATGCGCTCGACATGCGCCAGGCCCAGTGGCTGAGGCGGTTTCAAGCCGTGGGTACGCGCCACCAGTTCGGTGGAGCGTTCCGGGCCCGTGTCGCCCGGATGCGGCTGGGCAATCGGTTTGAAAAAGCCGACCTTGAGCCCGGCGCGCTCAAGGGTACGCACCAGCCCGAGGCTGATGGAGGTCAGACCCACACCAAAATCGGTGGGCGCGATAAAAAAAGTTTGCATGCGGATTCTCTGGAAGGTGCATGGCAATGGTCACGACCTATGGCTGGTCGATTACCGAAATTCAGTCGCCAAGGTTATCGCTAACCGTGCCTTGTGCGCACCAACCGCAATCAAAGGGCTGGCCTATTTTTTCCTGGCGCAACACAGGGTCCATGACCCAGGCCCGGGATTGCCAGGGCGGCTGGTGCCGCAGGTGTTGGGTGTGGCCGCAGGAAAGCTCGGCCACCCAGTGGCCGTCCTCGTCCTGATGGAAGCCTGTGACCGTCGAATCCCGTTTGTCCGGGTTGTGTTCGCTTTCGGTCGATTGCTTCGCTAAACTTGGCCTTTCAATCTTCTTATGCAAAAGGTCTCGCCCCATGCTGATCGCCGCCAATAAGGCTGTCTCCATCGACTATACCCTGACCAACGACGCTGGTGAGGTCATCGACAGCTCCGCCGGCGGCGCGCCGCTGGTTTACCTGCAAGGCGCAGGCAACATCATCCCGGGCCTGGAAAAGGCTCTGGAAGGCAAGGCTGTCGGCGACGAGCTGACCGTAGCCGTTGAACCGGAAGACGCTTACGGCGAATACGCGGCCGAACTGGTCAGCACCCTGAGCCGCAGCATGTTCGAAGGCGTCGACGAGCTGGAAGTGGGCATGCAGTTCCACGCTTCCGCTCCGGACGGCCAGATGCAGATCGTGACCATCCGTGATCTGGACGGCGACGACGTGACCGTTGACGGCAACCACCCGTTGGCCGGTCAGCGCCTGAATTTCCAGGTCAAGATCGTTGCCATCCGTGACGCCAGCCAGGAAGAAATCGCTCATGGCCACGTCCATGGCGAAGGTGGCCATCACCACTGATTTCTGCGCTAAGCTCAGATAACTGGAGAGGCGCCCCGAGGGCGCCTTTTTAGTCTGCGGCTGTCCCTGACGACACCGCCAAGTGGCTGTTTCGAGAAGAACACGGGAATCTGGAGTACGCCATGAGTGCTTTTCACGACCTTAAATTGACAGCCCTGGATGGACAGGAGCTTCCTCTGGCGCCTTTCAAAGGCCAAGTCGTATTGGTGGTCAACGTCGCCTCCAAATGCGGCCTGACCCCGCAGTACGCGGCGCTGGAAAACCTCTACCAACAATACAAGGGCAAAGGCTTCAGCGTGTTGGGCCTGCCGTGCAACCAGTTTGCCGGGCAGGAACCGGGGACCGAGCAGGAAATCAAGGATTTCTGCAGCCTCAACTATGGTGTGACCTTCCCGTTGTCCAGCAAGCTGGAAGTCAACGGGCATGACCGTCATCAGTTGTACCGTTTGCTGGCGGGCGAGGGGGCGGAATTCCCCGGCGATATCACCTGGAACTTCGAGAAGTTCCTGCTGGGCAAGGATGGCCGCGTACTGGCGCGGTTCTCGCCACGCACGGCGCCGGATGATCCGACCATTGTTCACGCGATTGAAAAAGCGCTGAGTTAAGCGATAGATCAAGATCAAAAGATCGCAGCCTTCGGCAGCTCCTACGATCCTGTGTAGGAGCTGCCGAAGGCTGCGATCTTTTGCTTCTGTCTTTTGATTGTTAATCACCAAAATCAATAATGCTGTTCAAGCAGCGGATCCCTCCATATTATCACCGTCATAAAGTCATTCTTCCGTGGAGCGTCCCATGCCCGTAAAAGCCCTGTTCAAACCGTTCCACCTCGGCACCCTCGAACTGCCGACCCGCGTCGTCATGGCGCCGATGACCCGCTCCTTTTCACCGGGCGGCGTGCCGAACTCCAAAGTGATCGAGTACTACCGTCGTCGTGCCGCTGCGGGCGTCGGCCTGATCATCACTGAAGGCACCACCGTCGGTCACAAGGCTTCCAACGGCTACCCGAACGTTCCGCACTTCTATGGTGAAGCGGCGCTGGCCGGCTGGAAGAAAGTCGTCGACGCCGTTCACGCCGAAGGCGGCAAGATTGTTCCGCAGTTGTGGCATGTGGGCAGCGTACGTCGTATCGGCACCGAGCCGGACGCCAGCGTACCGGGCTATGGCCCGTCGGAAAAAATCAAGGACGGCCAGGTCGTTGTGCACGGCATGACCCAGCAGGATATCCAGGACGTGATCGCCGCGTTCGCCCAGGCTGCCAGGGACGCCCAGCGCATTGGCATGGACGGCGTAGAAATCCACGGCGCCCACGGTTACCTGGTCGACCAGTTCTTCTGGGAAGGCAGCAACCAGCGTACCGACGAATACGGCGGCAGCCTGGCCAACCGTTCGCGCTTCGCCATTGAATTGATTCAGGCCGTGCGTGCCGCGGTCGGTGAAGGTTTCCCGATCATCTTCCGCTTCTCGCAGTGGAAGCAGCAGGACTACACCGCGCGTCTGGTGCAAACCCCGGAGGCGCTGGGCGAGTTCCTCAAGCCGTTGGCCGATGCCGGCGTGGATATTTTCCACTGCTCGACCCGCCGTTTCTGGGAACCGGAGTTTGACGGTTCCGAGCTGAACCTGGCTGGCTGGACCCGCCAACTCACCGGCAAGCCGACCATCACCGTGGGCAGCGTCGGCCTGGATGGCGAGTTCCTGCAGTTCATGGTCAACACCGACAAGGTGGCACAACCGACCAGCCTGGAAAAACTGCTGGAGCGCCTGAACAACGACGAGTTCGACCTGGTGGCGGTTGGTCGTGCGTTGCTGGTGGATCCGGACTGGGCACAGAAAGTGCGCGATGGTCGAGAGGAAGACATCCTGCCGTTCAGTCGTGAAGCGTTGATGACGCTGGTTTAAGCGGCGACCCTACTGCCGCCTTCGCGAGCAGGCTCGCTCCCACAGGGGGATTTGTGTATGACACAGAACCAATGTGGGAGCGAGCCTGCTCGCGATGGCTGACTCAAGGTCACCGGAAATCAGGGAACAATCGGCGCATTCGGCACCACCATCTCCCCGGCACACGCCCCGCGCAACTGTCCCTCGAACTGTTCGATGATCGTCGCCCAACCCTGGCGACTGGCATGCTGGCGTGCATTGAGCCGCACATTGCGCAAGGCCTCCCTGTCCTCCAACAGCCATGCCGCTGCATCGCAGAACGCTTCTTCATCCCCCGGCATCGCCAACACACCGTTGTAGCCATGACGAATATGCTGGGCCGCCGCCGCCTGATCGTAGGCCACCACGCCGAGCCCCGAGGCCAGTGCTTCAAGCACCACATTGCCGAAGGTTTCGGTCAGGCTCGGAAACAGAAACACATCGCCTGATGCGTAGTGACACGCCAGGGCTTCACCCCGCTGGGTGCCGCAGAAAATCGCCTCGGGCATTTCGTTTTGCAGTTCCTGACGTTGCGGGCCGTCGCCGACCACGATCAGTTTCAGGGTGCGCCGGGGATAACTCGCCTTGAGGGTATTGAAGGTGCGTTTGAGCAAGCCAAGATTCTTTTCCGGGGCCAGGCGTCCGACGTGAATGACGGCGATGTCTTCCTCGGTCAGTCCCCATTGCTCGCGCAGGGCACTCAGTCGTTTGGCCGGATGAAACAACTCACTGTCGACTCCTCGGGAGAGCAGCGCCAGTCGTTCGAAATGCCGTCGTTCCAACTCCATGCGCTGACTGACGCTGGGCACCAGGGTCATGGTCGAGCGGTTGTGGAACCAGCGCAGGTAGTGAGTCAGCAGGCGCGTGAGCAAGCCAAGCCCGTACTGGTTGGAGTACTGCTGGAAATTGGTGTGGAAACCGCTGACCACGGAAATCCCCAGACGCCGTGCCGCACGCAAGGCCGATAGGCCCAACGGACCCTCGGTGGCAATGTAGAGCACATCCGGGCGGTGACGCGTCCAGCGCCGCAGCAGCTTGTGCATCGACGACTGACCCCATTGCAGACCGGGATAGCCCGGGAGCGGCCAGCCGCGGCACAGCAGCAATTCATCGTCGCTGCCCAACTGCTGGTCACAGCTCTGGCGTGGTCGCACCAGTTCCACTTGATGCCCGCGCGCGCGCAAACCGTCGCACAAGCGACCCAGGGTATTGGCTACGCCGTTGATTTCCGGAGGGAAGGTTTCGGTGATCAGGGTGATATGCAGAGCTGTCGTCATGACCCCAGTGTCGGCTGGGGCCATGTCGTCAGTGTGACGTCGGGATGATGGATTTGTGACGTTGTGAGCCTGCCGATGAGCTGGTGCGTACTGACAAGTGCTGAGTCAGGCACGCACGAAACCTATTCAGTTACCACGGTTCTGGCGGTGGATGGGCTACGGCTTGTGCGATCAGTGACAGTGAATCGTAGTCGGCAGCGCCGTTCGGAGAGTCCCAAGTTCGTTGCCCCAGTGGCAACAACCAAGGTATCAGCTGATTCCAGGCTTCTTCCGGGGAACTGAAGGAAGGCACTTCGATCCAGAACTGGATTCCGGCCCCCACTAAAAATGGACTGTCCGCGGGAATCTCCGTTATCGCGCCTCCTGCTTTGTCCATGAAATGGTTGGCTCGCCACGTATCATAAATACCGCGAGGCGAGTGCATGGCGTGGAAGATATTGTCCCAGGTCTTGTTAACGATGAAATAAAAGTCGCCATGGGCGTTGATCACGCTGTATCCGGCATCTACCAGGTCTTGTGCGGTCATTTCTCGGCGCACGCTGCCCCAGAGACTCCAGCACTCGATTTCTACCTTTTTATCCACAGCAATGACCGGGTTTGGTCGAACGGCCCCGTCGTTCCAGACTCGCGCGATTTTACCTCCCTCTTGTATCAGGTTTGCCACGTCGTTGATGAAGTACCTGACAGCGTCCTCGGAGGTGGCATTTGGATTGCCGGACATGTCCTGTGCATATTTGGCTAGTTGGGGCGTGTTGTTGTGGGTGATCGGCTTGAGAAAGTATTCATCGGCTCCCAAATGGATACGCCGGCTGCGTGGAAACATTGTGAGAAGGTCGGAGACGAGAGTTTTGATAAAGGAACGCGCCTCGGCAATGCTGAAATCGAGAGCTTTAGACACAACGGTGCCATCAATGAGCTGAAGCTGGAGTAGAGGTCGGTCGCGTAGTATCCAGTCCATGTGTCCAGGCATGTCGAGTTCAGGAATCACCTCAATATGGTAGGCGGCGGCGGTGTCGAGGACGCGCTTGAGCTCTTCTGTACTCCAGGCATCGGAACTGGAGATGTCCCCACAGGAAGGAAAGGTAACCCTTACCCCTTCGTTATCGGTCAGGTGCAAATGCAGTGTATTGAGTTGATTCCAGGCCATTTCCTGAATCAGGTTGATTACCCAATTGGGGCTGAAATACCAGCGGCCCATATCAATCATCACCGAGCGCTCGGCATACAGGGGGGCATCAATTACAACCCCTGGAGCAAGTGTGGTGGAAACGCGTGCAGCTTTATGCAGGGTGGTCAGGGCCCGGGCCATGGCCTCCAGGGTTTGTGCGGTGACCAGGACATTGATTGAGATATCAATCCGGTAACTTTCGCTTTTCCCATTGACAGGAATCGGGACGTCCGCCGTATTCGGTGCGGACAGTTTCAACAATACGTCACCCCGTAGTGGGGGAACGCCTGGCAGCAGCTCAATGGTAATTGGTTTGCCAAGCCCGGCGGCACCGGCGAACCCGGCCGCCAGTCGTGTTGCCAGGGGGCGCAGGCTCTCGCTGTCGATGAGAATGCGCGAGCTTTCACTGATGACAAAATCATCTCCCGTTTCTGGTTGCGTATATAGCACTGCCGGACTCATGCGGGTCCAGGGAAAGGATACATTCTGATCCTCGGTACTGACACTTTCGCCAGGTATCATGGAAGTTGAGGCGGGATCATGGATTGGCGTTGTCATTGGGCTGGAACTCCATTAGTTGAAACCGTGACTCATCCCTGATGGCTTAAGGATCTCAAGTTGGGGGGAGTCCCTAGGCGTATTGGATACCTTATGCGTAGCAACGGCTACTGTAAGAAGTAACAGGTTTTAGTAAAAAAACTCAGAAAGTGATGCCGTTCATCCATTTTGTTTCGTTGAAGAGATCAAGGGTTTGGGTGGTGTGCTGGAGAAATATCAGCTTCGCTTGCGTGTTATTGAGGTTGACGATCGCTTCTCGAAACTATCAGTTATTGCAGGTGTATTTATTTTTAATTGGCGTGAAAGTGGTTCTGCGTCACAGGCAATTTTGCCGGATAAAAGGAGTACTAATGATGACAGAGCAATCGAAAGTTAAGCTGGGTTCAAATGAGGCAGCAGAGATCAGCACTCCCGTGCCGACGATTCAATATCCCTTAGAAGAAACTAGTCACAATCTGGGCCGGGTGTTTATTGAGGGGGGGTGTTTGCGGGGGGCAACAGTTGAAGTGTTAGATTTTGACGATAGTATGCTCGGATCTGCCATAGTGAACGGAAACACTTGGTATTTCAGTCGCAACTGGGGCAAAGGTATTCAGGGTGTGAGGGCACGGCAGACTCTTGCTGGCGTGTCTTCAGCCTCAACTGCGCTACGTACCTTCTTTGTCGCTCCACCCTTGAGCGCTTTAAATGTTACTTACCCAATAGACGGAAGTCGTTTGTCCGTAGGTAGGATAGTCATCGTAGGTACCTGTACGGCCGGAGCGGAAGCGGTTGAATTGCTGAACCATGATTTTAGTGTTTTAGGCAAAGCTCAAATAAATCCTGATGGATCAACTTGGAGTTTTCGCCAGGATTGGACTCAAGGTGTCAAACATGTCAAGGTGAGACAAACTGTGAATGGCAAGACTTCTGACCCAAGCGGTCAAATTGAGTTCATCGTGCAGTAAAATATTCCACTAATAGCTGATAGCACGAAGAGTTGCACCCTTGCCATTTTCGGTTGTCCACGTCCGTTTGTAGACGAAGAATCTGGTGGATGGAAAGTGAGTCAGTTGTGAGGCCTGCGGCAAGAGAAATACTCTTGCCGCAGCTTTTATCTAACTTCCCTGGGAAGGACCAATGCTACGAATGACAGACCTTCGTCCGCAGGTGATTGCGCGACCACGCCAGTAGATTGCTGGATGGCGTTTTTTACTTTGCGGTTGTTGTCAGCGTCTGGACGCCGCGCTCACGTACCCAGAACAGCGTCGCACCCGCCACTGCCGCCGGCATCATCAGGATGTTGACTACCGGAATCAGCAACACCAGATAAACAATCCCGCCAAAACTCATGCTCTGCCAGCGCTTCTCGCGCAGCCAGCCAAGCATCTCGTTCCAGCCCAGCTTGTGGTTGTCCGCCGGGTAGTCGATGTACTGGATCGCCATCATCCACACCCCGAACAACAGCCACAGCGGCGCGGCGATGATGTTCACCACCGGGATGAACGAGAGGATGAACAGCCCGATCGCCCGCGGCAGGAAGTAGCCCAGCTTGCGCATTTCCCGGGCCAGGGTGCGCGGGATCATCGCAATCAGCTCTCCCCAGCTGAAGGCCGGAAAGTCATCGGTACCGCGCACCACCACTTCGACCTTCTCCGCGAGGAAGCCGTTGAATGGCGCGGCAATGACGTTGGCGAGCATGGTGAAGCTGAAGAACACCATCAGCACGACGAGCACCACGAACAACGGCCAGAGGATGTAGCTGAGAAAACTCAACCAGTCGGGCAGGGACGGCATCAGCGTGTCGACCCACAGGCTGAATTGATGGCCGGCCAGGTAGATCAATCCGACGAACAGCACCAGGTTGATCGCCAGCGGCAACAACACAAACAAACGCAGGCTGGGGCTCAGCACCAGCTTGAGGCCTTCACGCAGGTATTGCGGGCCGGACAGAACAGGGGCGGGCATAAGGTGCTCCGGGCAGAGGGAAAACGCGCCGACCTTACCGGCTTTGCTTCACAGGCGAAAGCGCGGTGGCGGTATCGACATTCACTGTAACAAAGACGTCGATATCGTCGGGCAGATTGCATAGAGACCACCTATGAGCTGGATTGTTAAACCGTATTTCCTTAATCTTCGCCCCCTCGATACGCTGCACCCAATCTTTTTACAGGACGGTCGGGTTCAAGCCTTCCCCAAGTGCTTTCAACCGTTCTTTTTTATTCCCGCCGGCAATCCGGCGTTCCGCGCCAGGTGTTCCGGGCCGGTCAACAGGAGCAGGTCATGTCTGAAGTCCGTCATTCGCGAGTGATTATTCTCGGTTCCGGCCCTGCCGGTTACAGCGCCGCGGTCTATGCCGCCCGTGCCAACCTCAAGCCACTGCTGATCACCGGCATGCAGGCCGGCGGTCAACTGACCACCACCACCGAAGTCGACAACTGGCCGGGCGACGTTCACGGCCTGACCGGCCCGGCGCTGATGGAGCGGATGCGCGAGCACGCCGAGCGCTTTGAAACCGAGATCGTTTTCGATCACATCAATGCCGTCGACTTCGCTGCCAAGCCATACACCCTGACCGGTGACAGCGCGACTTACACTTGCGACGCCCTGATCATCGCCACCGGCGCCAGCGCCCGTTACCTGGGCCTGCCATCGGAAGAAGCGTTCATGGGCAAAGGCGTCTCCGCCTGCGCAACCTGCGACGGTTTCTTCTATCGCAACAAGCCGGTTGCCGTGGTCGGCGGCGGCAACACCGCTGTTGAAGAAGCCCTGTACCTGGCCAACATCGCCAGCAAAGTCACCCTGATCCACCGTCGCGAAACCTTCCGCGCCGAGAAGATCCTGATCGACAAGCTGAATGCCCGTGTTGCCGAAGGCAAGATCGAGCTGAAGCTGAACGCGACCCTGGACGAAGTGCTGGGCGACAACATGGGCGTGACCGGTGCCCGCCTGAAGAACAACGACGGCAGCTTCGACGAAGTGAAAGTCGACGGCGTGTTCATCGCCATCGGCCACACCCCGAACACTTCGCTGTTCGAAGGTCAGCTGACGTTGAAAGACGGTTATCTGGTTGTACAGGGCGGCCGTGACGGCAACGCCACCGCCACCAACCTCGAAGGCATCTTCGCCGCCGGTGACGTGGCCGACCACGTGTACCGTCAGGCCATCACCTCGGCTGGCGCCGGTTGCATGGCGGCACTGGATGCCGAGCGTTACCTCGACAATCTGCAGAACGCTTGATTCTGCTTTCGTCGAAATGAAAAAACCGGCTTCGGCCGGTTTTTTTATGGTGAAAAAAAATGCACTCAACCCTGTAGGAGCTGCCGCAGGCTGCGATCTTTTGATCTTGACCTTTTAAAGCAACGTCAAAAGATCGCAGCCTGCGGCAGCTCCTACAGGGGGCTGTTTTCACGTCAGTTTTGCAAGGCAGGCTTCAAGAATATCCAGCCCTTCTTCCAGCACCGCAGCCTCGATGGTCAACGGCGCCAGCAAGCGAATGATGTGCCGCGATTTGCCACTGGGCATCAGCAGCAGGCCCGCATCCCGCGCCAAAGCCAGCAGTTGGGTCAATTGTGCCGGGGCGGGCGAGCCATCGGCGTTGATCAGCTCGATACCGCGCATCGCACCGACGCCGGTCAGGCGGCCCATGTACGGTGTCAGGTTGTTCGCGCGCCAGGTTTCATAGCGGCCGACAATCGCTTCCTCCTGTTGTGTGCCCCAGGCGTGCAGGTTGGCATCGGTCATTTCATCCAGCGTCGCCAGCGCGGCGGCGCAGGCGATGGGATTGCCCGAGTAAGTGCCACCGAGTCCACCCTTGGGCAGGTTATCCAGCAGCGATTTGCGCCCGACCACCGCCCCCAGCGGCACGCCGCCGGCGATGCTTTTGCCGAGCAGGATCAGATCCGGCTCGATGCCCAGCCGTGAGAACGCGAAGCGCTGGCCGGTGCGGCCGAAACCGGACTGGATTTCATCGGCGATCAGCACAATGCCCTTGTCGTCGCAGAACTTGCGCAACGCCTGGGCGAACTCGACGTCCATGGCCAGGAATCCCGCTTCGCCCTGCACCGGTTCAACGATAAAGCAAGCGACGTCTTCGACATCGATCTCGACGCTGAACAGGCGCTCCATGGCTTTGAGGGCTTCGGCGCAGGTCACGCCATTGTCCGGACCGGGAAAGGGCAGGTGATACACCGGCCCCGGCAGCACGCCGATTTTCTGTTTGTAGGGCGCCACTTTGCCATTGAGGTTGAGCGTGGCCAGTGTGCGGCCGTGGAATGCGCCGTCGAAGGCGATGACCGCGCTGCGACCGGTGGCGCCACGGACGATTTTCAAGGCGTTTTCCGCCGCTTCCGCGCCGCTGTTGGTGAGCATGCCGCTGACCGGGTAACCCACTGGCATGAATGCACTCAGGCGATCCATCAGTTCGAGGTAAGGCACATGGGGTGCCGCGTTGAACGCATAGTGGGTCAGCCGCGTGGCTTGTTCGCGAATGGCCTCGACGATGTGCGGATGGCAATGGCCGAGGTTCAGTACGCCAATGCCACCGACAAAGTCGATGTAGCGTTTGCCATCGGTGTCCCAGACCTCGGCATTCTTGCCGTGGCTGAGCGTGACAGGGTGAACGATGTTGATCGACTGGCTGATGGATTCGCTGCGCATGAATGACCGGCTCGGAAGAAGGAGGACTTCTTTTTATCTAAGCCGTGAGCGGTGCTACGGAGCAAACGAAATAAAGTTGCCGGGTCAATCTTAAAAGTCGGAATGTGCAAGGATCAAAAGATCGCAGCCTTCGGCAGCTCCTACAGGGCTGCGATCTTTTGGGTATCAGCGGCGAGTCAGCGGCTGTTGGGTGAACTTCACGCCAGCCAGGCCGTGGGCGATCAGCGCCCGGATGTTGCTGTGGTCGCTGCCTTCCGGCGTTGCCAGCACCGAGCGGTAATGCTCGCCGAACGCCAACAGGGCTTCTTCATCGCTCAAACCTTCGAGCAGCGCCAGACCCAGGGTCTTGCACGAGCCTTCGTTCTGCCCGGCCGCGTTTTCCACGCCGCCATTGTTGAAGGCCTGAGGCTGATAGTCGTAACCGCCAGCAATGAACGCCAGGGTATCGGCGAAGGCGTGTTCGCCGCTGTTGAGGCTGGCGCGCAGGGTGTTCAAATCACTCATTGGGTTTTCCTTTGGCGAACGCCGCCTGTTGTTCGGCGCTGGCTTCTTGCTGATATTGGGCCTTCCATTCGGCGTACGGCATGCCGTAAACCACTTCGCGGGCTTCGTCGAGGCTGACGTCGATCTGGCGCTCGTCGGCCGCCGCCTTGTACCACTTGGACAGGCAGTTGCGGCAGAAGCCCGAGAGGTTCATCAGGTCGATGTTCTGAACATCCTTGCGGCTGTCCAGGTGGGCCACCAGCCGACGAAAGGCGGCGGCTTCGAGTTCCAGGCGTTGTTGATCGGTCATGGGGGGTCTCTGCGAGACAGCTTTGAGCGGCAAGCTTCAAGCTGCAAGATGGATTGCGGTGGCTGGAAGTTTACAGCTTGCGGCTTGCTGCTTGAAGCTTGCCGCTGCTACGCAGTAGCACGACTCGCTGCAAGCGTTATCGACACCGACTCGGCGAATCGCAGCGCGTGGGGCTTGTCGACCTCGACTTCGGCGTAGAGCACCGAGGCGTTGGCCATCACCAGGTCGAGAATTTCCTGGGTCAGGCGTTCGAGCAGCGCAAAGCGGTTGCCTTCCACGTGGGCGATGATCGCCTTGGTGATCGTGCGGTAGTTCAGCGCGTGATCGATGTCGTTGTCACGTACCGCTTCCTGGGCCGCGTACAGAATGGTGAGGTTGATCAGCACATCCTGCTTGTTGAGGATTTCATCCTCATTGATGCCGATGAAGGTACGCAGGCACAGGTCTTTGACCCGGATGCGTGCCATGCCTGGCTGAAGTTGTGGCATTGCTACTTGCTCCGTCCAATCAATTGCAGGAACTCCTGGCGGGTGTTGCTCGACTCGCGGAAGGCGCCGAGCATCACGGAGGTGTTCATGGTCGAATTCTGTTTCTCGACGCCGCGCATCATCATGCACATGTGCTGCGCTTCGATGACCACTGCGACGCCTGCCGCACCGGTCACCTGTTGTACGGCGTCGGCGATTTGCCGGGTGAGGTTTTCCTGGATTTGCAGGCGTCGGGCGAACATGTCCACCAGCCGCGCAATCTTCGACAGCCCCAGCACCTTGCCGGTTGGAATATAAGCCACATGCGCCTTGCCGATGAAGGGCAGCATGTGGTGTTCGCAAAGCGAATACAGCTCGATGTTGTCGACGATCACCATTTCATCGTTGTCGGAGGCGAACAGCGCGCCATTGACGATCTCTTCGACACTTTGTTCGTAACCATGGCAAAGGTACTGCATGGCTTTGGCTGCGCGCACCGGGGTGTCGAGCAGGCCTTCGCGGTCTGGATTTTCACCGAGGCCGATGAGGATCTCTCGATAATTCTGGGGCAGGGATAACGTCATGGAGAATCCTCGCGGGACACTTATTTGATGTGCCTTCCGCCGTTGACGGTCAGGGTGGTGCCGGTGACATAAGGGTTGTCGAGCAGATAGCGCAGGCTCTGGTAGATCACTTCGCAGCCGGGCTCGATGCCCAGCGCGGACTTGGCCAGTGCCTTGGCGCGGTAGGCCGCGTCGTCTTCAGGGTTGAACAGTAGCAGGGCCGGCGCAATCCCGTTGACCTTGATGTCCGGCGCGTACCTGGCGGCGAAGGACAGGGTCAGGCTGTCGAGTCCGGCTTTGCTGGCGCAATAGCCGATGTGCTTGCTGCTGCCCTTGCGGGTCACGTCATCGCTGATGTGCACGATGTCGGCGGGGCTTGAGCGTTGCAGCAGATCGGCGCAATGCAGGTTGATCAGGTAGGGCGCCAGCATGTGCACGCTGAACATGCGGGTGAATGCTGCGGCGTCAGTGTCCGGTGTTTCGGCCAGCCATTCGGAGGCGTTGTGGACAATCGCCCGCAAACAGTCAGTGTGGGTTTTCAGTTCACTGATGAAGGCAAGGATCCCGGCCTCGCTGGCGAAGTCCGCGAACACGGCGGTGGCCCCCAGATCGCGCAGGGCTTGTACGCCGGGCCGCTCGCTGCGGTAGCTGAAAATCACGCGATGGCCGTCTTCCAGCAATCGCCGGGCGCAGTGCAAGCCGACACGCTGGCCGGCGCCGGTAATCAGGATAGGGGCTGCGGAAGAAGTCATGAACGGCTCGCGTCGCGGTGAGAGTAAAACTATACCAGCGACGGCAGCGCTCTACCTATTGCGGGGGGAAACAACTGTGGGAGCGAGCTTGCTCGCGATTGCGGACTGTCAGACGACACATATGTTGACTGACACGCCCTCATCGCGAGCAAGCTCGCTCCCACAGGGGGATCAGCGATTTTGGACGGTGGGTTCTGCGGGCAGCGGTCGAGCTGGCGCACTGTTCAGCCAATTGGCCAGCAAACGGGTCGACAACGGAATGAACAAGTAAACCATCAGCGGCGTCAGGCACAGCGTGCTGATGAACACCCGCGGCAGCAGGCTCATGTCACTGATCAGCGGCCCCAGCACAAAGTTGAACAGCAGCGAGACCGGAAAGAACGCCAGCCAGATCGCCACGGCCTGTTTCCAGCGCGGCGGGCGTTGGCCGGCGACGCCAAACCAGCCTTCGATACCGCTGACCCGGTGTTCTGTCGGGTGGGCGAACAGGTCGCTGCCGCGTCCGAGCCAGGCGCTGCGAGAGACGGAATGTTCCCAGGCGTGCAGAGTCTGTTCGTCGGCGAAGCGGAAAATGATCTGGAATTCGTCATCGTCGGGCGGCGGTGCGAGTACGCCGGAGCCGAGGTAGCCGGGAAAGTCGGTGGCCAATTGCTCGCCTTCGCGCAGCCAGGCGATCAGGTCCTGATAACGTCCATTGGCAACGCGGCGCGCAACCATCAGCGTGACGGGTGGGGTAGACATTGTGTATCTCCATAAGGCATTTGCGTCGCTCCGGATAGGCGCTTCGCCAGGCGCAGCGCCGGGGTGGTGGGCTGCGACTTGAAACAAGCAAGGATTATTCCTGATTCTGCCCGTGGCGTCTGTGACGTTTACCCGCTCCTTCGCAGTATCGATTTTTTACGGAAACTTTACGGGGCGGGGGCGTTAGAATATCGGACGGACGATACAGGGATGTTTCAACAGGATGCCCATACTTACAGACGTCGCTTCAGGATCCACGCAGGCGAACGCTCTCGAACGGGAAGAGCTCTTTCCCATTCGCGAGGTGGCGCGACTGACAGGTGTCAACCCGGTCACGCTTCGCGCCTGGGAGCGACGTTATGGCCTGATTGTTCCAACACGCACCGATAGCGGGCATCGACTGTACTCGCTGACCGATATTGAGCGCATTCGCAGCATTCTCGGCTGGATCGAACGCGGTGTTGCGGTCAGCAGGATTGGCAAGATCCTGGCCAGGACCGAGCCGCTCCAGGCGTTGTCGCACATCATCCCCAACAGCCTCGTGGAAGCCGATTACGCGCAGTGGCAGCAGCAGGTTCTTGCGGCGGTCAACGAGTTTGACGACCTTCGGCTGGAGCAGCTCTACGGGCAAATCTTTTCCAGTTACGCCCTGCCTGTGGTGTTTCAGGACATTCTGATCCCCGTCTGGAAGCAGTTGTTGCAGCGCCAGGACCAGTTCGGCGTAACCAGCGAGTGGCTGTTCCTGGATGGTTTTCTGCGTTCCCGGGTAGTGCAGCGCTTGCTGTTGGCGCGCGAGAAGCAGCCGCGTCGCGTGGTCATCTGTGCCCTGGATGATCATTGCCGGGAGCTGGAGCTGTTGGTTGCCGCCCTGTTCCTGAGTTCCGGGCCATCGGCCATTCGCGTATTGAACATAGGCCAGCCATTCGAGGAACTGGCGCTGATGTGTGAAAGGATCAAGCCCATGGCACTGGTGCTGTTTTCCAATCAGGTGCCGAATGCCGAGTTGCCGCGGCGCTTGAATCGCCTGGCCATGGGCCTGGAGTGTCGATTGTTGTTGGCTGGTGATGCTTCCAACCTGGCGCAGGACAGCCTGGCCGGATCATCGATCGGTTGCCTGGGCAATGAAGGGAAGGTCATGAGCCAGCGTCTGAAGCAGTTCCTGGCGGGGAATCTGGATACTTGAAGTTCAGAGATGCAGCGTTGGATGAGTCAAACGATGCTGTTGCAGGATGAACTGGCGCAGACGCTCGGTTTCGTCCGTATCGCTCTGGTTCAGTTGATAGGCATAGAAGCCCTGGTCGTTTTCTTTCTCGAAGGTGCCGCGCAAGGCAATCCGCTCATAGCCTGAGGGGCTGAACCACAAGGCGAAATGCTTCGGTGGCTTGGTCTTGTTGCGAACCTCCAGCAAAACCCCTTTGCACGACACTTCGTGTACCCACAGGGTGCCGGGTTGACCCTGGGCGTTTTCCAGCGCGACCGGCTCGTCCAGTACCAGACGCCAAGGCCGGACCATCGGCCCGTCTTCATAGATGCTCGGCACGCCGAGACGCAAATGCAGCGCATGGAACTCGTCTTCCACCAGGTGCAGGGGGAAGGTTATTTGCTGGTTTTCGAAGCTGGCTTGAATGGTGACCTGCTCATGGGCTGCCAGGCGGGTAAGCAGGTCACGGATTTGCGATCCACCGTTGACGAGCAGGCTCGACGTCGCATCCCGCACATTGAGTTGCGGGTTGTGCTGCATGGTCTGGATGAAATCCAGCTCATCCTGGGTCAGGAGCGCGTCGCGTTGCATGGCCAGCTCGAAGGATATAGTTACAAAGTTATTGGTGATTGTAGTTACTGACCATTAATTCTGAGTTTCGTTTGCACCGTTCGTCGCCTTGAGCGCAGCAAGTTCCGCCTGGAGTTCAGCGACCTGCCCCTCCAGTTGAGCCACGCGCTGTTGCGCCTTGACCTGGACGGTGACGTCTTTCTGCACGCCGACAAAGTAGGTTTGCCCGTCCGCTGGATTTTTCACCGTTGAAAGGGACAGCTCATTCCAGAACGGTGTGCCGTCCTTGCGGTAGTTACGCAGTATTTCCCGGCAGGAACCTTCTCGGTTCAAGGCGTTGCGAATCAACGGCAGGGCTTCCTGGTCGCGGTCCCCTGACTGCAGGAAACGACAATCCTGATAGAGGATCTCTTCGCTGGAGTACCCCGTCAGGCGTTCGAACGCGGGGTTGACGTATATGAGGATTTTGTCCTGATCGCCTTCCTTCTCGGCGATCACGATGCCGTCGTTGGAGGCGTTGATCACCATTTGCAGCAGTTGAGCATTAATCATCGGAGCATCCTTTCCTGATTGATTGTCAATTGCATTCTAAAAGAATAATCACGACCGTGGTGTTAATATCCGGGTCTTTCACCCGGATTCAGGATCAGATTGATGAAAGTCGCCATCATTTCCGGCTCGGTGTACGGCACGGCCGAAGAAGTTGCCCGCCACGCCGCCAGCCTGTTGAAAGCCGCCGGTTTCGAAACCTGGCACAACCCGCGTGCGACCCTCGCCGACGTCCAGGCGTTTGGCCCCGAAGCCTTTCTGGCGGTGACCTCGACCACCGGCATGGGTGAGCTGCCGGACAATCTGCAACCACTGTATTCGACCATTCGTGACCAACTGCCAGCAGCCTGGCGCGGTTTGCCGGGCGCGGTGATCGGATTGGGCGATGCGAGTTATGGCGATACTTTTTGTGGCGGCGGCGAGCAGATGCGCGAATTGTTCGGTGAACTGGGCATTCGCGAAGTACTGCCGATGCTGCGCCTGGATGCCAGCGAGAGCGTGACCCCCGAGACGGACGCCGAACCTTGGCTGGCGGAGCTGATCAGCGCACTGCGCACCTGACGTTACGCCGACATCCATGCCAGTCAGGGTTCTGACAGTACGGTAAAGAACTGCCGGTCAGACCATCGCTGGCGCCGGTCGTTTGACATGGATCCATGGATGGCAGGGCGACTGACCCGTAAGGCCACCAAGCTGGCTGCCAATGCAACTACACGAACCTCAAGGGCTGACTAGACTCGGTGAACATAGGAAACACTCCATAATAAAAAAACACCGAGGCTCCTTGCCGTGACTGTCGCTCCCGTCCAATCGCCACACAGTGTCAAAGACCAGGTCAGTGCTGCCGAGTGGCAGACTCGCGTTGACCTGGCGGCCTGTTATCGCCTGGTTGCCCAACACGGTTGGGATGACCTGATCTTTACCCACATCTCCGCCAAGGTACCCGGCACCGAAGATTTCCTGATCAACCCGTTCGGGTTGATGTTTCACGAAATGACCGCGTCGAGCCTGGTCAAGGTGGATCAGGCCGGCAACAAGCTGATGGACAGTCCTTACGAGATCAATCCGGCGGGTTACACCATCCACAGCGCCGTGCATGAAGTGCGTCACGATGTTGTTTGTGTGCTCCACACCCACACGGCTTCAGGGGTGGCGGTCTCGGCACAGAAGCAGGGCGTTCTGCCGATCAGCCAACAATCGTTGTTCGTGCTTTCCAGCCTGGCCTACCATGCCTACGAAGGTGTGGCGCTCAACCATGAAGAGAAGGTGCGGCTGCAGGCCGACCTCGGTGAAAACAATTTCCTGATGTTGCATAACCACGGTCTGCTGACCTGCGGCAGCACCATCGCCGATACGTTCCTGATGATGTTTACCTTTCAACGTGCCTGCGACATTCAAGTCATGGCGCAAAACGGTGCGGCTGAACTGATTGCCATCGAACCGCAGATTCTGGCCGGCGCCAAAGCCATGATCGCGGGTGTCACCAGAAGTGCTCAAGGAATGGGTGGAGCGCTGGCGTGGCCGGCGCTGCTGCGCAAGCTCGATAAACTGGACCCGGGTTATAAACTCTAATGGCACTCGCCGAGATTCCTCTGTGTGTCTGGCGCAAACGCAGCCAGACGTTCGTTTTCCGTGGCCACAGCATCCGTTACTGGACGGCGGGGCAGGGTGAGCCGCTGTTGCTGATTCACGGTTTTCCGTCCGCCAGTTGGGACTGGCATTACCTGTGGCAGCCATTGACCCAGCGCTTTCGCGTGATCGCTTGCGACATGCTGGGCTTCGGCGATTCGGCCAAACCGGCGAACCACGAATACAGCCTGCTGGAGCAAGCGGATCTGCAACAGGCACTGCTTGAGCACCTGAATGTCGAACAGCCGGTGCACCTGTTCGCCCACGACTATGGCGACAGCGTGGCCCAGGAACTGCTGGCCCGGCATTACGAGTCGCGGGTGGAGCTGGCCAGTTGTGTGTTTCTCAACGGCGGGTTGTTTCCGGAAACCCACCGCCCGGTATTGATGCAAAAGCTCTTGCTCAGCCCTTTGGGCTGGATGATTGGCCGTGCCTTCAGCCGTGATGGCCTGGTGAGAAGCTTTCGGCAGATTTTCGGCCCGCAAACCCGTCCCAGTGAAAGCCAGATGGATGACTTCTGGAGCCTGGTCGAATGCCAGCGTGGGCCACGGATCATGCACAAGTTGATCGCCTACATCCCGGAGCGACGGGTCTGGCGCAACCGCTGGGTAAGCGCGATGCAACGCGGTGAAGTGCCGCTGCGAGTGATCGATGGCGGGGTCGATCCGATCTCCGGCGTGCATATGGTCGAGCGTTACCGGGAGCTGATCCCGGATGCGGACACTGTGGTGTTGCCCGACATCGGTCACTACCCGCAGATCGAGGCACCCTGCGAGGTCCTCAGGCACTACCTGGCGTTTCGCGATCAATTGCTTTCCCCACCGCGCAAGGTGGCGTGTTCCTGATTCGCAGCGTGAACCTGCTGGGCTTTTGTGGCGAGGGGGCTTGCCCCCGTTGGGCTGCGCAGCAGTCGTAAAACCTGTGTCCCGGATTGAATGCCTCAGGGCCGCTTCGCGACCCGACGGGAGCAAGCTCCCTCGCCACAAGGGCCGCGCAACCTGTTGACGCGATCATCATCCCCCAGCCTTATCGCGCACCATTCAGCCTCCCCCGTGTTGATTGTGACCCGCTGCGCCGTGCCGGACACTCGGACTCATCGTCCCTTGGCCTGCTGGAGTCCCCCCATGAATGAGTCTGTGCGCTTCGAAGATAAAGTTGTGATCATTACCGGTGCCGGTGGCGGCCTGGGACGGGCGCATGCACTGCTGTTCGCCAAACAGGGCGCCAGGGTTCTGGTCAACGACCTGGGCGGCTCGACCCAGGGCGAAGGCGCCAGCGCCTCGGCCGCCGCCCGCGTGGTAGCGGATATTCGCGAGGCCGGCGGTATCGCCGAGGCCAACCACGATTCGGTCACTGACGGTGACAAACTGGTCCAGCACGCCCTGGACGTCTTCGGTCGCGTCGACGTGGTGGTCAACAACGCCGGGATCCTGCGTGACAAGACCTTCCACAAAATGGAAGACGCCGACTGGGACCTGGTTTACCGCGTCCACGTCGAAGGTGCCTACAAAGTCACCCGTGCCGCCTGGCCGCACATGCGCGAGCAAAACTACGGCCGGGTGATTTTCACCGCGTCGACCTCGGGTATCTATGGCAATTTCGGCCAGTCCAACTATGGCATGGCCAAGCTCGGTCTTTATGGCCTGACCCGCACCCTGGCCATCGAAGGCCGCAAGAACAACATCCTGGTCAACGCCATCGCCCCTACCGGCGGCACACGCATGACCGAAGGCCTGATCCCGCCGCAAGTCTTCGAACAGCTCAAGCCGGAACTGGTCAGCCCGCTGGTGGTGTACCTGGCCAGCGAGAACTGCCAGGAAACCTCCGGTCTGTTCGAGGTCGGTGGCGGCTGGATGGGCAAGGTCCGCTGGGAGCGCAGCCTCGGTGTCGGGTTCGATCCACGGGCCGGCTTCTCACCGGAAGACGTGGCGGCGCACTGGCAGCAGATTTGCGACTTCGAAGGTGCGGCGCATCCGAAGGACAACATCGAAGCGCTGAAGGAAATGATGGGGAATTTGCAGAAGTATTCGCTCTGACTTTGCCGGCAAGGTCACATTGATTGACCTTGCCGGTAACCGCATTTGTCGGTTGGAAAATCGTTTGCCCTCGATCAGCCGGAAAAGTATTTGAATACCAGTGCCTTCAGATTGGCGGCTGTCTGTGCGTCCATTTTTCCGTCGAATTTTTCCGGGCGAAAATGCATCTGGAATGCCCGCACCAAC
The DNA here is from genome assembly GCF_058986625.1 of Pseudomonas sp. GW821-FHT07G06. NCBI lineage: Bacteria > Pseudomonadati > Pseudomonadota > Gammaproteobacteria > Pseudomonadales > Pseudomonadaceae > Pseudomonas > Pseudomonas sp. GW821-FHT07G06. The sequence continues at coordinate 237,332 of NZ_JBYSVW010000004.1, forward strand.
TGTTGAAAACCACCTTCCGACGAGGCGCCCGAAACATCGTAGCCATAGGACTTGAACAGCCCCAGCAATTCGCTTCGGCCCGGAACGCCCGATGTGGTGTATTGGCTCAGATACTGGTCCCGAGTGGCTTCATCAAACCAGGCGCCGACGCCTTTCAAGTACAGCGCCTGCCAGGGAAACATCGGCCCCGGGTCGCTTTTGCGGCCGATTGAAATATCGGAGTGGCCCAGAACCTGCGTCGGCGTGATATCCGGGTAGCGCATGAGGATGTTCAGCGCCAGTTGTTCAATCGCGGCAATCTGCTCGGGGTGATACGGTGGGAAGGTGAATTCGCCGTGGTTGTCAGTCGCCAGGTTGACCACCTCAATGCCGATAGACGTGTCATTCAGATTGCTGCGGTTGCCCCACTGACTGACGCCCGCGTGCCACGCGCGATGGCTTTCATCCACCAGGTTGAACACTTCCTGCCCGGTATAACCGGCTTTCAGGTAACTGGGGTCGGTGATATCCGGAACCAGATAGTGCGCGCTGACCTTCGGGCCGGTCAGGGCGCTGACAGAACTTGAAAAGTTAGCGGCGGTGTAGTGAAGAACCAGAAAGCGTATTCGGCTGTTGAAGCGTCTGGCTGAGCGATACTGGTTGTAGTTGATGGGTTTCATGGTTGCACTCGCAATAAGTAGTTTGAAGCCAGGCAACGATAAAAGTCGTTTGCCGACTTGCTGTTCAACTTAATGGCCGGAGTGCTTGTGATGTTTACCTATGCTTGTAGTTGCTTTCTGAAAGAAATGTAGGAGCCAGCTTGCTGGCGATGGACTCCAGTGCGTCGCGTGTATCCAGATCACACGCGTAATCGTTAACGACCATCGCTGGCAAGCCAGCGCCCACAAAGGACCCTGCCCACACCGAAACTGTAGGAGCCAGCCTGCTGGCGATGGACTCCAGTGCGCCGCGTTCATCCAGCTAACCCGCGTTATCGTTAACGACCATCGCTGGCAGGCCAGCTCCCACAAAGGACCGTGCCCACACCGAAACTGTAATTGAATGGACTCGCCCAAGCCGAGGCGTCTGTGCGCCGCGTTTATCCGGTTCACACGCGTTATCGTTAACGACCATCGCTGCGATGCGGCGACCCGACAAGCCAGCTCCTGCAGTGGCCGTGCCCACGTTGAAAATGAGCCCCATAAAAAAGGCCGCTGCAAACGCAGCGGCCAAAGTAAGACGTTGGATCAGGAGCTACAAATCAACGTCAGTGAACACGGGGCGATGAGCCGAATCCTCGATTCATCTGAAATCTTTCAGTCACGGCGCAGGCTCCGTGGCAGCCAGATAAGAATAAGTCCTTGGTGCTGTAGGAAAAACACCAATTCCCGACATGCACTGTTGCAGCCCAGGCAACAGTCAGGATTCGGCTGCTCGACGTCCGGGTGATGACCCTGTGCCAGTCATCCTTTAGAGGTACACCACGAATACCTCCTTGGTGCGCTTATCGATCCCGATGCCCGGCAGTAGGGTGACGCCTTCTGTCACTCACCGGGGAAGACGCATGACAAAAACAACAATGCGCGCCATCTTCACACCGCAGGCGCTGGCGGCCGCGGTTGCATTGGGCTGCTGTGCCCAGGCTCAGGCCATTTCGTTCAGCATCGGGGAAATCGAGGGGACGTTCGACTCCTCATTGTCGGTCGGCGCGAGTTGGGGCATGCGTGATGCGGATGATGCCCTGGTAGGCACCGTCAATGGCGGTTCCGGTCAGTCTTCGACCGGTGACGACGGGCGCCTGAACTTCAAGAAAGGCGAAACCTTCTCGAAGATCTTCAAGGGGATTCACGACCTCGAACTGAAGTACGGCGACACCGGTGCGTTTGTGCGTGGCAAGTACTGGTACGACTTCGAGCTGAAGGATGAAAGCCGCCCATTCAAGGACATCAGCGATCACAATCGCAAAGAAGGCGCCAAGTCTTCAGGCGGACAAATCCTCGACGCATTCGTTTATCACAACTACTCCCTCGCCGATTTGCCGGGCACGGTGCGTGCCGGCAAGCAGGTGGTCAGTTGGGGTGAGAGCACCTTCATTGGCAACTCGATCAACAGCATCAATCCGGTCGACGTGTCCGCGTTCCGTCGCCCTGGGGCCGAGATCAAGGAGGGCCTGATCCCGGTCAACATGCTGTTCGCCTCCCAGGGCCTGACGGACAAGTTGACCGTGGAAGGCTTCTATCAACTGGAATGGGATCAGACAGTCGTCGATAACTGCGGCACCTTCTTTGGTGTCGATGTGGTGGCCGATGGCTGCAACAAGGGCTACACCGTCGCCAGCCCGGCCATTGCACCGCTGCAGCCGATTGCTGCAGCCTTTGGCCAGGGCTTCGAGGTCAGCAAAGAGGGGGTGATCGTTCCCCGTGGCGGCGACCGTGATGCCCGGGATTCCGGACAGTGGGGTACGGCGTTGCGCTGGCTGGGGGACGACACCGAGTACGGCCTGTACTTCATGAACTACCACAGCCGCGGCCCCAGCGTCGGGACCACCACCGCCGGGCTCAGTACGCTGGCAAGCCTTCCGGGAATCGTCGCCGCCGCCAACCGAATCGCCCCCGGCAGCGGTTCAGGCCTGGCCCAGAGTGTGATGCTCGGACGCGGGCAGTATTACCTCGAATACCCGGAGGACATCCGCCTCTACGGCGCCAGCTTCTCCACCACCTTATCGACCGGCACTGCGTGGAGCGGGGAAATCAGCTACCGCCCCAACCTCCCGGTGCAGGTCAACACCAATGACCTGACCCTGGCCATGCTCAATCCGATAGCAGGCGGTGCGGCGTCGCCCATCGCCACGTCACCGGGGGCTGACAACACAGGTTACCGCCGCAAGGAAGTGACGCAGGTCCAGAGCACCCTGACGCACTTCATCGATCGGGTCGCCGGTGCGGATCGCCTGACGCTGGTGGGCGAGGCGGCGGTGGTTCGGGTCGGTGGCCTGGAAGCACGCAGCAAACTGCGCTATGGCCGCGACTCGGTGTATGGCCAGTATGGTTTCGGCGGTGACACCGACGGCTTCGTGACCTCGACTTCATGGGGTTATCGCGGTCGGGCCATCCTCGACTACAACAACCTCATCGCCGGGATCAATGTCAGGCCCAATCTCTCGTGGTCCCACGACGTCTCCGGCTATGGCCCCAACGGCCTGTTCAACGAAGGCGCCAAGGCCATCAGCCTGGGTGTCGATGCGGACTATCGCAACACCTATACCGCGAGCCTCAGTTACACCGATTTTTTCGGAGGGGACTACAACGTCCTCACCGACCGTGACTTCGTGGCGTTGAGCTTTGGTGTGAACTTCTGATCTGGCTGAAAAGGATGAATTCAATGCGCAAGATGATTCTGCAATTGGGCACCGTTCTGGCTCTGAGTCTGCTGGCCGCCAAGGTGATGGCCGCGGTGTCGCCAGAGGAAGCCAACAAGCTCGGCACCAGCCTTACACCACTCGGTGCCGAGAAGGCCGGCAATGCCGATGGTTCGATTCCGGCCTGGACCGGTGGCATCCCGAAAAACGCTGGCGCGGTGGACAGCAAAGGTTTCCTGGCCGACCCGTTCGCCAACGAAAAGCCGTTGTTCGTGATCACCGCGGCGACCGTCGACAAGTACAAGGACAAGCTTTCCGACGGCCAGATCGCAATGTTCAAGCGCTACCCCGAGACTTACAGGATTCCGGTTTATCCCAGCCACCGCACCGTGGCCCTACCGGCAGAAATCTATGAGTCGGCCAAGCGCAGTGCGCTGAACGTAACACCGATCAACGACGGTAACGGTCTGGCCAACTTCACCGGCAATCGCTACTACGCGTTCCCGATTCCGAAGAATGGCGTGGAAGTGATCTGGAACCACGTCACCCGTTACCACGGCGGCAATCTGCGTCGCACCATCACCCAGGCGACACCACAGTCCAATGGTGACTTCACGGTGATCCGCTTCAAGGACGAAGTCGCCGTGCCGTCGTTGCTCGGTGATCTGAAACCGGGCAGCGACGATAACGTGCTCAACTACTTCAAGCAGGAAGTGACCGCACCGGCGCGGCTGGCGGGCAACGTATTGCTGGTCCACGAGACGCTCGATCAGGTCAAGGAACCGCGCAAGGCCTGGATCTACAACGCCGGCCAGCGTCGGGTACGGCGTGCGCCGCAGGTCGCCTATGACGGTGTCGGCACCTCATCCGATGGCCTGCGCACCACCGACAACTTCGACATGTTTTCCGGCGCACCGGATCGCTACGACTGGAAACTGATCGGCAAAAAGGAGATGTACATCCCCTACAACAGCTACAAGCTCGACTCGCCAGACCTCAAGTACACCGATGTGATCAAGGCCGGGCACATCAATCAGGACCTGACGCGCTATGAATTGCACCGGGTCTGGGAGGTCGTCGCCACGGTCAAGCCGAGCGAGCGGCACGTGTACGCCAAGCGCCACATGTACATCGACGAAGACAGCTGGCAAGTGGCGCTGGCCGACCACTACGACGGACGTGGACAGCTCTGGCGCGTCGCCGAAGGGCATGCCCAGTTCTACTACGATCACCAGGTGCCGGCCTATACCGTCGAAGCGCTGTATGACCTGATTGCCGGTCGCTACATCGCACTGGGAATGAAGAACGAAGAAAAGCGCAGCTTCGAGTTCAACATCGATGCAAAAGCGGGGGACTACACACCGGCAGCCTTGCGTAGCACGGGGGTCAGGTAGGTTTCCTACAGGCTTCTACACAAAAGGGTGACTTTGCGGTCACCTTTTTTATAGGGGGCGATCAGTGTGTTGAATACTTCTTCAACAAGCGCTCGGGAGGGGTCTAGGGTGGCGCCAGAATTATAAAAAAAGGCGCATCACAATGACTGCAATGACGCACCGTCTGGACCGCCCTGGCCTTGTGCCCCGACTGTCGTCCCATCATCTGTCCCGCGAGCGGCTGATCAAGCCCATGCTGGGGTCGACCGCGAGGGTGAAGTTGCTTTGCGCACCGCCCGGCAGTGGCAAGAGCGCGTTGCTCAGCGAATGCCTGCTGCGGGCGCCGGAGCACTGTCGGGTCTGTTGGCTGCCGCTGGCGGGGGCGTCGTTGAGTGCTGCCGATTTTCTGTTGCGCCTGACGCAAGCGCTGGATCTGCCATCGGCGGATGAGCCCGGGCTGCTGGCGCATCTGGCCCGATTACAGACGCCGACCTGGCTGTTCCTGGATGATTACTGCCGCGCACCCAACCCGGAACTCGACCGGATGCTCGATCGCCTGTTGGCCGTCGCCAACCCGGCGCTGACCTGGTGGCTGGCTTCCCGTCGTCGACCCTCCTGCAACTGGCCGCGGCTGCTGCTCGATGATGAGGTGTACGAGTGCGAAGGCCGGGCGCTGGCGTTTACCGAGGCCGAGGTCGGGCAGTTGCTCGGTCATGTCGAGCCGACCCTGGCGGCCCAGACCGCCAAGAGGGTGGTTGAGCGTAGCGGTGGCTGGTGCGCTGGCGTGCGGATCGCGTTACTCAATGGTTGCCCGTGGTCGGGTGAGCAGGGGCGTTCGGCAACGTTGCTCGATTATCTGCAGCACGAGTTGTTCAACACCTTGCCGCCGGAGTTGGTTGAGGTCTGGCAGGTGTTGGTTCATCTGCCACGCTTCAACGCCAGCTTGTGCGAGCATCTTTTCGGTACGGGTGAGGGCGCGCAGTGGCTGCACGCGTTGCAGGAAATGGGCTGCTTCATTGAGCCTTGGGAAGACTCCGTCGAGTGGCTGCGGATCTTCGAGCCACTGGCCCGGGCAATGGCTGAAGAGCCGACCCCGACCGGGCGATCCTGGCATCGCCGCGCGTGCCAATGGTTCAGCGCCGAAGAGGACTGGCAAGGTGCGTTCGAGCAGGCGCTGTTGGCGCAGGAGTTCGAAGTGGCGGTCAGTCTGTTGCAGCACTTCAGCCTCGAGCACTTGTTCCGGCGCGAAAATGTCTGTCTGTTGTTGAAACTCCACGAGCGTCAACAGGCTGAGCTGACCCTTGTTACGCCGCAATTGGTGGGGCTGGTCAGCGCGGCGTTATTGTTTGCCGGACGTTTCGACCCTGCCGCCGCGTGCATCGAGCAACTGGCACGATTTACCCCGCAGCCTACGCAGGCGCTGCAACGGCAACTGCTGGCACGCTGGCAGGCGCAGCAGGGCTGGCTGCTGCATTTGCAAGGCCGTATGGAGGCGGCCCGCGGGCACTTTCTCGATGCGCTGGCCGAACTGGGCGTCGATGCCTGGCCGGCGCGAGTGTTGTGCCTGTCAGGACTGACCCAGCAGGCGTTGCTCAACGCCGAACTCGATGTGGCGCAGGCGTTCAATCGTGAGGCACTGTGCCTGGCGCGCGCCCAAGGCTCGCTATTGTTCGAAGGGCTGCTTGAACTCGATCACGCGCAGCTGCTGGAGATGCGCGGAGCGCCCCGACGCGCCGAGAGCTTGTTGGCTGATACGGTTGCGCTGTTGTCTCGAGAGGCTGATCGACCGACGCCGCTATTGGGGCGAATTGCCCTGCGGCGAGGACGGTTGGCCCTCTGTCAGGGACAAGATGAACTGGCCGCCGGTTTCTTCCAGTCCGGCCTGGAGGACTGCCTGCAAAGCCAGGACAAGCACGCGCTGTATGGCTTTCTCGGGCAAGCACAGATGGCCGCCAACCAGCGCGATTATGCCCATGCATTTGATCGTCTGCGCGAAGCCGAACGGTTGATGCAGCAACGGCAGATCCCCGACACGGTTTATCGCAGCGTACTGCTGCAAATCAGCAGTCATTTCTGGCTGCAACAAGGGCGCCCGGAGTTGGTCCGGGAAGCGCTGACCCGAGTCTTGCGTCATTATCGCGGGGCCCATGCACGCCAGGCACCACCCGCCACGCTGCAACTGATTGCGCGTATCGAATACCAATTGGTGTTGGCCGAGACTCAACTTCAATTGGCGCAATGTCCATTGGATCGCCTCAAGGCGTTACTCCAGCATGCGCAACAACAGGCCATGCTGGCGCTGGAAACGGAGTTGCAATTGGCAATCTGCGAAGTGGCGGACCTGACGGGCGAGCCGGACATGGCTCATGCCGCACTGGAGGCTGGCCTGGCGTTGGTGAAGCGTTGTCATGGGCAACAGGCATTGCGTGATTTGAATTTGCGCCAGCCGGGTCTGATCTGTCGTCTACAGGGAACGGCGCCAATGGTCGACAGGGGCACCGCTGTCAGCTTGCTGAGCGGGCGGGAGCTTGAAGTACTGGACCTGATTGCCCAAGGCAACTCCAATCAGCAAATCGCCGAGCAACTGTTCATTTCGTTGCATACGGTGAAAACCCATGCCCGGCGCATTCACAGCAAGTTGGGTGTGGAACGACGCACACAGGCAGTTGCCATGGCGAAGAAGTTGGGATTGATAATGCAGGTTTGTTAAGTGTTGGTTTTTGGTTTTGAAATGAATTAAAGGCATGCCAACCCTGCCTGGTTGGCACAGCTGTCGCAATCAGGTTGCGGAGGCGGCGGGTTCATGACCCATGCGCCAGCTGACCGCACGGCTGGCGGATAACAGGCGCTGCGCCGCCGGCCCGTTTTCATCGGCATGGAACAACGATGTCGGCCCCACCACCGTCAGCACCGCAACCACTCTGCCCATCGCGTTGAATACCGGTGCCGACAAGGCATCCACCCCTGGCAGCAGTAAACCATGTACATGGTGCAAACCACGTGCGCGGATTTGTTCGCACTGGGTCGCGTAGGCCTGATCGTCTGCCAGTACATGGGCTGCGTGGGACTGCAATTCCTGCACGCGCAGATCCTCGGTCTCGCGTTTCGGCAGGTAGGCGCCAAATACCAGTCCCGTCGAAGAGCTGAGCAGCGGCAGCACCGAGCCCAGTTGTGTCACCACCGTCACCGCACGCACTGCCGGTTCGATGTGCACCACGGTCGCGCCCTGATTGCCCCATACCGCCAGAAAGCAGGTTTCGTTCAAGTCATCGCGCAGCTCGGCCAGGGGCAGGGCGGCGACTTTCAGCACGTCCATACTGTTGAGTGCTGCCAACCCCACGCGCAAGGCTTCACGACCCAGGCCGTAATGGTTGGTCGCTGCGTTCTGTTCGGCAAACCCGCTGGCGATCAGCGCCTGCAAATAACGGTGGACCTTGCTCGCCGGCATCTGCACGTGTTCGGCCAGGCGCGACAGCGAAGTCGAAGGCGACAACTCGGCCAGAGCCTTGAGGATGTCGGTGCCAACCTCGGCCGAGCGGACTTTCTGTTTACCGTTGTTGTCGCTGGTTTTTTCCATGGTGGCTGGGATCCCGGGACGAATGGGCGTCTTTATAGCTTGACGGTCAATACCAATCAAATTACGTTATGCGTAATCAAATTACGATAAAAATAACCCAGGCGTGCCTCGACCTCTGCAACAGAGCGAGCGGCCACTGCCGACTCCCTGTTCAGGAGGCTCCATGAACCCCGATTCAACGATGCCAGCGCTGGCCTACCTGTCAGGCTTCGGCAACGAATTCAGCAGCGAAGCCTTGCCCGGCGCACTGCCTGTTGGCCAGAACTCCCCGCAAAAAGCCCCGTACGGTCTCTACACCGAGCTGTTCTCCGGTACGGCGTTCACCATGCCGCGCAGCGAGGCGCGTCGGACGTGGATGTACCGCATTCAGCCGTCAGCCAATCACCCGGCATTCGTCAAGCTGGACCGGCAACTGGCCGGCGGCCCGCTGGGTGAGGTGACCCCCAATCGCCTGCGCTGGAACCCGCTGGACATTCCCGCCGAGCCAACCGACTTCATCGACGGCCTGGTGAGCATGGCCGCCAACTCGGGCGCGGAAAAACCGGCCGGGATCAGCATCTACAACTACTGCGCCAACCGTTCCATGGAGCGCGTGTTCTTCAACGCCGACGGTGAGATGTTGCTGGTGCCTGAACTGGGGCGCCTGCGCATTGCCAGTGAACTGGGCGTGCTTGAACTGGAACCGCTGGAAATTGCCGTGCTGCCACGGGGTCTTAAATTCCGCATCGAGCTGCTCGACCCGCAGGCCCGTGGTTATGTCGCCGAAAACCATGGCGCGCCGCTGCGTCTGCCGGACCTGGGGCCGATTGGCAGCAATGGCCTGGCCAATCCGCGGGACTTCCTGACCCCGGTGGCGGCCTACGAGAACCTGCAACAACCCACCACGCTGGTGCAGAAATTCCTCGGCCAGTTGTGGGCGTGCGAGCTCAATCATTCGCCGCTCAACGTGGTCGCCTGGCACGGTAACAACGTGCCGTACAAATATGACCTGCGCCGTTTCAACACCATCGGCACCGTCAGTTTCGATCACCCGGATCCTTCGATCTTCACCGTGCTGACTTCGCCGACCAGCGTCCATGGCCTGGCCAACCTCGACTTCGTGATCTTCCCGCCGCGCTGGATGGTGGCCGAGAAAACTTTCCGTCCACCCTGGTTCCATCGCAACCTGATGAACGAGTTCATGGGTTTGATCCAGGGCGAATACGACGCCAAGGCCGAAGGCTTTGTGCCCGGCGGTGCTTCGCTGCACAGCTGCATGAGCGCCCATGGTCCCGACGGAGAGACTTGCACCAAAGCGATCAACGCGGACCTCAAGCCGGCGAAAATCGACAACACCATGGCATTCATGTTCGAGACTAGCCAGGTATTGCGTCCGAGCCGTTTCGCCCTCGATTGCCCGCAACTGCAAAACACTTACGATGCCTGCTGGGCTACGCTGCCCGCCACTTTTGACCCGACCCGGAGATAACCCATGACGCAGACTTCCATCACTCGCAGCTGGGTTGCATCCGCCAACGGCCATGCGGATTTCCCTCTGCAAAACCTGCCGCTGGGCGTGTTCAGCCTCAACGGCTCGGCACCGCGCAGTGGCGTGGCCATTGGCGAACACATCTTTGACCTGCAAGCGGCCCTGGAGGCCGGTTTGTTCGATGGCGCTGCGAAAGCAGCCGTCGAAGCGACCCTTGGCGGTCAGTTGAATGCCTTCTTCGAACTGGGGCGTGAGGCTCGCGTCGCGTTGCGCGACCGTTTGCTGGAACTGTTCGCCGAGGGCAGCACCCTGCACGGCAAGATCGAAGCCCAGGGCGCAAAACTGCTGCCGCTGGCGGCGGATTGCGAGATGCACCTGCCGGCAAAAATCAATGATTACACCGACTTCTACGTCGGCATCGAGCACGCGCAGAACGTCGGCAAATTGTTCCGTCCCGACAACCCGTTGCTGCCGAACTACAAGTACGTGCCAATCGGCTACCACGGTCGTGCGTCGACCATTCGCCCGTCCGGTACCGACGTCCGCCGCCCGAAAGGCCAGACGTTGCCGGCCGGTCAGAGCGAACCGACGTTCGGCCCTTGTGCGCGCCTGGACTACGAACTGGAGCTGGGCATCTGGATCGGCCAGGGCAACGACATGGGCGACTCGATTGCCATCGGCGACGCTGCCGATCACATCGCCGGTTTCTGCCTGCTCAACGACTGGTCGGCACGGGACATCCAGGCCTGGGAATACCAGCCTTTGGGGCCGTTTCTGTCAAAAAGCTTCATCACCAGCATTTCGCCGTGGGTTGTCACCGCCGAAGCACTGGAACCCTTCCGTCGCGCCCAGCCTGCGCGTCCGCAAGGCGATCCGCAGCCGCTGCCGTACCTGCTCGACAAGCGCGATCAGGCCGCTGGCGGGTTCGACATCGAACTGGAAGTGCTGCTGCTCACCGAGGCCATGCGCGAGCAGAACCTGCCGGCCCATCGCCTGACCCTGAGCAACACACAGCACATGTACTGGACCGTGGCGCAAATGGTCGCGCACCACAGCGTCAACGGCTGCCAATTGCAGGCCGGTGACCTGTTCGGTTCGGGCACCTTGTCGGGGCCGGAGAGTGGTCAGTTCGGCAGCCTGCTGGAAATCACCGAAGGCGGTAAAAAACCGATCGAACTGGCCTCGGGCGAGGTGCGCAAGTTCCTTGAGGACGGTGACGAAATCATCCTGCGCGGCCGTTGCCGCCGCGACGGTTTCGCTTCCATCGGTTTCGGTGAGTGCCGCGGCAAAGTGCTGCCGGCGCGCTGAGAGGAGCGGGGCATGGAACTCTATACTTACTACCGTTCGACGTCGTCGTACCGGGTGCGTATCGCGTTGGCACTCAAGGGCCTGGATTATCATTCCTTGCCGGTCAACCTGATCGCACCCCAAGGCGGCGAGCATCGACAGCCGCCTTATCTGGGCATCAACCCGCAGGGCCGCGTGCCGGCCTTGCGTACCGATGAAGGCGAATTGCTGATCCAGTCTCCTGCGATCATCGAATACCTGGAGGAACGTTATCCACAGGTGCCGCTGCTGTCCAGGGACCTCGCCACCCGCGCACATGAGCGTGGCGTGGCGGCAGTGATCGGCTGCGATGTGCACCCGCTGCACAACGTCAGCGTGCTCAACCGGCTGCGCCAGTCGGGCCACGACGAACCGCAGGTGGTGGAGTGGATCGGGCACTGGGTCGGCCAGGGCCTGGCCACGGTAGAGCAGTTGATCGGTGATGACGGTTACTGCTTCGGCCCCGAGCCGGGGCTGGCGGACGTCTACCTGATCCCTCAGCTGTACGCGGCCGAGCGTTTCAATGTTTCCCTTGAGGCTTATCCTCGCATCCGGCGAGTGGCGGCATTGGCGGCGACGCACCCGGCGTTCATCCAGGCGCATCCGGCGAATCAGCCAGATACGCCATAACGGTTCACACCGACCCAATGTGGGAGCGAGCTTGCTCGCGATAGCGGTATGTCAGTCATATTGATTTGACTGACACTCCCTCTTCGCGAGCAGGCTCGCTCCCACAATGATTTTTGATCAATGAACGATGGCATTCGGCGGCAGATGCCCCAGCCGTTCCGTGAGGCGAATCCGCTGGATGGGATCGTCGCTGAGCAGCAGTGCGTGCTCCAGGTCAAAACGCTCGGCGTTCGGGCAGTCCAGCCGTTGATACAGGCTGGCCCGGGCCAGATAGTCGGCGCTACTGGCATTGCCCAGTTCCAGGACGCGCCCGGCGTCGATCAGGGCATTGATGAAGTCGTCGTGGGACAGGTACAACTGGCGCAGGTTGCGCGACAGCCGTTGCAGCATCTGCACCGGTTCGGCGGTGACCAGATGGTCGGCACTGAGCTTCATGTTCGGGCCATACTGGCGGTGCAACAACTCTCGGCAATCGTTCGGATAAAGGCGACGGCCGCCGCAGGGATCGAGCAAATGATCGGCGCCCGGCACCCGCAGCAGGAAATGCCCGGGAAAGTTGACCCCGACCATGGGGATCTCCAGGCCCTTGGCCAACTCCAGCGCAATCAACCCCAGCGTCAAGGGTTGCCCTCGTCGGCGTTCCAGTACTTTGTCGAGCAGTGCCACTTGTGGGCGCAAGGGTGTGAAGTCGTCCTGGGCAAAGCCCAGGTCGTTCATGCGCCGCAATAGCGGTTGGGCCAGTTCACTGACCGGCAGCATCGGCAAGCCACCGCTGACCCGTTGCTGCAATTCCTGGAAATCGGCCAGTACTGCTTGGGGGTTCACTTCACCGTCATGCTCGACTGCAATCCATAGCGCCGCCTCGAACAGCGCGGGCGGTGAACGTTGCAGGCAGGCGAAGAACGATTGGCGCGGGGTCATCAAAATCTCCGGGCAATGCCTCGTTTTAGTCCCCTCTCCGGCATTCGTCCAGTGCTGCGCAAGAGCGAATTCCGGTTATTTCCGAAAGCCTGCATCGCGGTCGCGCTTATTCCGGTGCGCTTCTGCAATTTTCGGGCGCAAGCCTATACTGGCGTCTACAAGAAGTGATTCGGGAGCCTTACGATGTTCGCTCTCATGCAAAGTACTCGCCTTGAATCGCTGCATCTGAGCGTTGACCCGGTCACCGGGTTGAAGGCGGTCATTGCCATTCATAACAGCCGACTGGGGCCTGCCCTGGGCGGTTGTCGTTATCTTGCCTATCCCAGCGACGAGTCTGCGGTCGAGGATGCGGTGCGCCTGGCCCAAGGCATGAGTTACAAGGCGGCACTGGCCGGCCTGGCCCAGGGTGGCGGCGTGGCGGTGATCATTCGCCCCGTTCATGTGGCCAACCGCGCCGCGCTGTTCGAAGCCTTCGGACGCTGTATCAATCAGCTGGACGGGCGCTACATCACGGCCATCGACAGCGGCACCTCAGTGGCGGACATGGATTGCATCGCCCAACAGACCCAACACGTCACCAGCACCACCTCGGCGGGTGACCCCGCGCCGCACGCGGCGATGGGCGTATTCACCGGCATTCGCGCTACTGCGATGGCGCGACTGGGCAGCGATAACCTCGAAGGCCTGCGCGTCGCCATTCAAGGCTTGGGCAACGTCGGTTATGCCCTGGCAGAACAGTTGCACGCCGCCGGGGCCGAACTACTGGTCAGCGATATCGATCATGGCAAGGTGCAACTGGCGATGGAGCAACTCGGGGCTCACCCCATCGCCAACGACGCACTGCTCAGCACACCTTGCGATATTCTTGCGCCTTGCGGTTTGGGCGGAGTGCTGAACAGCCACAGCGTGACGCAACTGCGTTGCTCGGCAGTGGCCGGCTCGGCTAACAATCAGCTGACGCATCTGGATGTCGCCGACCAACTGGAACGTCGCGGCATCCTGTACGCACCGGATTACGTGATCAACGCCGGCGGGCTGATCTATGTGTCGCTCAAGCACCGTGGTGAAGAACTGTCGACCATCACCGCACACCTGTCGAAAATCAGCTCGCGTCTGACCGAGGTGTTTGCCCACGCCCAGGCGGAAAAACGTTCGCCGGCTCGGGTGGCGGACGAGCTGGCGGAAAAGGTGCTGTATCGATAAAAAGATCAAAAGATCGCAGCCTTCGGCAGCTCCTGCAGGGAGCTGCCGAAGGCTGCGATCTTTTGATCTTCGGACATGAAAAAGGCCCTGACTCCATCGGACTCAGGGCCTATTCAATTCGGGCCTTGCTTACTTGGCGGCTTTGGGGGCCTTGGCAGGCTTGGCCGGGGTGATCGGCTCAGCGGCTTCAACCACCTCAGGCGCTACAACAGGTTCCACGACTTCAACAGGTGCCGCAAGCAATTCGGACAGGGCGTCCGGCTGGCTCTTGAACGCCTTGGCGAACACATCGCGATTCTTCGCCATGTAGATCCCGGCTTCTTCCACTTGCTGCTCGGTCAGGGACGGAACGGCTTTTTGCAACACTTCAGCCAGCAATTCGGCCAGTTCGAGCATTTTGTCATGACGGTCAGCTTCGGCTTTATCCATGAACAAGCGCTCCAGATCTCGGCTGCTGCGGTATACCACTTCGACGGCCATTCACCACCTCACATGCCTTCACATTGGTTGTCGGTTTCGACTACTGTATCTATATACAGCGAAAGGATAAGCGAAACCCTGTCTTTTGGGTAGTGGCTTTTTAATGTAGACCGGTTTCGACATTTGTCAGGCGAGGCCCCGCACAGGTGCGACCAAACGCCACGGCGCGCAATCCGGAACGGCTCGCCATCATGGGCTGGCCTTTTTTCTGCATGCAGAAAAACCGTCACGTCCAACCCGCATCATCCGGTCGAACCGACCTAAGGAAGCATCACCGTGAAAATCAACTGGGCCGAAAAACTGCGGCAGAGCGTGCATGAACTGGCCGAGTCCCTGGGCAATCTGTTCGTCGAGACCTTTCATTACCTGGCGCTGTTCGCCATCGGTGCGGTGACCGCATGGGCGGCGGTGATGGAATTTCTCGGGATGATCGAAGAGGGGCACATCAAGATCGATGACATCCTGCTGCTGTTCATCTACCTGGAACTGGGGGCGATGGTCGGGATTTACTTCAAGACCAACCACATGCCCGTGCGCTTCCTGATCTACGTGGCGATCACCGCGCTGACACGGCTGCTGATTTCCAACGTTTCGCACCACAACCCGCCGGACCTGGGGATCATTTACCTGTGCGGCGGGATTCTGCTGTTGGCGTTTGCGATTCTGGTGGTGCGTTACGCTTCGTCGCAATTTCCCTCGGTGAAGATCGAAAATCCGCATCGCAAGACCGGCGCGGGTTCCAGTGAACATCCAGAGGTCGAGAAGGGCGAAATCTAGAGCCCGAGCGTGGGGCGCTGCCGCCCTTTGACGGGAGGGGGCGGCAAGGTCCGTCCGCTGCCGGCGGTCATGGCTTCGAGGATGGCCACGGCGCTGTGGCCCTGTTCGATGGCAATGCCGAATTGAATGCTTTGAACCAGGCGCTTGAGGCGCTGGGGGTCATTGCGTTGTTCGGCGCTGATCATGCGTTTGGCCACCACGCGGCCACTGTTTGAGAGGGTCAGCATGATGCTGCCGTCCAGGCCCTGAATGCTCAGGTTGATCTGGTAATCCGCTGCAAAGGCATCGGTAATGAGCTGGAAAGGGTTGTCCATGATGCGTCACCGCCTGATTGAACGTGCAGTTGTTGACCGGCCGATATCGGGATTAGTTCGCAACACCAGACCATCGGCCATCTCGCCATCATTGTTCCAGCAGGGAAGTAGCAAGGCCCATGCCGGAAAATTGTCGGACAATAAACAGGTTCTGTAGGAGCGAGCCTGCTCGCGATGGTCGTGAACGATAACGCGTCAAACCAGATGGCTTGCGGCGCCTGAGGGTTTTTCGCGAGCAAGCTCGCTCCTACAGGGGGCCGCGTTTTCTGCACGTTTCAGGGCAATAATGGCGGGCGTGCAACCAAAGCGGTCAACACTCCACCCAGTTCACCGCCAGTCCGCCCCGTGACGTCTCTTTGTACTTGTCGTGCATGTCGGCTCCGGTGTCGCGCATGGTGCGGATCACCCGGTCCAGGGAAATGAAGTGCTTGCCATCACCGCGCAGGGCCATTTGCGTGGCGTTGATGGCTTTCACGGCGGCGATGGCATTGCGTTCGATGCACGGCACTTGCACCAGTCCGCCCACCGGGTCGCAGGTGAGGCCGAGGTTGTGTTCCAGGCCGATTTCGGCAGCGTTTTCCAACTGTTCCGGGCTGGCGCCCAGTACCTCTGCCAGGCCCGCGGCGGCCATGGCGCAGGCAGAGCCGACTTCGCCCTGGCAGCCGACCTCGGCCCCGGAAATCGATGCGTTTTTCTTGCACAGGATGCCTACGGCGGCAGCACCCAGGAAGAACGCGACCACGTCGTCGTCAGACGCATCGGCATTGAATTTCATGTAGTAATGCAGCACCGCCGGAATGATGCCCGCTGCGCCGTTGGTCGGCGCCGTGACCATGCGCCCGCCTGCCGCGTTTTCTTCGTTCACGGCCAGGGCGTACAGGTTGACCCACTCCATCGCCGACAAGGTGGAGGTGATCACATTCGGCTTGCCGATTTCCTGCAGGCTGCGATGCAGTTTCGCCGCTCGGCGTGGAACATTCAGACCGCCGGGCAGGATGCCTTCGTGACGCAAGCCCTGCTCGACGCATTCGCGCATCACCGACCAGATGTGCAACAGGCCCCGGCGGATCTCGGCATCACCACGCCATGCCCGTTCGTTGGCCATCATCAGCTCACTGACCCGCAGCCCGTGCTCATTGCACAGCCTGAGCAATTCGGCGGCGCTGGAGAAATCGTAAGGCAGCACCACATCGCCAGTCGGTGCGATCCCGGATTCGGCCTCGGCCGCTTCGATGATGAAGCCGCCGCCCACCGAGTAATAGGTTTGCTCGAACAGTTCGCCGGATTCGCCGAAGGCTGTCAGGGACATGGCATTGGGGTGGTAGGGCAGGCTCTCGTCAAGCAACAGGAGATCGCGGTGCCAGTCGAAGGCAATGTCCTCAACGCCTGCCAGACGCAATTTGCCGGTTTCGCGCAGGGTGTGAATGCGGCTGTCGATGGTGGTGGGATCGATGCTGTCGGGCCATTCGCCCATCAAGCCCATGACGCAGGCGCGGTCCGTCGCGTGACCGACGCCGGTCGCCGACAGAGAGCCGTAAAGGCGGATCTCCACGCGTCGCACGTCCGTCAGAAAACCCTGTGCGATCAGTTGTTGAGCGAAGGTCGCGGCGGCGCGCATCGGACCGACGGTATGGGAGCTGGACGGACCGATGCCGACTTTGAAGAGATCGAAAACACTGATAGCCATGCTAAAGCCTGTACAAGTAATGGGAGAGGAATCGCCGCCATTTTTGTAGGACAAGCGCTATGTCGGCGATACTGCCCGCCAAGGTCCTATGTGACCAACGAAATTTCCTAAGACATCCTTTAGCAGGACTAAACGATGAGCCGTCAATTACATGCCC
Organism: Pseudomonas sp. GW821-FHT07G06; assembly: GCF_058986625.1. NCBI lineage: Bacteria > Pseudomonadati > Pseudomonadota > Gammaproteobacteria > Pseudomonadales > Pseudomonadaceae > Pseudomonas > Pseudomonas sp. GW821-FHT07G06. The sequence continues at coordinate 254,582 of NZ_JBYSVW010000004.1, forward strand.
AGACCTATGTCTGGCTGAACGTGTTTGCCTGTGCTGCGCGGCACCTGTCGTTCACCCGTTGTGCCGAAGAACTGCACATCACACCCGGAGCCGTCAGCCAGCAGATCCGCCAGCTGGAAGAACGCTTGGGCTTTCGCCTGTTTCACCGCCGCGCCCGTGGCGTGGAGTTGAGCGCCGAGGGCCAGCGCCTGGCCATTACCGTCAACGAGGCCTTTGGCAGCATCGACGCGGAATTGCGCCGACTGGATGCGGGCATGATCAGCGGGATTCTGCGGGTGCGTTCGATTCCGTCGTTCCTGAGCAAATGGCTGACGCCGCGCCTGCCGCGCTTGCAGCAGCGCTTTCCGGACATCCAGTTGCGCCTGGTGGCCGAGGACAGCAGCGTGCCGTTGCATGAGGGCGACTTCGATCTGGCGATCGACCTGAACGACGGCAGCTACCCGGGCCTGTTATCCACAGCCTTGCTCGATGAACAGATTTTTCCGGTGTGCGCGCCGAGCCTGTTGCGGGGTCGTCCGCCGCTGCACGGTCCGGCAGACCTGATGCACTTTCCTTTGCTGCACGACATCACCGCCTGGCGCGGCAGCTACGAGTATGCGGAATGGGAGTTTTACCTCAACGCCATCGGCTTCGAAGGGGCGGATGTTCGACGCGGGCATACCTTCAATCGCAATCACCTGACCATCGAAGCGGCCATCGCCGGGATGGGCGTGGCAATTGCCCGACGAACGCTGCTCAACGATGAGCTGGAACGCGGGGCGTTGATCGTGCCCTTTGGTCTGGCGGTGCCCAACCACAAGCGCTACATGCTGCTTTACGCACCGGGGGCATTGAGCCATCCGGGTGTGCGCGCAGTGCACGATTGGTTGGTGGAGGAAGCGGGGGTTTTTCGCAGCCTGCACCCGTTGGGGGAACAGCAAATGTGAGCAATTGTTACGCAAGAGCAGGGCGACCCAACTCCCGACCTTAACAGCGCTTTTACCGGTTGTCCGGCTTTTTTTGCGATTGAAAATTTATCTTTTTTTAGGGGTTGAATTGTTCAGCGTACAGACCGATTGTGTAACCAAGAGGTCACGGTGATGACGCCCAAGGGCTTAGCTGACCGGCCTCTCGCGAGCTAGCTGAAATAAGGGATGAACTATGCAAATCCAAGTCAATAGCGATAACCATATTCAAGGCAGTAAACGACTGGAGGAGTGGGTACGTACGACCATTGAGAGCACGCTCGAACGCTACGAAGAGGACCTGACACGCGTCGAGGTTCACCTGCGGGACGAGAACGGCGACAAGCCGGGTCCCCACGACATGCGCTGCCAGCTGGAGGCGCGGCCAAAAGGCCATCAACCGGTTTCCGTCACCCATAAAGCCTCCACCATGGAGCAGGCGATCGACGGAGCAGCCACCAAACTTGAACATGCGCTGGAGCATATGTTCGGCAAATTACGCGGCAAACGAGCGAATGTGGTGCCAATCGAGAGTGGCGCCCATGCCGACCAGCTGCTGGAAGAAGAGTTTCTGGAAAACGAACAGGCGGCGCTTAACGGCTGACACCTGATTCACTTTTTACCTTCCCATGAGAACGGGCCTGCATTGCAGGCCCGTTTTTGTTTCGGTGGCTTTTGGATGCCATGGTCATTGGCATGGGCTGTGGGGCAGCCTGGTTTGCGATGAGCCAACGGGCGATATAGAGGGTTGCATCCGATCCTTTTGCATATGAGAATATTTATCATTAATATTGCGGCCTTGCCGGGCCCCTGACGCTGTCGTGGCCTCCCCGGTTTTCAGGTCGAAACATGAACGATGATGACTCTCCCACCCGACCCCCACGATATCGAGCGTGATCAACAGCGCGGCGACCGTGCACACTTTCTCCAGGTGTTTCTCTCCCAGCGTTCGCAAATGGAAGCGCTGGTGAGTCGGCGTGTCGGTTGCAGGGCGACGGCGGCGGACCTGGTTCAGGACTTGTTCCTGCGGTTCTGGCGGCGGCCGCTGGTGCAAGTCGAGGAACTCAGTACCTATCTGTTGCGCTGCGCCGGCAACATCGCCATCGATCATTTGCGCAGTGAAGGCACGCGGGTCCGGGCCAGCGAAGGCATGCTGGTGGAATCACCGGACAGCCATGGCAGCGGACCGCAAGCGGCGCTGGAGGCGGGCAACGATCTGCGGCACGTCGAAGCCGCATTGCGCGCATTACCGCAGCGCACGCGGCAGATTTTTCTGCTCAATCGCATTCACGGCCGTAAATACGCCGAGATCGCCAAGGCCATGGGCTTGTCCCAAAGTGCCGTGGAAAAACATATGATGCGCGCCCTCGAAGCCTGCAAGGCCAGCCTTCGGGAACCCGAATCGCGTACGCCAGGGAAAGCACCGTGAACCACTTCGAACGCGTCACCCCGACGCCCGCTCAGGAACAGGAGGCACTGGCCTGGCTGAGTCTGTTGCATGACCAGCCCAGCAGTGCTGATCAGGCGACTTTCAGTCATTGGTTGCAGGCCGATCCCGCCCATGCCGAGGCCTATGCCCGGGCGCAGGTCTTGTGGGAGCTGAGCGAAGGACCGGCGCGCACACTCGCCGCTGAAGATGCCCTGGACTTGCAGAGGTATCTCAACGCCATGGACAAGTCTCGGCGCAGCACGGTCGGGCGCTGGTCCGGTGCGCTGGCGATGGCGGCGTGTCTGTTGTTGATGGTCAGTCTCGGTACAGGCTGGCAGCCATTGCGCTGGATCGATGACCTGGGCGCGGACTTCGTCTCGGCACCGGGGGAAATCCGCACTGTCACCCTGGCCGATCAGTCGCAGGTGACACTGGATGCCGACAGTGCCATCGCCGTGGATTTCAGTCGCGGCGAGCGGCATGTGCAACTGCGTCGCGGCGCCGGATTTTTCAGCGTTACTCACACCGGTGAGCCGTTTGTGGTGGACGCCGAGAAAGGCCAGGCGCGCGTCCTGGGCACGCAGTTCGAAGTCCGTTTGCAGCCTCGGGGGGCGCAGGTCACGGTGCTGTCCGGGCGAGTCGGGGTGACGGCGGACCAGGACGCCGAACAGCAAATCCTCACCGCCGGCCAGCAAGTCGCCTACGGCGAAGGTTCGGTGCAAATGCTCCACGCGGTGGACAGTGAGGCGCAGTTGGCCTGGCGCCAGGGCTGGCTGAATTACTACAAGGCGACGCTGGCCGATGTGGTGCGGGATCTGGGGCGCTATTACCCCGGACGGATTGTGTTGCTGAACGATGAACTGGCGGCACGCCGGGTCAGTGGCAGCTTCCCGAGCAGGAACCCGCAGGCGGTGTTGAGTTCGTTGCAGGGGGTGTTGGGGTTTGAGCAGCATCAGGTGTTGGGGCATCTGATAATTTTGCGTTGAGGCGACTGGCCATTTCGCGAGCAGGCTCGCTCCCACATTTGGAATGCATTCACCCGTGGGAGCGAGCCTGCTCGCGAAGATGCCAGTTCAAACACCACATCACCCTGAATAAAAAATATTTTCAAATTGTTGTGAGGTAAACCCGAGCGCCATCCGTGTAGTGACTGAAACTGCGAGTCATTCGCATCCGTTGCGGTTCTACACAGGTCATGAGTCATGAAGTCCAGGGCAAAGTCGGGTTCGGTCAAACAATGGTTGGGTGTGTCTGCGTTGAGCTTTTCGGCATCGGCGTTGTTGCCGCTTGGCCTGGCGCTGGCCGCAGAGTCGGGCAGCAGCCAGTCGCGTGCGCAGTTCAGTTTCTCGCTGGCCGCCAAACCGCTGCCCCAGGCCCTGAGTGATTTCAGCCGGGTAACCGGCATCAGCGTCGTCTATACCGATGAAGCGCCGTACGGCCTCAATGCGCCGGCGGTCAATGGCCAGATGAGCGCCGAACAGGCCCTGCAACGTCTGCTCACCGGCTCGGGATTGACGTTCCGCCGCACCGACGGCCATACCATGGCGCTGGAACCGCGGCCGACTGAAGGGGCGTTGAACCTGGGCGCGACCACCATCACCTCGGTGATGGATGATTCCATGAGCTACCAGCCGCCACCGACCTCTTCGGTGATGCGCTCTTCGGCCCCGATTCAAGACATCCCGCAGACCATCAATGTCGTCCCGGCCCAGGTGATCCGCGATCAGGCGCCGCGCAATCTCGATGACGCCCTGGCCAACGTCAGCGGTATCACCCAGGCCAATACCCTGGGCAGCACCCAGGACTCGGTGATGGTTCGCGGTTTCGGCGACAACCGTAACGGCTCGATCATGCGCGACGGCATGCCGATCGTGCAGGGCCGTGGCCTCAACGCCAGTGTGGATCGGGTCGAAGTGCTCAAGGGCCCGGCTTCGTTGCTCTACGGCATCCAGGATCCGGGCGGCGTGGTCAACATGGTCAGCAAGAAGCCCGAACTTGAGCAGTACAACGCGCTGACTGCGCGCGGTTCGAGCTATGGCAACGGCAAAAACGGCAGCGGCGGCACTCTCGACAGCACCGGCGCCCTCGGCGATTCCGGGCTGGCCTACCGCATGGTGCTGGACTATGAAGACGAAGATTACTGGCGCAACTTCGGCGTGCATCGTGAAAGCCTGATTGCGCCGTCGGTGGCCTGGTACGGCGAAAGCACCCAGCTGCTGTTCGCCTATGAGCACCGCGAATTCCTCACGCCGTTCGACCGCGGCACGCTGATCGATCCACGGACCAACCACCCGCTGGACATCTCGCGCAACGAGCGTCTCGACGAGCCGTTCAACAACATGGAAGGGCGTTCTGACCTCTATCACTTCGAGGCCGATCACGAACTCAACGACAACTGGAAAGCCCATTTCGGCTACAGCTGGAACCGCGAAACCTACGACGCCAGCCAGGTGCGCGTGACCGCCATCGACACTAAAAAGGGCACCCTGACCCGTAGCATGGACGGTACTCAAAACGCGATCAGCACCGACCGATTCACCACCGTCAGCCTCGAAGGCAATGTGAATGTGCTCGGCCTGCAGCACGACCTGCTGTTCGGCATCGACGACGAATACCGCAAGATCTATCGCGAAGACCTGATCCGTCAGAAAAGCCGCACCCAGTTCAGCTACGTGAACCCGATCTATGGCCAGGAAGTGCCGGGCACCACTGTCAGCCCGGCCGACAGTGCGCAGACCGATGAACTGCGCAGCGACTCGGCCTTCCTGCAGGATTCCATCCACCTCAATGAGCAATGGATTCTGGTGGCCGGCGCGCGTTTCCAGGCGTACGACCAGTACGCCGGCAAAGGCGTGCCGTTCCACGCCAACACCGACGGCAACGGGCAGAAATGGGTGCCGCGCGCGGGCCTGGTGTACAAGTACACCGATGCCTTGTCGTTCTACGGCAGCTACACCGAGTCGTTCAAACCCAACTCGACCATCGCACCGTTGAGCGGCAGCAGTACCGTGCTTGACGGCGGCATCGCGCCGGAAGAAGCCAAGTCCTGGGAGTTGGGGGCCAAACTTGATTTGCCAGGTCGCGTCACCGGCAACATCGCGCTGTTCGACATCAAGAAGCGCAATGTGCTGGTGGCCAACGCCGAAGGCCCGACCACGATCTACAGCGCCGCTGGCGAAGTGCGCTCCCGTGGCCTGGAAGTGGACTTGAGCGGTCAGCTCACCGATCGCTGGAGCATGATCGGCAGCTACGCCTACACCGATGCCGAAGTCACCGAAGACCCGGTTTACAAGGGTAATCAACTGCAAAACGTAGCGAAGAACAGCGGCTCGTTGTCGGCGGTCTATGACTTCGGCAGCGTCATTGGCGGTGATCAGCTGCGGGTCGGTGCCGGGGCGCGTTATGTGGGGGAGCGAGCAGGCAACGCGGTGAACGATTTCGACCTGCCGAGCTACACCGTGGCCGATGCGTTCGCCACTTACGACACCCAGGTCGACGGGCAGAGGGTCAAGTTTCAGCTCAACGTGAAGAACCTGTTCGACCGCACCTACTACACCTCGGCGGCGAGCCGGTTCTTTGTTTCCATGGGGGATTCGCGGCAGGTAACGTTATCCAGCACCCTGGAGTTCTGATGTAGGAGCTGCCGAAGGCTGCGATCTTTTGATCTTGCTGTGGCAGGTAAAGATCGCAGCCTGCGGCAGCTCCTACAGGGGATCTGAGGTGGGTTAAAAGATCGCAGCTGGAGTTTTAATGTAGGAGCTGCCGAAGGCTGCGATCTTTTGATCTTGCTGTGGCGGGTTAAAAGATCGCAGCCTGCGGCAGCTCCTACAGGGGGATTGCAATGTCCTAGCGCAAAAAAGCCTGTCGATACTCGCCGGGCGTTGCACCTAATGCCTGGCGAAAGCGGTTGGTGAAGTGGCTGGCACTGGAGAAGCCGCAAGCCAGCGCAATCTCCCCCAGTGGCTGCGAGGTCGTGCGCAGCAATTCCCGCGCCCGGTTCAGGCGCCGCGCCAGCAGGTACTGGTGGGGCGGCAAGCCGAAGCTCTCGCGGAACATCCGCGCGAAGTGGTACTCCGACAACGCGCACAAGGCCGCCAACTGACCGAGGCTGATGGCCTCGTCCAGATGGCTGTCGATGTACTCCACCAGGTGCCGGCGCTGATGCGCGGCCAATCCACCTTTGAGGCGCAGGCCTTGCCGGGCGTTGACCTGGCTGAGCAGGGCATGGCTGAGCAGTTCGTGGGCCAGGCTGCTGGTCAGCAGGCGCTCGCCCGGCTCGTCCCAGTTCAAACGGATCAACTGCCGAAAGCGCAGCGCCTGCTGCGGGTCATCGAGAAAGGTCTGTTCGCGCAGTTGCATTTCCCGTGGCTCGCGATCAAGCAGGGTGACGCAGCCGAGGGCAAATTGTTCGGGGCTGAAGTACAGGTGTGCCAGACGGATGTCGCCGTTGATCACCCAGCCTGACTGGTGGTCGGCCGGCAGGATGCACAGTTTGTCCGGGCCGCCCTTGTTGCCGGGCTTGTCGCGACGGAAGGTGCCGGTGCCGCCGGCTATGTAACAGGACAACGTGTGATGGCTGGGCGCTTCGTATTCCTGGGCGTCGTGGTGATTGCTCCACAAGGCTGCAGACAAGCCGTCACCCAGCTCGGCGCTGTGCTCCAGACGAGCATTCGGCGAGCGGTTGAGGGCTTGAAAGACTTGTAGGGTATCCAGTGCAGCCATGATCGTTGCTCTCTAACACCAGCATCCAACGCCCTGCATCCTACTCCGTAGACGTGCGCCTGCCAGCCTGTCGCCAGACAAAAGCGCAAGTTTATGCAAGTGCGTCCAGGCGTGGCGCCAGACACTGGGCACCTATCGAGGAGCCTTTGCCATGAACCTTTCTTTGTACCTGCTGACCGTGCTGATCTGGGGCACCACCTGGATTGCCTTGAAATGGCAACTGGGCGTGGTAGCGATTCCCGTGTCGATCGTCTATCGCTTCGGCCTCGCCGCGCTGGTGCTGTTCGTGATCCTGTTGCTCAGTCGGCGCCTGCAAGTGATGAACCGTCGCGGGCACCTGATTTGCCTGGCTCAGGGCCTGTGCCTGTTCTGCGTCAACTTCATGTGCTTCCTCACCGCGAGCCAGTGGATCCCCAGCGGTCTGGTGGCCGTCGTGTTTTCCACCGCCACCCTGTGGAATGCCCTCAACGCGCGGGTGTTCTTCGGCCAGAGAATCGCCCGCAACGTGCTCATGGGCGGTGCGCTGGGCCTGCTTGGGCTGGGACTGCTGTTCTGGCCGGAACTGGCCGGGCATAGCGCCAGCCCGGAAACCTTGCTCGGCCTTGGTCTGGCCTTGTGCGGCACCTTGTGTTTCTCGGCGGGCAACATGCTCTCAAGCCTGCAACAGAAGGCCGGTCTCAAGCCGCTGACCACCAATGCCTGGGGCATGGCCTATGGGGCGGCGATGCTCTCGGTGTGGTGCCTGGTCAAAGGCATTCCCTTCGACATGGAAATGAGCGCGCGTTATATCGGCTCACTGTTGTACCTGGTGATTCCGGGATCGGTGATCGGTTTCACTGCCTACCTGACCCTTGTCGGCCGCATGGGGCCGGAACGTGCTGCCTACTGCACTGTGCTGTTCCCAGTGGTGGCGCTAAATGTCTCGGCGTTCGCCGAGGGTTATCAGTGGACGATGCCGGCGCTGTTGGGGCTGGTATTGGTGATGTCGGGTAACGTACTGGTGTTTCGCAACCCCAAACCACGCTTGGTACAGGAGAGTGGCAAGCTCGCTTGAGATGACTTTCATCGAGCGCTGAAGCCTTCAGTCCTCGACTCTGATCGCAATGTAAATCAGCAGCGGAAGTATGAAGTCGACAATATGCCGGGTCCAGTCTTTGTAACTCCAGGCTTGGGATTGGTCCATGTTGAACCATTCCACGCCGATAACCTGGAAGCCGACATAGTAAAGCAAGAGTGCAATGAGTAATCCAATGATCGCGGGCTTTTTGGCCTCGTGAAATTCTTCAGCGCTGCTGTTCATGTTTTTATAAAGAAAACAGGTTCCGATCATGAAGAAGATCGTGTAGATAACCTCGAGTGTAATGATGAGCCAGTAGATACGGTGGTGGAACATGTGCGAGGTAACGGCCCTGTAGCTGTATCTCCCGTCGTCACCTGTGCTCTCCATGCTCAGGATGTTGCTGATGCTTTCGTAGTTGCTTGCGTAGTCTGTAAAGTTGCTGTACATCACCAGCAATCCAAAAAAGCTAATGGATAACATCAGTGTTGCTTTGCTGAAGCGTATGATTTTACTTGTCGTAAGTTGGTTCAAGGTGGTGATCTCCTTTATTGTTTTCGTTGTTCCTGGAAAAGTAAGGAGAGTCTAGCGGGTTGTTTTGTTGTTTGTTTATTGACTGAATTGCAGGGTGTGTATTCAGGAAGTTTTATGACAGGTTGAGAGTGATATTGTTTTATTCTTTGCATTAAAGGGCAGGCGCAAATAACGCCTGCCCTTTTTTTCAACCCTTCCAGACTTGCGGATTGACCAGATCCTGCGGGCGCTCGCCCAACAGGGCGCTGCGCAAGTTGGCCAGGGCACGGTTGGCCATGGCATCGCGGGTCTCATGGGTGGCCGAGCCGATGTGCGGCAAGGTCACGGCATTTTTCAGCTGGAACAGTGGCGACTCGGCCAACGGTTCCTTTTCGTATACGTCCAGCCCGGCACCACGGATGCGGTTGTTTTGCAGCGCTTCGATCAGCGCCGGCTCATCCACCACTGGACCACGGGAAATATTCACCAGGATCGCGCTCGGCTTCATCAGCGCCAGTTCACGATGGCTGATCAAGTGTCTGGTTTTCTCGCTGAGCGGCACCACCAGACAGACGAAATCAGCTTCGGCCAGCAATTGATCGAGGCTGCGAAACTGCGCGCCGAGTTCCTGTTCCAGCCCGGTCTTGCGACTGTTGCCGCTGTAGATGACCGGCATGTTGAAGCCCAGGCGACCGCGTCGGGCGATGGCCGCACCGATATTGCCCATGCCGACAATGCCCAGGGTCTTGCCATGCACATCGCAACCGAACAGCTGCGCACCGACAGTGGCCTGCCATTGCCCGGCCTTGGTCCAGGCATCCAATTCGGCGACGCGACGTGCGCTGCTCATCAACAGCGCGAACGCCAGGTCGGCGGTGCTTTCGGTGAGCACGTCCGGCGTATTGGTCAGCATGATTCCGCGTTCGTTGAAGTAGGCCAGGTCATAGTTGTCGTAGCCCACCGAGACGCTGGACACCACTTCCAGCCTGGCGGCGTTTTCCAATTGGGCGCGGCCGAGTTTGCGACCGACGCCGATCAGGCCGTGGGCGTGGGGCAGGGCTTCGTTGAACTGGGCGTTGATGTCGCCGTTTTTCGGATTCGGCACGATGACGTCGAAATCCTGTTGCAGGCGTTCGACCATTGCCGGGGTGACGCGGCTGAAGGCCAGGACAGTCTTTTTCATGAGAGGCGGGCTCGTCGGGCGGTGAAGAATGCTTAGCAAGCTACAAGTTTCACGCGGCAAGCTGCAAGTTTAAAAGCTGCCCCCATCGCTTTTAACTTGAAGCTTGTCGCTTGAAGCTTGTCGCTGCCGTTCCGTTATACTGCGATCTTTCGCGGCTCATTTACCGGGCCCGACATTTCATGCATCACCCGGAGCTTTCATGACTTCCCCGAAACAACCGCCGGTCGCCGACGTCCAGAACGACGTGCAGGCAGAGCTGCCAGACAGCGTCGACTCCAGCGCCGACAGCGAAACCAAAGCCGAAATCCCGGCATTCAAGTTCCCGTTCAAGCCGGGCGAATTGGCGGCAGCCAAAGGCTCGAACCAGCCGTGGTACAAGAACGGCGCCAAGAACGGCCACACCAAGACGCCGGGCATGGCACCGCCGGGAACTCGTCGGTCGATGGGCAAGCGCTGAAATTCCAGTGACTGGCCTGCCGTCATCGCGAGCAGGCTCGCTCCCACAGTGGATCTGTGTCGTACACAAATTCCATGTTCACTGAAGATTCATCGTGGGAGCGAGCCTGCTCGCGATGGGGCCATCGCGCGGTAGCACAAGTTTTTGATCAAGCTGCCCGCAACGAAATGTGCGCCACTCAATTGGCCTTGGCGGGGCGGATGGAGTCCCATTCGGTGACGTACGCGGTTTTGCTCTTTTTGTTGTAGAGGCACAGCTCGGTGCCTTGTGCACCTTTCATGTGCTTTTGCGGGTACTGGCCCTGGAGCAGGAGCGCGGTATAGCCAACCCGGTCATCGAACTGTGCGGCGTTTCCGACCGGTTTGCTGTTCTTCAGGCCGCTGGCCTTGGTGCAACTGGCAAGTACGGCCTTGTCGTAGGCAGCCCAGGCGTCGGGGCTGGAGGCGTGGGCCTGAGAGGCGAGGGCGGTGAGGCAGAGAAAAGTCAGTGTTGCTGCTTTCATGGTTCAGGCGTCCTTGGGGCTGTGGCCGAAAGGTGAGTATGCCTGAAGGTTTTGAAGTGGTTGTGCAGGCCCCATCGCGAGCAAGCTCGCTCCCACAGTGGTCGAGTGTGGCCACAGATTTTGTGTACGACGGGTAACCTGTGGGAGCGAGCCTGCTCGCGATGGCGGCGTATCAGTCTGGTACCGGCTCCCGGCGAACGGCACGCATCCCGACACTTTCATACAATCGCCGCGCCCGGTGGTTGTCTTCCAGCACCTTCAGATCCACACATCCTTCACGCCGCTGCTGGAACACTTTGAACGCCTGTAACAACAAGGCACGCCCCAAGCCCCGGCCCTGAAACCGTGGATGCACCACCAGGTTCTTGATGTAGGCGCTGGTCCAGCACTGGCACACGCCAACAATGCCTTCGGCATCCCGGGCGATGAAGCACAGCGCCGGGTCATATTCCGGGTCGTTTTCAAACTGCCATTGCCACATGTCCAGCGCTGCCACGCGACCGCCACCTTCCAGGTAACCGAACTCCATCAACCGGTGCACGGCTGCGCCGATTTCGGGATGGTATTCGCTCAGTTGCAGGCCGGCTGGCCAATCGGGTGACGGCACGACTTCAGTGAGGTCGCGCCGCATCAGCCAGCAAAAGTCCTCGGCCAAGGCTCAGTAACCCTGTTCAGCGACAGCCTTGGCCGCAGTGATCAGGCACTGGGTCAATTCCGGCGAAGAGAACTTGGTCAGCACCGCGTTCGCCCCCGCCAGCCGTGCTTTCTCGGCGTTCATCGCACTGTCCAGCGACGTGTGCAGCAAGACATAAAGATGCGCGAAGTCCGGGGTTTCCCGCAGGGTGCGGGTGAAGGCGTAGCCGTCCATCTCGGACATTTCGATGTCCGAGACGATCAGGTTGATCTGCTGCGCGGTGCCTTGCAGATCCAGCAGGCAATCGATGGCTTCCTTGGCGCTGCGGGCGGTATGGCATTGCAGGCCAAGGTTACGCAGGGTGTGCACCGATTGCTGCAAGGCGACCTGGCTGTCGTCGACCACCAGGATGCGCGCGTTGCCGAGCAATTCGGCGTCTTCCATGCTCAGTTCTGTCGGCGCCATTTCGATTTGTGCCGGGGCGATGCCGTGGATGACTTTTTCGATGTCCAGTACCTGTACCAGGGTGCCATCGACCGACGTCACGCCGGTGATGTAGGCGCGCAAACCTCCGGAGCCGAAGGGCGGCGGGCGGATGTCGGTGGTCAGGCAATGGACGATCTTGCTCACGGCCTGCACGTGCAGGCCCTGCTTGGAGCGGCTGACATCCGTGACGATCAGGCAGCCGCCGTTCGGATCTTCCAGCGGGCGCTCGCCGATGGCGCGGCTGAGGTCGATCACCGACAGCGATGCACCGCGCAGGGTGGCGATGCCTTTGACGTGGGGGTGTGACTCCGGCAGCCGGGTCAGCGGCGGGCAGGGAATGATCTCACTGACCTTGAGCAGGTTGATCGCCATCAGCTTGCCGCTGCGCAGGGTAAACAGCAGAAGCGAAAGTGAGTCTGCGCGGGCTTTGGTGGAGGACATATGAACCTTCTCTGGAAAAAGGTGACGGGCAATCCCGGGATCGCCATGACTTCGATGCCGGGTTATCGACTTGTCGGGGGCAGTCTTTAGTTTCAATGACTCAAGGGCAGATCAAAAGATCGCAGCCTGCGGCAGCTCCTACAGAGAAATGTGATCCCTGTAGGAGCTGCCGGAGGCTGCAATCTTTGCTTATTTCATCCCCAACCGCTTGGCCATCCGCCCCAGGTTCGCCCGATCCAAGCCTAGCTCACGGGCGGCGCTCGCCCAATTGTTGTTGTGCCGTTCCAGGCAGGCACCGATCATTTGACGCTGATAACGCTCGGTGGCCTCACGCAAATCGCCGGTCGACGCTTGGGTGACGGTGGCGACAGGTTGCTCGGTGGCGGTTTCAACGCTGGCGTTGGGCAAGTCCAGGTCGGCTGCGCTCAGGCTGAGAATCTTCGGCCGTTCCTTGCAATTGCCCAGGGCTTTCAAGGCGCTGCGGCCGATCAAATGTTCAAGCTCGCGCACGTTGCCGGGCCAGTCGTAGGCCAATAGCGCGGCCTGGGCGTCGCTGTTCAGGCGCAGGCTGTTGAGGCCCATGCGCGAGCGGTTCTGCTCGAGGAAGTAACCGCTGAGCAGCAGCACATCGCGCCCGCGATCGCGCAGGGCAGGCACCAGCAGCGGGTAAACGCTGAGGCGATGGTAGAAGTCGGCACGGTAACGACCGCTGCGCACTTCCTCGGCGAGGTCGCGGTTGGTCGCCGCGATCAGGCGCACGTCGACCTGATGCTCCTGGTCCGAACCCAGTCGCTGCAATTGACCGCTCTGCAACACGCGCAACAGCTTGGCCTGCACGGTCAACGACAACTCACCGACTTCATCGAGGAACAGCGTGCCGCCATTGGCCAGCTCGAACTTGCCACGGCGGTCGTTCATCGCCCCGGTAAAGGCGCCGCGGACATGGCCGAACAACTCGCTTTCCACCAAGGTGTCGGGCAACGCGGCGCAGTTGAGGCTGATGATCGGTTTGTCGGCGCGCGGCGAGGCGGCATGGATGGCCTGGGCCACCAACTCCTTGCCGACCCCGGTTTCGCCGGTGATCAGCACGGTCAGGTCGCTGCCGCCTACCAGGCTGATTTCTTCGACCAGACGCTTGTGGGCCTTGCTCTGGCCAATCATCTCGCGATTCTGCTGGCCGCTGGCCTGGCGGTAGACCTCGGCGCGCTGATGCTCATCTTCGACCCGGTTGTTCAACCGCTCGATGCGTTCGGCGGCGTTGACCGTGGCGGCGGCGAGGCTGGCGAAGGCTTGCAGGGCATCCAGTTCGATCGGTTCGAAGCGTTCCGGGTCGAGGGCGTCGAGGGTCAGCAGACCCCATGGGCGCTCGTCGATGAACAAGGGGCAACCCATGCAGTCGTGGACCTCCAGATGATCATCCAGACCGTCGACCAGGCCGTCATAGGGATCAGGCAAGTCGCTGTCGGCAGCGAAACGGGTCGGGCCGGGGCTGCCGAGCAGCGCCGCGAAACGCGGGTGCTCACTGACCTTGAAGCGCCGACCGAGGGTGTCGGTACTCAAGCCGTCGACGGCCAGTGGCACCAGCCATTCGCCATCGAGGCGCAGCAGGGCGGCGGCATCGCACGGGAGCAGGGCGCGCATGGCTTCCAGCAGGCGGCGATAACGCTCGCCCTCGGGCAGTTCGCGGGACAGGTCGGAGACCAGGGGCAGCAAGGCGGTGAGCAGTGGTTTTGCAGTCATAGTGACTCCGTGTAGTCGGTATGACTATAAAGCAGATAGTGTCGAAATGACTATTGCGTTATTAACTTATTGATTTTTAACGATTAAATAGTTGGCACGAAAGCTGATACGCATAGGGTAATCCGTTAGCAACCCAAGAGATCAGGAGTCACCTTATGCTGAGCGCTCAAGACCGTGCCATCGTCAAATCCACCGTACCGCTGCTTGAAAGCGGTGGTGAGGCGCTGATCACGCACTTCTACCGCATGATGCTCTCCGAATACCCGCAAGTCCGCCCGCTGTTCAACCAGGCCCACCAGGCCAGCGGTGACCAGCCGCGTGCCTTGGCCAACGGCGTATTGATGTACGCGCGCCATATCGACCAGCTCGACCAGTTGGGCGACCTGGTGGCCAAGATCATCAACAAGCACGTGGCCCTGCAGATCCTGCCTGAGCACTATCCGATTGTCGGCAGCTGCCTGCTGCGGGCCATTGCCGAAGTATTGGGCGAAGAGATCGCCACCCCTGAAGTGATCGCGGCCTGGGGCGCGGCCTACGGCCAGCTGGCGGACATCCTGATCGGTGCCGAAGCCAGCGTTTACGACCAAAAAGAACAGGCCCACGGCGGCTGGCGCGGGGCGCGGGAGTTCATCGTGGTGGACAAGGTCGAGGAGAGCGCCGAGATCACGTCGTTCTACTTCGAACCCGCCGACAAAGGCCCGATCCTGACGGCAGAACCCGGCCAGTACATCGGCATGAAACTGATCCTCGACGGTGAAGAGATCCGTCGTAACTACTCGTTGTCGGCGCTGGCGAACAAAGGCCAGTACCGCATCAGCGTCAAACGTGAAGCCGGTGGTCGCGCTTCCAACTACCTGCATGACCAGATGCATGTCGGCGCCAGCATCCAGTTGTTCCCGCCATCGGGCGAGTTCACCCTCACCGCCAGCGACAAACCATTGGTACTGATCAGCGGCGGCGTCGGCATCACCCCGACCCTGGCGATGCTCGAAGCGGCGCTGGAAACCCGGCGGCCAGTGCATTTCATCCACTGTGCGCGCAACGGCAGTGTGCATGCCTTCCGCGACTGGATCGATGGCCTGGCCGAGCGTCACCCGCAACTCAAGCGTTTCTACTGCTATTCCGAGGACGACGGCGTGAGCCCGGCGGCGCACAAGGTCGGTTTGTTGAGCCAGCAGCAGTTGAATGCGTGGCTGCCGGAGCAGCGTGACCTGGATGTTTACTTCCTGGGGCCGAAAGGTTTCATGGCGTCCATCAAGCGCCATCTCAAGGCACTGGGTGTGCCGGAGAAGCAAAGCCGCTATGAGTTCTTCGGGCCGGCAGCGGCGCT
Organism: Pseudomonas sp. GW821-FHT07G06; assembly: GCF_058986625.1. Lineage (NCBI taxonomy): Bacteria > Pseudomonadati > Pseudomonadota > Gammaproteobacteria > Pseudomonadales > Pseudomonadaceae > Pseudomonas > Pseudomonas sp. GW821-FHT07G06. The sequence goes on from NZ_JBYSVW010000004.1 coordinate 270,020, forward strand.
GGAGTAAAAGATCGCAGCCTTCGGCAGCTCCTACAGGATGCAATCCATTCCGATGTAGGAGCTGCCGGAGGCTGCGATCTTTTAAAGTTAATCCCTCCTTAACCGTCTTGTCGTCTATTCCCCCCGAATCCCCCGGACATGCTCCAGACTCTCAAAGGTCCGGGCCAGCGTGTAGACTGGCGGGCACTCGAATCTTGAAGGGAAACGCGATGAGCGATGAATCCATGCGGTTGGGGCGTGAACGGCGCTACCTGGTGTTGTTGGGCATCATTTGCCTGGCGTTGATCGGCGGCGCGCTGTACATGCAAATTGTCCTGGGCGAGGCGCCTTGCCCGCTGTGCATCCTGCAACGTTATGCGTTGCTGCTGATCGCGATCTTCGCCTTCATCGGCGCGGCCATGCGCAACCGTCGCAGCATCACGGTGTTCGAAACCCTGGTGGTGATCTGCGCGCTGGCAGGCGCAGGCGTTGCCGGGCACCACGTCTATACGCAGTTCTATCCGGCGGTCAGCTGCGGCATCGATGTGCTGCAACCGATTGTCGATGATTTGCCGCTGGCGAAGATCTTCCCGCTGGGTTTCCAGGTCGATGGTTTCTGCTCCACGCCATACCCGCCGATCCTCGGTTTGTCGCTGGCGCAGTGGGCGCTGGTGGCTTTCGTACTGATCGTGGTGCTGGTGCCGCTGTTGACGTCGCGTAACCGCAAAGCACTGCGCTGAGGTCATCGGCCGCCATCCATTGTCGGACAAAAAAGCCCCGTTCCTTGCAGAGAGGAGCGGGGCTTTTTTTGTGTTGAGGAGCGCATTCCAGAGCCCAGGTAAAAAGACCCTGATGTGGGGCAGCCAAGGGTGCGACACATGTGCGACATGTTGTCACAGAGTCAGTGTCGCAGGGCGTTCATGGAAGCCGGATTGGCACATGGAATCGTAACGAAATTGGGCTGTTTTGCAGGCTCCCGGTTTTTTCCGTCCCGGACCCGAACAGGCAGTTTTAACAGGGGCTTACGATTGGCCTGAGCCCCCGTCGTATCGGGCCTTTGGCAAGGTAAAGGGCAGCAGGGAGGCCCCCGATACTGTCTGAACTGTGGGCGGAAGACCTACTTATTTTGGTGTTTTTGTTGAGAATCAATTTCGATAAGATGCGCCACTTTTGCGAAAACGGTGAATGATTGTTGCCGGTTCGGATAAAAATTATTTCGGGATGAGACATGGTTTATAAAACGCTACATATCTACAATCGCCCGCACTGAATTCCCGACGCTGCTCAAATCTTAACCAGGTATGAGCAGAAACAGGGTGTCGAGAGGTCTGGTGGCTTCATGCGATGCCCAGGTGTCGGAGCCTCCAACTACCCGCACCAAATGGAATTGGTCTGTAACAAGGCCTTTGACCACGAATTCGAATAAGAACTCACCGCAGGCCCGGGATTTGTCGTACAGCGTCTGACGCACGACGGGCATGCCCTTATTCAATCCAAGAAAAATGCCAACCCTTGGCAGGGTGAAGTGTTGGCGATCAAAACCCAACTGCATTGCGCAAGCTGCTTTAGAGGTCGTGAGATGAGTAAAAACAGGTACCCCAGACTACTAGGCTTATTGCCGCTGATCGGCACGTTGTTGCTGTCAGGCTGCAACATGACCTTGCTCAATCCCAAGGGCCAGGTCGGTCTGGACGAGCGAAACCTGATCATCACCGCAACGCTGCTGATGCTGTTGGTCGTGGTTCCGGTCATCGTCATGACCTTCCTGTTCGCCTGGAAATACCGCGCGTCCAACACCAACGCCACCTACACCCCGAAATGGAACCACTCCACCAAGATCGAGATCGCGGTGTGGGCCGTTCCAGTGCTGATCATCATTGCCCTGGGTTACGTCACCTACAAGTCGACCCACGCCCTTGACCCGTACAAGCCGCTGGAATCCGACGTGAAGCCGGTGACCATCGAAGTGGTCGCGCTGGACTGGAAGTGGCTGTTCATCTACCCGGAACAAGGCATCGCCACGGTCAACAAGATCGTGTTCCCGGCGCACACCCCGATCAACTTCCGCATTACCTCTGACGCCGTGATGAACTCGTTCTTCATCCCTGCGCTGGGTGGCCAGATCTACGCGATGGCGGGCATGCAGACCAAGCTGCACCTGATCGCCAACGAAAACGCTGAGATGGACGGTATCTCCGCCAACTACAGCGGCGCGGGTTTCACCGGTATGAAATTCAAGGCGATCGCCACTTCCCAGGAAGAATTCGACGCCTGGGTAAGTGAAGTCAAAAAGGCACCTAAACAGCTTGAACAAGCTGAATACGCAGCCCTTGCCAAGCAGAGCCAGAACAACCCAGTCGAGCTCTACTCCTCGGTGACGCCGAACCTGTTCCAGACCATCGTCGACAAGTACGAAGGCATGAAACCGGGTCCGAAAGTGAAGCACGAGAAAGAAGAGAAAGAAGTGGCCGCTACGCAAGGAATGGACATGAACGCGCATTCAGCTGCCGGGGCAGAGGAGTAAACGATGTTTGGTAAATTAAGTTGGGAAGCGGTCCCGTTCCACGAGCCGATCGTAATGGTGACCATCGCCATGATCGCGCTCGGTGGTCTGGCGCTGTTCGCTGCAATCACCTACTTCAAGAAGTGGACCTACCTGTGGACCGAGTGGCTGACGTCGGTCGACCACAAGAAAATCGGCGTGATGTACATCATCGTCGCCATGGTCATGCTGCTGCGCGGTTTTGCCGACGCCATCATGATGCGTACCCAGCTGGCCATGGCCACCGAGGGTTCGCCTGGCTACCTGCCACCGGAACACTATGACCAGATCTTCACCGCTCACGGTGTGATCATGATCATCTTCATGGCGATGCCATTCTTCACCGGCCTGATGAACCTTGCAGTGCCGCTGCAGATCGGCGCGCGTGACGTTGCCTTCCCGTTCCTGAACTCCCTGAGCTTCTGGCTGCTGGTTTCCGGCGTGGTGCTGATCAACCTGTCCCTGGGCGTCGGCGAATTCGCCAAGACCGGCTGGGTTGCCTATCCGCCGCTGTCGGGCCTGCAATACAGCCCTGGCGTGGGGATGGACTACTACATCTGGGCGCTACAGCTATCGGGTCTGGGTACGACACTGACGGGGGTCAACTTCCTGGCCACCGTGCTGAAAATGCGTACCCCTGGCATGAAGCTGATGGACATGCCGATCTTCACCTGGACCTGCACCTGGGCCAACGTCCTGATCGTGGCTTCGTTCCCGATCCTGACCGCCACCCTGGCGCTGCTGACGCTTGACCGTTACATGGATTTCCACATTTTCACCAATGAACTTGGTGGCAATCCGATGATGTACGTGAACCTGTTCTGGGCCTGGGGTCACCCTGAGGTGTACATCCTGATCCTGCCAGCGTTCGGTATCTTCTCCGAAGTCATCTCGACCTTCACCGGCAAGAAACTGTTCGGCCACCACTCGATGATCTACGCATCGGGCGCGATCTCGATCCTGGGCTTCATGGTTTGGCTGCACCACTTCTTCACCATGGGTTCGGGTGCCAGCGTCAACGCCTTCTTCGGTCTGGCGACGATGCTGATTTCCATCCCGACGGGTGTGAAACTGTTCAACTGGCTGTTCACCATCTACCAGGGCCGTCTGCGTTTCACCAGCCAGGTGCTGTGGACCCTGGGCTTCATGGTGACCTTCGCCATCGGCGGCATGACCGGCGTACTGCTGGCCATCCCGGGTGCCGACTTCGTTCTGCACAACAGCCTGTTCGTGATCGCACACTTCCACAACGTGATCATCGGCGGTGCGGTATTCGGTTACATCGCAGGTTTCGCGTTCTACTTCCCTAAAGCGTTCGGCTTCAAGCTGCACGAAGGCTGGGGCAAGGCTGCATTCTGGTTCTGGATCTCGGGCTTCTTCGTCGCGTTCATGCCGCTCTATGCACTGGGCTTCATGGGCATGACCCGTCGTCTGAACGCCACCACCAACCCTGAGTGGGTACCGTACCTGTACGTCGCCATGATCGGTGCGGTGATGATCGCCGTGGGTATCGCTTGCCAGCTGATCCAGCTGTACGTCAGCGTGCGTGACCGCAACAAGCCGGAAAACATGTGCGAACACGGCGACCCGTGGAATGCACACACCCTGGAATGGTCGACCTCGTCGCCACCTCCGTTCTACAACTTCGCTGTGCTGCCTAAAGCCGACGTTGTCGACCCGTTCACCGAAGCCAAGGAAAACGGCACCGCGTACAAGGTTCCTGCCAGGTACGAGCCGATCCACATGCCAAACAACACCGCGACCGGTGTGGTGATGGGCGCGCTGCTGACCGTGTTCGGTTTCGCGATGATCTGGCACATCTGGTGGCTGGCAATCGCGAGCCTGGCTGGCACCGTGATCTACTTCGTGATCCACGCGGCCCGTGATGATCAAGGCTATATGGTGCCGGTCGACGTGATCGAGCGCATCGAAGCCGAGCAGCACAAGCGTCTGGTTGCGGCAGGGAAAATCCCGGCCACCGCCACCCGTGTTGAAACCTCGTTGGAACAGGCTTAAACCATGTCGAACTTAGTGACCAATGCTGGACACACCCATGTCGATGGACATGGGCATGATGACCATCACCACGACTCGGGCGAGATGACCGTATACGGTTTCTGGCTCTACCTGATGACCGACTGCATTCTGTTTGCGTCGATCTTCGCGGCGTACGCGGTACTGGTTAATAACGTAGCGGGTGGCCCGTCGGGCCACGACATCTTCGAACTGCCATACGTACTGGGCGAAACCGCTCTGCTGCTGTTCAGTTCGATCACCTACGGCTTCGCCATGCTGGCGTTCTTCCGTGGCAACAAGAAGCAGGTCCTGGGCTGGCTGGCCATGACCTTCCTGTTCGGTGCCGGCTTCATCGGCATGGAGATCAACGAGTTCCACGTACTGATCTCCGAAGGCTACGGCCCTAGCCGTTCCGGCTTCCTGTCCGGGTTCTTCACCCTGGTCGGCACCCACGGTCTGCACGTGACCAGCGGTCTGATCTGGATGGCGATCATGATGTATCAGGTGCAGAAAAACGGCCTGACGGCGACCAACAAGACCCGTCTGAGCTGCCTGAGCCTGTTCTGGCACTTCCTGGACGTCGTGTGGATCTGCGTATTCACCGTTGTTTATCTGATGGGGACTATGTAAATGGCTAACGCAGCTCATTCCCACAATGGCCATGACAGCCACGATGCCGGTCACGGCAGCGTCAAGTCCTACGCCATCGGCTTCATCCTGTCGGTGATCCTGACCCTGATCCCGTTCGGTCTGGTGATGTACCCGACGCTGCCGAAGTCGATCACCCTGATGATCGTCGTCGCGTTCGCCGTCATCCAGGTGCTGGTGCACCTGGTGTACTTCCTGCACCTGGACCGTTCGGCCGCGCAGCGTAACAACGTGATTGCGTTTGTCTTCGCCGCGATCGTGATTGTCCTGCTGGTTGGCTTGTCGCTGTGGATCATGTTCAGCATCCACACGTTCATGATGGCGAAGTGAGGTAGATCCGCATGTCCCTTAAGCACTTTATCCAAATCACCAAACCGGGGATCATTTTCGGTAACGTGCTTTCTGTGGCAGGCGGATTTTTCCTGGCCTCCAAAGGGCATGTCGATCTGGCCATCTTCCTGGCCGCCATGATCGGCACGTCCCTGGTGGTTGCCTCCGGTTGCGTGTTCAACAACTGCATCGACCGCGACATCGACATCAAGATGGAGCGCACCAAGAACCGCGTGCTGGTCCAGGGCCTGATCTCCCTGAAACTGGCCCTGATCTATGCGACCGTCCTGGGGGTCGCCGGCGTTGCCCTGTTGTACAAGGTGGCCAACCCGTTGGCCGCGCTGTTCGCGGTGATCGGCTTCGTCATCTACGTCGGCTTCTACAGCCTGTACCTCAAGCGCAAGTCGGTTCACGGCACGCTGGTGGGCAGTCTGTCGGGCGCCATGCCGCCGGTGATTGGCTACGTCGCAGTAAGCAACACCTTCGACATGGCCGCGCTGACCCTGCTGGTGATGTTCAGCCTGTGGCAGATGCCGCATTCCTACGCCATCGCGATCTTCCGCTTCAACGATTACCTGGCCGCATCGATTCCGGTGCTGCCAGTGAAGCGCGGCATCCAGGTGGCCAAGAAGCACATCCTGATCTACATCCTGGCCTTCCTCGTGGCGACCTTGATGCTGACCTTCAGCGGCTACGCCGGCATGAGCTACCTCGCCGTCGCCGCGGCCATGGGCATGTACTGGCTGTACATGGCCTGGACCGGCTACAAGGCAGTGGATGACACGGTCTGGGCACGCAAGCTGTTCGTGTTCTCGATCTTCACCATTACCGCGTTGAGCGTGATGATGTCCCTGGACTTCAAAGTGCCGACCGAGTTGCTGCTGACGTACGCGCCTTAAGCGTCGGATGCTGAATTGAAAAGCCCCGCCTTCGAGAGAAGAGCGGGGCTTTTTGTTGGAGCCAATTTTGAGTACAGCACCAACCCCCCTGTAGGAGCTGCCGCAGGCTGCGATCTTTTGATCTTGACCTTTGGCGGAACTGACATCGCTGAAAATCAAAAGATCGCAGCCTGCGGCAGCTCCTACAGGGGCTATTTGCTCGACGCTGATTTGATTGTGGGATCGAGCCGGTTCGCGAATCTGCTTAAGAAAAAATGGAGAGAGCGTGCCGGTCGGAGTCGCGAACCAGTATGCATAAGGAGAACTCCAATTGTTCCTGCGTCGTGTTCGAGTTCTCAGGCCCGGTCGCTGAATTGGCAGCGACCGGGCGAAGTTAGCGTGCATCAGCAGGGGGGGGCAATCGTAGCGATCTGGTGGCGACACATACCAGGAAAACAACACATCACCCTGTAGGAGCTGCCGAAGGCTGCGATCTTTTGATCCTGGCAATCTCGGCTCAGCCCAAAATCAAGATCAAAAGATCGCAGCCTTCGGCAGCTCCTACAGGGGGAGGAGAGACTTTATTTGTGTGGTGTGTCGAGCAAGCGGAAAAAGCGATCCCGCACCTGCAGACTGTCGCTGTGCGCCACATTGAAACGCAGGAACTGACTGGCATTCGGCCCTTTGCTCAGCAAGGTGCCCGGTGCCAATACCATGTTGTTTTCCAGCCCTTGTCGTGCCAGGTTCTCGGCATGCAATCCATCCGGCAACCGCGCCCAGATAAACACGCCTTCACCGGGTAGCGAGGATAGCGAACACCCGGCCTCCGCCAACCAACCGGCCACGCGGCTGTTGGATTCATACAGCCGGTCCACCGTGCGCCGAGCATGCTTGGCGTAGCTGCCGTCGCTGAGCATGGTGCAGGTGATCTGCTCCGCCAGTTCCGAGGTCACGCCACCGCAGGCCATTTTCAGCGCGACCATCCGCGCCGCCAGTTGTGGTGAGAGCACGGTGTAGCTGACGCGGCTGTTGGCGGTCAGGGTCTTGGAGAAGCCGGAGACGTAACTCACATTGTCCAGCCCGCTGGCTGCCAGGCGCGGGGTGCGGCGTTGCTGGATGTCGCAGTACAGATCGTCTTCGACGATGTGGAAGCCATGGCGGTGGCTCAGTTCCAGCAAGCGGTAGACCTGGGCCGGGGTGAACGAGTGGCCGGTGGGGTTGTGCAGTGTGCTGTTGGTCATGTACAGCACGGGTTTGTGGGCGATCAGCAGTTGCTCAAGGGCGTCGAGGTCCATGCCGTCGCAATCCCGGGCGATGGTGATGACTTTGGCCCCGTGCAGCGCCAGGTTGGCGTGCATGTTGAAGTAGCACGGATCATCGAGCAGTACGGTGTCGCCGGGTTTGACCAGCAGGCGCATCAGCAGGTCGATGGCCTGCATGGTGTTGGCGGTGGTGATGATCTGGTCCACCGGCGCTTCGATGCCGAAGGTCGCCAGTTTGACCCGCAAGGCCTGGCGCAACGGCACGTAACCACCGGCCACGCCGTACTCGCCCATGCGCAACGAGGTCGCTCGCAGGGTGCCGCGCACGGCTTTCTGCAATTCTTCGGCGGGCAGCCAGGAGGTCGGCAGGAAACCGCAGCCGGGGCGCAGTGCGCCGTTGTCCAGCAGCAGTGCGCGGCGTACCACGCTCAGGGTGTCCTGGGGTTGCAGGTCCGGGCCGGTGCCACTTTTCAGCGCCGCTTCGGAGCGATGCACGTAATGCCCCGAGCCCTGGCGCGACACCACCAGCCCCTTGGCGCGCAAGCGGTCCAGCGCATCGACTACCGTGGATTTGCCCACGTTCATCAAGTCGGAGAGTTCGCGAATCGGCGGCAGCTTGGCGCCGTGGGGCAGGCCACCGGTGCTGATCGCCTGGGTCAGCTGATCGACGATCTGCTGCACCAACGGCACGCCGGGCTGGAATTCAATGGCTTTGATGACTGCACGTTGAACCTGCATTTTACTGGTCTCTCCGGCAGTAAAGTTCGTTGGATTCTATACGAACTTGCCCTGATCAGGACAAGCCTCTCTCTCTACCATGCCCTTACAGACTTTTCTGAATGTCGGCCTTTGTTGGCGGGCGTTCATCCGGTTCCTGAGGTGCTGCATGAGTGTCGAAACAACGGTCGCGGTGGCCAAGCCGGTCATTAACCTGCGGTTATTCACGATCCGGATCATCACCGCTGTCTCGCTGTTCGCGGTGCTGGGCAAGGCCAACGTCTGGCTCGACACGGCCACCAACAGCATTCTGGCCCTCGGATATCGCGCCTTGTTGCTGTTGTTGCCCCTGACTTTACTGCTGCTTGGGCGCCGCTCCCTGAGCGTCACGCTGCTGTGTGCCGGGCTCGGCCTGGTATTGCTGGCACTGACCAGCAATCAAGGCATGGTGATGTCTGCTGCCGCACTGTTTGCCTATGGCATTGCCATTGCCGGTTACCTGATCAAGAGCGAAGCGGCCCAGACCAAGGAAGGCGCGGCCTACAACCGCGTGGCCATGAACATGGGCAGCCTGGTGGCCGGTTTGATCCTGCTGTCGCCACTGCTCACGCCAACGATGTTTTTCCTCGGTGCGGCGGCGTTCGTGTTGCTGTGCCTGCCGATCGCCCTCGGCGCGACCTTCACCACTGAACCGGTGCTGGCCCGTCCGGCCAGCCAGCTCGGCAGCAACTGGGGCAACAAACTGCCGTGGGTGATCGCCGGGATCATCATGGGCATCAAGTTGTTCGGAGTGTTCTCGATCCTGCCCCAGGCGATCCTGCTCAAGACCGGCGAGCTGCCGGCCTGGTACGGCCTGATGCTGATCCTCAACAGCGCCGTGGTGGTGTTCGCCCAGGTGCCGGTGATGAAGCTGATCGAGCGCACCGGGCGCTTCAAAGTCGTGGCGGTGATCGGGATCATCGTCGGCGGCTTTGCCGTGTTGTCTTCGCCAGCCGCGTTCCACGTCGAAACCCTTGTCGGGGCGCTGATCTGGGTGGCGTTGCTGTCGATCGCCGAATGCGCCTTCAGCTACCTCGATTACTTCTCGGTCAAGCAAAACAACATGTTCGTCAAGGAAGTGTCCCTGGGTGTGGGGGCCGGGCTGACCGTGTTGATCATGCGAGTGGTGCCGGCGCCGTACAACGCGCTGGTCCTCGCCGCCATCGGCGCCGGCGGGATCCTGGCCTGGTACTGGCTCAACCGTAAATCCAATGCGTCGTTGCATGACTGAGTCAGCGCCGTTGCGGTTTTCACTTTGCAGGTCGGGGGCATTATGAATACGACTTCATGCGTGGTAGTGGTCGGTTACAACGGCAATCGGGTTCACGACATCCAGAAATTGCGCGAGCTGTGCAAGTCGCTCTACAACGCCCGGCTCATCCTGCTGGTCGAGAAGATTCAGCCCCATGACGACCAGGTGGCCGATCACGTCTGCAGCACTTCGCTGGCCGAGAAAGACGTGGCGGCGTCCCTTGAGCTGGTGGTGGGGTGCCTGAATGCCGACAGCTGGAAGCTGATCGGCGTACTGCCGTTCTCCGATCGCGGCGTGCTGCTCGGTGCAGCGCTGGCCAGTCACTTCGGCCTGCCGGGCATTACCCCGGACGAAGCGCGGGCGGGCCTGGACAAGCAGATCTTTCGCCGGCTCGAAGCAACTGCCAGCACCTCCCCTGAAGAATACCGGCCGGTGTTTTCCGTGCGGGTCGAAAGCCTGCCGGAACTGCGCCAGCGCGTCGTCGAACTGGGCGGCAAGGCCTTCATCAAGCCAGCCTGCGAAGGGGCGAGCCGAGGCTGTCGCGTGATCCATCACCCTTCGGAGTGCGATGACGCCTGGCTCGCCCTCAAGCCCTACCGCGAAGGCGGCATCGTCCTTGAAGAACTGGTGCAGAACGCCCGCGAATACAGCTGGGACTCTGTGGCCGGCAGCACCTGGGTGACTGAAAAAACCACCACCGAAGGTGCCTACCGCGCAGAGATCCAGCAAGTCGTCCCCGCACCGCTGCCGGCTGAGGTCCAGGCACGCTTGATGGCAGCCGGTCGGCATATGGCGGGTCTGGTGTCCCTGGACAACGGTGCCTGGCACAACGAAGTGTTCCTGCGCCGCGACAACCTGACCAGCGCCGTGGAAACCAACATGCGTCCCGGCGGCATGCATATCTGGGACCTGGCCAAGCGCGCCTTCGTCGATTTCGATCCGTGGGAACGCTGGGTGCGCTGGGCGGTGGAAGGCAAGACCGAGCAGCATGAGCCAGTGGCTCGCGGCTACTGCGGCATTCGCCTGCTCCGGGCGCCGGCCGGCGGCATCCTGCGGGCAACGCCAGACATCGAGGTCCTGGCCCGCGCACTGCGCATCGACCTGGTGGAAGGGCAGTACGCCAAGCGTATCGGCGACTCGGTCAGCGCGCTGGTCAAAGACAACTTCTCATTCATCGGCCACATCGTATTGTTCAACGAACACTACGGGCAACTGAGCAACGACCTGTTGCGCCTGGCCGAGTCGATTGAGTCACGCATTGAGGTGACTAGCCTGGCACCGGCCACCCGCGCCGTGTGCTGAGCCCGCAAGCACCTGTTTTTTGCATTACCGATCAAGAGGGTTCGATCAATGATCCAGCACATGACCTGCGATGAACGCTTCATCGCCCTGGCCAAAGAGTTTGGCTATGACATCTACGGCGAAAACACCGCAGGCGGGCATTACGCGCCGCTGATCCGTCATCACGATGAGCTGTACATCAGCGGCCTGGTGCCACGCATGAACGGCAAGATCCATTACCCCGGCCGCGTCGGGCTGGACCTCAGCATGGCCGATGCGCAAGCGGCCGCCAGCATCAGTGCGATGCGCGGGCTGGCGTTGATCGTCGATGCCATCGGTTCGCTGGACAAGATCAAGTCATTGATCCGGGTAACGGTCTATGTGAAGTCCACGGCGGATTTTGTCGACTTGAGCGAAGTGGCCAACGGCGCCTCGGATGTGTTCAGCCACGTGTTGGGTGATGCCGGTAAACATACGCGCACTACAGTCGGTGTTTATCAATTACCCAAGAATGCCGCGATAGAAGTGGACATGATTGCTGCCTTGCGCCCATCGGTTTTGTAAATTATTTCCAGACTTTACAGCGCTGAACCTATAACTTAAGGTTTAGCGCTAAAGTGTGGGAAATAAAAAGAAAGGACGTGCGAATGGATAACTTTCAAGGTGCGTTTTTTTCATATAAAGACTTTCGTCAGAGCCTGCATCATCGACAGCAAAGTGCCAAGGTGTGGAAAGGCACCGAACTGGCGGGTATGCGTCAGACCCTTGAGGCCCGCGACGTGGATATTGTCGCCTTGGCTCACGACAAGAGCATTGACGGCTGTGCAGTGACGCCCGGGATGGCGATCGCCATGCAATGGCTGAACCCCGGTGTGACGCTCAACGGTCATGCCCATTCCTGGTGGCATCTGTTCGTTATCCAGTGTGGCAGCGGCGTGCTGACCCTAGGCGATGCCGATGCGGTCGACGTCAACAGCGGCGACGTGCTGCTGGTGCCGGCCTGGACCCGGCATGGCTTCGTCAACACCAGCAAACACGAGCCTCTGGCGATGCTGAACATGAGCAACATGCCACAAATGGCACTGCTCTCGAACTTTGCCGACAGCCATGGCCTGATCACCACCCAGCCGTAATTTCCCAACGCATCAACCCAGGGAGCCAACCTTCGTTGGCTCCCTTTTTTTGTTTTACAGGCCTGCCCCTGTATTCCCGTTTGCAGCGCTTTTGGCTGCGTGTCTGCCGGTAGAAAACAACTTTCTGTATCGATTGAAACGGACAAATTCTGTATCTATTCAGCCTTCATTCAACTAACTACGATCACTTCCAATGCACGTTAATCCCTGCAGTCAGTGAATGGAGTGCTCTATGGAAAACAGGAAGCTCAAACTGTGTGTCGGCGCCGATCATGTCAGTGCTTTTGCGATGTCGGCATTTGTCGCGCTCAAGGAAAAGCAACTTTCATTTGAACTTGTCACGGTTGATCTGAAATCACGCGAAAACTATAGGGCGAGTTATCGTAATCTTTCGCTGACCTGCAAGATTCCAACCTTAGTTCACGACGATTTTGCCTTGTCGGAATCCTCGGCGATTGCCGAGTACCTCGATGAACTCTGCCCGGGGCATAAAAAACTCTATCCGCAGGGCCTCCAGCAGCGCGCCCGCGCCCGTCAATTGCAGGCCTGGTTGCGCAGCGACTTGCTGGTGGTGCGCAAGGAACGCCCGTTTGACCTGGTGTACTTCGGCAAGAAAAACACCGCGCTGTCCGACGAGGCCCAAGCCGCCGTCGAGCGCCTGTTGTTCGTCGCCGACCATTTGCTGGAGGAGGGCGCCGAGCATCTGTTCGGGGACTGGAGCATTGCCGACACCGACCTGGCAATCATGCTCAACCGCCTGGTTGCCAACGGCGACCCGGTGCCTGCACGGCTCCAGGCCTATGTGCGTCGCCAGTGGGACCGCGACAGCGTTCGGGCGTGGATGGACATAGAGCGCAAAGCGCCGGCCATCGCCTAACAACACTCAGGGCAACCACCAGGAGCGCGGCCATGCAAGGACTGTCGGAGCACGAACGCTACAAACCCTATAACTCACGCACCATCCGCGACACACCTTACTGGGACAAGCTGACGCCGGCGTTGCAGGAGGCCATGACCGTGGTGGCCCGGGTCATGCCGTTTCGCACCAACGAATACGTGCTGGGCACGCTGATCGACTGGCACAACATTCCGGACGATCCTATTTTTCGCATGACCTTCCCCCACAAGGACATGTTGCTGCCAGAGGAATATGCCTCGCTCAAGCAACTGATCGAACTGGATGACAGCGCGGCGATCAAGCGCCGGATCGAGGCGATCTGGCTGCGCATGAACCCGCATCCGGCCGGACAGTTGACCCACAACGGTGTCACGCTCAACGGCAAAGTCCTCCCGGGCATCCAGCACAAGTACCGCGAGACCGTGCTGTTTTTCCCCGGCGCCGGTCAGACCTGTCACGCGTACTGCACCTTCTGTTTCCGCTGGGCGCAGTTCATCGGCGAGGAAGAACTCAAGTTCAACGCTCGAGAGTCCCAGGAGCTGGTCAGTTACCTGCGGGTGCATACCGAAGTCACGGATGTGCTGATTACCGGCGGCGACCCGATGATCATGAACACCCGCTCGCTGGCCGGTTACATCGAGCCGCTGCTGCAATTGCCACACCTCAAGAGCATCCGCATCGGCACCAAATCGGTGGCGTACTGGCCGCAGCGTTTTGTCAGCGACAAGGATGCGCCCGAGCTGCTGGAACTGTTCCGGCGCATCGTCGCAGCGGGTAAAAACCTGTCGATCATGGGCCACTACAACCACCCGGTGGAGATCCGCCAGGCCATTGCCCGCCAGGCGATCGAGCGCATCCGCTCGACGGGCGCGACGCTGCGCATGCAGGCGCCGGTGATCCGCCACATCAACGAAAATCCCGCCGATTGGGCCGCGCTGTGGACCGAAGGCGTACGGCTCGGGGCCGTGCCTTATTACATGTTCGTCGAGCGTGACACCGGCCCCAGCCACTACTTCGCGATGCCGCTGGCCCGGGCCTTCGAGATCTTCCAGGCGGCGTACCGCACGGTGTCGGGGCTTGCGCGAACGGTGCGCGGGCCGTCCATGAGCACCTTCTACGGCAAGGTGTTGATCAACGGTATCGAGACAGTTGCGGGGGAAAAAGTCTTCGTCTTGCAGTTCCTCCAGGCACGCAATCCGCAATGGGTGTTGCGCACGTTCTACGCGCGCTTCGATCCGCAGGTGACCTGGTTCGACGACTTGCAACCGGCCTTCGGCGAGCGTTCGTTCTTCTTTCAGACCGAGCTCGCCGCCGTGCCGGAATTGATACCGGTGTTGCTGGAAACGGCGTAGGAACATTCATGAACAATGGGGAGATATGGATATGAGCGGTATCCCGTTTGATCAGCGCGAGGGTGTCATCTGGCTCGACGGCGAGTTCGTCGAGTGGTCCCGGGCGCAGTTGCATGTGCTGACCCACGGCCTGCATTACGCGAGCACCGTGTATGAAGGTGAGCGGGTCTACAACGGCAAGATATTCAAGCTGCGCGAGCACAGCGAGCGGCTGTACCGCTCGGCGCACCTGATGGACTTTGCCATCCCCTATGAGTTGGCCGAACTGGAAGCGGCGAGCCATGAACTGCTGCAACGCAACAAGGTGGTCGAGGGTTATCTGCGCCCGGTGGCCTGGCGCGGCAGTGAAATGATCTCCACCTCGGCGCGCTTCAACCGTGTGCACGTGGCCATCGCCTGCTGGCAGTGGCCGAGCTATTTCGACCCGGCGGCGCGCATGGCCGGCATCCGCTTGAAAACCGCGAGCTGGCGCCGTCCGCCACCCTGCAGCAGCCCGTTCGAGGCCAAGGCTTCCGGGCATTACCAGATCGCCACGCTGAGCAAGCACGACGCCGAGAACACGGGTTACCACGATGCGCTGATGCTCGACTGGCGCGGCCACGTCGCCGAAGCCACCAGCGCCAATGTGTTTTTCGTCAAGGGCCGGACGCTGCACACCCCGCTGCCGGATTGTTTCCTCAACGGCATCACCCGGCAAACCGTGATCGAACTGGCCAGGGCGCTGGATTATCAGGTGGTCGAACGGACGATTCTGCCTACGGAACTCGGCGACTTCGATGAATGCTTTCTCACCGGCACCGCCGCCGAAATCACCCCGGTGCAGAGCATCGACGAGCAGCGCTACCGACCGGGCGATGCCTGCCGTGACTTCATTGCCGCTTACACCTCAACCGTAAACGCCTGATCACCTGCCAGGAATCTCACCATGTCAGATCAAGGGATTGTTGCGTCTCAACCTTACATTTCGCTCGGCCATCGTCATGAAGAGCTGTCGACGCTGGGCTGGACTGTGCTGACCCCGGAAGAATTTGCCGATGATGTCGTAGGCACCTTGCATGAGTTCGGTCCGATCATTCCGCAGTTCAACGGCCAGATGGCCTTTGCCATCACTCGCAAGCCAGGTTACGAAGACTTGCCATATTCCCAGAGCATGAACGGCATTGGCCCGCACACCGAGGCGCCCGTGTACGGGCCGCCGCCGCGTTATCTGGCGTTGCATTGCCATAAGCAGGCCACGTGCGGGGGCGGGCACACCGGTTTGGTGGACGGCTACGAATTTCTCCGCGTCCTCGAACGCAGCGAGCCGCAACTGCGCGCATGGCTCGATGACACGCCGGTAGAATTTGTCGCCACCGCCAAACCGGGCGAACCGGACCAGCGGCGGGTCAAGGAGTACATCCTCACGCCTACGGAGGACGGGGATATTTTCCGTTTCAGCTACAACCAGTTTCACTACGGCGATGTAAATCCGTCCAGGGACGCCCTGCAGCAATCCCTGGTCGCCAACAGCACCTCGCCGCTGGCCAGGTTTGCCGCGCTCGGCGAAGCGTACTTCGTCGAGCACAACATTCCGGTGCTGATTCCCGACGGATGCCTGCTGATTTGGGACAACTGGCGGATGATTCACGCCCGCAGTCGTTACACTGATCCGGCGCGCAACCTGACCCGCTATTGGCTGGCCTGATTTTTCCGGCGCCCTTCATTCTTTTGGCGTACCCCTTGGCGGGTACGCGTCTTACAGGTATCGCGTCATGCAAACAGCAATCGAGATCGCCCAGGTCGATCATCAACTGATCGTGCGGCTCAACCAGGCCTGGACCAGGCGCGCCTCCGTTTGTGCGCCGGACAGGGCCCAGATCATTGAAGCGTTCGACCCGCTGCGCCCGGATTACCCGGAGTGCATGGTGCCGTTTTTCCATCACCCGACATTCCAGGCCTTGAGTGACGAGCTCAAAAGCAGCGTGGTGACCTGGGGCTGGATCGGCTACAACCTGCGCACCGTCACCGCCGAAGAACACATTGTCAATCCGGCCCTCAGCGTCATTGCCAATCAGTACCTGGGCAAGGACGACTGGCATTTTCGCGAGGCCATGCAACAGACCCTGATCGACGAGCACTACCACACGCTGATGCACCTGCGCGCCATCGAACGGACCAGGCTGGAGCGGGCGCTGGATCAGGATCTGGATCTGCCGCCGTCCGTCACTTACCTGCGCCTGAAGGCCTTGCAGGCAGAGCTGAGCGAGCAATGGCAGCGGGATCTGGCGGCAATCACCTTTGCGGTAGTGGCCGAGATTAGCGTCAACGCCTATCTGGACCTGCTGGCGGATGACCAGACCATCCAGCCGCAGAACCGCCAGGTGGCCGAGCAGCACAACCGCGACGAATACGCTCACAGCAAGGTGCTGGCTGAAGTGGCGAAGGTCATGTACGCCAATATGCAGCCGACCCAGCGGGAATTTTTCGCACGTAACCTGTCGGTGGCGCTGAGTGCCTTTATCGCTCAGGACTACTCGATGTGGGAGGCGATTCTGACGCAGCTCGGGGTCGAGGAGGCGGCGTTGATCATTGCCGACACCCGCGAAAGCAACAGGAGCGCGACCATCATGCGCGACTACAGCGGCCTGCATAAACTGGCACAGGACCTGGGCATCAGCGAGCAGATCGATTTCGACTTCCGTCCGACCCTCAAAACCACGGCGGCCGCCTGAGCCCGGAGGTGTCCATGTCCACGCCTGTGTACGAAGTGTTCGCCATCCGTGTCGGCGCAAACGCCCAGCGCACCGCCAGGGAGAATTTTCTCTACGACGCCTGTTGCGGTGATCCGAATGCGCCGATGCCGCTGGATTATTACTTCTGGGTCATCCGCAACGAGCAGCAGGTGATCGTGGTCGACACCTGTTTCCAACCGGCCACGGCGGACCGGCGCAATCGCCAGATGTACCGCCTGCCGGAGGAATCCCTGCGGCAGCTGGACATCGATCCGGCCCGGGTCGAACACCTGATCCTGACCCATTTGCATTGGGACCATGCCGGCAACCTCGGGCTATTCCCGAAGGCGACCGTGCATTTGCAGGAAGCGGAACTGCGTTTTTGCACCGGGCCGAAAATGTCCCATCGCACGGTGAACAAAACCTACGAAGTCGAGGACGTGATGTCGGCGCTGCCGCCGCTGTTCGAAGGGCGGATGCGTCTGCACGGTGGAGTCGTCGAGGTGCTTCCCGGTGTGACCTTGCATCCGGTGGGCGGGCATACGCCCGGCAGCCAGGTGGTGCGGGTGAATACTGAGCGCGGCTGGATTGTACTGGCCTCGGATGCCGCGCACCTGTGGGTCAACATTCGTGAGCGCAGTCCGTTTCCGATCCTCGATGACCTGGCGCAAACCCTCGAAGCCTTCACCGAGATCGACCGCCTGGCCGATGGCCAGGACCACGTCATCCCCGGCCACGACCCGCTGATCGCCGAGCGTTTCCCGCACTGGAATGACGACCCGCATATCATTTGCCTGCACCAACCCCCCCGGTAAATCCCGCACCCCCTGTAGGAGCTGCCGAAGGCTGCGATCTTTTGATTTTCAAGATCAAAAGATCGCAGCCTTCGGCAGCTCCTACAGGGGGGGGATTGTGGTTAGTACTGGTTTTTTAGAATGTTGCCCAAGGTCGCCAAGGCCTCATCGATCCGTGGCGAATACGGCGCGCCGCAGCCAATGCGCACAAAGTGATCGAAACGTTCGGTGTTGGAAAAGATATCCCCAGGGGAAATCTGGATGCCGACCTTCAGCGCTTCGTGAAAAAACGCCATGGATGAATGCCGGCGAGGCAATTCCACCCATAACAACGTACCGCCTTGCGGATGAGTCACGCTGGTGCCGATGGGAAAATAGCGGGCGATCGCCGTGCTCATCTGCTCGCGTTGTACGGTCAGGGTTTTCCTCAACCGTCGCAGGTAACGTTCATAAGACGGTGTGCGCATGAATTCGCTGACCGCCAGTTGCGATATCAGCTCGCACCCCCGCGACTGCGTGTGTTTGAGCATCTCCACACGGTCGTGCCATTTCCCGGCGCTGATCCAGCCCAGGCGCATGCCGGGTGCCAGGGTTTTGTTCAGCGAGGCGCAATAGATCACATTGTCGGTGCGGTCCCAATGTTTGAGCGTGGACAGCGGCTGCTCGGTGTCCACCAGGTCGCCGTAGGTGTCGTCCTCGATCAGCACGGTGTCGTATTCGGCGCACAGTTTCACCAGCCGTGCCTTGTTGGCGTCGGGCATGATGCTGCCCAGCGGGTTTTGCAGGTTGGGAATGACGATCAACGCCTTGATCTGTTCGGGGCCCTGCAGCAGCAGCTCCAGGGCCGCCAGATTGAGCCCGGTGTGGGCCGAGGCCGGGACTTCCAGTACCCGCAGGCTCAGGCTTTCGAGAATTTGCAGCAGACCGTAGAAGGTCGGCGACTCCACGGCCACGGTGTCGCCGGGACGGGTGACCGCACGCAAGGCCAGGTTGATCGCTTCGGTGGCGCCGTTGGTGATCACGATCCGTTCGGGGGCCAGGTGGGTCTTGCTGGCCAGCGCCCGCCGCGCCAGGAGGTGGCGCAATGCACTGTTGCCGCAGGTCGAGCCCGCGGCGCCGAGCAGGCAGGTGTCGTAGCGCAGTGACTTGATCATGTTGTCTTGCAGGGTCTTCAGCGGATAAAGCTCCGGCGCGCAGTAGGCGCTGGCGAAATTGACCTTGATCGTTGCGCGCTGACTGGCCTTGAGCACCGTCGAGACCTGTTGATGAATGCCGACATAGGCGCTGGTATCCAGCGCTGGCGCGGAGGCAACCGGGGCGGGCCTGGGCAAGGTGTCGGGCTGGCGAATGTAGTTGCCGGAACGCGGTCGGGCTTCCAGCACGCCGCAGTCTTCCAGTTCCCGGCACACCTGCACTGCGGTCGAGAGGCTGACGGCGTGTTTTTCCATCATCAGGCGGATCGAGGGCAAGCGCTCACCGGTTTTCAAGATGCCGCTGCGGATAGCGTCCAGATAGTGATTGGCCAATTGGCGATACAAAGGGGTCGTGTTCATGATGACCTCAGCAGTTGCACCACCGAGGTCTGGGCTGGAAAGTGAGTTGACGCTCCCCGCAGGCGGACCCGTGGTGCTCATGGGTGAAGGGAAGTGTTGTTCTGCGTCGATACTGGAAGAGTAATCGCGGTTTTGCCCGAATCACGGGCAATAAAAAGCCCTGCGCTAGGGCAGGGCTCTTATTTGAGTCAGTGAGTGACCTGTGGCGAGGGAGCTTGCTCCCGTTCGACGGCGAAGCCGTCGTAAACTCGGTGAATGCGGTGCGCCTGAAAAGATGTGATGACAGGTTTTGGGGCTGCTTCGCAGCCCAGCGCGAGCAAGCTCGCTCGCCACAGGCAAGCCCCCTCTACACACCTGCAAGTATTACTGCGCAGCGATGCTGTACCCATCGAACGCCGTCTGCTGTTGCAGGGCGGTGATGATGTTCTTGCGGTTGACCGCTTGCTCGGCGCCGCTGTTGTCCAGGAACGTCTCGCTTTCCAGTTCCGCCTCTTCGCCTTCGCCAACGAAGGTGAAACCGAGGAACTCCAGGGCTTCACGGTCGACGCTGAGGCGCGAGCGCGGGGTGCGCAGCGGCAGGGTGACGCTGATGCCGTCCTTGCTGATGGTGAACACTTCGACTTCTTTCTTGGCCTTGGCGGCCTTGCTCTTGCCGCCGCTCGGGTTGCTGATGGCCTGGTGCGTCTGGTTCAGCACCTTCAGGGCCAGGCCGTAGACGATTTCCTGGAACGCCGGGTCGTCCTTGAAGCTGGAGAGGATGCGGCTGATCGGGAACTTGCTGCTCAGGTCTTCCAGCGCGGCGATGTCGGCGGCTTCGGCGTCCTTGAGTTGCTTGAGCTGGCCCATCAGTTCATAGGCCTTGTCGTCGTCGAAACTGTCGTGGGCCTGCCGAATGGCGGCGCGCAGTTCGCGGATCTGGTCACTTTCGCGGGTGGACTGGAACGCGTCCAGCACCATCTCGCTGATGGTTTTCGCCTGGGGTACGTGTTGTGAAAGATTGATGGAGTTTTCGTATTCCGCTTTGGACGACAAGGTGACTACGGATTCAGCGGTGTTGGAATCGGACATTGAAATTTCACTACTTTTTTCAGCTTGAATAGGGGCGAGAAAGCCCGGCGGCTTTTTCAGGCCGCCTAATCTATTGGACCGGGACCGCGTTGTCACGGCCCAATAGACGAAGCCCCTGTAGGAGCTGCCGCAGGCTGCGATCTTTTGATCTTGTTTTTTTCAGATCAAAAGATCGCAGCCTGCGGCAGCTCCTACAGGGGCGCGTATTCAGTTACGGATGCAGGAGTTTCTGCGCCCGTTTATCCGCCAGATGCTGAACCACCAGCCGTCCGATCAACACCAGCAACGTCAGCGAGATCAGCAACACCGAGATTGCCGCGACGCTCGGGTCGACGTTATCGCGCAAGCCGCTCCAGATGCGCTTGGGCAGGGTGTCGACGTTGACGCTGGTGATGAACAGCGTCACCGCCACTTCTTCCCAGGACAGGGCAAACCCCAACAACGCGGTGGAGGCCAGACCCAGTTTCAGGTTCGGCAGGATCACCATGAACGTGGTCTGCATCAGGCTGGCGCCAAGGTTGCGCGAGGCCAGTTCGATGCGCCGGTCGATCTGGCTGAGGGCTACCAGCATGGTCACTACGCCGTACGGCACCACCATGATCACGTGGGCAATCACCACGCCGGTCAGGGTGTCGTAGCCCATGCCGGGGGCGAAGCGACCGAGCTTGGTCTCCATGAAGTACAGCACCAGCGCGGAAATCACCGGCGGGATCGCCATCGGCAACAGCACCAGGCCGATCAGGGCCGTGGCCCATTTCGAGCGCATGTACCAGATGCCGAGGCTGAAACTCGCGGCCAGCAAGGTGGCGATGACGCTGGTGGCGAAGGCGATGGTCAGGCTCTGGCTGATGGCGTGGGCCCAGTCCGGGTTGCTCACCAGTGCTTCGTAGTGGCGCAGCGACCAGTTGCCTTCGGGCATCGACAGGAAGCGCTTGCTGGTGAACGACACCGGAATGACCGTCAGCAGCGGGAACAGCATGAAGGCCATGGCGACCACGGCCAACAGCCGCGTACTCAGGCTTGTGCGATGGGTATTCATAGTGATCTCAGCCTACCAGTCGGTTGACGCGGGTCATTTTCAACAGCACCCAGATCAGCGCGCTGACCAGGGCCAGCAACACCACGCTCAGTGCCGCGCCCAGGCCCCAGTTGCTGGTCTGGAACATTTGCAGGAACACGTACTCGGCGATCATCACCGTTTGCCCGCCACCCAACAGCACCGGGGTGATGAAGAAGCCCAGGCAGAACACGAAAACCATGATGAACGCGCCCAGAATGCCCGGCAGGGTCTGCGGCAGCAGCACTTGCCAGAAGGTGCGCAAGGCACCGGCCCCGAGGCCGCGCGAGGCCATGAGCACACGCTGGTCGAGTTGACGCATGGTCGACAGCAGCGGGAACACCGCGTACGGGATCATCACGTGGAGCATGCCGATGACCACGCCTATCTCATTGCGGCTCAGTTGCAGCGGCTGGTCGATCAGCCCCATGCCCATCAGGCCGTTGTTGAGCACGCCGTTGCTGCGCAGGGCAATCAACCAGCCGAAAGCCCGCACCAGCACGGAAATCCAGAACGGAATGAAGATGCAGATCTCCACCACGCGCTGCCAGAACGGCGGGCTGAACACCCAGCAGTAGGCCAGCAGGTAACCGATCATCAAGGCCAGGCCACTGACGGTCAGGCACAGACGCAAGGTGCGCCAGAGCATTTCGTGGATCGCCGGGTCCGTGGCGATGCGCTGGTACTGCTCGATGCCCGGCGTCGGCAGCGAGAAGCTCCAGCCGACCACGCCGAGGAACGGCAGCACGTAGAAGACCAGCAGCAACACCGGCAGCGGAAACAGCAGCAGGCCGCGCTCCAGGCCCGGCGAGCTGAAGCGGGGCTTGGGGGCGGTCAGGGTCGAGGTCAGGGTGGTGGTCATGGTCTCAGGCTCACTTGGACAGCCGCGTCAGGTACTCTTCCAGGGCTTTGGAGTAGTTGTCGGCGTACCACTGGGCGTTGAGAGCGATCTGCTTTTTCAGGTTTTCTTCAGAGGCGCAGTTGGCTTCGAGTTGCTTGGCCGACATCAGCTTCTCCGTGGCGCTGTTGGAAGGCCCGTTGCCCAGCAGTTCGAACAGCTTGAGCTGGCCTTCAGGCTGCAAGGCTTGCTGGATGAACTGCATGGTCGGTTGAGTGCCGCCCGGGTTGCCGTTCAATACCGCCCAACTGCTGGAGTTGATGAAGCCGTTGTCGAAGCTCCAGCGCACGCGATTGTCGGTGTCTTCGCTGAGCAGCTTGGCGCGGGTGTGCCAGATCGCACCCACCGACACTTCGCCGTCGACCATCAATTGCTGGCTCTCGGCCCCCGAACTCCAGAACGACAGGACGTGAGGCTTGATCTCGTCGATCTTCTTCAGGGCCCGTGGCACGTCCAGCGGGTACAGCTGGTCAGCCGGAACGCCGTCGGCGAGCAACGCCGCTTCGAGCATGCCGTTCATCCACTTGTACAGCGTGCGCTTGCCGGGGAATTTCTTCACGTCCCAGAAATCGGCCCAGGTCTTGGGCCCGTTTTCACCGAATTTTTCGCTGTCCCAGGCCATCACGTAGCTGAACTGGTAGCTGGCGATGCCGAAGTCGGAGGAGAGCGCCGGGGCTACCTGATCGCGCTTGATGGTGTTGTAGTCCAGTGGCTGCAGGATCTTTTCCCGGCCCAGCACGATGGCGCTGTAGCTCTCGACGTCGACCACGTCCCAGCTCGGTTGGCCGCTTGCCAGCTGCGAACGGATTGCCCCTTCGGTCGGGCCGGCACCGTCGATGCGCACCTGGATGCCGGTGTTCTTGGTGAAGGTGTCGGTCCATGCCGAACGGAATGCGTTCAGGGCGTCGCCACCCCAGTTGACCACCACCAGCGGCTTGTCCGCCGACCAGCTGATGCCGCTGCGCAGCGCCAATGGCACCGCGGCCAGCAGGCCCATGGCCTGAATGAAGGTGCGGCGGTTGATCTGACCGTCGCGGGCCTTGTCGATAAGCACTTCGATGCAGTCTTGTTGGTGATCCTGGCGCATGGGCAAGTCCTCAGTCGGCAGGTGCCTGCGTGGGCACCGGCCTTTTTGTTGTCATTGGAAGAGAGCTTTGTGACGCAGTTTTTTGGGGGTTCAGGCCTGAAGCAGGAAGCTTTGCTGCACCGGCCAGCTCAGCCACACCGGCGCGCCGCTGGGCATCGACGCGCCCGGGTGATTGCCGGGTACGGACAGGTTGATCGGCAGCGTGTCGCCGCCGACCTTGAGTGACAGGTGGGTGCTGGAGCCTTGATAGACCTTGTCGGTGAGTTGCGCGGGCATCACGTTGTAGCCGTCCCGGGTCGGGCACTCACTGTGCAATTCCATGTGCTCCGGGCGTACGGCCAGCACGATCGGTGCCGCACTCAGTGCGTTCGGCGCCTGGGCATGCAATACGCTGGTGCCGCAGCGGCCGCTGGCGTTCTGGCCGTTGCGGGTCAGGTTGTCCAGCGGGAACAGGTTCATCTTGCCCAGGAACTCGGCGACGAAACGGCTCTCGGGGCGGTTGTAGATATTTTCCGGGGTGTCGACCTGGGTCAGCTTGCCGTGGTTGAAGATCGCGATGCGCGAGGACAGCGCCAACGCTTCGTTCTGGTCGTGGGTGACGAACACGAAACTGGTGCCGACCTGACGGTGGATGCGTTGCAGCTCGGTTTGCAGTTGTTCGCGCAGGTTCTTGTCCAGTGCCGACAGTGGCTCGTCGAGCAGCAGCAGTTCCGGCTCGAACACCAGCGCCCGGGCAATCGCCACGCGCTGCTGCTGACCACCGGACATCTCGGCGGGCTTCTTGTGCATATGCGCACTGAGGCCGACCACTTCGAGGATGTGCTTGACCCGACGATTACGTTCTTCAACGGGGACTTTGCGGATGCGCAGCGGGTAGGCCACGTTGTCGGCCACGCTCATGTGCGGGAACAGCGCATAACCCTGGAACACCATGCCGTAGTTCCGCTTCTCGGCGGAGCGCCGGATGATGTCGACGCCTTGCTCCATCAGCTTGCCCGAGGTCGGGCTGAGGAAGCCGGCCAGAATCATCAGCAAGGTGGTTTTGCCCGAGCCGGACGGACCCAGCAGGGTAAGAAATTCACCTTGGCGAACGTCGAGATCGACGTTATCCAGCGCCGCGAAACGGCCGTAATACTGGCTGATACCTTGAGCGCTGAGCTGGATCGCTGAACGGCTGGACACAATGAGGTTCCTCTTTTTATTGCCCATAAGACGTACGAGGACGGATGCGAATCCGAAATGGGCTTTGGGCTTATTATTGTTAAAAATATCGCTACATCAATGGAATTATTTTGCTCGTATTGGTTAGTTTTATTGAACAAATAAGCTGCGTATTCCGCATCGGTCAGAGGCCCCGCAATAGAGCTTCTACCCTGTGGGAGCGAGCTTGCTCGCGATAGCGAATTATCAGGCGACATCAAAGGTGACTGTGGTGGCCTCATCGCGAGCAAGCTCGCTCCCACAGGGGAATTCAGTGAGCTTTTACAGGGTGTCCTGCCAGGTCTGGCGGGATGATTGCAGCTGGGTCTTGACCCAGTTGCTGAAGGCCTGGACCACGGCGCGGTCGGCCTTTTGCGGGTCTGCCGCCAGGTAGTAGCCACGGTGCAAATCGATGGTGATGTCGAACGGGCGCACCAGCAAACCCTTGGATAACGCATCACCGCTGATCAGGTTGTCACCGATGGCGATGCCCTGGCCGGCAATGCACGCGGATTGGGCGCAGTGCGCATCGGAGAACAGGATGCCGCTCGTCGCATTGACCCCGGAAGCCCCCGCGGCGGTCAGCCACACGCGCCAGTCCGAGTAGTCGGTCATGTGCAGCAAGGGGTAGCTGCTCAGTTCCTGCGGGCTTTTCAGGCCGCCCAAGGCGTTGATCAGCCGCGGGCTGCACACCGGGAAGAAGCGCAAAGCCACAATCTCTTCAACATTCATTTCCGGCCAGTCGCCAATCCCGTAGGCGATGAACAGGTCGACGTTGTGGTTGTTGGTGTCGTCCGGCGTGCGCGGGGAAACCAGTTGCAACTGCACTTGCGGGTACTGCCGCAAAAAAGCACCGATGTGGTGACACAACCAATAGGTGGCGAACCCCGGCGCGCAACTGACGCATAGCCGCCCGGAGATTTCCTGGTCGTCGACCAACTGTCCGGCGTCGAGCAGGTTCAACAGAATCCCGTGCACTTCCCGCGCATAGCGTTCGCCCTGATACGTCAGGCCGATGCCTCGGCCAATGCGCTCGGTCAGGGCGAAACCGACGCACTCCTCAAGCTTGCTGATCTGGTGGCTGATGGCACTGCGAGTCAGGTTCAGTTCACGGGCCGCGACCGACACGCTGCCCAGACGGGCAACCGCATCCAGCGCACGAAGGGCTGTCATCGAAGGAAAACGCATAAATCATCCCGTTGAAAGTTGAGAAACAGGCAAACGCTGAACCCCTGTGGCGAGGGAGCTTGCTCCCGCTGGGGCGCGCAGCGGCCCCCACCATTGCGGTCGCTGCGCAGCCGAGCGGGAGCAAGCTCCCTCGCCACAGCTCTCTTATATGGTGACGTAAATCGAACAGTCAGGCCAAAAAAAATCGATTGTTGTATCGGTTGATTCAACAATACTAGCCCCATTCGTCGTTGGGCCGAGCTGGCCCCTTATCCAAGAGGTGCTGCATGACCCGTTGTGCCGAGGCGCTCGTTCAGTTGCTGGAAGGCTATGGTGTTGAAACCGTCTTCGGCATTCCCGGCGTGCACACCGTCGAGTTGTATCGTGGCCTGCACGGCAGTCGCCTGAAGCACATCAGCCCGCGCCACGAGCAGGGCGCCGGGTTCATGGCCGACGGTTATGCCCGTGCCAGCGGTAAGCCCGGGGTGTGCTTCATCATCACCGGACCGGGCATGACCAACATCATCACCGCCATGGGCCAGGCCTATGCCGACTCGGTGCCGATGCTGGTGATTTCCACCTGCAACCGTCGCGAACACCTGCGCCTGGGCCATGGTCACCTGCATGAAATGCCGGATCAGCGCGCGCTGGTCGCCGGGGTCTGCGCCTTCAGCCATACGCTGCAACATCCGTCGCAATTGCCGGAAGTGCTGGCACGGGCCTTTGCCTTGTTTGGCTGTACGCGGCCGCGTCCGGTGCACATCGAGATTCCGCTGGATGTGCTGGAGATGTCTGCCGACGGGCTGGACCTGCGTGCGCGTTCATTGCCGGCCGCGCCGGTCCCGGCGCCGGAAGCCATCGATGACGCCGTGGCCCTGATCAACAACGCCAAGCGTCTGTTGATTCTCGCCGGTGGCGGTGCGCGCCGGGCCAGTGAGGCCCTGACCGCACTCGCCGAACGCCTGCAGGCCCCCGTGGCGCTGACCACCAACGCCCGCGGTTTACTGGCCCCCGAACATCCATTATTGCTCGACGGTGTGCAGTCCTCGACCCATGGTCGCGAACTGTTTGCCGAGGCCGACCTGGTGCTGGCCGTCGGCACAGAGCTGGGGGAAACCGACTACGACTTTTTCGGTCTTGGCCCTGTGCAGTTCAAGGCACCGCTGATTCGCCTGGACATCGATCCCATGCAAATACTCGGCGTACAAGCGGCCACGGTTGGCTTGCTGGGAGATGCCGGTCAAGGCTTGCTGTTGTTGCTCGATCGCCTGCCGCAGCGCCAGGCCGATCCAGCCTGGGCGGCTGAGCGAGTGAGCAAGGTCAACGCCCTCGAGCACGCCGGCTGGAGCGCCAGACAATCCCGTATGCAAGCGCTGCTCGATACGCTGCGCGATCACTTGCCGCAGCCACTGATCGTCGGCGATTCGACCCAACCGGTGTACCAGGGCGCCCTCGGCTACCGGGCGCCAACCCCCAACAGCTGGTTCAACGCCGGCAGCGGCTACGGCACCCTCGGCTACGGTTTGCCCGCCGCCATTGGCGCCAAGCTGGCCCAACCCTTGCGCCCGGTGGTGGCGTTGGTCGGCGATGGTGGCTTGCAGTTTTCCAGCGCCGAACTGATCGCCGCCAAAGAGGCCGGCGTCGGCGTGATCCTGCTGCTGTGGAACAACAGCAGCTATGCCGAAATCCGCGACTACATGAACGCCAAGGCGGTGCCGTTGCTGGGGGTGGACATCCTCACGCCGGACTTCGCCGCCCTCGCGCAAAGCTGCCACGTCAGCCATCACCGGGCACGCGACCTGGGCGGCTTGCGCGAGCTGCTGGGACAACTCGGCAGCAGCGATGAGCCGGTGATGATCGAGGTCGACGCCGCAATGTTTCTGGCTGACTAAAACAACAACAATTTTTTCAGGTCGCCGACACGCACAACGTCCGGCCGACCTTTCAATCTCCTGAACTCAAAGGTGGCTTACATGGCTGAGTCCGATAACTTTTCCTCTACCCATTCCGTGCAGGGGACCTACGCCGACCTGATCCTGGCCAACGGTCGCATCTACACCCAGGACCCGGCCAACCCGTGGGCCGAGGCCGTGGCCATCCGCGACGGCAAGTTGATCGCAGTCGCCGGCCTCGGCCAGATCGAGATGTTCAAGGGCCCGAACACCCGCGTGCACGACCTGCAAGGCGCATTTTGCATGCCGGGCCTGCACGACATGCACACGCACCCCGACCTCGCGCTGGCGCCGCGCTACGCCGATGACCTCGACGTCGGCATCGAAGACCCGACCCCGGAACAGTTGCGCGAAAGCATCCTCGCCTATGCCGACAGTCATCCTGGCGACGGCTGGATCTACGGCCAGTACTGGGTGCGCTACACCTTCCGCGAGGCCGGCCTGACCCCGGGCCGCGAGTGGCTCGACAGCGTCATGCCGGACCGCCCGGTGGCACTGCTCGACCGCATGTGGGGCACCATGATGGTCAACTCCAAGGCCCTGGAGCTGGCCGGCATCGACCGCCACACGTCCGACCCACGCAATGGCTATTTCGAGCGTGACGAGCTGAGCGGCGAACCCACCGGCCTGATGATCGACGGTGCCTACGCGATGATCCACGCCGCGATGCCACCGACACCGGTCAGCGTGCTGCGCCGCGCCTACCGCGATGGCGTGCACTTCCAGAGTTCGCGCGGCGTCACGGCGAGCAAATACGTGCACGTCTGCGAACAGCGTTTGCAGGCCCTCAAGGAACTCGACGACAGCGGCGAACTGACGGTGCGCATCGAAGCGGCGATCAGTTGGCAGGACGACATCTTCCCGGTGCGTCGTCGCTGGGAGCTGCTGGCCGGTGAGCGTCACTATTACCGCAGCGCGCGCCTGAGCGCCAACGCGGTGAAGTTCCACTTCGACGGCACCGTGGAGCCGAAGTCTTCGTACCTGCTGACCCCGTGGCCGCAGGAATCGAGCTGGCGCGGCAAGCTCAACCTGACCCCGGAACACATCACCGACATGGTGGTGGACATGGACCGCAAGGGCATCCGCGTGATCGCCCACTGCACCGGCGACGGCGCCTCCGACGTGTTCCTCGATGCCGTGGCCGAGGCCCGTCGTCGCAACGGTTTCAGCGGTGTACGCCACCAGTGCGCCCACAGCACCTTGCTGCACCCCGGCAACCTGCCGCGCTTCAAGGAACTGAATGTCATCGCCGAGTTTTCCCCGGCCGCCTGGTACCCGACGCCGTTCGCCAGCGGCGCACGTTCCGGATACGGCCAGGAACGCCTCAAGCGCATCTACGATTTCAAAGGCGTGCTCGCCGCCGGTGGCACTGCGGTGATGGGCACCGACTGGCCGGTGGCGTCCATCGACCCGTGGCTGGCGCTGGAAACCATGATCACCCGGCAGAACCCGTGGAACGACGACCCGGCCTGCTTCGGTGACCCGATCAGCCTCGAACAGGCGCTGACCGTGATCACCAGCAACGGTGCCGTGGCCATGGGCCTGGAGCACAGCACCGGCAGCCTGCAAGTGGGCAAGTCGGCGGACCTGATCGTCATCGACCGTGACCTGTTCGCTGCACCGGCACGCAACTACATCCACAAGACCCAGGTGCTGCTGACCTTCGTTGAAGGGCAACTGGTCTACGACCGCCACTCAACGCTGGAAACCGTCGGCCTCAAAGCCGTCTGGCAAGGCGAACCACCGGTGCTGGAGGGCAAGGCAGAATGACTTCCCCACGTATCGCCGTGACCGTGGTGTCGGGTTTTCTCGGTGCCGGTAAAACCACACTACTCAACCGCATGGTGCGCCGTGCCGAAGGCAGTCGGCTGGCGGTGATCGTCAACGATTTCGGCGAGCTGAACATTGATGCGGCCATCGTTTCCGAAGTCACCGACGCGGTGTACAGCCTGCAAAACGGCTGCATCTGCTGCACGGTGCAGGAAGACCTGCTGGCGCAACTCGCCAGCCTGGCGCAGCTTGAACCAAGGTTGGAGCGCATCGTCATCGAGTGCAGCGGTGTGTCCGACCCGCAGCGCATCGTGCAAACCCTGGCCTACCCGCAACTGCGCAGCCAGATGCAACTGGACATGGTCATCACCGTGGTCGACGCCACCCGCCATCTGCAACTCGACGGTGAATACGCGCGCCTGGCTCGGGCGCAGGTGGCCGCTGCCGACCTGCTGTTGCTGAACAAGACCGATCTGGTCGATGAGGCGCAGTTGCAGGCGTTGCGCGATGCACTGGGCGCCCGGACGCGTGTGCATGAAAGTGTGCAAGCCGAGTTGCCCGATGCGTTGTGGCTGGATACCGATCTGGACCTTGAGCCTCGGGCCCAGAAACCGCTGACCCGGGTGTCCGATGGCGATCACGGCGAGATGTTCAGCAGCTGGTTGTGGCAGAGCAACGCGGCCCTCGATGTCGAGTGCTTGCGTGGCTGGTTGAGGGCGCTGCCCAGCGATGTATTCCGGGTCAAAGGCCTGGTGCTGCTGACGCC
Organism: Pseudomonas sp. GW821-FHT07G06; assembly: GCF_058986625.1. Taxonomy (NCBI): domain Bacteria; kingdom Pseudomonadati; phylum Pseudomonadota; class Gammaproteobacteria; order Pseudomonadales; family Pseudomonadaceae; genus Pseudomonas; species Pseudomonas sp. GW821-FHT07G06. The sequence continues at coordinate 300,370 of NZ_JBYSVW010000004.1, forward strand.
GAGCAGCACGGCGCACTGGCTGCAACATGTCGGCACCCGCAGTCAGTTTCTGCCGGCACTGGATGACGCTCATACCAACGCCACACGCCTGGTATTCATCGCTCGCCGGGATTTCGATGGCTGGGAGGCATTGGGGCAAGGGCTGGAAGATTGCACTGTGAAAGAGGTTGCCGGGGTATGACATCGACAGAGCAACGTCTGCGTGAAGAGTTAGCGGCCTGCTACCGCCTGATTGCGCACTTTCGCATGACCGATTTGATCTTCACCCACATCTCGGTGCGCATTCCGGGGCCGGAGCATCACTTTCTGATCAACCCTTACGGGCTGATGTTCGACGAAATCACCGCGTCGAACCTGGTGAAGATCGACCTCGATGGCCACGCTGTGGAGCCATCGTCGTACCCGGTCAACCCGGCGGGTTTCGTGATTCACAGTGCGATCCATGGCGCTCGGGAAGACGCGCAGTGCGTGCTGCACACTCACACCAAATCCGGGTGCGCGGTGGCGGCGTTGAAGTGCGGGTTGTTGCCGGTGAACCAGATTTCCATGGAGTTCTACGGTCGCGTCGCTTATCACGATTATGAAGGCGTAGCGCTGGACTTGAGTGAGCAACAACGGCTGGTGGCGGACATGGGCGACAAGCCGGTGATGATGCTGCGCAACCATGGCTTGCTGACGGTGGGCGAGACGGTAGGGCAGGCGTTCATGCGTATGTATTACCTGGAAAAGGCTTGCGACATTCAATTGGCGGCGCAGGCTGCCGGTGAAGTTGTTCTACCGTCGCACGAGGTCTGCGCGCACACCGAGCGGCAGTTCAATGATCCGGGGCGGCCGTTGGATGAGGGCGAGTTGAACGATCCGGATGCCATGCAACTGGCGTGGGCGGCGTTGTTGCGAATGCTGGATCGTGTGGCGCCGGGGTATCGGGACTGATCGGAATCTCGGGTTGTTTGTGCCTGCCTCATCGCGAGCAAGCTCGCTCCCACAGGGTTAGTGGGTGTACGCAAAATCTGTGAACACCCGAAAACCCTGTGGGAGCGTGCTTGCTCGCGATGCAGGCACCTCGGTCTGTCAGGCCTGCCTCGGAGTATTGAGGTTCATCGACCGCACCGCCAACGCCGACGCTGTCTCTTCATCGATCGGCAACGAAAACCGAAAGGTCGCCCCCCGCCCCGGCACATCGATCAACTGAATCTCGCGCCCGTGTAATTGCAGGATGCGATGCACGATCCGCAGCCCCAGCCCGCCATCACGCCGTGCGCCGCCGATGTTGAACGGGCGCAGGAACAAACCTTCGCGCAGTTCCGGGGCAATGCCCGGGCCGGTGTCGCTGACCGTGACTTCGATGAATGACCCTTGCGGGCGCAGGCCCAGCTCGATGTCTCCACCTGGCGGTGTATGGCGCAGGGCATTGTCGAACAGGTTGGTCAGCACCCGCTCGATCAACCCGAGATCCGCGCAGGCCGCCGAGATGTTTGGCGCGAACGTGGCCTTGAGTTCGACCTGGCGCGCTTCGGCGGTGAGTTCGAATTTCTGGAAGATGTCCTGGGCCAGGTCGGTCAGGGAAAAACGCTCCAGCACCGGTTGCACGAAGCCGTGTTCCAGCCGCACCAGTTCCAGCAGCGACTGCGCCAGACCACCGACCTTGCGGCTCTGGTCCAGGGCGATGCCGAGGTAGCGACGGCGGTCGGCAGGGGAGAGCGTGGCGTCCTTGAGCGACAGGGTTTCCAGATAGCCGTGCAGCGAGGCCAGCGGCGTGCGCAAGTCGTGGGAGATGTTCGCCACCAGTTCGCGGCGCTCCTGGTCCTGGCGGGTCAACGAACGCCATTGTTCGCCCAGGCGGGCCTGCATCTGCCGGAACGCGGCATCGAGCACGGCGATTTCATCGTGGCTGGCGGCTTTTTCCACCGCGACGGGGAGGGCCGGCGTGACCGGTACGCCATCGATGTCGAACTGGCTCACGGTTTCGGTCAAGCGCCGCAACGGCCGGGTGATCAGGGCAAATGCGGTGAGGCCGGCAATCAGGCACAGCAATGCCACCAGGCCGATGGACAGCAGCGCTGTGTTGAGCGCCGCGCTGGTTGCACCGCGTTCGGCCAGGCGGTCGTGATCCTCACCGAGCAGCACCACGTAGAGATAGCCCACCGGCTTGCCATCCACCTTCAGCGGTGCTGCGCTGAACACCTTGCGCACATCGACGCTGCGCGGGTCGTCGCCGGGAATCGGCAGCGGATCGCCCCGCAGCAGGCGCTGGATCGGCGCGAGGTCGACCCGCTCCCGACGGATCCGGCCCTCGGGCGCGGCACTGCCGACAATCTTGCCCTCGGTGTCGAGCAGGTACACCTCGACACTGGGGTTGACCTGCATCAGCTTGCTGAACAAATCGCGCACGGCATTGGGCATCAGGCCCTGGGTGTCCATCAGCACCGTGTCGCTGGCGATGTGCTGCGCCAGGTCGCGGGACAAGCCTTGCACCACTTCCTGTTCATGCATCTGGTTGGAGCGCACCTGCATCCACGCCGACGTGCCGCAGCACACCAGCAGCAGCACGGCGAACACCAGGGACAGGCGTTGCGTCAGGGTCAGCCTCATGGCTGCGGCTCCTCCCCGGTGGCGAATTTGTAGCCGCGGCCCCACACAGTGAGGATGCGTACGGGCTGCGCCGGATCGGTCTCGATCTTGGCGCGCAGGCGGTTGATGTGGGTGTTGACCGTGTGCTCGTAGCCTTCGTGGCTGTAGCCCCACACGGCGTTGAGCAGGTCCATGCGCGAAAACACCTTGCCGGGTTGGCGGGCGAAGAAGTACAGCAAGTCGAACTCCCGGGGCGTGAGGTCCAGGCGACGTCCGTCGAGGGACACCTCGCGGGTGATCGGGTCGATCGCCAGGCCGTCGGTGAGCAGGCTGCCGGCGTCCATCTTCAGGTTGCGCGCCATGGCATCGACCCGGCGCAGCAACGCCTTGACCCGGGCCACCAGCTCGAGCATGGAAAAGGGCTTGGCCAGGTAGTCGTCGGCGCCCAGTTCGAGGCCGAGAATGCGGTGCACTTCGCTGGAGCGCGCGCTGGTGATGATGATCGGCGTGTAGCGCGCCATGGCCCGGGCGCGGCGGCAGATTTCCAGGCCGTCGACACCGGGCAGCATCAGGTCGAGGACCAGTGCATCCCAGTTGCCTTGCTGCAGCAGGCGCATGCCTTCATCGCCATCGGCGCTGTGCACCACCTCGAACTGCTCATCGCGAAGATGCAGGCAGATCAGGTCGGCGATGTGCTGGTCGTCCTCGACCACGAGGACGCGTTTGGTCTGTTCCATCCAGGTCAATCCTTCAGCGCATTGTGCGTAATGCCACTCACCGTAGGAGCTGCCGCAGGCTGCGATCTTTTGATCCTGTTTTTAAAGATCAAGATCAAAAGATCGCAGCCTGCGGCAGCTCCTACAGTGAAGTCAGTGAAGTCATTTAAGGGCATACCCATTGTGCGGGTTTTTCGGGGGCCGAGTTATCACGAATTGTTTAACTTCCCGTGAGGATTTGGCGATCACCCAAAGCCTAGGCTGTGTTGCATGAAACACCCCTGGAATTTTGGAGGCGAGCATGTTTTCACGACGGCAATTTCTTCTGGCGGGCGGCGGGTTGGGCGTTGCAGCCCTGGCGATCGGCCTGTTGCCGAAGTTTTCCACAGGCTCGGCCTTGATCAGTGAGGCCAGCGCAGCCGAGGCGTTCGAAGTGACCCACAGCGACAGCGAATGGCACGCGATCCTCAGCGACGAACAGTACGACATCCTGCGCGAGGAGGGCACCGAACGGGCCTACAGCAGCCCGCTGAACAACGAGCACCGCGACGGTACTTTCGCCTGTGCCGGTTGCGACCTGCCGCTGTTTTCCTCGGCCACCAAGTTCGACAGCCGCACCGGTTGGCCGAGCTTCTGGGCACCGCTGGACAAGGCCGTGGCGACCCGTCAGGACCGTGCGTTCGGCATGGTCCGCGAAGAGGTGCACTGCCGGCGCTGTGGCGGGCATCTGGGCCATGTCTTCGATGACGGCCCGAAGCCCACCGGCCTGCGCTACTGCATGAACGGCCTGGCGATGAAATTCGTGCCGAAGACGGTGTGATTCCCTTCCACTCACTTTTTGCAGGTAAACGCCATGTGGCTGCTGGTCCTCGCTTATCTCGGTGGTGTGCTGACGATTGTCAGCCCGTGCATTCTGCCGGTGTTGCCGTTTGTCTTCGCCCGCACCGGCCAACCCTTCGTCAAAAGTGGATTGCCGCTGCTGGTCGGGATGGCGCTGACCTTCGCGCTGGTTGCCACATTGGCCGCGGTGGGCGGTGGCTGGGTGGTGCAGCTCAATCAGTACGGGCGCTGGCTGGCGCTGGTGTTCGTTGCTTTGTTCGGTCTCACGTTGCTGCTGCCGCAGTTGGCTGAACGCCTGACCCGGCCGCTGGTGGCAGCGGGCAGTCGATTGTCGGAAGCGGCGGGCGCCGATGCGCGGCCACGTCCCGGTGCCTCGTTCCTGATAGGCGTCGCCACCGGCCTGCTGTGGGCACCTTGCGCCGGGCCGATCCTGGGCCTGCTGCTGACCGGTGCGGCGTTGCAAGGCGCGAGCATCCAGACCACCTTTTTGCTGTTGGCTTATGCCGCGGGGGCTGCCACTTCCCTCGCGCTGGCGTTGCTGTTGGGCGGCAAGGTTTTCACGGCGATGAAACGCTCGATCGGCGCGGGCGAATGGCTCCGTCGCGGCCTGGGCGCGGCGATGCTGGCCGGCGTGGCGGCGATTGCCCTGGGGCTGGACACGGGGATTCTGGCGCGGTTTTCCACGGCGTCTACCGGCGGTATCGAGCAAGCGTTGGTGGAGAAACTTTCCGGAAAGTTACCGAGTAACAGCGGGGCGATGATGGCGCAGAACTCGACTACCGGGGGCGCGGTGCAAGTGGCCGAGAAATCCCCGGGCACCTTGTCGGTTGAGGGCAACCTGCCGCCACTGGAGGGCGCCGTGCAATGGCTCAACTCGCCACCCCTCGATGCCCAGGCCTTGAAAGGCAAGGTGGTGCTGGTGGATTTCTGGACCTACTCCTGCATCAACTGCCTGCGCTCGCTGCCCTATGTGAAAGCCTGGGCCGAGAAGTATCGCGATCAGGGCCTGGTGGTGATCGGCGTGCATGCGCCGGAATTTGCCTTCGAGCGTGACGTCAACAACGTCACCAAAGCCATGAAGGACCTGGGCATCCACTACCCGGTGGCCATCGATAACGAGTTCAAGATCTGGCGCGCCTTCAACAACGAGTACTGGCCGGCACATTACTTTGCCGACGCCCAGGGCCGTATTCGATATCACCACTTCGGCGAAGGCGCCTACGCCGAGTCGGAGCGGGTCATCCAGCAACTGCTGCGTGAGGCGGGCGGCAAGGTGTCGGACGGGCTGATCGAGGCCAAGGCCGATGGCGTGCAAATGGCGCCGGACAGCAGCGAAGTGCAGTCGCCGGAAACCTATGTCGGCTACCAGCGTGCCGAGCATTTCGTGCCGCAAACCGCGCTGGTACCGGACAAGGTCGCCACCTACAACCCGCCTGCACAACTGGCGCTCAACGACTGGAGCCTGGGCGGTCAGTGGCATGTCGGCTCTGAGCGAGCCACCGCCAGCACAACGGACAGCCGCATCGTCTACCGCTTCCACGCCCGTGACTTGCATCTGGTGCTGGGCCCCGGCGTCGATGGCAAGCCGGTGCGCTTCAAGGTGCTGATCGATGGCAGGGCACCGGGTGACGACCACGGTATGGACGTGGCCCCCGATGGCAGCGGCACCGTGACCGAGCAGCGTTTGTATCAACTGGTGCGCCAGAGCGGTGGTGTGCAAGACCGGACCTTCAGCATCGAGTTTCTTGATCCGGGCGCATCGGCCTACGCCTTTACCTTCGGCTGATTGCCCTTGTTTTTTTCAGGAGTCCATTTCATGAAAACCCTGTTCACCTGGCGCCGTACATTGTTGGGGCTGGCCGCTGCCGGCATCATCAGCCAATGCTCGGCCTTCTCCTTTGGTGGTGCCGAAGAAGCGGTGGTCATTCCACCGCCGGCCCTCGACGAAACCACCCAGGCCCGCAGCGAAACCGCCGTGTTCGCCGGCGGCTGCTTCTGGGGTGTCCAAGGGGTGTTCCAGCATGTCAAAGGCGTGAAAAACGCCGTCTCCGGTTACGCGGGCGGGGCGGCCGATACCGCACGATACGAGCGCGTCAGCGACGGCAATACCGGCCATGCGGAGTCGGTCGAAGTCACTTTCGATCCCGCTCAGGTCAGCTACGGCACCTTGCTGCAAATCTACTTCTCGGTGGCGCACAACCCGACCGAGCTCAATCGCCAGGGACCGGACACCGGTACCCAGTATCGTTCGGCGATCTTTACCAGGAGCAGCGAACAGCAACGAGTCGCCCAGGCCTACATTGCCCAGCTCGACGCTGCCAAGTCGTTCAACAAACCAATCGTGACCCGGCTGGAAAGCTACAACGGCTTCTACCCGGCGGAGGAGGAACATCAGGACTTTCTCACTGAACATCCGACCTATCCCTACATCGTCATCAACGATCTACCGAAAGTGGCGCAGCTCAAGCAGCTGTACCCGGATCGCTATCAGGAGCAACCGGTGCTGGTGAAGGCGGGGAGGTAAGGGGTTATCCCGAGATCACGTTCTTGCCGGCGATTTTCGAGCGGTACAGCGCCTGATCGGCCCGTGCCATCAGGCCAGTCTGCTGTTCTTCCTCAAAGCGCTGGACCACGCCGAAACTCATGGTCACCTGAAAGTCTCCCACGGGCAGCAAGTCCGCAAGGCCGTGGCGGATCTTCTCGGCGAGGGTCCGGGCTTCGGCCAACGGGGTGTTGGGCAGCGTCATGATGAACTCGTCGCCGCCCCAACGGGCCAGCAGGTCGCCCTCGCGCACGAAGCGTTTGACGTTCTCGACCACATGCACCAGCGCGGCATCGCCCAAGGCATGGCCGTAGTGATCGTTGATGGTCTTGAAGTCGTCGATGTCCATGGCGATCAAGGACAGGGGTTCACGAAAGCGCTGGGCGCGGTCGCAGGCCTGGGGCAGGACCTGTTCGAGTCGATAGCGATTGGCAACGGCGGTCAGCGCATCGGTTTGCGCCAGCTTGCGGTTTTCTTCGAGCTGCAGCTGCAATTGGTGATTGACCCGTGACAACTCCTGAGTGCGTTCTTCGATCAACGCCTCCAGGGAGTGATTGCGTCGTTCGAGCGCCTCGAACAGTTGGCGCTTGTCTTCAATGCTGCGGTGCGCGCCAATCATCCGTGCTACCGAACCATCGGCATTGCGCGCCAGGATGTGGCCGCGGTCTTCTATCCACAAGTAGCTGCCGTCCTGCATGCGGCAGCGATATTCGGCCTGATAACCGCAGGCACGCTGGCTCAGGTAGTCGTCAAACAGGGCCATGACGCGTGGGTAGTCATCGGGATGGATGACGTTTTCCCAAGTCAGCACGTTGTTGTCCAGAGAGTGAGGCGTATAGCCGAGCATCTCGTACCAGCGCGCCGTGCGGTAGACGAAACCGGTGTTGGCGTTCCAGTCCCAAATGCCGTCGCTGACCAGCTCGAGAATGGTGTGCAGCATGCCGTCGCTCATGTCTTCGACATTGAACTTCAACGGTTCGATATTCGATGCTTCGCCCATCTGAGCTCTCCTTGCCAGTGACTCGCCTGTCAGCAGATTAGTGCATGGCCTGTTCGGCCGACTAGTGCTTGCCCCACATCTGTACGGCGAATTCGACGAAGCGTCGCAGTTTCGGCAAACGGTGGCGATCCTGGGCATAGACCAGGTGCATCGGCCGGCTGGGCGGGCAGTAATCGGGCATCAAGGCCAACAGTTTTCCGTCCTTGAGGTCCTGCTCGACCAGTGCGTCGGGCATCATCACGATGCCCATGCCGGTCCGCGCCGCCTGATGCAAACCGGCGGAACTGTTGATCAGCATCGGCCCGCCGACCCCCACGCTGACTTCGCCCTCGGGCCCGGCCAGGCGCCATTCCTTTTGCACCGATTGCCAGTCATCCCCGGCCGGATAGGCAAAGGACAGGCAGTCGTGGTGTCGCAGGTCTTCAGGCGTTTGCGGTGTGCCGCGACGGGCCAGATAGTCCGGTGACGCGCACATGGTCAGGGTGTAGTCGATCAGCGGGCGGGCGATCAGGTTGGAGGGCTCCAGCGCGCCGAGGCGAAAGGCTACGTCCAGTCCGTTTTCCAGCAGATCCGGGCGCCGGTTGGTCAGTACCACGTCGAGTTTCACCCGCGGGTTTTGCCGGCTGAACTCACTCAGTGCCGGCGCCAGGCGTTCGGTGCCGAAGGTCAGGGGAGCGGTGATGCGCAGCGTCCCGCTCGGTTCGTCAAGGGCCTGCTCGGCCAGACGCTCGGAGTCGGCCACCAGCCCCAGCACTTCCAGGCAACGCTGGTAATACGCGACGCCGAACTCGGTCAGCCGCTGACGCCGCGTCGTGCGGTTGAGCAGGCGCACGCCCAGGCGCTGCTCCAGGGCCTTGAGGTGGTTGCCGACCATGGTCGTGGACATATCGCACTGCAAAGCGGCGGCGGTCATGCTGCCGGTCTCCACCACTTTCACGTAGACGCTCATTGCCTGGAACAAATCCATTATCAAGCTCGGCTTTAAAATGATTGAAGTTTTACAGCGTTTATCCAGCTCAGGTGGCTAACCATACTGCAAAAACACCGACCCTTGCTGGAGCTTGACGTCATGACCGCCGCCTGCCTGATGAGCACTTACCAACCCTTGGCCCTGAGTTTCAACAAGGGCCTGGGCACTCGCCTGTGGGATCAGGCCGGTCGCGAATACCTGGATGCAGTCGCCGGTGTGGCGGTGACCAATGTCGGCCACTCCCATCCGAAAATCGTCGCCGCCATCACCGAGCAGGCCGGGTTACTGCTGCACACGTCGAACCTCTACAGCATCGACTGGCAACAACGGCTGGCGCAAAAACTGACACGGCTGGCGGGCATGGACCGGGCGTTTTTCAACAACTCCGGGGCCGAAGCCAACGAAACCGCACTGAAAATCGCCCGGCTGCATGGCTGGCACAAAGGTATCGAACAACCGCTGGTGGTGGTCATGGAGAACGCGTTCCATGGCCGCACCCTCGGCACCTTATCGGCCAGCGACGGCCCGGCGGTGCGCCTGGGGTTCAATCAGTTGCCGGGAGATTTCGTCAAAGTGCCGTTCGGCGATCTCGATGCGCTGGACCAGGTGCAACAGGCTTACGGTTCGCGGATCGTGGCGGTGCTGATGGAACCGATCCAGGGCGAAGGCGGCGTGCAATTGGCGCCACCGGGCTATCTCAAGGCCGTGCGCGAGCTGTGCAACCGGCGCTCGTGGTTGTTGATGCTCGATGAAATCCAGACCGGCATCGGCCGCACCGGGCAGTGGTTTGCCTTTCAGCACGAAGACATCGTTCCGGACGTCATGACCCTGGCCAAAGGCCTGGGCAACGGCGTGCCCATCGGCGCTTGCCTGGCCCGTGGCAAGGCGGCCGAACTGTTCACGCCGGGCAGCCACGGCAGCACCTTCGGCGGTAATCCGTTTGCCTGCCGCGTTGGTTGCACCGTGCTGGATATCGTTGAGGAACAAGGGCTGCTGGAAAACGCACGGCTCCAGGGCGCGCGGCTGCTCGACAGATTGCGCACTGAGTTGGCGGGCAGCCCGAACGTCATGGCGATCCGTGGTCAGGGGCTGATGATCGGCATCGAACTCAAGCAACCGATCCGCGACCTGAGCCTGATCGCTGCGCGGGATCATGGCTTGCTGATCAACGTCACGCGGGGGAAAACCATTCGCCTGCTACCGCCGCTGACGCTTGATGGGCGGGAGGTGGAGATGATTGTCAGGGGGGTGAGTGGTGTGGTGAAAGAGAATTGAAACACCTGCGTGTGTAGGAGCTGCCGAAGGCTGCGATCTTTTTGTTTTGATCTGTGGCGGAGCTGCGACAGCAGAATCAAGATCAAAAGATCGCAGCCTTCGGCAGCTCCTACGGGGGCGTTATTTGTGTAGCGAAGTCCGCGATTTCAGCCCGATCATGCAGGTGGATCTTCGAGCCATCAAAATCTTCGAACAACCGCTGGTGCGCAGCAAATCCGCTTGATTCATCACGCTTGCGGTAGCTGCCCGCCCACTCCAGCATTGCCACCAACCGTTCGTCATCCTGTGTTTCCCGTTGGTGAATGTTGGCGATGCATTCCTCGTCATCGACACACAGCCAGATCAAGGCCGTGGCGCGGTGGAGGATTTCGCTGATGATCCAGCCGTAAACGCCTTCGATTACCCAGCGTTGCTCGTCGGCCGCGATCCGTGCCATGGCCAATGCTTCGGCGCGGGGGCGGGGGATGCTGTGTTCGTCCGACAGCCAGTGAATCCGGTCGAGATCGGTCCAGGGCTCACGCAATTGCTGGGCTAGCCGCTGCGCCAGCCAGCTCTTGCCGGAGCCGGAGTTGCCGATGATCAGGGTGCGGGTGAGGTTCATGCCGAGTTGCCTCTACCTATGTGCCTGACGAGGATCACTGTGGGAGCGAGCTTGCTCGCGATGACTGACTCAAAGCCAACATCGATGTCGACTGATACGCCGCCATCGCGAGCAAGCTCGCTCCCACAGGGGTTATACCTTTAGTACTCACCCTCCGGCGCAACCATTCGTGTCTTTGGTGAGCCATTGGCGTTGTGTTGAAAAATGTCCTGCGGCTGACCCTTTTCATTAAAGAACACCTGCCCGATCCCCGCCGAGTTCCACAGCCGCTCTCCAGCTTCGGCGTGTTCCGGGACATGCGGCACGATGCGCATGCGTCGACGTTTGGTCAGCCAGTTCAGTGGCGAGCGTGGTGAGTACAGCCAGCGGTTGAGGCGGTCGAACCATTCGAGCAGGGTGGGGGGGAATTCATTCTTGATGCCGCTGCTGGTGATCTGCCAGATGCGTGGCCCGGCCTTGCGGTGGCGGATCAGCACTTCGTAGACGAAGGAGTAGTGCACATCGCCTGACAGCACCACGTAGTTACCCGGGGTGCGCGAGTGGCGGAAAATGTTCAGGATCACTTGGGCCGCGCCGCGATGGGCCATCCAGTTTTCCGCGTCCACCAGCAGTGGATATCCGCACCAGCTGAAGACCCGCTGCACGGTTTCAATCAGTTTGACGCCAAAGATCGGCGCCGGTGAAACGATGATCGCGCTCGGGTGGTCCAGCAGTTCCTGTTGCAGTTCGCTCAGGGCTTCCCAGTCGAGCAGGCCGGAAGGCTGCTTGAGGTTCATTTCGCTGCGCCAGCGCCGGGTGCGGGTGTCGATCACGACCATGGCCGGGGTGGTCGGCAGCACGTAATGCCAGTGCTGGAATTTCAGCAGGTCATTGATCAAGTCGTCCTGGACCGCGCTATCGAGGTAGCGGTCATCGCCACTGGCGCTCAACGCGGCGGCCTTCTCCAGCACGGCAGCGAAGGCATCCGGATTATTGCCCCAGCCCTGGCACAGCATGTACGCCAGCAGTGCGTTGCCGATGATGCGCCGGGAGAACGGATGGCCGTAGGCCGTTTCCTCCCATTGGGCGGACAGGTTCCAGTCATCGGTGATGTCGTGGTCGTCGAAAATCATCAGCGTCGGCAGATGCGCCAGTGCCCGCGCGACGTTGCCAAGGCCGGCCGTGAAGGCATCGATGCGTGTCTGTTCAAGGGCGTAGCGCTTGAGCCGTTCCGGTGTCAGCGTCGGTGCCTGGGGCGCGATCAGGGTCCAGGGCACTGGGGACCAGACCAGCAAGTACATGGCCATGACTTCGGCGAAGGTCACCAGGTGATTGTCGGCACTGCTGCTGGTGAAGATCGGCTTGCGTGCGCCACCGAAGAAACGCTCGCGCAGGGTTTCATTGCTTTGCAGCGCCGGCAGCAGATCCGCTCGGTGGTAGTAACTGGCCGGATGCTCGTAGAGCCTGGCGCTGTCGCTGACCACGGCGCCTTCGAGGTGTTCGCCGAACAGGCCCAGGCGCTCGATCAAGGCGTGAATCGCCCGCAGCATCGGCCCCGCGACATCGTCGGCGTATACCTGATCACCGGTCATCATCAGCAGTGCCGGGCGGTCCTTGGCTGCATGTTCCTGCGCCAGCAACCGGTCGACGCAGAGCAAGCCGTCTGCCGCCGGGTGGTGAGGCTTGCGGCAAGAACCGTGCAGCAACTGATCGACCCGTGCGCGCAGGACGAAGTTCGGGCAAGGGGCATCGCCGTACAGCAGGTGCGGCGCCCAGTCGGCGATGCCGTGTTCTGCACCGTCGATCAGCAGGTCGTAGTCGATCGAGACGTCGCAGGGCAGGGCGCAATCGAGTGGTACGTCGATCAAGTGCACAAAGGCATGAGCCCCTGCGGCAATCACCGTGCATTGCCCGTGATCGAGGCGGATGTCTCCGACGCCCTGCAGGCGCAAGGTCAGTGCCAGCGCCCGGGACCCCACCAGCCACAACACCAGCCGCGTGGGCTCAAGGCGCCGCAGCAGCGGGCCCGCCAGGACCGGCGGCAGGGCTGGGTGATCATCGGGCAGTGGCAGTGTTTCGGACATCCGGGGTCAAGGCTCTTGGGGCATCGAGGCGGGCGATGATAGCGCAGGTGACGACGAGGCAGGCTAGAGTGAGTCTGCTGCGCCGTGTGTCGGCATTATTTCAGTGGGAGGGAGGAACACATGTACAAAATCATCCTGCCGGCATTGGCCATCTTGCTCGTCGCCCAATCCCCGGCCCATGCCATCAACGACAAGTACCGCAAACAGCTTGAGCAGTCCGGTTGCACCCAGGTCAGCGAGTTGGAGGGCTGCGATATCCACAAGAGCAAGGCCGAAAACGCCAAGGCCGGATTCGGTAGCCCGCAAACACCGGCCGTTGACGAAAAAACCACTGACCAGCCGAACGACGGCAAGGAGGGAGCGGCCCCGCCTGTCATGAAATGAAAAGCCATTGTCGCCTGATGAGAAGCGTCACAACAGGCCTCGTCCTACAGTCCAATCAGCGCAATTCGATGCAACACGCCCATATTGCAGATTGGAGAATAAGAAAAATGGCCAAAGCCGTACGCTTTTATGAAACCGGTGGTCCCGAAGTTCTACGTTACGAGGACGTCGAAGTCGGCGAACCCGGTCCAGGCCAGGTTCGTCTCCGTCATGTGGCGGTTGGCTTGAACTACGCCGACACCTATTTCCGTAATGGTACCTATCCGATTCCTATGCCTAATGGCATGGGCGTCGAGGCTTCCGGCGTGGTCCAGGCCGTTGGTGAAGGGGTCACCAACGTCGAAGTCGGTGACCGCGTCACCTACACCGGTTTTCTCAATACCCTCGGCGCCTACAGCACCGAGCGCCTGATCCCGGCCGCGCCGCTGATCAAACTGCCGGAAACCATCAGCTTCGAAACCGCCGCCGCCATGACCATGCGCGGTTTGACGTCTTCGTACCTGATGCGCCGCATCTACGACTTCAAGGCCGGCGACAGCATCCTGCTGCACGCCGCTGCCGGCGGTGTCGGCCTGATCGTTTCGCAGTGGGCCAAGTTGCTGGGCCTGAACGTGATCGGCACGGTTTCGACCGAGCAAAAGGCGGAAATCGCCCGGGCTCACGGTTGTGACCATACGATCAATTACAGCCATGAAGACGTCGCCGCTCGCGTTCGCGAACTGACCGACGGCGTGGGCGTCAACGTGGTGTTCGACAGTGTTGGCAAGAACACCTTCATGGGTTCGCTGGATTCGTTGAAACCCCGTGGCCTGATGGTCTGCGTGGGTACCGCATCCGGACCGATCCCGGCGTTCGACCCGGTGATGCTGGCGATGAAAGGTTCGCTGTACCTGACCCGTCCTGCCTTGGCCAACTACATCAGCGACCCGGCCGAAAAAGCCGCCCTGGCTGGCGAGTTGTTCGACCACGTCGGCAGCGGCCGGATCAAGATCGAGATCAACCAGCACTACGCCTTGCAGGACGCGGTGCAGGCCCATCGCGACCTTGAATCGCGCAAGACGACCGGTTCTTCGATTTTCGTCGTTTAAGGAGCGGCCAGCCATGAAAGTCGAACAATTGACCTGCAGCATTGGCGCCGAACTGATCGGCGTCAACCTGGCCGAAGCGGTGCATGACGACGGTCTGTTTGCCGAGATTCGTGCCCAGTTGCTCAAGCACCGCGTGGTGTTCCTGCGCGATCAGGACATCACCCGCGCCGAGCACGTGGCCTTCGCCCGGCGCTTTGGCGAGCTGGAAGATCATCCGGTGGCCGGCAGTGATCCGGATCATCCGGGACTGGTGCGGATCTACAAGAATCCGGACCAGCCGATGGACCGCTACGAAAACGCCTGGCATACCGACGCCACCTGGCGCGAAGCACCGCCGATGGGCTGCGTGCTGCGTTGCGTGGAATGCCCGCCAGTGGGCGGCGACACCATGTGGACCAACATGGTCCAGGCCTATGCGAACTTGCCGGAAGACGTAAAGGTCAAGATCGCCGACCTGCGTGCCCGCCACAGCATCGAAGCGAGCTTCGGTGCGGCGATGCCGATTGAAAAACGCCTGGCGCTCAAGGCGATGTACCCGGACGCCGAACACCCGGTGGTGCGCACCCATCCGGAAACCGGCGAGAAGGTGCTGTTCGTCAACGCGTTCACCACCCACTTCAGCAACTACCACACCCCTGAGCGGGTGCGCTTCGGCCAGGACGCCAACCCTGGCGCCGGCGAGTTGCTGCGCTACCTGATCAGTCAGGCGTACATCCCTGAGTATCAGGTGCGCTGGCGCTGGAAGCCGAACAGCATCGCCATCTGGGACAACCGCAGTACCCAGCATTACGCCGTCATGGATTACCCGCCCTGCCATCGCAAGATGGAACGTGCCGGGATCATCGGCGACAAGACGTTCTGATCGAACGCCACCTGCATTCGCACTCGTAAGCACGCTTACCCGGCACGACCCCGGGTGGGCGGGACAATCATAAGAACTGGCATAAGAACTGGAGTAGACCATGCAATTCTTCGACGACTCGCTGCACCCGGAAAACATGGAAAAGGTAGTCATCACCGTGGCCCCGTACGGCCCGGAGTGGATGCCGGAAGACTTCCCGGAAGACATCCCGCTGACCATGGACGAGCAAGTCCAGAAAGCGGTCGAATGCTATGAAGCCGGCGCCACGGTGCTGCACTTGCACGTGCGTGAACTGGACGGCAAGGGCTCCAAGCGCCTGTCGAAATTCAACGAGCTGATCGCCGGTGTGCGTGAAGCCGTGCCGGACATGATCATCCAGGTCGGCGGTTCGATTTCCTTCGCCCCGGAAAGCGATGGCGAAGCGGCCAAGTGGCTGTCCGACGACACCCGCCACATGCTGGCCGAGCTGACCCCCAAGCCGGATCAGGTCACCGTGGCGATCAACACCACCCAGATGAACATCATGGAGCTGCTGTATCCGGAGTACCTGGAAGGCACTTCCCTGGCCAATCCGCTGACCCAGGCCGCCTACAGCGAAATGACCGTACCGGCCGGCCCTGCCTGGGTTGCCGAGCACCTCAAGCGCCTGATGGACAACGGCATCCAGCCGCACTTCCAGTTGACCGGCATGCACGCCATGGAAACCCTCGAGCGCCTGGTGCGCAGGGGTATCTACAAGGGCCCGCTGAACCTGACCTGGATCGGCATCGGCGGCGGCTTCGACGGCCCGAACCCGTTCAACTTCTTCAACTTCATCCACCGCGCGCCGGACGGTTGCACCCTGACCTCCGAATCGCTGCTCAAGAACGTCATGCCATTCAACACCATGTCGATGGCCATGGGCATGCACCCGCGCGTGGGCAATGAAGACACTATCATTGATCACAAGGGCGATCGTTTCGGCTCGGTGGCGCAGATCCAGCAAACCGTGCGCATCGCCCACGAACTGGGCCGCGAAATCGCCACCGGCAAAGAAGCCCGCGAGATCTACCGCATCGGCGTGCAGTACGAAACCATCGAAGAAACCCTGTTGGCCAACGGCATGGCCCCCAACCGCAAGGCTGGGCAAAAAGGTGTACCGCAACGCGGTTGACCGAGGGTCGGGACGAGAGGCCGTGACCTCTCGTCCGCCTGACCGTTACACGCTTGATAACAAAAATAAAACAAAGCTCTTGAGGAGGCTGCATGGCCTTTCACCCAATAGCCGCTGACGATGACGACTCCAGCGGAGTCGGCGTTGCGCGCCAATATGCCTGGATCGTCTTTGCCTTGACGTTCGGCCTGTTGATTTCCGATTACATGTCGCGTCAGGTACTGAACGCGGTATTCCCCCTGCTCAAGACTGAGTGGGCGTTGAGCGACGGACAGCTGGGTCTGCTCAGCGGCATCGTTGCTCTGATGGTCGGCCTGCTGACATTTCCCCTGTCGTTGATGGCCGACCGCTTCGGCCGGGTCAAGAGCCTGGCGCTGATGGCGTTCCTGTGGAGCGTGGCGACCCTGGGTTGCGCGTTGGCGCAGGACTACCAGCAGATGTTCATCGCACGGTTCATGGTCGGTGTCGGCGAAGCCGCCTACGGCAGCGTGGGCATCGCGGTGGTGATTTCGGTGTTCCCCAAACACATGCGGGCCACCCTGGCCAGTGCCTTCATGGCGGGCGGGATGTTCGGTTCGGTGTTGGGCATGGCGTTGGGTGGTGCGATTGCCGCCAAGCTGGGCTGGCGCTGGTCGTTCGCCGGCATGTCGTTGTTTGGCCTGGTGCTGGCGATGCTTTATCCGCTCATCGTCAAGGAAGCGCGCATTGCGCCACAACGTGCCGCGCAGATTGCGAACAAGACGGCTGCCGCGGTCAAGCGTCCGCTGCGCACGCTGTGGTCCAGCCGTTCGGTGGTGTCGACCTACATCGCCAGCGGCTTGCAGTTGTTCGTCGGCGGCACGGTGATGGTGTGGATTCCCAGCTACCTCAATCGCTACTACGACATGCCCACCGACAAGGCCGGCGGCATGGCGGCGATCATCGTGTTGTGCAGCGGTGCGGGCATGATCCTGTGCGGCATGCTCAGCGATCGCCTGTGTCGCAACTCGCCGGAGCGCAAGGTCAGCCTGGCCATCGGTTTCTGCCTGGGCAGTTGCCTGCTGTTGTCGGCCGCGTTTGCCTTGCAGGCAGGGCCAGTGCAACTGCTGCTGATCTGCCTGGGCATGGCGATTGCCACCGGCACCACCGGCCCCGCCGGTGCGATGGTTGCCAACCTGACCCATTACTCGGTGCACGGTACGGCGTTCGCCACGCTGACTCTGGCCAACAACATGCTGGGGCTGGCACCGGGACCGTTCATCACCGGCCGGGTGTCCGACCTCATCGGTCTGCATGCCGCGTTTCAACTGGTGCCACTGGTCAGCCTCGCGGCGGCGGCGGTGTTCTTTTATGCCAAGTGTCATTACCACAAAGATATTGCCCGGCTTCAGGGTCAGAGCGTGCCTGACCCTGTCGGTGAAGCGGGTTTAGAGGTGAAGTTGTGAGTCGTCGTTTACGTATTGATGTGTTTTTCGATTTTATCTGCCCCTGGTGCCTGATCGGTAAACGCCAACTGGAGCATGCGCAGGTGCAGTTTCGCAGTCGTCACCCGGATGTGCAGATCACCACGGTGTGGCATGGCGTGCAGTTGTTGCCTCAGATACCGGTAGAGGGTGAACCCTTTGCCGATTTCTACCGCAAGCGCCTGGGCAATGCCGACGCCATGACCATGCGCCAGGCCCAGGTACAGCAGGCTGCCAGTGCGGTCGGCCTGGCCATCGACCTCAGCCGTATCGAGACGATGCCGAACACCGCCGACGCCCATCGCTTGTTCGAGCGTGTCAGCGAACTGGGCAATGCCAGTCAGCGTGAAATGCTGCTCGAACGACTGTTCGCCGCTTATTTCCTGAGACGCGAAAACCTCGGTTGCCGCGAGACCTTGCTGGCCATTGCCCGCTCCTGCGGCGTCGCTCCGGAAGGGCTGCTCGATTGCCTGAAGGGCGATGCCACACCGTTCGAAGGATCTCCCGGCGCGACCAGTGGCGTGCCGAGCTTCAAGTTCGACAACCGCATGACGGTGATCGGTGCACAACCTGCTCAGGCGCTGCTCGGGGCCATGAACGAGGCCCTCAAGGAAAGTGATCGCGAGCGGCAGCCAGCATGACCCGGCGCATTCCCGTGCCTGCCGGCAAACACCCGCAGGCCGGTGGCCGGGCGCTGTTCGAATTCGAGGACAAAAGCCTGGCGTTGTTCAACGTCGACGGGCAGCTGTTTGCCATCGACGACAGCTGCCCGCATCAGGGCGCTTCGCTCTGTGGCGGGCGCCTTGAGGGCCGGGTGATTCAATGCTGCGCCCATGGCCTGCGCTTCGATTTGCACAGCGGCTACTTGCTCAACTCCAGGCAAGTCAAAGTCACCAACTACCCGGTCGAGATCATCGACGGCCAGGCGTTTATCGTCATCGTTTCCGAGGAGGCCGCGCCATGAGCGCCATTGCTCTCACCCGCATCCACAGTCGCACGCGCGAACTGGCACCGGGGTTTATCGTCAGCCTGATCGTGGCGGCCGCCGCGTCGTTCCTGTCCGAGCACTACGGTGCGCCGGTCATGCTGTTCGCCTTGCTGCTGGGCATGGCCCTGAATTTTCTCGCCGATGACGGCCCGTGCAAGGCCGGTATCGAGTTCACCGCCCGCACGGTGCTGCGCATTGGCGTGGCGCTGCTGGGCATGCGCATCACCCTGGAGCAAATGGCCGCGCTGGGCTGGAAGCCGATAGCGCTGGTGGTGATCCTGGTGGTAGTGACCATCAGCGTGTCTGTGATTGCCGCCAAGGCCCTGGGTTTCCAGCGCCTATTCGGCATGCTCACCGGCGGCGCGACCGCCATCTGCGGCGCTTCGGCGGCCCTGGCACTGGCAGCGGCGCTGCCGAACCATCCGCAGAAAGAGCGCGCCACACTGTTCACTGTGATCGGCGTCTCGGCGCTGTCGACCCTGGCGATGATCGTCTACCCGATGATCGCCAACTGGCTGCAGTTGTCGCCGCAGGTGGCGGGCGTGTTCCTCGGCGCCACGATCCACGACGTGGCCCAGGTGGTCGGTGCCGGCTACAGCATGTCGACCGAGACCGGCGACACGGCCACGGTGGTCAAGCTGATGCGCGTTGCCATGCTGCTGCCGGTGATCGTCACCGCCGCGATGATCACCCGCATGCAAGGCGCCGATCCGACCGGCAAGCGCCCGCCGCTGTTGCCGTGGTTCGCCGTCGGCTTTCTGATCCTGGCCTGCATCAACAGCACCGGATGGATAGCGCCTGCGGTGCAAGGCACGGTCAACGAACTGTCGCGCTGGTGCCTGGTGATTTCCATCAGTGCCCTGGGCATGAAGACCCGCTTGCGTGAGCTGGCGGCGGTCGGGATCAAGCCGATCCTGCTGATGGTGGGGGAGACGGTGTTCCTCGTCGTGCTGGTGTTGTTGCTGCTGCGCTGGGGGCTCTGAACGCCTCGTCACGCACAGGTTTTATGGCAGGGCCACACGGCGTTGACTCCTCATGCCGTGGGGCTCTCGACCGGTGTCACAAACACCGGTCTTTCGCGGCGACTGTACCAGCAGTCGCCGTTTTTTTTGGGGGCTTTCACAGGTTTGGACTCGGACGCGGTCGCTTGTAGGCGCTGACCTGCCCGCGATGGTCGTCAACGATAACGCGTATGAGCTGGATAAACGCGGTCCCCTGTAGGAGCTGGCCTGCCAGCGATGGTCGTGAACGATGACGCGGGTGAACTGGATGAACGCGGTCCCCTGTAGGAGCTGGCCTGCCAGCGATGGTCGTCAACGATAACGCGTGTGACCTGGTTCAATGCGGCGCATTGGAGTCCATCGCCAGCAGGCTGGCTCCTACAGTTTCAGCGTGGGCCTGGCCCTTGTGGGAGCTGGCTTGCCAGCGATGGTCGTTAACGATAACGCGTGAGATCTGGATGAACGCGGCGTACTTGAGTCCATCGCCAGCAGGCTGGCTCCTACAGTAGTTTCAGCGTGGGCACGGTCCCTTGTGGGAGCTGGCTTGCCTGCGATGGTCGTTAACGATAACGCGGGTGAACTGGATAAACGCGGTCCCCTGTAGGAGCTGGCCTGCCAGCGATGGTCGTCAACGATAACGCGTGTGAACTGGATAAACGCGGCGCACTGGAGTCCATCGCCAGCAGGCTGGCTCCTACAGTTTCAGCGTGGGCACGGTCCCTTGTGGGAGCTGGCTTGCCAGCGATGGTCGTTAACGATTACGCGGGTGAACTGGATGAACGCGGTGCGCTTGAGTCCATCGCCAGCAGGCTGGCTCCTACAGTTTGAGCGTGGGCGCGGTCCCTTGTGGGAGCTGGCTTGCCAGCGATGGTCGTTAACGATTACGCGGGTGAACTGGATGACGCGGCGCACTGGAGTCCATCGCCGGCAAGCCGGCTCCTACATGTGTGTGCTCGACTCAGGATTCTTTCGGGCCAGGTTTTGCCGTGGATTGTTTTTGCGCCCGCCATGAGGCCGGCGGCATCCCGAACTGGCTGATAAACCACCGCGTAAACGAACTCGCCATCGAATAGCCAAGCATGTCGGCAATCCGGCTCAGCGAGTAGTTCGGGTTGTCCAGGTAACGCAGCACCAGATCTCGACGCACGTCGTTGATCACGTCGTTGAAGGCGCAGCCGTCGTCTTTGAGGCGGCGTTGCAGGGTGCGTACGTTCATGCCCTGGCTCTGGGCGACCTGTTCGATGGTGGCGCGTCCCATGGGCAGCAGCAGGTAGATCGCCTTGCGTACTTCGAACAGCATCGAGGTGCCTTCGTGGCCCTGCAGCGAGTCGAGGTAGCTCTGGGCGTAGCGGGCCATGGCAGGGTCGGCGTTGGGGTTGGTCATGTCGAGGCTGATGTCGGGGCAGACGATGCCATTGAACTCACTGCCGAACTCCAGTTTGCAACCAAACAACCGGCGGTGCAGGTGCAGGTTGTCCGGTGCCTGGTGCATGAAGTTGACGCTGTAGGGATGCCAGTGTGAGCCCAGCAGGGCCGAGCACAGCCGGAACATCACGCCGATGGCCAGCTCCGTGGCCTGGCGGCTGGGCATGGGCGTTTCGGTGACCACCTCTTCGCGAATGATCACCATCTTGCCGGCCTCTTCGATGAAGATGGCCAGCGAGTCGTTCATCAGGTGTCGGTAATCCACCACGACCTGCAAGGCATCGCGCAGGGTGCGCTGGTGGCTGAGCAACAGGCTGACCACGCCGAAGTCCGAGAGCTGGCGCGACTCGGCCATGCTCAGGCCGAAGGTCTGGCAACCGCTGGCGGCGGCGGAGTCTTCCAGCAGGCGTACGGCGGCATCGATCTGGATGCGGTGTTCAGGGGCTTGCAGTTGGGCCCTGCTCAGGCCGACAGCGGCCAGCACGTCGCGCGGGTTGAAACCCAGGTACTGGGTGACCTCAAGGTAGTTGGTCAAGACGGCGGCGCGAACAAGCTTGGTCATGCGAGGGCTTCCCTGTGCCGGTGGTGATTGGCGTGAGCGTGGCGACTATATCCAGCGTATCAACAGTTGAACAGTTGTCATGTCGTCGATGGTTTTCATGCTGTGCGCTCACCCATCTTCTACGCTGCATGGAGCCATCAGCGCTCATCCGTTGATTACAGTGACCCTGCGCCAACCTGCGGGGTTTTTAGACCGGCGGTCACGCGTCTGAGTGTCCGACAATTTGTCATCAAAAGAAAAGTGCCTGACGTCCAATGTAAAGCGCTTCGGGTGGGCTCAATTTAATGTCGACCCTACAAAAAGCCCCTGGCGAAAACAGCCAGTCGAGTTATCGAGAAAGCGAAGGTGTTGACCGTGGACAAACTGCAAACTGCCGCCACCGTTCTGATCGTTCCAGGTCTGCGCGAGCACGTGGCCGAACATTGGCAAACGTTGCTGCAAGCCAGGCTGAGCAACGTGCGTAGCGTCCCGCCGCTGGAGACCGACAAGCTCGATTGCATGGCTCGCGTGCGGGCCATCCAGCACGAACTCGAGCAGATCGACGGGCCGGTGATTCTGGTGGCCCACAGTGCCGGCGTACTGATGGTCGCACACTGGGCTGCGCACTACAGCCGTCCGATCAAGGGCGCTTTGCTGGCCGCGCCACCGGACCTCGATGCGGTCTGGCCGGCAAACTATCCATCTTCCGAAACCCTGCGTAGCCAGGGCTGGAATCCTCTGCCACAAGGCCCGCTGCCATTTCGCAGCATCGTGGCCGGCAGCACCAACGATCACCTTGCCACGCTGCCTGCGGTCACCCGCATGGCAGAAGGCTGGGGCGCCGAATTGCTCAATCTGGGCGATGTCGGTCACCTCAATCCGGCCGCAGGATTTGGCCACTGGCCGCAAGCCGAAGCACTCATCCTGGAGCTGGACCGCTAGTACAAGGAGCTGGACTGGCAGTACGCCACCGGCATTTGCCCTCATTCCTTAAACGCAAACCCGAAGAGGCTTGCGTGAGGGCGGCTGCGCTAAAAACAAATACAAAAAGGCGGAGACAACGCAATGCACAACAACAAGAGTCACGGCTTCACCGCTCCACGCTACACCTTGCTGGCCTCGGCCATTCTCGCGGCAACCGTACCGGTGGCCCATGGGGCCGAAATCGAGACGGGGAATCCGGACTGGAACGTACGGGTGGATAACACCATCAAGTACAACTACGGCGTGCGCACCGAAAGCGCCGACAAACGCATGTTGGGAACGCCGAACAACAACGACGGCGACTACAACTTCCGCAAGGCCGGCACCAACATCACCAACCGTATCGACCTGTTGACCGAAATGGACGTGGTCTACAAGAGCGCCATGGGCTTTCGCGTCAGCGCCGCCAGCTGGTACGACAAGGCCTATGACAACACCGGTTCCAATTCCAACCCGTTCGTCAACGGCAACGATGCGCGTTCGGGCCTGATTGCCAACGACCCGCGCCTGGCCGGGGTCACCCGTGACAACGTCGGCAACGGCAGTCCGCACCTGAGCAACTATGCCCAGCGCTACTACAGCGGTCCTTCGGGCGAAATCCTCGATGCCTTCGTGTTCTACAGCACCGAAGTGGGCGAGGAGTCGATGTTCAGCGCCAAGGCCGGTCAGCACAACGTGTTCTGGGGCGAGACCATTCTCAACCCGGTGCACTCGGTCAGCTATGGCCAGTCCGGCCTCGACCTGGCCAAGCTTGCCGCGTCGCCGGGTACCGAGGCCAAGGAACTGTTCGTTCCGCGTAACCAGCTGTCGATGACGTTCACCGTCAATCCCGAGCTGACCGTGGGTGCCCAGTATTTCCTCAATTGGGATGCCGCGCGCCTGCCGGAAGCGGGCACCTATTACGGTGGTTCCGATCTGGTCGGCTTCGGCGCGCAATCGTTCCTGTTGGGCAACACCAACGCCGTGGTACCGGGCAGCCCGCTGGGTTGTGGCCTGGCGCCGTGCAACGCCTTGACCAATGTGCGTCGTGGCAAGGACCTGACACCGCATGACAGCGGCGACTGGGGCGTCATGGCCAAGTGGTCGCCGGCGTGGCTGGATGGCACCCTCGGCGTTTACTACCGCGAAACCTCGGAAATCCTGCCGCAAGCCTATCTGGACGCCAGGGGCATTACCTCGGCCAACCCGAACGGCACCCGTCCGGCGGGGCAAGTGCCTGCGGTGATCAACACCCTCAATTCGCTGGACACCGCCACCTATCAACTGGCCTATGCCGACAACATCAAGATCCTTGGCCTGAGCCTGTCCAAGGATGTCGGCGGGATCAGCGTCGGTTCGGACCTGAACGTTCGCCACAACATGCCGCTGGCCAGTATCCCGGCGATCGTCAGCACCCGCAGCCCGCTGGGCCTGGGTCAAGGTCTGGGTCTGCTGCCTGCCCGTACGGACGCCACCGGTGTGGTCTACGACACCCCGAGCCGCGGCGACAGCATGAGCGCCACAGGCGACACCCTGCACTGGACACTCAACGGTCTGATGACCCTGCCGAAAACCCCGGTGTTCGATCAGGCCACCGTGCTGGCCGAGCTGTACTACAGCAACCTGCTCAAGCTCGATAGCAAGAACGAAGCGCTCTACAAGGGCAAGGACAGCTATCGCGGCATCGACGCGCCGACCCGTGACAACTGGGGTCTGGCAGTCAACTTCACACCGACCTGGTACCAGGTTTTCCCGGGTGTCGATCTCAACGCACCGATGTCCGTCAACGTTGGTCTCGACGGTGTGTCGCCGGTCTCCGGTGGCGGGGCCAAGGACACCGGCAACTATGCCGTGGGCGTGGGCGCCATTGTGTACAACAAATACTTTGTCGACCTGAAGTACGTGGACTCCTTCGGCCAGACCGACAAGTGCAACGTCAGCGGCGTGAGCACCGGCCCGAACGGCGGCGACGGCTCCACCCCGAACGCCTTCAGCGGCAACGAAAACTACGCCTGCTACGCCGGCGGCTACTCGTCCTTCTCCGGCGGTGGTGCCACGACCGAGGACCGTGGCGCCGTGTACCTGACGATGAAAACAACATTCTGATTCACCACTGATTTGCTCAATGCAAGCAGGAGAATAACAAGATGAAATTTGTACAAACCGTGTTGGCCGCCTCGCTGGCCATGGTCTTCGCCGCCCAGGCACAGGCCGCTGTTTCAGCCCAGGAAGCCGCCAAACTGGGCACCAGCCTGACGCTGGTGGGCGCCGAAAAAGCCGGGAACGCCGATGGCTCCATCCCCGCCTACAACGGTGGCCTGACCACTGCGCCGGCCAGCTTCAAAGCCGGCGACAGCATGCGCCCGGATCCGTTTGCCAGTGAAAAACCGCTGGTGGTGATCGACGGCAAGAACGTCGATCAATACAAGGGCATGCTCACGGCAACCACGGTAGAACTGGCCAAGCGTTTCCCGACGTTCCGTGTCGACGTGTTCCCGACGCACCGCACCGTTTCGCTGCCTCAAGCGATTCTGGACAACGGCGTGAAGAACGCCAGCGGCGCCAAGTCCCTCGAAGGTGGCCTGGCCATCGACAACGTGTTGCCGGGCATTCCGTTCCCGATTCCGCAGTCGGGCAACGAAGCGATGTGGAACTTCCTGTTGCGCTACCAGGGCGTCAGCATCAGTTCCAAGTACGACTCCTGGAACGTCGACTCCGCCGGTGTGCCGAGCCTGGCGACCACAGGGCAGGCGAACATCTCCTACCCGATCTATGAAAACCTCTCGCAGCCGATCAGCAGCGCCGACGTGTACTACCAGATGAAGCTGGCGTACACCGGCCCTGCGCGCCGTGCCGGCGAGGCGATCATGCTCAAGGACGCCGCCAACCCGTTGCAACAGCCACGTCGCGCCTGGCAGTACTTGCCGGGTCAGCGTCGGGTGAAACTGGCGCCGAGCCTGGCCTACGACACGCCTAACCCGGGTACCGCCGGCGCGGGCACCTACGATGACGTGTTCGTGTTCAACGGTGCGCTGGACCGCTACGACTGGAAGCTGGTGGGCAAGCAGGAAATGATCGTGCCCTACAACACCTACAAGCTGACCTACGTCCAGGATCCGAAGTCGCTGACCACCGCCAATCACCTGTCGCCGGACTTCGTGCGTTGGGAAAAACACCGCGTGTGGGTCGTCGAAGGCAACCTCAAGGCCGGTGCCCGTCACATCTACGCCAAGCGCCGCTTCTACCTCGACGAAGACAGCTGGACCGCTTTGGCCTCGGATCAATATGACGCCCGTGGTCAGCTCTATCGCGGTTCCTTCGCCTTCCTGAGCCAGAGCTATGACAAGCAGGTTCCGGACTCGACGCCCTTCATGATCTACGACCTGGTCGGTGGTTCGTACAACATCAACGGTGTGGTCGGTCCTTACGGCGGCATCAAGTACATCGAGCCGCTCTCCAAGGCGCAGTGGTCTTCGGAATCGCTGGCAGGCGCCGGCATTCGCTAAGCCACGATCCACTGTGGGAGCGAGCTTGCTCGCGATGGACCAGAGGGCGACGCGGGCATCCAGAAAGCACGCGTCATCGTTAACGTCCATCGCGAGCAGGCTCGCTCCCACATGACCTGCACGGCGTGAGGTTTTACCGTCAGGCACACGCAAGTGTGCCTCGACGCGGTTTTCCGAAGAGGACGCAGCATGTGTTCGTATAAAAATAATATTTTGCGTTTGGCGTTCGGTGTTGTGCTCGGCCTGTCGCAGGGCATCGCCCAGGCAGCCGAATACGTCGATGTACTGGACCTGCCCGCCAGGGCCAGTGCCTTGGCGATCAACAGCCCGTTGTCCGGCATGACCCGCGCCGGCGGGCGTGTGATTACCGTCGGCCAGCGTGGCCATATTCTGTTTTCCGATGATGCCGGTCAGCATTGGCAGCAGGCCTCCGTGCCGGTCAGCGCCGATCTCACCGCCGTGAATTTTTCAACGCCAGCCCAAGGCTGGGCGGTGGGCAATGATGGCGTGGTGCTGCACAGCAGCGACGCCGGCGCGACCTGGAACAAGCAACTCGACGGTCGCCAGATCGGCGAATTGCTGATCAAGCATTACTCGGCGCTGGCCAAGGCCGAGCCGGGCAACGAGCAATGGCCCCAGTTGGCTATGGAAGGCCAACGACTAGTCGATCAGGGCGCGGACAAACCGCTGCTCGACGTCTGGTTCGCCAACGAAAAAACCGGCTATGTGGTCGGCGTGTTCAACCTGATCCTGCGCACCGACGACGGCGGCCAGACCTGGACGCCCTTCCAGGATCGCACCGACAACCCGCAGGGCTTCCACCTCAACGCCATCGCCTCCACCGGCGACGCGTTGTACATCGCCGGCGAGCAAGGCCTGTTGCTCAAGTGGGACGACAACGCCCAACGCTTCAATGCCGTACCGACGCCGTATCAGGGCAGCTTCTTCGGCGTGCTCGGCAAGCCTGGCGAAGTGCTGGTCTACGGCCTGCGCGGCAACGTGCTGCGCAGCACCGATGGCGGCCAGAGCTGGACTGCGCTGGACAGCGGCCTGCGCGTCAGCATCACCGCGGGCCTGATCGATGCCCGTGGCAATTATCGCTTGTTCACCCAGGGCGGGCAGATGCTGGTCAGCCAGGGGACGGGCGCGCAGATGCATCTGGTACGGCAACCGGCACCGACGCCGGTCGCCGGCGCTGCCCAGTCCACCGACGGCGCCCTGGTGCTGGCGGGAAGCCGTGGTGCCCGGACTCTGTCCGCCGATCCAGCCCTCGAACCCTAAGAGCGAGAACCCAGACATGGGCAACATCAAACAAGACGCCATGCCGGTGATCCGCGATCTGCGTGATTTCGACCACCGCTCCGGTAACCGCCTGGAACGCCTGGTGTTCAACTTCCGTCCGCTGTTCATGCTACTGATGGCCCTGGCCACCGTGGTGCTCGGCTACATGGCGGCGACGCGCCTGGAACTGCGTCCCAGCTTCGAAAAGATGATTCCGCAGAGCCAGCCGTACATCCAGAACTTCCTGGAAAACCGCGCTTCCCTGCGTGGGTTGGGCAACTCGGTGCGGGTGGTGGTGGAGAACACCCAGGGCGATATTTTCGATCCCGAATACCTCGACGTACTCAAGCAGGTCAACGACCAACTGTTCCTCACCGAAGGCGTCGACCGCGCCTGGATGAAGTCGCTGTGGAGCCCGGCGGTGCGCTGGACCGAAGTCACCGAGGACGGTTTCCAGGGTGGCCCGGTGATGCCCGACACCTATTCAGGGCAGCCTGAACAGATCGAACAGCTGCGCCAGAACATTTCCCGCGCCGGCATTGTCGGCAGCCTGGTGGCCAGCGACTTCAAGTCGACCATGCTGATCGTGCCGCTGCTGGATAAAGCCGCCGCCGGTGGCCAGCGCATCAACTACCACGCGTTCTCGCAGATGCTCGAAGAGCAGTTGCGCGACAAGATCGAATACGCCGGCGACAGCGCTGCGCGTAAATCCGGGGTGGAAGGCACCGGCCATTACAAGGTGCGGGTGATCGGCTTCGCCAAACTCATGGGCGACCTGATCGACGGCCTGATTCAGGTGATGATGTTCTTCGGTCTGGCGGTGGTCACCTCGCTGGCCATCATCTACGCCTACACCCGTTGCGTGCGCAGCACCTTGCTGGTGGTCGGCTGCTCGCTGGTCGCGGTGGTCTGGCAACTGGGCATCGTCGCCTGGCTCGGCTACGCCATCGATCCGTACTCGGTGCTGGTGCCGTTTTTGATCTTCGCCATCGGCGTGTCCCACGCCGCGCAGAAGATGAACGGCATCATGCAGGACATCGCCCGCGGCACCCACAAGCTGATCGCCGCGCGCTACACCTTCCGCCGTCTGTTCATCGCCGGCGTCACCGCGTTGCTCGCCGATGCCGTGGGCTTTGCGGTGCTGATGCTGATCGATATCCCTGTGATCCAGGACCTGGCGATCACCGCCAGCATCGGCGTCGCGGTGCTGATCTTCACCTCGCTGTTGCTGATGCCGGTGGCGTTGTCCTATGTCGGTGTTGGCGCCAAGGCCGCCGAGCGCGCGTTGAAAATCGACACCCGCGCCGAAAAGCACAAAGGCTTCGGCCGGTTGTGGGACGCGCTCGACCGCTTCACCACCGCCAAGTGGGCCACCGGTGCCGTGCTGGTCGCGGTGCTGATGGGTATTGGCGGCTATGTGGTCAGCCTCAACCTGAAGATCGGTGACCTGGAAAGCGGTGCGCCGGAGTTGCGCGCCGACTCGCGCTACAACCGCGACAACGCCTACATCACCCAGCACTACGCGCTGTCCAGCGACCTGTTCGCGGTGATGATCAAGACCGCGCCGGAAGGCTGCCTGAACTACAAGACCCTGGTGCTCGCCGACCGCCTGGCCTGGGAACTGCAACAGTATCCGGGCGTGCAGGCCACCGCGTCCTTGGTCAACGCGGTACGGCAGATCACCGCCGGCACCTACGAAGGCAACCCCAAGCTCAACAGCATCCAGCGCAACCAGGACGTACTCAACTACGCCGCGCAGCAAGCCTCGGTCAACTCCCCGGAGCTGTTCAACACCGAGTGCTCGCTGATGCCGGTGATCGCGTTCCTCAAGGATCACAAGGCCGAAACCCTCGATGCGGTAGTCGCCATCGCCGACAAATTCGCGAAGGAAAACAGCAGCGACGATCGCCAGTTCCTGCTCGCCGCCGGCAGCGCCGGTATCGAGGCGGCGACCAACATCGTGGTGCGCGAAGCCAATCACACCATGCTGCTGTACGTGTACGCGGCGGTGACGCTGTTCTGCCTGATCACCTTCCGCAGCTGGCGGGCGACGCTGGTGGCGCTGTTGCCGCTGGTGCTGACCTCGATCCTCTGTGAAGCCTTGATGGTGGCCATGGGCATCGGCGTGAAAGTCGCGACCCTGCCGGTGATCGCCCTCGGCGTCGGCATCGGCGTGGACTACGCCCTGTACCTGCTCAGCGTGCAACTGCACTTCCAGCGCCAGGGCCTGCCGCTGTCCCAGGCCTACCGCAACGCCGTGTCCTTCACAGGCCGGGTGGTCGGGTTGGTGGGCATCACCCTCGCCGCCGGCGTGGTGTGCTGGGTCTGGTCGCCGATCAAGTTCCAGGCCGACATGGGCATCCTGCTGACCTTCATGTTCCTGTGGAACATGCTCGGTGCGCTGATCCTGATTCCGGCCCTGTCGTATTTCCTGCTGCGCGAACGGGCCCCTCAGCCGGGTTCTGAGACTGCCGCCGAAAACACTGAATCCACTGAACGTCCGGGCATGCCCCATGCCCTGACCACTTCCGAGTAAGCCAAGATGTCTGAATACAAAGCTCCCCTGCGCGACATGCGCTTCGTACTCAACGAGGTTTTCCAGGTGTCCCGGCTCTGGGCCAGTTTGCCCGGCCTGGCCGACGTGATCGATGAAGAAACTGCCGCTGCCATCCTCGAAGAGGCCGGCAAGATCACTGGCGAAGTCATCGCACCCTTGAACCGCGCCACCGACGAACAGGGCTGTACCTGGAGCAATGGTTCGGTCACCGCGCCAGAGGGTTTTGCCGGGGCCTATCAAGCCTTCGCCGAGGGCGGCTGGGTCGGTGTCGGCGGTGATCCGCAGTACGGCGGTATGGGCATGCCCAAGGCGATTTCGGCGCAGGTCGAAGAGATGGTCAACTCGGCCAGCCTGTCGTTCGGCCTGTACCCGATGCTGACCGCCGGTGCCTGCCTGTCAATCAAGGCCCACGCCAGCGAAGAGCTCAAGCAACGCTATCTGCCAAACATGTACGCCGGCACCTGGACCGGTTCGATGTGCCTGACCGAAGCCCATGCCGGCACCGACCTGGGCCTGATTCGCACCAAGGCCGAACCCCAGGCCGATGGCAGTTACAAGGTCAGCGGCAGCAAGATCTTCATCACCGGCGGCGACCACGACCTGACCGAGAACATCATCCATCTGGTACTGGCGCGCCTGCCGGATGCACCGGCAGGGCCGAAGGGCATCTCGCTGTTCCTGGTGCCCAAGGTGCTGGTCAACGCCGACGGTTCGCTGGGTGAAAACAATGCGCTGTCGTGTGGCTCCATCGAACACAAGATGGGCATCAAGGCCTCCGCCACCTGCGTGATGAACTTCGATGGCGCCACCGGCTGGATCGTCGACGCGCCGAACAAAGGCCTGGCGGCGATGTTCACCATGATGAACTACGAGCGTCTGGGGGTGGGCATCCAGGGCCTGGCCCAGGGCGAGCGTTCCTATCAGAACGCCGTCGCGTACGCCCGCGACCGCCTGCAAAGCCGTGCGCCGACCGGTGCGCAGAACAAGGACAAGGCCGCCGACCCGATCATCGTGCACCCGGACGTGCGCCGCATGCTGTTGACCATGAAAGCCTTGAACGAAGGCGGCCGTGCGTTCTCCAGCTACGTCGCGTTGCAACTGGACACGGCCAGGTACAGCGAAGACGAAGTCACGCGCAATCGTGCGCAGGAACTGGTGGCGCTGCTGACCCCGGTGGCCAAGGCGTTCCTCACCGACATGGGCCTGGAAACCACCTTGCACGGTCAGATGGTCTTCGGCGGCCACGGCTACATTCGCGAGTGGGGCCAGGAGCAACTGGTGCGCGACGTGCGCATCACCCAGATCTACGAAGGCACCAACGGCATCCAGTCCCTGGACCTGGCCGGGCGCAAGATCGTCGGCAGCGGCGGGGCGCTCTACCGCTTGTTCGCCTCGGAGATCCGCAACTTTACCGCTAACGCCGCTGCGGAGCTCGACGAGTTCACCAAGCCGCTGAATGCCGCCGTGGACACCCTCGACGAGCTGACCGCGTGGCTGCTGGACCGGGCCCAGGGCAACCCGAATGAAATCGGCGCGGCCTCGGTCGAGTACCTGCACGTGTTTGGCTACACCGCGTACGCCTACATGTGGGCGCGCATGGCCAAGGCCGTCATCAGCGGGGATGCCGAAGACGATTTCTACACCAGCAAACTGGCCACCGCGCGTTTCTACTTCGCCCGGTTGCTGCCGCGTATCCACTCGTTGAGCGCATCGGTCAAGGCCGGTAGTGACTGCCTCTACGAGCTGAAAGCCGATCAGTTCTGATCGAAGGACAAGGAACTCCAACCATGCTGAAAACAAAAATAATTCCGCCTGCCGACGGCGCTTATGCCTATCCCTTGCTGATCAAGCAATTGCTGCTGTCCGGCGTGCGTTACGAGCCGGGCCGGGAAATCGTCTACGCCGACAAACTGCGCTACAGCTACCAGACGCTGAACCAGCGCATCCGCCGCCTGGCCAATGCGCTGACGGCGGCCGGGGTCAAGGCCGGTGACACCGTGGCCCTGCTCGACTGGGACAGCCATCGCTACCTGGAATGCTTCTTCGCGGTGCCGATGATCGGCGCGGTGCTGCACACGGTGAACATTCGCCTGTCGCCGGAGCAGGTGCTGTTCACCATGAACCACGCCGAGGATGACCTGGTGCTGGTGCATGACGACTTCCTGCCCCTGGTCGAACAGATCCACGGACGGCTGGAAACGGTAAAAGGCTACCTGCAGCTTACCGATGACGAGGCGACCGCGACCTCGCTGCCGGTGCTCGGTGAGTACGAGCAGTTACTGTCCCTGGCCCCGGACCAGTACGATTTCCCGGATTTCGACGAGAACTCGGTCGCCACGCTGTTCTACACCACCGGCACCACCGGCGACCCGAAAGGCGTGTACTTCAGCCATCGGCAACTGGTGCTGCACACCCTGAATGCCGTCGGCACCCTGGGCGTCTATCAGGGCCAGCCGCTGCTGCGTTCCGACGATGTGTACATGCCGATCACGCCGATGTTCCACGTACATGCGTGGGGCGTGCCGTATGTCGCGACGCTGATGGGCATCAAGCAGGTCTACCCTGGCCGCTACGAACCCAACAGCCTGGTCAAGCTGTACCGCGAAGAGAAGGTGACCTTCTCCCACTGCGTGCCGACCATCCTGCAGATGATCCTCAACTGTGAGGAAGGCAAGGCGACCCGTTTCGACGGCTGGAAAATGCTCCTCGGCGGCAGTGCGCTGACCCTCGGCATCGCCAGTGAAGCCAGCGCCAAAGGCATGGTGGTGCACGCCGGCTACGGCATGTCGGAAACCTGCCCGTTGCTGTGCCTGACCTACCTGCGCGACGAAGACCTTCAGCTATCCGCCGAAGCCCAACTGCCGATCCGCATCAAGACCGGCACGCCGGTGCCGATGGTCGACCTGAAGATCATCGACGCCGAGGGAAACGACGTGGCCCATGACGGCGAGTCCCTGGGCGAGATCGTGGTGCGCGCGCCGTGGCTGACCCAGGGCTATCTGAAAGCCCCGGACAAAGGCGCGGAGCTGTGGCACAACGGCTGGCTGCACACCGGCGACATGGCCTCGATCGACCAACAGGGCGGCGTGGAAATCAAGGACCGCATCAAGGACGTGATCAAGACCGGCGGCGAGTGGATCAGCTCCCTGGAACTGGAAAGCCTGATCAGCGAACACCCGGGCGTCATGTCCGTCGCGGTGGTGGGTATCGTTGATGAGCAGTGGGGCGAACGCCCCATGGCGATGGTGGTGTGCGAGCCGGGGCAATACCTGGATCGCAAGATTCTGGAGACGCACCTGCAAGCCTTCGTCGACGGCGGCCGCATCAACAAATGGGCAATCCCCAAGCAGTTCAAGTTCGTCGCCGAAATCCCCAAGACCAGTGTTGGCAAGATCAACAAGAAACTGATTCGGGAAAGCGAAGCGAACTGAGGGATAAACCTGGCATCACCCCCGATGATGGCCATTTTTTTGTGGGAGCGAGCTTGCTCGCGATGGACTGGAGAGCGCCGCGTTCAACCAGGAAGCACGCGTTATCGTTAACGACCATCGCGAGCAGGCTCGCTCCTACAGGAATCCACCAGCAGCGGGCGGTTTCCGGATAGCCCGCTTGGCGTCATCTTTGTCATAGTCCTGGCCAGAGATAACGCCCCGTTGGTCGCAGTTTTCAGCGCTTGTGCCAAGCTGAACGGGGTATTGAACCGCCGTGCACCAGTCAAACCCCAGGAAGCCCACGACATGAACCTTGCCCGTGCATCAAACGTCCGCCACGAGTTCTACAAGGCCGTCTGGTTCTACTTCAAAGTGGTGTGGCCGATCTTCTCGATACTGCTGCTCGTGATCATTGCGTTCGGCCTCATCATCGCCCACCTGGAAGGGTGGAGCCCGTATGACGGCGTCTACTTCGCCTTCGTGACCGGCCTGACCATCGGCTACGGAGAACTGGTGCCCAAACTGGGCGTGTCACGGGTGCTGGCGATCCTGCTGGGGTTCAATGGGGTGCTGATGACGGCGACGTTCGCGGCGATCAGTGTCCGGGCGATTGAAGTGACGGTGACGGCCGCGAGGAAGGGTGAGGAGTAGGGTGTAGCCTGGCCAGCCCAAATCCCAACCCCGGCACAAATCCCCTGTGGGAGCGAGCTTGCTCGCGATAGCGGTGTATCAGCCAGCAAAAATGCTGAATGTTAAGCCCTCATCGCGAGCAAGCTCGCTCCCACAGTTTTTTTGCAGTCAGCAGGCTAAGCCTCCCAACCCGCCCCACTCACCGCCGCCTGCACCAGCGGGTGCAGTTCCGCCCCTTTATGCTCCGTCTGCCAGGCCAGCAATTCCTTGCGCATGCTCGGCGCCCAGTACATCTGCAGATGATTGCGCACGCTGAGCACTGCCTGTTGCTGGTCCGGCTGGCTGGCAAAGTACTGGGCGATCTGGTTGGCCATCTTGATCAGGTTGTCCGTACTCATCGGCGTACCTCCGCTTTGGCGCCACGGGCCCGGTCCTTGAGCAGACGATGCTGTTCATCGCTGAACTCCTGGAAGCGCTTTTGCCACTCCGAAGGGTGATAAACGCGGCTGACTTCCACGGCCGTGACCTTGTACTC
This sequence comes from Pseudomonas sp. GW821-FHT07G06, assembly GCF_058986625.1. Taxonomy (NCBI): domain Bacteria; kingdom Pseudomonadati; phylum Pseudomonadota; class Gammaproteobacteria; order Pseudomonadales; family Pseudomonadaceae; genus Pseudomonas; species Pseudomonas sp. GW821-FHT07G06. The sequence continues at coordinate 334,735 of NZ_JBYSVW010000004.1, forward strand.
CGGACAGTTGGTGGCCCAGTCGGAGTTGTCGGTGGTGATCACGTTGGCCCCCGATTCCGGGAAGTGGAAGGTGGTGTACACCACGCCCGGGGCGACCCGTTCGGTGATCCGCGCACGCAGCACGGTCTGCCCGGCGCGGCTGCCGATGCCGACCCAGTCACCTTCGTTGATGCCACGGCTCTCGGCGTCGGTCGGGTGGATTTCCAGGCGGTCTTCGTCGTGCCAGGCGACGTTGTCGGTGCGCCGGGTCTGGGCGCCGACGTTGTACTGGCTGAGGATGCGCCCGGTGGTCAGCAGCAGCGGATAACGAGTGTTGACCTTCTCCTCGGTGGGCACGTAGCCGGTGAGCATGAAACGCCCCTTGCCGCGCACGAATTCCTCGATGTGCATGGTCGGCGTACCGTCCGGCGCCGCGGCGTTGCACGGCCATTGCAGGCTGCCGTGGCGGTCCAGTTCGGTGTAGCTGACGTTGGTGAAGGTCGGTGTCAGGCTGGCGATTTCATCCATGATTTCCGATGGGTGTTTGTAGTTCATCGGGTAGCCCAGGGCATTGGCGAGGGCCACGGTGCCTTCCCAGTCGGCCTTGCCGCCCAGCGGGTCCATGACCTTGCGCACCCGGGAGATGCGCCGCTCGGCGTTGGTGAAGGTGCCGTCCTTTTCCAGGAACGAGGCGCCCGGCAGGAACACGTGTGCGAACTTGGCGGTTTCATTGAGGAAAATATCCTGCACCACCACGCACTCCATGGCCGACAAAGCAGCGGTGACGTGCTGGGTATTCGGATCGCTCTGGGCGATGTCTTCGCCCTGGCAATACAGGCCCTTGAAACTGCCGGCCAGGGCCGACTCGAACATGTTGGGAATGCGCAGGCCCGGGTCGGGTTGCAGGGTGACGTTCCACGCCTGTTCGAACTGCGCCCGTACCACCTCGTTGGAGATGTGCCGGTAACCAGGCAACTCGTGGGGGAAGGAGCCCATGTCGCAGGAACCCTGCACGTTGTTCTGCCCCCGCAACGGGTTCACGCCCACGCCTTCGCGGCCGATGTTGCCCGTGGCCATCGCGAGGTTGGCGATGCCCATGACCGCCGTGCTGCCCTGGCTGTGTTCGGTGACGCCGAGGCCGTAGTAGATCGCCGCGTTGCCACCCGTGGCATACAGACGGGCGGCGGCGCGGATGTCGGCAGCGGGCACACCGCAGATGGCGCCCAGCACTTCCGGCGAGTTCTCCGCACGGCTGACGAACTCGCTCCAGTTGGCGAAATCGCTGCCCTCGCAACGGGCGTCGATAAAGGCTTGGTTGAGCAGGCCTTCAGTAACAATGACATGAGCCAGCGCATTGAGCATGGCGACGTTAGTGCCCGGGCGCAGGGCCAAATGGTATTCGGCGCGGGCATGCACCGAGTCCACCAGATCAATGCGTCGTGGATCGATGACGATCAGTCGCGCACCTTCACGCAGGCGGCGTTTGAGCTGGGAGGCGAACACCGGGTGGGCGTCGCTGGGGTTGGCGCCCATCACCAGGATCACGTCGGCCTGCATCACCGAGTCGAAACTCTGGGTGCCGGCGGACTCGCCCAGGGTTTGCTTCAAGCCATAACCGGTCGGCGAGTGGCAGACCCGCGCGCAGGTGTCGACGTTGTTGTTGCCGAAGGCCGCACGCACCAGTTTTTGCACCAGATAGGTTTCTTCGTTGGTGCAGCGGCTGGAGGTGATGCCACCAATGGAGTCGCGGCCGTATTTCTGCTGCAACCGACGGAATTCGCTGGCGGCGTAAGTCACCGCTTCATCCCAGCTGACTTCCTGCCATGGGTCGTTGATGTGCTTGCGGATCATCGGCTTGGTGATGCGATCCGGGTGGGTGGCGTAGCCCCAGGCAAAGCGCCCCTTGACGCAGGAGTGGCCGTGGTTGGCCTGGCCGTTCTTGTCCGGAACCATGCGCACCAGCTGGTCGCCTTTCATCTCGGCGCGGAACGAACAGCCCACGCCGCAATAGGCGCAAGTGGTGATCACGCTGCGTTCTGGCTGACCGAGTTCGACCACGCTTTTTTCCATCAGGGTCGCAGTAGGGCAGGCCTGTACACAGGCGCCGCAGGACACGCATTCCGAGTCGAGGAAGTTATCCCCACCGGCGGCGGCCACCCGGGATTCAAAACCGCGCCCGGTAATGGTCAGGGCAAAGGTGCCCTGGGTTTCTTCGCAGGCGCGCACGCAGCGGTTGCAGACGATGCACTTGCTCGGGTCGTAGTCGAAATAGGGATTGGATTTGTCCTTCACGTCGGCCAGATGGTTGTCGCCTTCATAGCCGTAACGCACCTCCCGCAGGCCGACCTGACCGGCCACGGTTTGCAGCTCGCAGTTGCCGTTGGCCGAGCAGGTCAGGCAGTCCAGCGGGTGATCGGAGATGTACAACTCCATGACGTTACGGCGCAGGGTCGCGAGCTTCGGCGTCTGGGTGTGCACGCTCATGCCTTCAGTAACCGGCGTGGTGCAGGACGCCGGATAACCGCGCATGCCGTCGATCTCCACCAGGCACATGCGGCAGGAGCCGAAGGCTTCCAGGCTGTCGGTGGCACAGAGTTTCGGAATGGTGGTGCCCAGCAGCGCGGCGGCGCGCATCACCGAGGTGCCTTCGGGCACGCTGATGCTACGGTCGTCGATGCTCAGGGTGACTTGCACCTCGCTCTCACGGGAAGGAGTGCCGAGGTCGATATCGGTGTTCGGGTCGAAGAGAGTAATCATTGCTCGGCCTCCGAGGGCTGCAAGCCGAAGTCGGCGGGGAAGTGCTTGAGGGCGCTGGCGACCGGAAAGGAAACCATGCCGCCCAACGCGCACAGCGAACCGTATTGCAGGGTGTCGCACAGGTCCTTGAGGATGATCACCTGCTCATCGCGACCGCTCGCGTCCGGTGCGGCCAACAGACGGTCGATCACCTCGACGCCACGGGTCGAGCCGATGCGGCACGGCGTGCATTTGCCACAGGATTCCTCGGCGCAGAACTCCATCGCAAAGCGCGCCATATGGGCCATGTCCAATGTGTCGTCAGCCACCACCACACCACCGTGACCGAGCATCGCACCGATGGCGGCGAAGGCTTCGTAATCCAGCGGCGTGTCGAATTGCGACGGCGGCACCCAGGCACCGAGCGGGCCACCCACCTGCGCAGCCTTCAGCGGTCGGCCACTCGCGGTACCGCCGCCGTAGTCGTCCACCAGCTCCCGCAGCGACAGGCCAAAAGCCCGTTCCACCAGTCCGCCATGACGAATATTGCCCGCCAGCTGGAAGGGCATGGTGCCCAGGGAGCGGCCCATGCCGTAGTCGCGATAGAACTGCGCACCCTTGGCCAGAATCAGCGGCACCGAGGCCAGGGTCAGCACGTTGTGCACCAGGGTCGGCTGTCCAAACAGCCCTTTCAAGGCAGGAATCGGCGGCTTGGCGCGGACGATCCCGCGCTTGCCTTCGAGCGAGTCCAGCAGCGCGGTTTCCTCACCGCAGATGTACGCACCGGCGCCGACGCGCACTTCCATATTGAAGGCCTGACCGCTGCCGCCGACATTGGCGCCCAGGTAACCGTTCTCCCGGGCAATCTGCAGCGCGTTGCGCAGGGTGGCCACGGCATCCGGATATTCCGAGCGCACATAGATGTAGCCGTAGGTGGCGCCGACGCAGAGACCGGCAATGGCCATGCCTTCGATCAGCAGGAAAGGGTCGCCTTCCATCAACATACGGTCGGCAAAGGTGCCGGAGTCGCCTTCGTCGGCGTTGCACACGATGTACTTCTGCGCCGCTTCGGTCGCACGCACCGTGCGCCATTTGATCCCGGCGGGGAAGGCCGCACCGCCACGGCCACGCAGGCCTGAATCGAACACCGCCGTCGCGGTCTGCTCGCCGCCAAGGGCGACGGCCCTGTTCAAACCTTCGAAACCGCCATGGGCCCGGTAATCGTCAAGCGACAGCGGCCGGGTGATGCCGGCGCGGGCGAACAGCAAGCGTTGTTGAGTCTTCAGATACGGCAATTCTTCCACCAGGCCCAAGGCCAGTGGATGAGCGGACGGCTCGCCTTGCAGCGCATCAAGCACCGACGGCACATCGGCGGCAGTCAGCGGCCCGAAGCCGATACGACCTTGCGGGCTGTCTACTTCCAGTAATGGTTCCAGCCAGTACAGGCCGCGCGAGCTGGTGCGCTGCAGTTCCAGCGGCAGATTGCGTTCCCTGGCTTGAGTGATCAGCGCCGTGGAGACCTCGTCGGCGCCCACCGCTCGGGCCAGCGAATCACAGGGCAGATAAAGAGTCGGCATCACGCGTCCTCCCGGCAAGCGTCGAGCAAGGCATCGAGACGCTCGGCGCTCAGCCGCGCATGCACCTTGCCGTCCAGTTCCAGAGCGGGCGAACAGGCACAGGCACCCAGGCAATACACCGGCCGCAAACTGATGCTGCCATCGGCACTGCTGCCGTGGTCATCCAGTTGCAGACGCTCACGCAACTGCGCCGCCAACTGCTCGGCGCCACGGCTCTTGCACGACTCGGCGCGGCACAGCCGCAGGATATGCCGCGCAGGCGGCGCAGTACGGAAGTCATGGTAAAAACTGATCACCCCACGAACCTCGGCCTGGCTCAGGTTCAGGGCATGGGCAATCTCGGGGACGGCGACATCGGGGACGTACCCAATGCGCTCCTGAATATCATGAAGAATGGGCAACAGCGCACCCGCAGAGCCCTTGTGGCGCTCCAGCAAACTGTTGACCACAGGCAGGTGCAACATCTCATCAGGCATTCAGCAATCCTCACGGTCACGGACAAACCAGAAGGTCGTCGGTCGTCCGAAAGTGTCGGCTGCGGCACTCACACCACGTCACGGTATCGTGGCAATTTGGCCGTTGGCCAGGGCACCCTGAGCGGGCATCTTGTTGTGCCCGGCACGATCTTCGTCGCACCTCTACTGGGCATAAAAGGCAGCTTGCCACGCCGCTATTGATCGACCTGCACCAAAGCGACGTGCTCGGTTCTGCCTACGACTATCCATTAAGTCTAGATGAGTGGTGCACGGGGCGTTCACACACTGGCCTAATGCTCAAAGGGCCTGTCGATGGCTGATGTATAACAAGCATTACCGGTGAGAAGAAGCATCAGAACCAAGGACAATTCTACGGAGCAGATGCGCTGAAGTACGCCGCTAACCCTGTGGGAGCGAGCCTGCTCGCGAATGCGCCAGCCCAGCCACCCTCAATGCCGAAGGTGCACCGAAATCACAACCCACTGGGTCCAAACAACGCCTGTCAGCTCACCGCACCCCCCTGTGGGAGCGAGCTTGCCCGCGAAGGCGCCAGCCCAGCCAACACAAAACCCAGAACTGAACCACAACCCCCTGTAGGAGCGAGCCCGCTCGCGAAAAACCCAAGGCATCCACATGTCCCACTGAATACCCCCGCCCACCGCAACCAAGCCCGCCCCTACAACGTCACGCCTGACGCTTGAAACCAAAATCGATCCCGGCGCGTCGCCCACTACCCCTAAGCCGTAGCCCCAGCCCGCTTGGACGCCACTTCATTATCCCGATCCCGCATCAGCACCTTCACCGCATCATCCACCAACGCCTTGCTCATCGAAGTCAGATAATGCGCCGCCCAGGCGTGACGGTCGGTATCTCTGGCATAAGCGGCATCTTCAGTGAGCGTCTTGGCCAGGAACAGAAAATCGGAGGCCATGGACAACGCATCGCCAAGAGGAACCCCGCGAGTGACATGAAACAGCGCTTGATCCGCGCAGTAAATGGCCGGTGTCAGGCCGATGGTTTTGAGTTCAGATTGTTCAGTCATTGCCCACCTCCGAGGATGGAGAGGCAATGGGGGAGGGCGTTACGCGATTGGGAATCGCATAGAGAGAAAAGCCAAATTTCAAACGGATTTGTCTTGGTCATGGTCAACATCCTTGATTTGAGGAGCTGCCACGAGCCTTCTCACAGGCTTGGGTGACAGCCGTGCGCGGGGTGAGAAACCGGCAATCAAGGCAACCGGTAGACCCAAAGGTCTCCCACGCACAGCCGCCATAAAGCCATATCGCAGACGAAAAAAAACGCCACGACAGGTTTTGGGGCGCTTTGCGCCTTGATTGTTTCGGGCTCTCACACCCGGTCGCTGAATTGGCAGCGACGGTGGGAGGTTATCGTGCAGAACCTTTTCCTGCAACCTTCGAAAGGCCCTAGCTTAAGGACGCTTTGTGACCTGTCCACTCTCTTTGAGAAGTGGTCCTTTGAATTAAAGGGAAAAGTACGTCGCGTCATTGAAATTAGGCATTCTATCTTCTCACCGTCTATCTTCCGGTAGGCCTCAAGCATAGAACTTGACAATATATACGGCATGCAAGTTTATTTGTTGGCAACGCTCAATCCACAGGATGCAGAGCAGCGGAGGTTTCATGTACAACCTAATCGTTTCTGGCAATGATGAATGGTGGGAGCGGCAGCGGTTGACCTTCTCCGTAGATCGCTTCAAGGAGTACAGCGGAGTAGAGGCGCAAGCTATTTCTCTCGCCAATCCTGAATCCTTGGTACGCCTTGAACAGATCCCTACGCTCCTAATGTATGAAGTTGGGGCAGATGGCGAAAATCATCTTCAGGTACGCCACGGTCGCTTAAGAGGTATCACTCGTCGAGGGCGGGATCTCGAGTTCTCATTTGAGCCGGATCCGGAGCGAACCTACTTAGATCGCAATGCCGTTCTGGCGTTTGCAGATGAAATGGGTATTGAGCAGTTTGAACGCTATCGTACTCATTGGGCGATCAAGGATCAGGAAATTCCTCCCGCCTTATTGATGCTGGCAGCACCAGAACCCGTCCGTCGTTCTTTGCAGCAAATTTCAACCGAGTACATCGAGGCGTGTAGAGAAAGGAACCGACACGCAAGACGAGAACTATTACTGGAGCTCGATACTTTTCCTCCTTCTATAGATAAGGCGATGGCCATGTTGCCCGCCAGGTTGATTGAACGGCCAACGCCGGCCCTTTACCCTCTTTTGGGCATTGAACGTCGAACGCCTGAAGGCCGTGCTGCGCTTGAAGCTGTTCTGAGACAGTTGGTAGTCGATGATGAAGCGGATGACGCTGAAAATGAGGAGAGATCAGTTGCCTGCTTCTCATTAGCTTGGTTCATTGACACTTATGGTAGTCCCACCGAACGCTTGCTTCTCGCGACTACCACCGAAAGGTGTCGTGCACTAATAACGCGCCTTGGAGCGGACGATCAAAGCTCAGTTGAGCAGCTAAGTATGTCTTTAATATTGTGTTCAAGGAGCCGTCACTTAACTATTGAGTTACGTCGCGAAATTGAGGTGCTTATAGACCGGCTGACCAAGCGGCAACATGCTGCTGGATATTGGGAACTAGTTGACGCGGAAGGCACTCAAACAATCGGGGTTCGTGGTACGACACAAGCTGTTGTCGCTTTACAGCGCCTTGGTGATGACCGCTATCACCACAGAATACGCCAAGCGGTTAATTGGTTTGTCAACCAGGTTTCTGGCGAATCAGGTGCGTGGCCTCGCTACATTGGAAGTGAAGACGATACGGTCTCTACCGTTTTTGCCTTAGAGGCAATCCGTCGCTCAGATCTATCGACAGACCTTGTGCATATTCTCGAGCGAGGCGAAATATGGCTAATTGAACAACAGAACGAAGACTCGGGGTGGGAGTCTATTCCGTGGGGTGAAGACTTCGTTACCAGTTTGGTGCTCGAATATCTCGTTAAGAAGGGCGAGATTTTGACGCAGGTGGATGGGTTTTTACTTATGTCGAGGGACTTTTTTCGTAGAGCTGAGCACTTACAGACAGAAAGTGGAGCTAATAATCGGCGGCTGGCGGCGATTGCAGCCGTGCATTCGGTTGAAATGTTTCTATACGGGCTATTTGACATTAGAGAGGATCTTGGGCTTTCCGCTTATCGAGACAATGGTGCTGATACCATCGGTTTACGCCAAGCACTTTCATCGTACCAAGATGCACTAAGAAGAATTGGTCAGTTGGGTGCAGGAGAGCGACTATCCCAAGTAGAGGCGCTAAGGTCGCTGATAAGTAGAAGGGATGGGATAATTCATCGTGCTCATGAAATTAGTGAAGCTGAATTGACAGCGGGGATCAAGCAAGCTCGCCTATTTATCGAAAAGAATGGGCGTCAGCTTTTAGGTATAAACTTGTTGCAGTAAGCATAAGGTAGAGTGGGGAAGTGAGCTGGAAAAGGGCTCAGATTTATTATTGTATAAGACGTGGCGATCTGCGTCTGTCCGCCTATCGGGCGCTCTCTTTTTTAGGCCGCCGCCATCACTCATTGAATGTCTTTCAGGTAATTCTTGAGCCCAATGAGAGGGGCATTAAGCTGCTTCATATGGACGGAGTTGGGGCGGATTTATTAAGTGTATTCACGAAATATTTCAAGTAACCCTTGGGCGCAATGAGCAGCATCAGCATTCAAATCATCGTCTGCGCGCTGCCGAAATTGGTCTCGGTCAGTTCAGACCTCTTTCCATGAAAAAGGGGGCGGATTTATTTTTTTAATAAATCTGCCCCATATTTCGTCCTTACCATAAAGCAGTTCTAAAACGATTTTTACCCAGCCTAAGCTCAGCGCGGACAATGTTAAGTATTATGCCCGATTGTCAGCGATACGCTTTGAGTTTGTTATGAAGTTTGTTTTTGAAAGTGGAGATTTGTAGTAATCCTCATCCAGAAATCTCAAAAGCTTTTTTAGATCTGACTTGTTGTCCGGAATAACTATTAGCTCTATTGTGTCTTCCGTAGTTGTCATGAATGGGATGTTGAACTCGATTGCAACCGCCTTCATTTCATTGATTGGAACGTTTTGAAGAATTCCACTTTGCTGAATTAGGGAGATCTTCCTTCTTACCCAAGAGTCAGAAAGTTCAAGAAGGTGATCAGTGCTTGCTGCTTTGATGATATTTAACGCGGCAAAGTCTTTGACGTCATCATCTGTCGCAACTTTATAATATTCACTTAGATCAAATATTTGTCGTGCAGCATGAAAGCTAAAGAATTTAAGGTGTCCCTCTTCCAGGGTCGCAGCGAGCTTATAGTCGACGGTTAATCCTATGCCTTCAATTTTTTTATACACGTTGGCAGAGTGGAATATAGAAAGACCATTGGTTGATATGATTTTTCTGCGATCAAAATTTTGCACCAAAACTTTGATGTGTCCGGCTTGGTTGGTGTACCCAGTAAAGAGCGCTTTTATCTCGTTAAAAAAATCTTCTGTTGGTTCTACCTCATCTACACCTAGCGGATTTTCTACGGCCGACTTTAAATCGTCAATGTCGTCATAGTTATCAATGTAAAGTACTTCGCCTGGGTCCGGTTTGTACTTCCCGTCGAACTCAATCTCTTGCTCTGCCTCATCGAATGCGGTTTCTTGGTCTTTGATGTATCTAGTCAGATCGACCTGCACTGGGTTTGACAGGATGAATCTTACTATTCTCTTGGCTGGATTATTTGTTAGCGCAAAAAGATTTAGCATTACGGCATTACTCCATTAACATTCCGTTAGATATTTTTTTCACGGTCTTTATGTTTTTTGGGCTTAGTATTTGTCTTCTGGTTATTAGGGTGTAAACCATGCCCTCATCAGACTCGACTTTATAAAATCTGAATTTAAACAAGTACAGCACTGGGTGGGATGGTATGTTTGAAATAAGCCACCCTGCAATAAATGTCACGCTAATAAACAAGAGGGACATTATAAAATCGATCTCGGCCATTTTCATTGCGATGGGGGCCAGATAGCTTGCGATAAAAACAAGTAAGAAATAGTCCGCTGACTCTACTTTTTTAGCCTTGAAGCTAATGCTTTCAGCCTCCGCTCTTAGCCATGCTAGTATCAAGAATGGCAGGGCAATTCCTAATATTGAAATAATGACAAGCTGGATAACTAAAGCATCTATGGTTCCGGTTGAATAATACCGGACACCTCCAATCACTAAAAGTGCTGGAGAGAAGGATGAGACAAATAAAATCGTTTTTAGCCAATTTCTCAATTTTTGCTCTCTAGTGTTTAATGTGGTGGACTAAAAACAGTTTCTTGGAACCTATCTAAGGTTGGGTTTTATTGGGAGCCGGGGGCTTGCATTTTTGTGAGTAGTAGAGAGAATCATAGAAAAGTCGTGGCTCCCGTTAAATATTTTTATTTGAAGTTTATCTCGCCTTGACCTCGAAGTAACTGACGAATCTTATAGTCCCATCGATTGTCGTGAATGGTTCTATCGTGCTCGTATTCGCCATTTATAATTTCGTCCTTGCTCAAAGAAGAGAGTTCTTCCCAGTCATGACCGAACACATATGTGGCGTTATTTAGATGTATGCTTTCGAGAAAATATGCCTTCTTCTTGGAAAATCCAAATACGAAGTATCCAGAATAGCCACCTCGACCGGTTGCTAGAAAATCCGGTTCATATTGAGAAAGTAGTCTCATGCGGTGCTCAATGACACCTTTTGCAGAGGCAGTTAACCTTTGAAGATGTGGTTCAATATACCCTTTAGCATCATTCCATGGATACTTACCTGGTGGAAGTACTTCCCACTGAAGCTGGCGGATAGGCACGTCGGCAATTTTGTGGTCTTTTATGTCAAATATCTTGAATTTACCAAAGCATTCAAGCATTAGATTTGCCAAGTGCAGGGCAGCGCCTTCACTATCCTCATCAAAATCAATTTCGCGAGTTGCGAAATACAACTCACCATCGATGTTTTTTAGGATGATTCGTTCTGTCGGAGCGGGAAGAAAATCTATAGGGTAAACATCCATGATTCGATGCTGTACGCCAGAGTGCTCTCGGCCATGCCAGTCTTTCCACGTTCGATAAGTTGGTATGGCTTTTTTGATCATGGGAAGGTCTCTCCTCTTAATTTCCTTCCCGCTTATATTGTAATCGCTTATTCTGCCTACATTGCTCGGGAGAGCTGCATCGCCATCCCGCTCAAGCTTATCTAAACCGAGCTTGAAAAGGTTGTCGCCCACTACACCCTTAGCATCGACAACAAAATATACTTTCTTGGCACCTCTAGCCTCCGCGTAAATGCGCGCTACGCTTTTTAGTACATTGCCTTCGATCATGAACTATTCCCTGTGCGATACCTGAGACAGAATCGTAACGCTATCACTAGGCCACTAAATATATCAACGGCCGTCCGCAGCTTCGGGAAAGTCGCCAATATTTTTGCCGACGACTTCGAGTTCCTGCCTTTGGCCGTTTTTGGCTACAGAAGAATGTCAATATTGCTCACTGCCTGTCTCGACTGCGTTTTGAGTGAGATGCAGTCGATCATCCAAGCAGCGATCATACGAATGAAAACTCTTGATCAGGCGGGATCGAGATGTGGTGACCAGCGTTGGTCCGCCTATTGGACATGTTCACTTTTTAGGCCACCCCTTACCTTCATTGAATCTCTTTCAGATAATCCTTGAGCGCAACGAGCGGTGCATCAAGCTCCTCCATCATCTGAATCCCGGCAAATTCCCCCGCCAACCTCCCCAACTCCCGCCCCAACGGCTTATCCACACCCCCAACCGCCTCCAACGCCAACCCCACACACTCACCCACCTTCACCTGAATCCCCTCAACATCCCCTCGCCGCACCAGCAACTCAAACACATCCCGCTGGTAATCCCCCATCACCAAATCATCCCGCAAGATCGGGCTCTGGCCTTCCGATTCATAAGCCAGTTTGAGGGAGAAGAGGGCGACGGTTTCCAGGTGCAATTCCATGGGGGGAATCCTTGTGAAATGTTCTTCCGGCGAGGAGGGTCGAAGAGAGGCAAGATCAAAAGATCGCAGCCTTCGGCAGCTCCTACAGGTTGGTGCGTTGTCGGGGCGTTTGTCGGTGGGGGCAGGTGCTTTTCTTTGGGCGAAAAAAAAGGCCTTGCTAAGCAAGACCTTTCTTAATTTTGGTGCCCCGAGGGAGACTCGAACTCCCACTCCTTTCGAAAACGGATTTTGAATCCGCCGCGTCTACCAATTCCGCCATCAGGGCTCAATGGCGGCGAAGTATAGAGATGAGATAACCGCTGGTCAATCAGGTACATGGAGAATTTTTGATAATTCCGCTAGACTTCCCGGCCCTGCTAGACGAACCCCATCATGCGCGTTGCTGACTTTACTTTCGAGCTCCCTGATTCGCTGATTGCCCGCCATCCTTTGGCCGAGCGTCGCAATAGTCGTCTGTTGACCCTGGATGGGGTCAGCGGCGCCCTGGCACACCGTCAATTCACTGATTTGCTGGAGCATTTGCGCCCCGGCGATTTGATGGTGTTCAACAATACCCGGGTGATTCCGGCGCGGCTGTTTGGCCAGAAGGCTTCCGGCGGCAAGCTGGAAATCCTGGTGGAGCGGGTGCTGGACAGTCATCGCGTGCTGGCCCATGTGCGTTCCAGCAAGTCGCCCAAGCCTGGGTCGAAGATCCTGATCGACGGCGGTGGCGAGGCCGAGATGCTGGCGCGTCACGATGCGTTGTTCGAGCTGGGGTTTGCCGAGGAGGTGTTGCCGCTGCTCGATCGCGTCGGGCACATGCCGTTGCCTCCTTATATAGACCGCCCGGATGAAGGCGCCGACCGCGAGCGTTACCAGACCGTCTACGCCGAGCGTTTGGGCGCAGTGGCGGCGCCGACGGCGGGGCTGCATTTCGATCAGGTGCTGATGGAGGCGATTGCCGCCAAGGGCGTCGAGACGGCGTTCGTGACCTTGCACGTCGGCGCGGGTACGTTCCAGCCGGTGCGGGTCGAGAAGATCGAAGACCACCATATGCACAGCGAGTGGCTGGAAGTCGGCCAGGATGTGGTCGATGCGGTCGCTGCGTGCCGTGCTCGCGGTGGTCGCGTGGTGGCCGTGGGGACCACCAGCGTGCGCTCGCTGGAAAGTGCGGCGCGCGATGGCGTGCTCAAGCCGTTCAGCGGCGATACAGACATTTTCATTTACCCTGGCCGGCCGTTTCATGTGGTCGATGCCCTGGTCACCAACTTCCATTTGCCCGAATCCACGCTGTTGATGCTGGTTTCGGCGTTTGCCGGTTATCCGGAAACCATGGCTGCCTACAAAGCCGCGGTCGACAACGGTTACCGCTTTTTCAGCTACGGTGATGCGATGTTCATCACCCGTAATCCCGCTCCAAGCGGCCCAGAGGAAACAGTATGAGTCGCACCTGTCGTATGTCTTTCGAGCTGCTGGCCACTGATGGCAAGGCTCGTCGCGGTCGTTTGACCTTCCCGCGCGGTACCGTCGAGACCCCGGCCTTCATGCCGGTGGGCACCTACGGCACGGTCAAGGGCATGCTGCCACGGGATATCGAGGCGACTGGCGCTGAAATCATTCTGGGCAACACCTTCCACCTGTGGCTGCGCCCGGGCACGGAAGTGATCAAGAAGCACGGCGACCTGCACGATTTCATGCAGTGGAAAGGCCCGATCCTGACCGACTCCGGCGGTTTCCAGGTGTTCAGCCTGGGCGCCATGCGCAAGATCAAGGAGGAGGGCGTGACCTTCGCTTCCCCGGTCGACGGCGCCAAGGTGTTCATGGGCCCGGAAGAGTCGATGCAGGTCCAGCGTGACCTGGGCTCGGACATCGTGATGATTTTCGACGAATGCACGCCGTACCCGGCTGATGAAGACGTCGCGCGTATTTCCATGGAGTTGTCCCTGCGTTGGGCCAAGCGTTCGAAAGAAGCCCATGGCGACAACACCGCGGCGCTGTTCGGCATCGTTCAGGGCGGCATGCACCAGGACTTGCGCATGCGCTCCCTGGAAGGCCTGGACAAGATCGGCTTCGACGGCCTGGCCATTGGCGGCCTGTCGGTGGGCGAGCCCAAGCACGAGATGATCAAGGTGCTGGATTACCTGCCGGGCATGATGCCGGCTGACAAACCTCGTTACCTTATGGGCGTTGGCAAACCGGAAGACTTGGTTGAGGGTGTGCGCCGCGGTGTGGACATGTTCGATTGCGTGATGCCAACCCGTAATGCCCGCAATGGGCATCTGTTCATCGATACCGGCGTGCTGAAGATCCGAAACGCGTTCCATCGCCATGATGATTCGCCGCTCGATCCGACCTGCGATTGCTATACCTGCCAGAACTTCTCCCGCGCTTATCTGCATCACCTGGACAAGTGCGGCGAAATGCTGGGAAGCATGCTCAATACCATCCATAACTTGCGTCATTATCAAGTGCTTATGGCTGGTTTGCGCGAGGCTATTCAACAGGGTACATTGGCCGCCTTTGTCGATGCCTTCTATGCCAAACGCGGGTTACCTGTTCCGCCTTTGGACTGAGTTTCCTGACCCCAAGATTCAACATTTGCAACTGGAGTGCTAAATGAGCTTTTTTATCTCTAATGCCATGGCAGACGCTGCAGCACCTGCGGCAGCCCCTATGGGCGGCGGTTTCGAGTGGATTTTCCTGGTCGGCTTCCTGGTCATCTTCTACCTGATGATCTGGCGTCCACAGGCCAAGCGCGCCAAAGAGCAGAAAAACCTGCTGAGCAGCCTGCAAAAAGGCGACGAAGTTGTGACCACTGGCGGCATCGCCGGCAAGATCACTAAAGTGGCCGACGATTTCGTCGTTCTGGAAGTTTCCGACACCGTCGAAATGAAATTCCAGAAAGGCGCCATCGCCGCGACGCTGCCAAAAGGCACGCTCAAAGCGATCTAAGTTTCAACTTCATTTTCAATCGACGGGGCGCGCAAGGCGCCCCGCGTCATAAACGGGCGGCGTGATGCTGAACAAATATCCTCTGTGGAAATACATTCTGATCCTGGCGGTGCTGGCGGTCGGTCTGATTTATTCCGCTCCCAATCTTTATCCTGATGACCCGGCCATTCAGGTCAGCGGTGCAAGCACTGCGCTGCAGGTCAATCAGGCTGATCTGGATCGCGTGAGCGCTGCGCTCAAGGAATCCGGGATCAACGTCAAGGCTGCCACGCTGGCAGAGGGCGGCAAGGGCGGGCTGATTCGCCTGACCAAGGCTGAAGACCAGCTGCCGGCCAAGGACGTTGTACGCAAGGCGTTGGGTGATGACTACGTCGTTGCATTGAACCTGGCACAAACCACCCCGCAATGGCTGCGCAACCTCGCTGCGCACCCGATGAAGCTGGGTCTGGACTTGTCCGGTGGTGTGCACTTCCTGCTG
Source organism: Pseudomonas sp. GW821-FHT07G06 (assembly GCF_058986625.1). NCBI lineage: Bacteria > Pseudomonadati > Pseudomonadota > Gammaproteobacteria > Pseudomonadales > Pseudomonadaceae > Pseudomonas > Pseudomonas sp. GW821-FHT07G06. The sequence continues at coordinate 349,901 of NZ_JBYSVW010000004.1, forward strand.
GAAGTGGACATGGACAAAGCCCTCGATGCACGTCTGAAAGTCTACGAAGGCGATGTAAAGAGCCTGCTGCGTAAAGAAAAGCTGCGCTATCGCAGCCTGCCGCAACTCAATGGTGCCATCCAGCTGGGCTTCGCTGATGAAGACAGCCGTGAACAGGCCCGTGTGCTGATCCGCAAGAACTTCAACGATTTCGACATTGTTCCGGCCGACCTCAATGGTCAACCGGTGCTGCGTCTGGCGATGACCCCGGCCAAGCTGGCGGAAATCCGCGAATACTCCATCAAGCAGAACTTGACCACGGTACGTAACCGCGTCAACGAGCTGGGTGTTGCCGAACCGATTGTCCAGCGCCAGGGCGCCAACCGCATCGTGGTTGAGCTGCCGGGCGTGCAGGACACCGCCGAAGCCAAGCGTATCCTCGGCAAGACGGCCAACCTCGAGTTCCGTCTGGCCGCTGAGCCGGGTGCTTCGAAAGCCACTTCCGAATCCTTCGAGTTCCGTGAAGGCGGCCGTCCTCCTGCGCTGATCGAGCGCGGCCTGATCATCACCGGTGACCAGGTGACTGACGCCAAGGCCGGCTTCGACGAGCACGGCAGGCCAGAAGTGAATATCCGTCTGGATGGCCACGGCGGCGAGCTGATGAGCCGTGCGACCCGTTCGAACGTTGGTCGCAGCATGGCGGTGATCTTCATCGAGCAGCGTCCGGTCACCACTTACACCAAGCAAGTGGTCAACGGCGTCGAGAAAGACGTGCCGGTCCAGAGCTTCAAGGAAGAGAAGAAGATCATCAGCCTGGCGACCATCCAGTCGCCGCTGGGCGCCCAGTTCCGTATTACCGGCCTGAACGGCCAGGGCGAGTCGTCCGAGCTGGCGCTGCTGCTGCGTGCCGGTGGTCTGGCTGCACCGATGTACTTTGCTGAAGAACGCACCATTGGTCCAAGCCTGGGTGCCGACAACATCACCAAGGGTATCGATGCGTCGCTGTGGGGCATGCTGTTCGTCTCGCTGTTCATCATGGCCATCTACCGCTTCTTCGGCCTGATTGCCACCGTCGCTCTGGCGGTGAACATGGTGATGCTGCTGGCGCTGATGTCGCTGCTGGGTGCAACGCTGACCCTGCCGGGTATCGCCGGTATCGTATTGACCATGGGTATGGCGGTCGACGCCAACGTGCTGATCTTCTCGCGGATCCGTGAAGAGATCGCCGCCGGCATGACCGTGCAGCGCGCAATCAACGAAGGCTTCGGCCGGGCTTTCACCGCGATTCTCGACGCCAACCTGACCACCTTGCTGGTCGGCGGCATCCTCTTTGCCATGGGCACCGGCCCGGTCAAGGGCTTCGCAGTGACCATGTCCCTCGGGATCTTTACCTCGATGTTCACGGCCATCATGGTGACCCGCGCGATGGTCAACCTGATCTTCGGCGGTCGTGACTTCAAGAAGTTGTGGATTTAAGGGGCTGCCATGTTACGTACAATCAACTTCATGGGCGTTCGCAACTTTGCGTTCGGCGTCACATTGTTCCTTACCGCACTGGCCTTGTTCAGTGTCTTCCACAAGGGCATGAACTGGGGCCTGGACTTCACCGGCGGTACGCTCATCGAGCTGACCTACGAGCGTCCGGCCGATGTCACCAAGGTGCGGGAGCAACTGGTGACCGCGGGTTATCACGAAGCCATCGTGCAGAACTTCGGTGCAACCACCGATCTGCTGGTGCGCATGCCGGGCGAAGACCCGCAACTGGGTCACCAGGTCGCTGACGCCTTGCAGAAGGTCGGCGGCGAGAACCCGGCGTCGGTCAAGCGTGTCGAGTTCGTCGGCCCGCAGGTGGGTGAAGAACTGCGCGACCAGGGCGGCCTCGGCATGCTGATGGCGCTGGGCGGCATCCTGATCTACCTGGCGTTCCGCTTTCAGTGGAAGTTCGCGGTCGGTGCGATCGTGTCCCTGATCCACGACGTGATCGTGACCATCGGTATCCTGTCGTTCTTCCAGATCACCTTCGACCTGACGGTGCTGGCGGCGGTACTGGCGATCATCGGTTACTCGCTCAACGACACCATCGTGGTATTCGACCGGGTTCGTGAGAACTTCCGCGTACTGCGCAAGGCCAGCCTGATCGAGAACATCAACATCTCGACCACGCAAACCCTGCTGCGGACCATGGCGACTTCGATCTCCACCTTGCTGGCGATCGCGGCCCTGCTGTTCTTCGGCGGCGACAACCTGTTCGGTTTCTCCATCGCCCTGTTCATCGGTGTTCTGGCGGGTACCTACTCGTCGATCTACATCGCGAACGTGGTGCTGATCTGGCTGAACCTGAGCACTGAAGACCTGATTCCTCCTGCCAACACCGAGAAGGAAGTCGACGACCGTCCTTGAGGGAAGTTTCTCTCTGCGATGTAGTCCAAAAAAGGCGCGAGTTGAACTCGCGCCTTTTTTTGTGCTCCAAGGCTGGGAGAAGCGCGGACACGTTCCGCATGTGATGGTCCAGGAGGTTCATGTGAACAAGTCGATGCTGGTTGGTGCTGTACTGGGTGCTGTCGGTGTGACTGCCGGGGGCGCTGTGGCCACCTACAGCCTGGTTAAAAGCGGTCCTGAGTTCGCACAAGTACTCGCCGTTGAGCCGGTCAAGACACAAATCAAGACTCCACGTGAAGTGTGCAAGGATGTAACGGTCACCCGGCAGGCGCCGGTGAAAGATCAACATCAGATCGCCGGTACGGTGGTCGGTGCATTGGCAGGTGGTTTGCTGGGTAACCAGATCGGTGGCGGCACCGGCAAGAAGATCGCCACGGTCGCGGGTGCTGTCGGTGGTGGTTATGCCGGCAACAAGGTGCAGGAAGGCATGCAAGAGCGTGATACCTACACCACGACCCAGACCCGCTGCAACACGGTCAACGACATCAGTGACAAGGTTGTAGGTTACGACGTGCGGTATTCGCTGGACGGCAAGGAAGGCAAGGTGCGCATGGATCGTGATCCGGGCAATCAGATTCCGGTGGATAAGGAAGGCAAGTTGATCCTGTCGGAGAATCAGCAGGGTCAGTGATCTGGATAAAAAAGAAGCACCCTGCGGGGTGCTTTTTTGTGCCCGCAAATAGCTGATTTCGAATGTAGGAGCTGCCGAAGGCTGCGATCTTTTGATCTTGATTTTTAAAATCAAAAGATCGCAGCCTTCGGCAGCTCCTACAGGGGTGAGGTGTAGCAGTCGGCATCAATGGTCAATGTCAGGTCGGATCGCCAGCAAGCCAGGTCGAATTGCAGGCATAAAAAAAGCACCCCGAAGGGTGCTTTTTTCTGTCGCGGGAAGCTTAGCGCTTCAGCGAGGCCGGCAGGTGCGGCTGGATCGCCGTCAAAACTGCCTTGAAGCATTTGGTGTTACCGGCAACGACGTGGCCTTTCTCGAGGAAGTCGTGACCGCCGGTGAAGTCGCTCACCAAACCGCCGGCTTCCTGGATCAGCAGGGCGCCTGCAGCCATGTCCCACTCGGACAGGCCCGACTCCCAGAAGGCGTCGAAGCGGCCGGCAGCCACGTAGGCCAGGTCCAGGCTCGCGGAACCTGCGCGGCGGATGCCGGCAGTCTGGCCAACCAGGGCGCGGAACATGCCCAGGTAGTTGTCGAGGTTGTCCATCTGCTCGTCACGGAACGGGAAGCCGGTACCCAGCAGGGCGCCGTCCAGGCTGGTGCGACCGCTGACGCGCAGGCGACGTCCGTTCAGTTGAGCGCCGCGACCACGGCTGGCGGTGAATTCTTCCTGGCGAACCGGGTCCAGAACAACAGCGTGCTCCAGGCGACCGCGGTATTTGCAGGCAATGCTGACAGCGAAGTGAGGAATGCCGCGCAGGAAGTTGGTGGTGCCGTCCAGCGGATCGATGATCCACAGGTACTCTTCGCCTTCGATGCCGGTGCCGGCGTGCATGCCGGTCTCTTCACCCAGGATCGAGTGATTCGGGTACGCCTTGCGCAGGGCGTCGATGATTTTCTGTTCGGCGGCGCGATCCACCTCGGATACGTAATCCTTGGCGTCTTTTTCGTCGACCTTGATGGTATCCAGGCGCTCGATGGAGCGGAAGATCAATTCACTGGCGCTGCGGGCGGCGCGCAGCGCGATATTCAGCATGGGCTGCATGGATGTGTCACCTAAGGTTGTTAAAGAAAGCCGGGCATTCTATCAGAAAGTTTCTACAGGAGAAGGACGACGTTCGCTTTCATGGCTTAACGGTAGCTTCAGCTGTAAGATTCCGCTCCCGATTATCGTGTTCGAGAGCGCCTCCCTTGCTGCATAACATTCGTGTCGTCCTGGTCAATACCAGCCATCCGGGCAATATCGGCGGGGCTGCGCGTGCCATGAAGAACATGGGCTTGTCGCGGCTGGTGCTGGTCGAGCCTCGTCAGTTCCCGCATCACGAAGCCGACGCCCGTGCTTCCGGTGCCGGTGACATCCTTGAAAACGCGCAAGTCGTCGCCACCTTGGAAGATGCCCTGGTCGGCTGCAACCTGGTGCTGGGTACCAGTGCCCGCGACCGGCGCATTCCCTGGCCGCTGCTCGATCCCCGCGAATGCGGTACGAAGGTGGTCGAGGAAGCCGGGCAGGGCGCGGAAATCGCCCTGGTGTTCGGTCGTGAAGATTCCGGCCTGACCAACGAAGAGCTGCAGCGATGTCATTATCACGTGCACATCCCATCCGACCCTGAGTTCAGTTCGCTGAACCTTGGGGCAGCGGTGCAGGTGTTGAGCTATGAAGTGCGCATGTCCTGGCTGGCCGCCCAAGGCCAGCCAAGCAAGGTCGAGAAGGAAGAGGTGGCTTCGGTCAAAAGCGCTGAGCTGGCGACCATGGACGAGCTGGAGCGATTCTATGAACACCTGGAACAAACCCTGGTGGCCATCGAATTCCTCGATCCGGAAAAACCACGGCACTTGATGGCGCGCCTGCGCCGGTTGTACGGACGCAGCTCGGTCAGCCGGGCGGAAATGAATATTTTGCGTGGCATCCTCACGGAAACCCAGAAAGCGGCCCGTGGTGAGCTTCTAAAGCGGAAGGATTAATGATGTTTGAGCGTTTGCGTGAAGATATCCAGAGCGTATTCCATCGAGACCCGGCGGCGCGTAACGCTTTTGAAGTCCTGACCTGCTACCCCGGCATGCACGCCATCTGGATTCACCGTTTGTCGGCGATGTTGTGGCGCGCGGACCTGAAGTGGCTGGCGCGGCTGGTGTCGAACTTCGGTCGCTGGCTGACCGGGATCGAGATTCATCCGGGGGCCAAGGTCGGTCGTCGTTTCTTCATCGACCATGGCATGGGCATCGTCATCGGTGAAACTGCCGAGATCGGCGACGACGTCACTATTTACCAGGGCGTGACCCTGGGCGGCACCAGCTGGAACAAGGGCAAGCGGCATCCGACCCTGGGTGATGGCGTCGTGGTCGGGGCGGGCGCGAAGGTGCTCGGCCCGTTCACTGTCGGTGCCGGCGCCAAGGTGGGTTCCAATGCTGTCGTGACCAAGGAAGTGCCTCCGGGGGCGACCGTGGTCGGGATTCCGGGGCGGATCATCGTCAAATCCGACGAAGAGCAGGATGCCAAGCGCAAGGCCATGGCCGAGAAGATTGGTTTTGATGCCTACGGCGTGACTGAAGACATGCCTGACCCGGTGGCTCGCGCCATCAACCAGTTGCTCGACCACTTGCAGGCGGTCGATGGGCGTCTGGAGGGGATGTGCGGGGCGTTGAAGGATCTGGGCAGTAATTACTGTGCGAAAGATCTGCCTGAGCTGCGCGAAGAAGACTTCGCCTGCGTAAAAGATAAAGACCAGACCCAAGCCAGCTGACGCCTTTGTGTAGGAGCTGCCGAAGGCTGCGATCTTTTGATCTTGTTTTTTAAAAATCAAAGTCAAAAGATCGCAGCCTGCGGCAGCTCCTACAGGGGTCGGGGGTCGTATTTGGGTAATGGCGCTGCGCTAAGCGGTGTGCCATTAAGCCGCAGACCCTGCTATGATGCGCCCGCTCTTTGCGGGTAATCCCGACTAAAGTACTAGGTCTTATAGTTGACTTAAATACTCGGGAATTGCATACTCGCCTCATTCCGAACTCCGTGGTAATTGTCCATGCGACTGACTACAAAAGGCCGATACGCCGTGACCGCCATGCTTGACCTGGCGTTGCACGCGCAGCACGGGCCCGTGTCCCTGGCCGATATCTCCGAGCGCCAAGGCATCTCCCTGTCCTACCTCGAACAGCTTTTTGCCAAATTGCGCCGCAGCAATCTGGTGTCCAGCGTGCGTGGTCCGGGCGGTGGCTACCAATTGTCCCGCGACATGCAGGGCATCCAGGTCGCCCAGGTGATCGATGCGGTGAACGAATCGGTCGATGCCACCAAATGCCAGGGGCAGGGTGATTGCCATCAAGGCGACACCTGCCTGACCCACCACTTGTGGTGCGACCTGAGCCTGCAGATTCACGAATTTCTGAGCGGTATCAGCTTGGCTGACCTTGTGACTCGCCGTGAGGTGCAAGAAGTAGCCCAGCGTCAGGACCAGCGCCGTTGCAACAGCAAGGTGCCACGCCTGGACAAGATTGAAGCGTCCGCCGTCGAATGACAGCCAAAGAGCTAGCGGCACGCCAGCCAGCCTGATTTAGGAGATAGTCCATGAAATTGCCGATTTACCTTGATTACTCTGCGACCACCCCGGTTGATCCGCGTGTCGCGCAAAAGATGAGTGAATGCCTGCTGGTCGACGGAAACTTCGGTAACCCGGCGTCCCGTTCCCACGTGTTCGGCTGGAAAGCTGAAGAGTCCGTTGAAAACGCCCGTCGTCAGGTCGCCGACCTGGTCAACGCCGACCCGCGTGAAATCGTCTGGACCTCCGGTGCCACCGAATCCGACAACCTGGCAATCAAGGGTGCGGCACATTTCTACGCCACCAAAGGCAAGCACCTGATCACCACCAAGATCGAGCACAAGGCTGTCCTGGACACCATGCGCCAACTGGAGCGTGAAGGGTTCGAAGTGACCTACATCGAGCCTCGCACCGATGGCCTGGTAACGCCTGAGATGATCGAAGCCGAACTGCGCGACGACACCATCCTGGTTTCGGTCATGCACGTGAACAACGAAATCGGCACCATCAACGACATCGCAGCGATCGGCGAACTGCTCCGTTCCAAGGGCATCCTGTTCCACGTCGACGCCGCTCAGTCCACCGGCAAGGTCGAGATCGACCTGCAGAAGCTGAAAGTCGACATGATGTCGTTCTCCGCCCACAAGACCTACGGTCCTAAAGGCATTGGCGCCCTGTACGTAAGCCGCAAGCCGCGCGTACGTATCGAAGCGACCATGCACGGTGGCGGCCACGAACGTGGCATGCGTTCCGGCACCCTGGCGACCCACCAGATCGTCGGCATGGGCGAAGCGTTCCGCGTAGCCAAGGAAGACATGGCTGCCGAGAACGTGCGCATCAAGGCCCTGAGCGACCGTTTCTACAAGCAGGTCGAGCACCTGGAAGAGCTGTACGTCAACGGCAGCCTGACCGCCCGCGTTCCGCACAACCTGAACCTGAGCTTCAACTACGTTGAAGGCGAGTCGCTGATCATGGCGCTCAAGGATCTGGCGGTGTCGTCCGGTTCGGCCTGCACCTCGGCATCCCTTGAGCCTTCGTACGTACTGCGCGCCCTGGGCCGCAACGACGAACTGGCTCACAGCTCGATCCGTTTCACCTTCGGCCGTTTCACCACCGAAGAAGAAATCGACTACGCCGCGCAGAAAGTCTGCGAGGCCGTAACCAAGCTGCGCGCTCTGTCGCCGCTGTGGGACATGTACAAAGACGGCGTCGATATCTCGAAGATCGAGTGGGCGGCACACTAACGATAGAAGCCGCCGGATACAGGTCCTGTAGCAGCGCGGCGGTAAATGCAGCGCAACTACAGGGTCTCAAGAGCGGCCCTGATGAGTGAGGATTGAGAATCATGGCTTACAGCGAAAAGGTCATCGACCACTACGAAAACCCGCGCAACGTCGGCAAGATGGACGCGGAAGATCCTGATGTCGGCACCGGCATGGTCGGCGCTCCGGCGTGCGGCGACGTGATGCGCCTGCAGATCAAGGTCAACGACGCCGGCATCATCGAAGATGCCAAGTTCAAGACCTACGGCTGCGGTTCGGCTATCGCTTCCAGCTCCCTCGCCACCGAGTGGATGAAGGGCAAGACCCTGGACGAAGCGGAAACCATCAAGAACACCCAGCTGGCTGAAGAACTGGCCCTGCCGCCAGTGAAAATCCACTGCTCGGTACTCGCTGAAGACGCCATCAAGGCGGCTGTTCGCGACTACAAGCAGAAGAAAGGCTTGATCTAAGCATTTGGCGACGAGTAAGGAGTCAACGATGGCTATCAGCATGACAGAAGCGGCGGCCAAGCACGTGCGACGCTCCCTCGACGGGCGCGGCAAGGGTGAAGGGATTCGTCTGGGTGTTCGCACCACGGGCTGTTCCGGCCTTGCCTACGTGCTGGAGTTTGTCGACGAGGTGGTTGCTGAGGACCAGGTGTTCGAAAGTCATGGCGAAAAAGTGATTATCGACCCGAAAAGCCTGGCCTACCTGGACGGCACCGAACTCGATTTCGTCAAGGAAGGGTTGAACGAAGGCTTCAAGTTCAACAACCCCAACGTGCGCGGTGAATGTGGCTGCGGCGAAAGCTTCAACATCTGAGGCTTGTCGTGGGTACTCCTTGTCATTTCGCTTTATTCGAGCTGCAACCGAGTTTCGATCTGGATCTCGATCAGCTGGCTACGCGCTACCGTGAGTTGGCGCGCGGCGTTCATCCGGACCGCTTTGCAGACGCTTCCGAGCGCGAGCAGCGGCTGGCGCTGGAGCAATCCGCGAGCCTCAACGAGGCCTATCAGACGCTCAAGAGTCCACCCAAGCGCGCGCGTTACCTGCTCGCCTTGAATGGTGGCGAGCTGCCGCTGGAGGTCACGGTGCATGATCCGGAGTTCCTTCTGCAGCAGATGGAGCTGCGTGAAGAGCTCGAAGACCTGCAGGACAGCGCCGATCTCAATGGCGTTGCCGTCTTCAAGCGTCGCCTGAAGGCTGCCCAGGATGAACTGAACCAAAACTTCGCAGCTTGCTGGAACGATGCCGCGCAACGTGAACGGGCCGAACGCCTGATGCGGCGCATGCAGTTCCTCGACAAGCTCACCTACGAAGTGCGCCAGTTAGAAGAGCGCCTCGACGATTAACCCAGTGCCGCTCCGGTCGCACGCCTGATATACAGATAAGTCCTGATAACGATGGCCCTACTGCAGATCGCCGAACCCGGCCAAAGTCCTCAACCGCACCAGCGTCGTCTGGCTGTGGGGATCGACTTGGGCACTACCAATTCGCTGGTCGCTGCATTGCGCAGTGGACTTTCCGAGCCTCTGGCTGACGCGCAAGGGCGGGTTATCCTGCCGTCTGCCGTGCGCTATCACGCCGATCGCGTCGAGGTTGGCGAATCCGCCAAGCTGGCTGCCGCCACCGATCCCTTGAACACCGTGCTGTCGGTCAAGCGCTTGATGGGTCGGGGTCTGTCCGACGTCAAGCAATTGGGCGAGCAACTGCCCTACCGCTTTGTCGGCGGCGAGTCGCACATGCCGTTCATCGACACGATCCAGGGCCCGAAAAGCCCGGTCGAAGTGTCCGCCGATATCCTCAAGGTCCTGCGCCAGCGCGCCGAGGAAACCCTGGGTGGTGAACTGGTGGGAGCGGTGATCACCGTTCCGGCCTATTTCGACGACGCTCAGCGTCAAGCCACCAAGGACGCGGCCAAGCTGGCCGGCCTGAACGTGCTGCGTTTGCTCAATGAGCCGACCGCTGCTGCTGTGGCCTATGGTCTGGATCAGCATGCCGAAGGCCTGGTCGCCATTTACGACCTGGGCGGCGGTACCTTCGATATTTCGATTCTGCGCCTGACCGGCGGTGTCTTCGAAGTCCTGGCCACCGGCGGCGACAGCGCCCTGGGCGGCGATGACTTCGACCACGCGATCGCTGGCTGGATCATTGAGAGCGCCGGTCTGTCCGCCGACCTTGATCCAGGTGCGCAGCGCAACTTGCTGCAAACCGCCTGTGCGGCCAAGGAAGCCCTGACCAATGCGGCGGCCGTCGAAGTTGCCTATAGCGACTGGAAAGCCGAGCTGACCCGTGAAGCCTTCAATGCGCTGATCGAACCGATGGTCGCGCGCAGCCTCAAAGCCTGCCGTCGTGCGGTACGTGATTCCGGTATCGAGCTGGAAGACGTGCACGCCGTGGTCATGGTCGGTGGTTCGACTCGCGTGCCCCGCGTTCGCGAAGCCGTCGCCGAAGCGTTCGGTCGCCAGCCCCTGACTGAAATCGACCCGGATCAAGTGGTCGCCATCGGTGCTGCGATCCAGGCCGATACCCTGGCCGGTAACAAGCGCGATGGTGGCGAACTGCTGCTGCTCGACGTGATTCCGTTGTCTCTGGGCCTGGAAACCATGGGCGGCCTGATGGAGAAGGTGATTCCGCGCAACACCACCATCCCCGTCGCTCGCGCCCAGGACTTCACCACCTATAAAGATGGCCAGTCGGCCATGGCGATCCACGTGTTGCAGGGCGAGCGCGAGCTGATCAGCGACTGCCGCTCCCTGGCGCGCTTCGAACTGCGCGGTATCCCGGCAATGGTGGCAGGTGCGGCGAAGATTCGCGTGACCTTCCAGGTCGATGCCGACGGTCTGCTCAGTGTTTCCGCTCGCGAACTGGGTTCGGGCGTCGAAGCCAGCATTCAGGTCAAGCCGTCCTACGGCCTGACCGACGGCGAAATCGCCAAAATGCTCAAGGACTCGTTCCAGCACGCCAATGACGACAAGGTTGCCCGTGTGCTGCGCGAACAGCAGGTCGACGCCCAGCGTCTGATCGAGGCCGTGCAGGCCGCTCTGGAGGCCGATGGCGAGCGCTTGCTCGACGCCGAAGAGCGCCTGGTCATCGATCTGCAGGTGCAGGAGCTGACCGAACTGATGAAAGGTACCGATGGTTACGCCATCGAGCAGCAGACCAAGCGTCTGTCGCAAGTGACCGACGCCTTTGCTGCCCGCCGCCTGGACTCGACGGTGAAAGCCGCGCTGGCGGGGCGCAACCTGAATGAGATTGAGGAATAACGATGCCGCAGGTCATTTTTCTGCCACACGAGAAGTTTTGCCCCGAAGGCATGGTTGTTGAGGCTGAGACGGGGGTTTCCATCCTCGAACTGGCCCATGAGCACCACATCGAGATGGAAAGCGCCTGTGGCGGCGTCTGCGCCTGCACCACCTGCCACTGCATCATCCGCGAGGGTTTCGACTCGCTGGAAGAGGCCGACGAGCTGGAAGAAGACTACCTTGATAAAGCCTGGGGTCTTGAGCGCGAGTCCCGCCTGGGGTGCCAGGCCAAGGTCGGTACCGAAGACCTGACGGTCGAAATTCCGAAGTACTCGCTCAACCACGCCGCCGAAGCGCCGCACTGATTCAAGGAATTGTCATGAAACTCAAGTGGACTGATGTGCTGGAGATCGCGATCCAGCTGGCCGAAAGCAAGCCCGACGTGGACCCTATGTCGGTCAACTTCGTCGATCTGCGCAAATGGGTAATGGAATTACCCGATTTCGACGACATGCCTGAGCATTGTGGCGAAAAGATCCTGGAGGCCATTCAGGCCCACTGGATCGAAGAACGCGACTGAGCCACGCCGCAGGTTAGGCAATACCCAAGAACCCGCGTATAATTCGCGGGTTTAATTTTTCGTAAATTACCGTTTCTGGAGTTACACCATGGCTGTTCAACGTACTTTCTCCATCATCAAGCCTGACGCCGTTGCTAAAAACGTGATCGGCGAGATCACCACTCGTTTCGAAAAAGCCGGCCTGCGCGTTGTAGCTTCGAAACTGAAGCAACTGTCCAAAGCCGAAGCCGAAGGCTTCTACGCTGAGCACAGCGCTCGTGGTTTCTTCAACGACCTGGTTGCTTTCATGATCTCCGGTCCGGTTGTCGTTCAGGTTCTGGAAGGCGAAAACGCTATCGCTCTGAACCGTGAGCTGATGGGCGCTACCAACCCTAAAGAAGCTGCTGCCGGCACCATCCGTGCTGACTTCGCTGACTCCATCGACGCCAACGCCGTACACGGTTCGGACTCCGAAGCCGCTGCCGCTCGCGAAATCTCGTACTTCTTCGCAGCTACTGAAGTAACCACTCGCTAAGCATTGGCTTAAGAGTGAAGGTGAATCCATGACTACATCGACTGTAAAAACTAACCTGCTGGGTCTGACTCAGCTGGAAATGGAAAAATTCTTCGACTCAATCGGGGAGAAGCGTTTCCGTGCCGGTCAGGTAATGAAATGGATTCACCACTTTGGTGTCGATGATTTCGATGCCATGACGAACGTCAGCAAGGCCTTGCGCGAAAAGCTCAAGGCTGTTGCTGAGGTCCGTGGTCCGGAAGTGGTCAGCGAGGACATCTCCAGCGACGGCACCCGCAAGTGGGTGGTGCGCGTGGCGTCCGGCAGCTGCGTCGAGACCGTGTACATTCCCCAGGGCAAACGCGGCACCTTGTGCGTTTCGTCCCAGGCAGGCTGTGCCCTGGACTGCAGTTTCTGCTCCACCGGCAAGCAAGGCTTCAACAGCAACCTCACCGCCGCCGAAGTCATCGGCCAGGTGTGGATTGCCAACAAATCCTTTGGCAGCGTCCCGGCAACCGTCGACCGTGCCATCACCAACGTGGTGATGATGGGCATGGGTGAGCCGCTGCTGAACTTCGACAACGTCGTCGCGGCCATGCATCTGATGATGGACGACCTGGGCTACGGCATCTCCAAGCGCCGCGTGACCCTGTCGACCTCCGGCGTGGTACCGATGATCGATGAGCTGTCCAAGCACATCGACGTCTCCCTGGCGTTGTCCCTGCACGCACCGAATGACGCATTGCGTAACCAATTGGTGCCGATCAACAAGAAGTATCCGCTTAAGATGCTGCTCGAGTCGTGCCAGCGCTACATGTCGTCCCTGGGCGAAAAGCGTGTGCTGACCATCGAGTACACCTTGCTCAAGGACGTCAACGACAAGCTTGAGCACGCCGTGGAAATGATCGAGCTGCTCAAGAACATCCCGTGCAAGATCAATCTGATCCCGTTCAACCCGTTCCCGCATTCCGGGTACGAGCGTCCGAGCAACAACGCCATTCGTCGTTTCCAGGATCAGCTTCATCATGCCGGTTTCAACGTCACCGTCCGCACCACCCGTGGTGAAGACATCGACGCCGCCTGTGGTCAATTGGTAGGGCAGGTGCTGGATCGCACCCGTCGCAGCGAACGTTATATCGCCGTGCGTGAATTGAGCGCCGACAGCGATGTTGCTTCGAGCACTGCGAACAACAATTAAGAGAGGATCTCTATGTCCCTGCGCTTTGCGCTGCTTTTGCTGTTGGCCAGCCTGTGTGCTGGCTGCGTGCTTTCGGGTGATTACAATCCGATGAAGACCAGCAAGGGCCGTGATGAAGCGCGTGAGGCATACGTGCAGCTCGGTATCGGCTATTTGCAACAAGGCATGACCGAGCGCGCCAAGGTTCCGCTGAGAAAAGCCCTGGAACTCGATGGCTCCGACCCGGATGCCAACGCGGCGCTGGGGCTGGTGTTCCAGGCCGAGATGGAGCCGGAGTTGGCCGACGAGCATTTTCGCAAGGCACTGTCTTCCCGTCCGGGCGATGCACGAATCCTCAATAATTACGGCAGCTTTCTTTTCGAGCAGAAACGTTACACCGAAGCCTACGAGCGCTTTGAACAAGCCGCTGCCGATACGCTGTATCCTGAGCGTTCGCGGGTGTTCGAGAACCTGGGCATGACCGCTGCGATGCTCGGCCAGCGTGATCTGGCCCAGCAGCAACTGGAAAAAGCCCTGCGCCTGAACCGGCAACAACCTCGTGCATTGCTGGAAATGGCTGAGTTGTCTTACGAAGACAGGCATTATGTGCCCGCGCGAGATTATTACGACCGTTTCAGCCAGCTCTCCGAGCAAAATGCACGTAGTCTATTGCTCGGCGTTCGGCTGGCAAAAGTGTTCGAAGATCGCGACAAGGCTGCAAGTAAAGGCCTGCAACTAAAAAGACTCTATCCCGGTACGCCGGAATATCAGCAATACCTGTCGGAGCAATGATGAAAGCGGCGCATCCCGAAGTTGTAGCAGCGAATCGCGTTAATCCCGGTGAGACTTTGCGCCAGGCCCGCGAAAGCAATGGCTGGTCGCTGGCCGAAGTGGCCCTCAAGCTCAACCTCACCACCACTTCCTTGAGCAATCTGGAAGCCGGCGCTTTCGACAAGCTGCCCGGGCATACCTTTGCCCGTGGTTACATTCGCGCCTATGCCAAATTGCTCGGTATGGACCAGGCCGTTCTGGTCCAGCAATTCGATCAATCCACCGGTACCGATTCCCAGGGCAGCAATGTTCACAGCCTGGGTCGTATCGAAGAGCCGGTCCGGGTTTCCCACACCATTTTGCGAATCGTCAGCCTGCTGTTGCTGGTCGCGGTGATCGGTGGCGGTTTCGTCTGGTGGCAGGATCAGACCTCGATGCGCACCAAGGACCTGATCGGGCTGGCACCAGAGCACGTAGAAGTCGAAGGCGCCGACGGTACCACACAGATTCATCCGCTGGACGAGCCGGAAGACCAGGCCGTCGTGGAAGGTCAGACCGAAGGCGGAACTGCTCTCGCATTGCCACAGGCCGAGGCTCCGGCTGAAGCGCCGGAACAGGCTCAAGTGACTGCGCCGGCCGCCCCGGCAGCGCCGACCACGCCAGCCGCACCTGCGCACACTACCGCGCCCGTTGTCGCAGCGCCGGTGACCCCGGCAACTCCGGCTCCGGCAGCGCCTGCCGCCCCGGTCCCTGCGGTGACTGCACCGGTAGCCGCTGCGGCTCCTGCGCCAGCGCCTGCCGCACCGGTGGCCGGTCAAGGCCAGGTTCAGGTGCAGTTCACCTCCGATTGCTGGACACAAGTGACCGACGGTAGCGGCAAGGTGCTGTTCAGCGGTCTCAAACGCAAAGGCGACAGCCTGGCGGTCAATGGCAAACCACCGTTTTCCGTACGCCTGGGCTTTGCCCGTGGCGCCCAGGTCAGCTACAACGGCCAGCCAGTCGATGTCGCTCCGTTCACCAGTGGCGAGACTGCTCGCCTGAAGTTGGGTCAATAAGTCATGCACGGCGAATCTCCAATCAAACGTCGCGAATCCCGCAAGATCTGGGTCGGTAACGTGCCTGTTGGCGGCGATGCGCCTATCGCTGTGCAGAGCATGACCAACAGCGATACCAACGACGTCGCGGCCACGGTCGCGCAAATCAATCGCCTGGAAGCGGCCGGCGTCGATATCGTGCGGGTTTCCGTTCCGGACATGGACGCCGCCGAGGCCTTCGGCAAGATCAAGCAGTTGGTCAAAGTCCCCTTGGTCGCCGACATCCACTTCGACTACCGCATCGCGTTGCGCGTCGCCGAGCTGGGTGTCGATTGCCTGCGGATCAACCCGGGCAACATCGGTCGCGAAGACCGCGTGCGCGCGGTGGTCGATGCTGCCCGTGACCGCGGGATCCCGATCCGTATCGGCGTGAACGCCGGCTCCCTGGAAAAAGACCTGCAAAAGAAATACGGCGAGCCCACGCCAGCTGCGCTGGTCGAGTCTGCCTTGCGTCACGTCGAGCACCTTGAACGCCTGAACTTCCAGGACTTCAAGGTCAGCGTGAAAGCCTCCGACGTGTTCATGGCCGTCGAAGCGTACCGCCTGCTGGCCAAGGAAATCGTCCAGCCACTGCACCTGGGCATCACCGAAGCCGGTGGTTTGCGTTCAGGCACGGTGAAATCCGCCGTGGGCCTCGGTATGCTGCTCGCCGAAGGGATTGGCGATACTATCCGCATCTCGTTGGCGGCCGACCCGGTCGAGGAAGTGAAAGTCGGCTACGACATTCTCAAATCCCTGCACCTGCGTTCCCGTGGCATCAACTTCATCGCCTGCCCGAGCTGCTCGCGGCAGAACTTCGATGTGGTCAAGACCATGAACGAGCTGGAAGGGCGCCTCGAGGATTTGCTGGTGCCGCTGGATGTCGCGGTGATCGGTTGCGTGGTCAACGGCCCGGGCGAAGCCAAGGAAGCCCATATCGGCTTGACCGGCGGCACGCCAAACCTGATTTACATCGACGGCAAGCCGTCGCAGAAACTGACGAATGACAATCTGGTGGATGAGCTTGAACGCTTGATCCGTCAGAAAGCGGCCGAAAAGGTCGAAGCTGACGCTGCCGTAATTGCGCGCGGCTGAACCTGACTGAAGAGCCGAACGAATTTAAGGATTTAAAGTGAGCAAGTCATTGCAAGCCATTCGTGGCATGAACGACATCCTGCCCGAACAGACCCCCCTGTGGCGTCATTTCGAAGGCACGGTTTCGCGCCTGCTGGATAACTACGGTTACAAGCAGATCCGCATGCCGATCGTCGAGTTCACCGAGCTGTTCAAGCGCTCCATCGGTGAAGTGACCGACATCGTCGAAAAAGAGATGTACACCTTCGACGATCGCAACGGCGACTCCCTGACCCTGCGCCCTGAAGGCACAGCGGCCTGCGTGCGCGCGGTGCTGGAGCACGGCATCACCGGCGGTGGCCAGGTTCAGAAACTCTGGTACATCGGCCCGATGTTCCGCCACGAGCGTCCGCAGAAAGGCCGTTATCGTCAGTTCCACCAGATCGGTGTCGAAGTGTTCAACCTCGACGGTCCGGACATCGACGCCGAACTGATCGTGCTGACCTGGCGCCTGTGGGGCGAGCTGGGCATCCGCGATGCGGTAAAGCTCGAGCTCAACAGCCTGGGTACCAGCGAATCCCGCGGCCGTTATCGCGAAGCGCTGGTCGAATACCTCTCGGCGCACATGGACAAGCTCGACGAAGACAGCCAGCGTCGCCTGAAAACCAACCCGCTGCGGGTTCTTGATACCAAGAACGCCGACACCCAGGCGGTATTGGTCGATGCGCCGAAGATGGCCGACTACCTCGACGAAGAATCCCGCGTGCACTTCGAGGGCCTCAAGGCTCGCCTGGATGCCGCCGGCATTCCTTACGTGATCAACCCGAAGCTGGTTCGCGGGCTGGATTACTACAGCAAAACCGTTTTCGAATGGGTCACCGATAAACTCGGCGCCCAGGGCACCGTGTGTGCCGGTGGTCGTTACGACGGCCTGGTAGAGCAGATGGGCGGCAAGCCGACCGCCGGCGTTGGTTTTGCCATGGGCATCGAGCGCCTGGTGCTGTTGCTGGAAACCCTGGAGCAGATCCCGGAAGAGATCTCCCGGCAGGTTGACGTCTACCTCTGCGCCTTCGGTGAAGCCGCCGAGCTCGCCGGGCTGACCCTGGCGGAGCGCGTTCGTGACCAGTTGCCCAACCTGCGCCTGCAAGTGAATGCCGGCGCCGGCAGTTTCAAAAGCCAGTTCAAGAAGGCCGACAAGAGCGGTGCGCTGTACGCGCTGATCCTCGGTGACGACGAAATGGCCCAGCAAGTGGTAGGTTTCAAACCCCTGCGTGGCCAGGGCGAACAACAAAGCATTGCCTGGGATGCGCTTGCAGCGCACCTGGCCACCTGCGTCGTGCAGGGTTGAAGCTGTCTAAACAGCCGAATTAGCGATTAAGGAGTATTGGGGTGTCGAGTACCGAAGACGAACATTTGATGGAACTGAAGGAATGGTGGTCACGCAACGGTAAGCCCCTGGTCACTGGCGGCCTGTTGGCGCTGGTCATCGTGTTCGGCTGGCAGGCGTTCCACAAGTATCAGAGCAATCAGTCGCAAGGCGCCTCGATTCTCTATCAGCAATTGCTCGAAACCACGCTGACGCCTGACGGCAAGCCTGATGCGGCCCGTGTTTCGGACCTGGCCGGCAAGCTCAACAGCGAGTACGGCGGCAGCGCCTACGCGCAGTACGGCAGCCTGTTCGTGGCCAAGGTAGCGGTCGACAGCGGCAAGCTGGACGACGCGGCCACCGAGCTCAAAGCCATTGTCGCCAAACCGGCCAACCCGGCGCTGGGTGAAATTGCCCGTCAGCGTCTGGCCCAGGTACTCGGCGCGCAGAACAAGGCCGACGAAGCCCTGAAGCTGCTCGAAGGCGATGCCGACAAGGCATTCCTGGCCACTCGCGAAGAACTCAAGGGCGACCTGCTGGTGCAGTTGGGGCGTACCGACGAGGCGAGCGCGGCGTATCAAAAAGCCAAGGCGGCACTGTCGGATGAAGCGGCGGTCGGTGGCCTGCAAATCAAGCTGGACGACCTGGCCAAAGGGGATGCGTGACGTGATTCGTTGGAAACATGCAGCATTGCTGGCCCTGGCCATTTTGGCCGCGGGTTGCAGCAGCAACAGCAAAAAAGAACTGCCTCCGGCCGAACTGGTCGACTTCAAGGAAGAAGTGGTTCTGCAAAAGCAGTGGAGTCGTTCGATCGGTGACGGTCAGGGCGAAACCTACAACATGCTGGTTCCGGCCATCGATGGCGATACCATCTATGCCGCCGACGTCACTGGCGTGTTGATGGCGATGGATCGCCGCACGGGCGACGTCAAATGGAAGAAAGATCTCGAGCTGCCTGTTTCCGGCGCTGTCGGCGTTGGTTACGGTCTGGTCACGATCGGTACGATCAAGGGTGAAATCGTTGCTCTGGACGCGATCAACGGTGAAGAAAAGTGGCGCGCTCGCGTGTCCAGCGAAGTGCTTGCACCGCCAGCCAACAACGGTGACGTTGTGGTGGTTCAGACCCAGGACGATCGCCTGATCGGCCTGGATGCCTCCACCGGTAATCGTCGCTGGATCTATGACAGCACGCCTGCGGTTCTGACCCTGCGGGGCACCAGTGCGCCGATCGTGACCAACCGCCTCGCGGTGGCTGGCCTGTCGACCGGTAAAGTGGTTGCCGTGGACATCTCCAACGGCGTACCGGTGTGGGAACAGCGTGTAGCGATCCCGCAAGGTCGTTCGGAACTGGAGCGCGTGGTCGATATCGACGGTGGCTTGCTGCTGTCGGGCGAGACGCTGTATGTCGCCAGCTATCAGGGGCGCGTTGCCGCTCTGGACCTGCAAAGCGGCCGTCAGCTCTGGCAGCGTGATGCTTCCAGCTACGCCGGTGTCGCCCAGGGCTTTGGCACCGTTTATGTAAGCCTGTCTTCGGGTACCGTTGAAGGCGTCGACGAGCGTTCCACCACAGCCCTGTGGAGCAACGATTCGCTGGCCCGCCGTCAACTGTCGGCCCCGGAAGTGTTCTCCAGCTACGTTGCAGTCGGTGACCTGGAAGGTTACCTGCACCTGCTGAGTCAGGTGGACGGTCGATTCGTCGGCCGCGAGCGCATCGACAGCGACGGCCTGCGTGCCCGTCCGCTGGTGGTGGGTGACACGATTTATGTGTATGGCAACAGCGGCAAACTGGAAGCCCTGACCATCAAGTAAAGGTTTGACTATGCTTGGGGTTAACCACCCCAGGCTGCTTCACTTGTGGGTATGAATGTGGGAGCGAGCCTGCTCGCGATGGACGTCAACGATAACGTTTGCGTCCTGAATGAACGCGGTGCCTTTGCGTTTATCGCGAGCAGGCTCGCTCCCACAGACAAGCGCGCAGTGTTGCCCCGAGCACCAGCCGCTGCCTCGCAGCGGCTTTTGTATTTTCTGAAATAACGAAGTGGAGAGCCGCATGGTTCCCGTAATCGCCCTGGTGGGCCGACCGAACGTCGGCAAGTCCACCTTGTTCAACCGCCTGACCAGGACTCGTGACGCCATCGTCGGCGACTTGTCCGGTCTGACCCGTGATCGCCAGTACGGTGAGGCCAAGTGGCAAGGGCGTTCCTACATTCTGATCGACACCGGCGGTATCTCCGGTGACGAACACGGTATGGACGAAAAGATGGCCGAGCAGTCGCTGCTGGCCATCGAAGAAGCCGATGTCGTTCTGTTCCTGGTAGATGCCAAGGCCGGTTTTACCGCCGCCGACCAGATGATCGCCGAGCATTTGCGCAAACGTAACAAGCGTTCCCACGTGGTGGCCAACAAGGTCGACAACATCGACCCGGAAATGGCCCGCGCCGAATTCGCCCCGTTGGGCATGGGCCATGCGATCCCGATCGCCGGTGCTCACGGCCGTGGTATCACCCAGTTGCTGGAAGCGGCACTGAGTGAATTCCCGCGTGACGAAGATGAGCCGCAGGAAGGCGAAGAGGATGAGGTCGTCGCCGAAGGCGAGGAAGCCAAGCGCATTCCTGGCCCAAGCGAAAAAGACGGGATCAAGATCGCGATCATCGGCCGTCCGAACGTCGGCAAGTCGACCCTGGTCAACCGCATGCTCGGTGAAGACCGGGTCATCGTCTACGACCAACCCGGCACCACCCGCGACAGTATCTACATCCCGTTCGAACGTAACGACGAGAAGTACACGCTGATCGACACGGCCGGTGTGCGCAAGCGCGGCAAGATCCACGAAGAAGTCGAAAAGTTCTCCGTGGTCAAAACCCTGCAGGCGATCAAAGACGCCAACGTGGTGATCTTCGTGATGGACGCCCGCGAAGGCGTGGTCGATCACGACCTCAACCTGCTGGGCTTCGCCATTGAATCGGGTCGTGCGCTGGTCATCGCGATCAACAAGTGGGACGGCATGACGCCGAGCGAGCGCGACTTCGTGAAGGTCGAGCTGCAACGTCGGCTGTTCTTCGTGGACTACGCCGATATCCACTTCATCTCGGCCTTGCACGGCACCGGCGTGGGCAACCTCTACGCGTCGGTACAGAACTCGTTCAAGTCCGCGGTTACCCGTTGGCCGACCAGCCGCCTGACCCAGATCCTCGAAGACGCGGTCAGCGAGCACCAGCCACCGATGGTCAACAGCCGCCGGATCAAGCTGCGTTATGCCCACCTCGGTGGTGCAAACCCGCCAATCATCGTGATCCACGGCAACCAGATCGAGAAGGTGCCGAAGTCCTACGTGCGCTATCTGGAAAACACTTACCGCCGTGTCCTGAAGCTGGTCGGTACGCCGATCCGCATCGAGTTCAAGGGCGGCGAGAACCCGTACGAAGGCAACAAGAACACGCTCACCGACCGTCAGGTCAACAAGAAGCGTCGTTTGATGTCGCACCACAAGAAAGCCGACAAGAAGCGCCGCGACAAGCGCTGATTCCTGAAGGCCTATCGACCGCTTTTGTAGGAGCTGCCGAAGGCTGCGATCTTTTGATTTTGCTTTAAAGACAAGATCAAAAGATCGCAGCCTGCGGCAGCTCCTACAAGGCCCGGTCAGAAAGAGGGCGCTCACCAGAGCGCCCTTTTTTTATGGGCGCCGTTTGGGCTATCCTCGGACTCCCCCGCGCCGCCGTAGAGCCGGGTGTAGAGCAGGGAACCACCGATGATCACCAGCAAGCTGCCGAATGTCGGCATCACCATCTTCACGCAGATGTCTCAGCTCGCGGCACAGACCGGCGCGCTCAATCTGTCCCAGGGCTTTCCCGATTTCGCGGCCCCGCAGGCCCTGTGCGATGCGGTTGGCCGGCATATCGCCAGTGGCCATAACCAGTATTCGCCGATGACCGGGCTGCCGGTGTTGCGTCAGCAGATTGCGGTGAAGATCGCCCGCAGCTATGGCACGCAGGTGGATGCGGATACTGAAGTGACGGTCACCCCTGGCGCGACCGAAGCGATTTTCTGTGCCATTCAGGCGGTTATCCACAGCGGCGACGAAGTCATCGTGTTTGATCCGGCATACGACAGCTACGAGCCCTCGGTAGAGCTGGCCGGCGGTCGTTGCGTGCACGTACAACTGGGCTTGAACGATTTCAGTATCGACTTCGAGAAGCTTGCCCAGGCACTGAGTCCGCGCACGCGGATGATCATTCTCAACTCCCCGCACAATCCCAGTGGCGCATTGATCAGTCGTGCCGAACTCGATCAGTTGGCCGCCTTGATCCGCGATCGCGACATCTATGTGATCAGTGATGAAGTCTACGAACACCTGGTGTATGACGGTGTGCCCCATGTCAGCGTGCTGGCCCATGAAGAGCTGTATCAGCGTGCTTTCGTGGTCAGCTCGTTCGGCAAGACCTACCACGTCACCGGCTGGAAAACCGGCTACGTGGTTGCGCCGCCGGCCCTGACGGCGGAATTGCGCAAGGTGCACCAGTACGTCAATTTCTGTGGTGTGACGCCGCTGCAATATGCCTTGGCCGACTTCATGGCTGAACACCCGGAACACGTCGAAGAGCTGCCGGACTTCTATCAGGCCAAGCGTGATCTGTTCTGCGATCTGCTGGTGCCGTCGCGTTTCAGTTTCACCCGGGTTTCCGGCACCTATTTCCAGTTGGTCGATTACTCGCAGATCCGCCCGGACCTCAATGATGTCGAGATGGCCCTGTGGATGACTCGCGAGCATGGTGTGGCCAGTATCCCGATCTCGGTGTTCTACCAGACACCGCCTGAAGGGCAGCGTCTGGTGCGGCTGTGCTTCGCCAAGCGTGAGGAGACCCTGCGTGAAGCGGCGGAAAAACTATGCGTGATCTGAGTGCATTGCCGAACCTGACCGTGGCGCTGATCCAGACCTCCCTGGCCTGGCACGACCGTCAGGCCAACCTGGAGCATTTCGAGTCATTGCTGGAGCAGGCTCGCGGCGCTGACCTGATCATTCTGCCGGAGATGTTCACCACCGGGTTTTCCATGGAGTCCGAGACCCTCGCGGAATCGGAAAACGGCCCCACCAGCAAGTGGCTGCGGGTTCAGGCGGCAAGACTTGATGCCGTGATTACCGGCAGCGTGATCATCCAGGCCGCCGACGGCAGTCATCGCAATCGCCTGTTATGGGCACGCCCGGATGGCGAGGTGTTGCATTACGACAAGCGCCACCTGTTCCGCATGGCCGGTGAGCATAACCACTACACCCCTGGCGAGCGCCAGGTGCAGTTCGAGTTAAAGGGCTGGCGCGTGCGACCGCTGATTTGCTACGACTTGCGCTTCCCGGTGTGGAGTCGTGACGCTCAGGACACGGATCTGCTGCTGTACACCGCGAACTGGCCGGGTGCGCGGCGCCAGCACTGGAACCGCTTGCTGCCGGCGCGGGCGATCGAGAACCTGTGCTACGTGGCGGCGGTGAATCGTATTGGTTCAGATGGCAAGGGCTTTGCCTATACCGGTGACAGCCAGGTGCTGGATTTCCAGGGTGAGACGTTGCTTAGCGCAGGCGAGGCGGATGGGGTGTTTCAGGTCATTCTGAATGCCGCAGACCTTCAAGCTTATCGCACGCGGTTTCCGGCGAATCTGGATGCCGATACCTTCGAGTTCACCTGAAATCTTTTCTGTCTGACGGGGCCCCATCGCGAGCAAGCTCGCTCCCACAGTGGTTAGTGTGAACACGGACAATGTGGGAGCGAGCTTGCTCGCGATGGGGCCGGGACAAACAACATAAAAACGGACAGGCAAACAAAAGGCCCCGAGGTGCAAACCCCGGGGCCTTTTGCATTGCAGCAAAGTCTTACGCCGCTTTCGCTTCCGGCTGGCTCAACGAGCGGTTCAGCGCGCTGAACAGGGCCTTGAAGCTGGCGGTGGTGATGTTTTCATCGATGCCGACGCCGTGCACCGCACGTTCGCCGTTCACGCGCAGTTCAATGTAGGCCGCGGCCTTGGCATTGGTGCCCGCGCCAATGGCGTGCTCGTTGTAGTCCATGATCTCCACCGGGATCGGCAGCCCGGCCACCAGCGCTTCCAGGGCACCGTTGCCCTTGCCGCGCCAGTGCAGGTTGGTCTCACCCTGGCCTTTGCTGGCCACTTCCACTTCGACGGAGCTGTGACCATTTTCTTCCTGCAGGCGATGGCTGACCAGCGCGTACGGGGTGTTGGCCTGCAAGTACTCGCTGTGCAGCAGCGCGTGGATTTGCTGGGCGGTCATCTCAAGGCCCAGGCGGTCGGTTTCACGCTGCACGACCTGGCTGAATTCGATCTGCATGCGACGTGGCAGGCTGATGCCGTATTCCTGCTCCAGGAGGTAGGCGATGCCACCCTTGCCCGACTGGCTGTTGACGCGGATGACCGCCTCGTAGCTGCGGCCGATGTCAGCCGGGTCGATCGGCAGGTACGGCACTTCCCACAAGGCATCGGATTTCTGCTGGGCGAAGCCCTTGCGGATCGCGTCCTGGTGCGAGCCGGAGAACGCGGTGTGCACCAGGTCGCCGACGTACGGGTGACGCGGGTGTACCTGGATCTGGTTGCACTCTTCGACGACTTTGCGCACACCGTCGATGTCGGAGAAGTCCAGCTCAGGGTTCACGCCCTGGGTGTAGAGGTTCAGGGCCACGGTCACCAGGTCGACGTTGCCAGTACGCTCGCCGTTGCCGAACAGGCAGCCTTCGACGCGGTCGGCGCCGGCCATCAGGCCCAGTTCGGTGGCGGCAACGCCGGTGCCACGGTCGTTGTGGGTGTGCAGGCTGATGATCACGCTGTCACGACGGTTGATGTGACGGCCAAACCATTCGATCTGGTCGGCATAGATGTTCGGGGTCGCGCATTCGACGGTGGCCGGCAGGTTGAGGATCATCTTGTGCTCGGGCGTCGGGTTCCAGACCTCGATGACCGCGTCGCAGACTTCCTTGGCGAACTCCAGTTCGGTGGCGCTGAAGGTCTCCGGCGAGTATTCGAAGGTCCACTCGGTGTCCGGCTGCATGGCTGCGTATTTGACGAACAGCTTGGCGGCGTTCACGGCGATGGCCTTGACCCCGTCCTTGTCCTGGTTGAAGACAATGCGGCGGAAGGAAGGGGAGGTCGCGTTGTACAGGTGAACAATGGCTTTCTTCGCGCCACGCAGGGATTCGAAGGTGCGCTCGATCAGGTCTTCACGGCCCTGGGTCAGCACCTGGATGGTGGTGTCGTCCGGGATGTGGTTGCCTTCGATCAGGGTACGGACGAAGTCGAAGTCGGTTTGCGAGGCGGCCGGGAATGACGCTTCGATTTCCTTCACGCCAACCTGCACCAGGGTTTTCCAGAAGCGCAGCTTCTTGACCGCGTCCATCGGCTCGATCAGCGACTGGTTGCCGTCGCGCAGGTCGGAACTGCACCAGATCGGTGCGGCGGTGATGGTTTTCGATGGCCAGGTGCGGTCCGGAATGTCGATGGTCGGGAACGCGCGGTATTTCGAAGACGGGTCTTTGAGCATGCTCATCGGGAAATCCTTATTGTGTGGGCCGAAAAAAGGCGGCCTGCCGGTGGATCAAAAGTTCTTGGACTGACGCTTGGGACGAGGCACCACGATTCAGCCCGGCAGTCGTGCACTGACAAGGCACAGGCTGCTGTGCTGGCGGAGCTGAATGAGGGTGTGAGAGGTTTTCATGCCTTCAACCCTAACCGCGAGGGGGAAGGATGGCAAGCAGTCGAAAAAAATTGAGAGGAATACTCGTGGGCTGGTGTTTATCGAGATTTTATTGCTTCAAATGGTTGCGATGATCTTGTTTTTTGCGCGAGGTTCAGGCGGTGCGCAATTGGTGCGGGGCAGGGCTGGACGACTTTCGGTGCCCGTGAAATTGCCATCGCGAGCAAGCTCGCTCCCACATTGGATCTGCGTGAACACGGACACTGTGGGAGCGAGCTTGCTCGCGATGGCGTCAGCTGCCTTACGCAATAATCAAGGTTGAAACGCACCAATGAATATGGCCGGATCGACCCGCGCATCGTTCAGGCTGACGTTCCAGTGCATATGCGGCCCTGTCGCCCGGCCGGTCGCCCCGACCTTGCCAACCACACCACCCCGGGCCAGCTGTTGCCCCACTTTCACGTCGATTTTCGACATATGGCAGAACATGCTGATGAAGCCCTGGCCATGGTCGACGAACACCGTATTGCCATTGAAGAAGTAGTTGCCGATCAGGATCACCTTGCCCGCGGCCGGGGTCTTGATCGGTGTGCCGGCGCCCACCGCGAAATCCAGGCCCGAATGAGGATTACGCTCCTCACCGTTGAAGAAGCGCCGCACGCCAAACTTGCTCGACAGCGGACCGTTCACCGGTTTGTCCAGCAGCAGGTTGCTTGGCGTATTGGGGCTGAACGTGCGGTAAGCGGCAATCTGCTCGGCCAGTTCACGCTCGATGCGCTTGAGGTTTTCCGGGTCCGGATTGACCTGCTGGGTGTTTTTCAGGGTGATGCGCTGTTCCGGGTATTTCTTGTTGCCAACCGTAAAATTCAGATGACGGCCGCCGCTGCTGATCGATTGGGCTCCCGGCTTGACCGTCAGCGGCACGCCGACGATGGCCAGCCAGTTGTTCTGCTCCTTCACGACCAGCACGGGTTTGCCTTGATAACTGGCTTTTGGCGCCTGGGCGGACGGGCCCAGATCCACCACCGCCACGCCGCCCGGCACCGGTTTGTTCAACAGGCGGGTGATGTAACTGTCGGCGTGGGCGTTGAAGGTCAGGAGCAGCAACAGCAATGGAGCCAGGAAACGCGGCATGGATCAGTCCAATAAAGAAAGGGTGACAGGCGTCAGGTGGTTGTCTTCGACCCGCACTTGCAGTTCGCCTTCGCCCAGCTTGGCCTTCAGGCGTTGGCCGGTATGGGTTTGCGCAGCGTTGCGGATCGCATTGCCGCGCTCGTCCAGCAAGATGCTGTAGCCGCGGCCGAGGGTCGCCAGCGGGCTGACCACATGCAGGGTCTGCATCTGGCTGTGCAACTGCAGGCGGCGGTTCTTCAGCCCTTCGCGGATGGCGCGCGGCAGGCGTTCGGCCAGGCTGTCGAGGCGCTGGCGCAACATTGCCAGTTGCCGGCCCGGATGTTGTGCGGCCAGACGGGTTTCCAGGCGGATCAAGCGTTCGCGACGGGTGTTGAGGCTACGCTCGAACGCGCGGCGCATACGCATGTCCAGGTCATCCAGGCGTTGCGCTTGCTGGCGCAGGCGCTCGCCGGGATGGCGCAGGCGGCGAGAGATACCTTCCAGGCGCAGGCGGTCGCGCATCAAACGGTCACGCATGCGCATCACCAACCGGCGGTGCAGGCTCTCGACCCGACGCACCAGGTCACTGGAGTCCGGTGCCAGCAATTCGGCGGCAGCGGAAGGGGTGGGTGCGCGAACATCGGCCACGAAGTCGCTGATCGACACGTCGGTTTCATGGCCGACCGCGCTGACAATCGGTGTCACGCAAGCGTCCACGGCGCGGGCCACGGCTTCTTCGTTGAAACACCAGAGGTCTTCCAGCGAACCGCCGCCCCGGGCCAGGATCAGGGCATCGAAACCGCGGGCATCCGCCAGTTTCAGGGCGCGGACAATCTGTGCGGTGGCTTCGCGGCCCTGGACGGCGGTGGGGATCAGCGTCAACTGCACCTGCGGTGCGCGACGGCGGAACACACTGATGATGTCGCGGATCACCGCGCCGGTGGGCGAACTGATGATGCCGATGCGTTGCGGATGCGCCGGTAGCGGGACCTTGCGCTCGGCACTGAACAGGCCTTCGGCGCTGAGCTTTTCCTTGAGTGCATCGAAGGCCAGGCGCAAGGCGCCATCGCCGGCCGGCTCCACGGTGTCGAGGATCAGTTGATAGTCACCGCGCCCCTCGAACAACGAGACCTTGCCGCGCACCTTGACCGCCAGCCCGTCCTTCAAGGCCTGGCGAACCCGTGCCGCGTTCTGCCGGAACAGCGCGCAACGCACCTGGGCGCCGCTGTCCTTGAGGGTGAAATACACGTGGCCGGACGCCGGGCGGGCGAGGTTGGAGATTTCGCCTTCTACCCAGATGTTGCTGAACACGTCTTCGAGCAACACTCGCGCGCGGCCGTTGAGCTGGCTGACGGTCAGGACTTCGCGGTCCAGGCCGAGTCTTGCAAAGGGATCTTTAATCATGGGGCGCATGATAAAGGCATTCTCCAACCGAATGCACGACCCCTTGTAGGAGCTGCCGAAGGCTGCGATCTTTTGATCTTGGAAAGCAAAATCAAAAGATCGCAGCCTTCGGCAGCTCCTACAGGGATGGTGTACGTGATTGAGTTGTTAAACCAATGGCCCTTCGGCGCCATGGATTGGCTGGTGATCGGGACAGGTATCGCCCTGGCCTACATTGTGTTCGGCATCGCCGGGTTCGGTACGGCGTTGATCGCCGGGCCGATTCTGATTCTGTTCATGCCGCTCTCGAAGATCGTGCCGTTGCTGGTGTTGCTCGATTTTGTCGCGGCATTCGGCAACCTGTTGCCTTCGCGGCGGGATGTCGCCCGGCCGGAGCTGTTGCGGCTGTTGCCCTGCATGGCGGTGGGCTGCACGCTGGGGGTGATCTTCCTGCTTAACCTGAAGTCCGATCTGTTGTTGCTGTTGATGGGGCTGTTTATCAGCGTCTATGCGATCTACAGCCTGTGGGTCAAAACCCGTCCGACGCAGTTGTCTGCCGTGTGGGCTCTGCCGATGGGGACGGTGGGCGGGATGTTTGGCGCGTTGTTTGGCAGCGGCGGCTTTCTGTATGCGATCTATCTGAACAGTCGGTTGCCGAAGGAGGCGGCAAGGGCGACCCAGAGTGCGCTGATCAGTTGCAGCACGGTGGTGCGTTTGAGTCTGTTTGCTATTGCCGGGGTGTATGCCGATTTGCCGTTGCTGGTGCTGGCGGTGTGTCTGTTGCCGGCGATGGCGCTGGGGTTGTGGATCGGGCGGCGCCTGACGATGCGGATGTCTCGCGAGGCCTTCGTGCGCCTGGTGACGTGGCTGGTGCTGGCCAGCGGGATTGCGTTGATTGGGCGTTACCTGAGTACCTGACTGTGTAGGAGCTGCCGAAGGCTGCGATCTTTTGATCTTGAAAAAGCAAAAGATCGCAGCCTGCGGCAGCTCCTACAAGGAGCGGTATGCGGTCAATCGTTGTACTGGCTCAACAATCGCTCAAGTCGCGCACTGAGGCGGCGTTTGATTTCGGTCTCGATGTGCGGGGCGAAATCGTCGATCACGTCTTGCATGATCAACTGCGCGGCGGCGCGCAGTTCGCTGTCCAGGTGCAATAGGTCATCCGGGTTCTTGCTGACGGCAGGTGCCGGCGCAGCAGCGATGACCGGTTCTACGATCGGGGCGGGGGCTGTCGGTTCGACGGGCGGCGAAGGCTCGCTGACTGCGTCGAACAACATGGGAATCTGTTCCTGATCGCCTTCCTCGACCGTGTCGGTCAGCAGGGGCGGTTGCAGGTTGTCATCGCCGAGCAATTGGCGGATCGACTCAAGGTCGTCCAGCAGGTGCGCGGACTGTTGCAGCGGTTTTGGAGTGTCCATTGGAAGGCTCAGAGTCGCTGTAAACGGTGATCTTGCAGAGGATAGCCCTGTTCGCGGTAGAAACGGAAACTCTCCCGCGCGGCCTGGCGAATCGTCGGGTCTTCCACCACCACTTCCGCCACGCGGGCGAAACGCTGGGCGAAGGCCGGGACTTTCAGGTCGAGATTGACCAGCAAGTCCTGATGCTGACCGCAATCGTCACCCAGACCCAGGACAATCAAGCCATCCGGTTCGTTTTCGGCGGGGCCGTGGGGTACGAAGCTTTCACCCTTGAACGTCCAGAGACGTGCGTCGAGATCGTTGCGTTGGGTGGCATCGCTGCAATGCAGGTAGACGCGGTGACCCATGCGCCAGGCTTTTTCGGTGAGCTTGCAGGCGAAATCCAGGCGTGCCGAAGGATCAGCGCTGGGCAGGATATAGAAGTCGACTTTGGTCATTGCGGTTCCTGAGCCCTGGGGGGGCACTGCCCGAAAGCAATGCCCCCCAGGGTCATTGGTTTCAGGCTTTGGCGCGGTCCAGCAGGTATTGGGTCAGCAAAGGAACCGGACGGCCAGTGGCGCCCTTGTCCTTGCCGCCGCTGGTCCAGGCGGTGCCGGCGATGTCCAGGTGCGCCCAGTTCAGGTTCTTGGTGAAGCGCGACAGGAAGCAGGCGGCGGTGATGGTGCCGGCTTTCGGGCCGCCAATGTTGGCAATGTCGGCGAACGGGCTGTCCAGCTGTTCCTGATACTCATCGAACAGCGGCAGTTGCCAGGCGCGGTCGTCGGCAGCCTTGCCGGCGCTCAGCAGTTGGCCGATCAGTTCGTCGTTGTTGCCCAGCAGGCCCGACGTGTGGGAACCCAGGGCGACCACGCAGGCACCGGTCAGGGTCGCGATGTCGATGACCGCTTGCGGCTTGAAGCGCTCGGAGTAGGTCAGGGCGTCGCACAGCACCAGACGGCCTTCGGCGTCGGTGTTGAGGATTTCCACGGTCTGGCCGCTCATGGTGGTGACAATGTCGCCAGGGCGCGAAGCGTTGCCGCTCGGCATGTTCTCGGCACAGGCCAGGATGCACACCAGGTTGATCGGCAGCTTCAGTTCCAGCACGGCACGCAGGGTGCCGAACACGCTGGCGGCACCGCCCATGTCGTACTTCATTTCATCCATGCCGGCGCCTGGCTTGAGGCTGATGCCGCCGGTGTCGAAGGTGATGCCTTTACCGACCAGCGCATACGGCTTCTCGGATTTCTTGCCGCCGTTGTATTGCATGACGATCAGGCGTGGCGGCTGGGCGCTGCCCTGGCCTACGGCGTAGAACGAACCCATGCCCAGCGCCTTGATCTTCTTCTCGTCGAGGACTTCGACTTTCAGATCCTTGAATTCCTTGCCCAGGTCTTTTGCCTGCTCACCGAGGAAAGTCGGGTGGCAGATGTTCGGCGGCAGGTTGCCCAGGTTACGGGTGAAGGCCATGCCGTTGGCGATGGCAGTGGCGTGGGCCACGGCGCGCTGAACTTCAGCCTGGGCGGCCTTGATGGTCAGCAGGGTGATTTTCTTCAGGGCGCGGGGATCGGCTTTCTGGCTCTTGAACTGCTCGAAGCTGTATTCGCCGTCCACCAGGGTTTCGGCCAGCAGGCGGGTCTTGCCATAGCTGTCACGACCCTTGACCACGACTTCGTCGAGGGCCAGTACCGCGTCGCTGCCGCCCAGGCCCTTCAGGGTATTGAGGATGCCGGCGATGATTTTGCGGAACGGGCGGTCACCCAGCTCGTCGTCCTTGCCAATGCCCACCAGCAGCACACGCTCGGCCTTGAGGTTCGGCAGGCTGTGCAGCAACAGGCTCTGGCCAACCTTGCCGGCCAGGTCGCCGCGCTTGAGCACTGCGCTGATCGCGCCGCCGCTCAGTTCGTCGAGTTGTCTGGCAACGGCGCCGAGCTTGCGGCCTTCGCCGACGGAGACCACGAGAGTGGCGGTCTTCAACGTTTCGGGGTTGACGCTTTTTACAACCAGTTCCATGTCCGGGTCCCTGAATTGATGGTTATCACGCATGCGCCCGACACCTTATGTGCGTCGATTGCTTATATAAAGAAAGGCGCCAGGATCGACCGGCGACAAAGGCCGCAGTTTGAACCTCGCTACCGGCGGCTGACAACCCTCGGTTGTACGATCTTCATGGAATTGACGGCCCTGTTGTAGGAGCGAGCTTGCTCGCGATGAACCCGAGACCACCGCGGGGCTTCAGGCTCCCCGCGTTATCATTGACGACCATAGCGAGCAAGCTCGCTCCTACACCTGCCCAATGCATTGCGCAGTGACAGGCGCACCCAATCACAGGATAATGCGCCATCTTTTTTCGGCGGTTCTGTCTTGCGGGCTGTCCGATACGTTTGCTTGTTTGGCCGCCTTAGCCTGACAACCCTGGAGTGTCTGGTTTGATCGTCTTCCGTTATCTGTCCCGCGAAGTCCTGTTGACCTTGAGCGCCGTCAGCGCCGTGCTGCTGGTCATCATCATGAGCGGTCGCTTCATCAAATACCTCGCCCAGGCCGCCTCGGGCCTGCTGGATCCGGGCTCGTTGTTCCTGATCATGGGCTTTCGCATGCCGGGGTTCCTCCAGCTGATCCTGCCGCTGGGGCTGTTTCTCGGGATCCTGTTGTCCTACGGGCGGATGTACCTCGAAAGCGAAATGACCGTGCTCTCGGCCACCGGCATGAGCCAGCAGCGGCTGGTCTGGATGACGATGTTTCCGGCCACCCTGGTTGCACTCGTCGTCGCGTGGCTGAGCCTGAGCCTGGCGCCACAGGGGGCCAATCAGTTTCAGTTGCTGCTGAACAAGCAGGATGCCCTCACCGAATTCGATACCCTGGAGCCGGGGCGCTTCCAGTCCCTGCGTGACGGCACCCGGGTCACCTATACCGAGCGCATGTCGGATGATCGCGTGAACCTGGGTGGCGTGTTCATCTCGCAAAAGAACATCAGTTCCAACAACAAGGATCGCGGAATTTCTGTGCTGGTGGCGGAAAAGGGGCGTCAGGAAATTCGCCCGGACGGCAACCGCTACCTGATCCTGGATAACGGCTATCGCTATGACGGTAGTCCGGGGCAGGCCGACTACCGGGCGATCAAGTACGACGAGTACGGTGTGTTGCTGCCAAAACCGGAAGTCAGCGACGAAGTCACCGACCGCGATGCGATGCCGACCAGTACGTTGATCGGCAGTGAAGACATTCGCATGCGCGCCGAATTGCAATGGCGCATCTCGCTGCCATTGCTGGTGTTCATCGTGACCTTGATGGCGGTGCCGCTGTCGCGGGTCAACCCGCGTCAGGGCCGCTTCCTCAAATTGCTGCCGGCGATTCTTCTCTATATGGCTTATCTGACCATTCTGATTGCCGCCCGCGGTGCCCTCGACAAGGGCAAGATCCCTGCGGTGGTGGGTTTGTGGTGGGTGCACGGGATTTTCCTGGCCATTGGCCTGGGCTTGCTCTATTGGGAACCCTTGCGTTTGATGAGGGCGAGTCGCCGCAACGCGCTGGAGGTAGCTCGTGGTTAAGCTGGATCGCTACATTGGTAGCAGCGTGTTCATGGCGATTCTGGCGGTGCTCGGGATCATTCTTGGTCTGGCGACACTGTTTGCCTTCATCGACGAGATGAGTGAAATCAGCGACACCTATACCCTGGTCGATGCGCTGAGTTATGTGTTGTTGACCGCGCCGCGCCGGATGTACGAAATGCTGCCGATGGCCGCGCTGATCGGTTGCCTGATCGGCCTGGGCACTCTGGCCAGCAACAGTGAATTGACGATCATGCGCGCCGCCGGTGTGTCGATCGGCCGGATCGTCTGGGCGGTCATGAAGCCGATGCTGGTGTTGATGCTGGCTGGCTTGCTGATTGGCGAGTACGTCGCTCCGCCCGCTGAAACCGCCGCGCAGGCCAATCGCTCGCTGGCCCAGGGCAGCGGCGATGCACAAAGCGCCAAGCACGGTTTGTGGCACCGCCAGGGTGATGAGTTCATTCACGTCAACTCGGTGCAGCCTAACGGCATCCTGTACGGCGTGACCCGCTACCGTTTCGACAACGAGCGCCACATGCTCTCGGCGAGCTTTGCCAAGCGTGCCGAGTTCGACACGGATCACTGGCAGTTGACGGACGTCACGACCACGGTGTTCCACGAACGCAGCACTGAAGTGGTGTCGACCCCGGTCGAGCGTTGGAACGTGGCCTTGAGTCCGCAATTGCTGAGCACGGTGGTCATGGTGCCAGAGTCGCTGTCGATCAGCGGTCTGTGGGGTTATATCCACTACCTGGCGGACCAGGGGTTGAACAACAGCCGCTACTGGCTGGCATTTTGGGTCAAGGTGTTGCAGCCGCTGGTGACTGCCGCTCTGGTGTTGATGGCGATTTCCTTCATCTTTGGTCCGCTGCGTTCGGTGACCCTGGGTCAACGGGTGTTCACCGGCGTGCTGGTGGGCTTCACCTTCCGCATCGTTCAGGATCTGCTGGGCCCTTCGAGCCAGGTGTTCGGCTTCCCACCCTTGCTTTCAGTGCTGGTGCCGGCGGGTATTTGTGCCGTGGCCGGGCTCTGGCTGCTGCGCCGGGCCGGTTGATGGCGGGTTTTTTCCGAGCGCTTTGACGATAGAAAACGCCCTTGTCGCAAGACCGGGGCGTTTTTGTAGGTGCCGTCTGACCTGCGAACGTGACGCTAGTGCCGTGGATCAGGTACAATTCCCGGCTATTTTTCGGCGGGCTATGCCTGCAGCCTTTTTGAGTGTTGATCCGTGAGTGATTTGAGTCATATCCGCAATTTCTCCATCATCGCCCACATTGACCATGGCAAGTCGACGCTGGCCGATCGCTTCATCCAGATGTGTGGCGGCCTGGCCGAGCGCGAAATGGAAGCCCAGGTCCTGGACTCCATGGACCTCGAGCGCGAGCGCGGGATCACCATCAAGGCGCACAGCGTTACTCTGTATTACAAAGCCAAAGACGGTATCAACTACCAGCTGAACTTCATTGACACCCCCGGCCACGTCGACTTCACCTATGAAGTCAGCCGTTCGCTGGCGGCCTGTGAAGGCGCGCTGCTGGTGGTCGACGCCGGTCAAGGCGTTGAAGCGCAGTCGGTTGCCAACTGCTACACGGCGATCGAGCAGGGCCTGGAAGTGATGCCGGTGCTGAACAAGATCGACCTGCCACAGGCCGATCCGGAGCGCGTCAAGGAAGAAATCGAAAAAATCATCGGCATCGATGCCACCGACGCGGTCACTTGCTCTGCCAAGACCGGTCTGGGCGTCGATGAAGTGCTCGAGCGCCTGGTGACCACCATTCCGGCGCCGACCGGCAACATCGAAGATCCGCTGCAGGCGTTGATCATCGACTCCTGGTTCGACAACTACCTGGGCGTTGTCTCCCTGGTGCGCGTGCGCCACGGCCGCGTGAAGAAGGGCGACAAGATCCTGGTCAAGTCCACCGGCAAGATCCACCTGGTGGACAGCGTCGGTGTATTCAACCCGAAACACACCCCGACCGTTGACCTGAAGGCCGGCGAAGTGGGCTTCATCATCGCCAGCATCAAGGACATTCACGGTGCGCCAGTGGGCGATAC
The DNA here is from genome assembly GCF_058986625.1 of Pseudomonas sp. GW821-FHT07G06. NCBI lineage: Bacteria > Pseudomonadati > Pseudomonadota > Gammaproteobacteria > Pseudomonadales > Pseudomonadaceae > Pseudomonas > Pseudomonas sp. GW821-FHT07G06. The sequence goes on from NZ_JBYSVW010000004.1 coordinate 384,734, forward strand.
CCTGACCTTGAGCTCGACGCCGGACGTCGACGTACTGCCGGGCTTCAAACGCATTCAGCCGCAGGTGTACGCCGGCCTGTTCCCGGTCAGCTCCGACGACTTCGAAGATTTCCGCGAGGCGCTGCAAAAACTCACCCTCAACGATTCGTCGCTGCAATACACGCCGGAAAGCTCCGACGCCCTGGGCTTCGGCTTCCGTTGCGGTTTCCTCGGCATGCTGCACATGGAAATCATCCAGGAGCGCCTGGAGCGCGAGTACAACCTGGACCTGATCACCACGGCGCCGACGGTAATCTTCGAGCTGCTGCTCAAGACCGGCGAGACGATCTACGTCGATAACCCGTCGAAGCTGCCGGACCTGTCTGCCATCGAAGACATGCGCGAGCCGATCGTGCGCGCCAATATTCTTGTGCCGCAAGAGCACCTGGGCAACGTCATTACCCTGTGCATCGAAAAACGCGGTGTACAGGTCGACATGCTGTTCCTCGGCTCTCAGGTACAAGTGACCTACGACTTGCCGATGAACGAAGTGGTGCTGGACTTCTTCGATCGCCTGAAATCCACCAGTCGCGGCTATGCTTCTCTGGACTACCATTTCGATCGTTACCAATCGGCCAGCCTGGTGAAACTGGACGTGCTGATCAACGGAGACAAGGTCGACGCCCTGGCGCTGATCGTGCACCGTGACAATTCGCACTACAAAGGTCGCCAGCTGACCGAGAAGATGAAGGATCTGATTCCTCGGCAGATGTTCGACGTGGCAATCCAGGCCGCCATTGGCGGGCAGATTGTGGCGCGGACAACCGTCAAGGCGCTCAGAAAGAACGTATTGGCCAAATGCTACGGTGGTGACGTCAGCCGTAAGAAAAAGCTGCTGGAAAAGCAAAAGGCCGGTAAGAAACGCATGAAGCAGGTCGGCAACGTGGAAATTCCACAGGAAGCCTTCCTTGCAGTGCTCAGGTTGGATAGTTAGGTCCTATGTCACTAAATTTCCCGCTGTTGCTGGTCATCGCCGTATTTGTCTGCGGCCTGTTGGCGTTGCTCGATCTGTTGATCCTGGCCCCGCGTCGGCGTGCCGCCATCGCTTCCTATCAGGGCAGCGTCAGCCAGCCTGACATGGTCGTGGTCGAGCAGCTGAACAAAGAGCCGCTGCTGGTCGAATACGGCAAGTCGTTCTTCCCGGTGTTGTTCATCGTGCTGGTGCTGCGTTCGTTCCTGGTGGAACCGTTCCAGATTCCTTCCGGTTCGATGAAGCCAACCCTGGATGTCGGCGACTTCATCCTGGTGAGCAAGTTTTCCTACGGGATCCGCTTGCCGGTGATCGACAAGAAAGTCATCGAAGTCGGTGATCCGCAGCGCGGCGATGTGATGGTATTCCGCTACCCGAGCGATCCGAACGTCAACTACATCAAGCGTGTGGTTGGCTTGCCGGGCGACACGGTTCGCTACACCGCCGACAAGCGTCTGTTCGTCAACGGTCAATCGATTGCCGAGCAACTGGTCGGCTCCGAGCCGGGCACGCTGGGCAGCGCCGAGCTCTACAAGGAAAAACTCGGTGCCGCCGAGCACATGATCCGTAAGGAGATGAGTCGCTACCGCGCCATGCCGGACCATTCGTGGACCGTGCCGGCCGGGCACTACTTCATGATGGGCGACAACCGCGACAACTCGAACGACAGTCGCTACTGGGATGATCCGAGCATTCCCAAGGATCTGCTGGGCATGGTTCCCGACAAGAATATCGTCGGCAAGGCCTTCGCGGTCTGGATGAGCTGGCCGGAACCCAAACTCAGTCACCTGCCGAATTTCTCGCGGGTTGGCCTGATCAAGTAATCAAACACGGCGCTGTTGAACACAGCGCCGAATGCATTTCTGGAACCTGAAGAAGGTGACGGAAAAAAGCATGAAGCCAATGATATTCAGGACGTTATTTTTGAACACAGCGTTAATTGTCCCAAGCCTGCGCCGCCTCACGGCGATGGCAGTGCAATCGAACCACGAACTCAGCGTGGGTAAACCGTGAGCGTCTCCTTAAGCCGTCTAGAGCGTCAGCTCGGCTACACCTTCAAGGATCAGGAACTGATGGTCCTGGCCCTGACCCACCGCAGTTTTGCCGGGCGTAACAACGAACGCCTGGAATTCCTCGGTGACGCCATCCTCAACTTCGTCGCCGGCGAGGCGTTGTTCGAGCGTTTTCCGCTGGCCCGCGAAGGCCAGTTGTCGCGTTTGCGCGCGCGCTTGGTGAAAGGTGAGACCCTGGCCGTACTGGCCCGTGGTTTCGATCTGGGCGAGTACCTGCGCCTGGGCTCCGGCGAGTTGAAAAGCGGCGGTTTCCGTCGCGAGTCGATTCTGGCCGATGCCCTGGAAGCGCTGATCGGTGCGATCTACCTCGATGCCGGCATGGAAGTGGCCCGCGAGCGTGTGCTCGCCTGGCTGGCCGGAGAGTTCGAAGGCCTGACGCTGGTCGACACCAACAAAGATCCGAAGACCCGCCTGCAAGAGTTCCTGCAGTCCCGTGGTTGTGAGCTGCCGCGTTACGAAGTGGTGGATATCCAAGGTGAGCCGCATTGCCGGACGTTCTTCGTCGAATGCGAAATCATCTTACTGAATGAAAAAAGCCGAGGTCAGGGTGTGAGCCGTCGTATTGCCGAACAGGTAGCGGCCGCCGCAGCACTGATTGCCCTGGGTGTGGAGAATGGCAATGACTGATACAAACGCAACGCGCTGTGGCTATGTTGCCATCGTCGGCCGTCCGAACGTGGGCAAGTCCACGCTGCTGAACCACATCCTGGGTCAGAAGCTGGCGATCACCTCGCGCAAGCCGCAAACCACCCGTCACAACATGCTCGGTATCAAGACCGAGGGCGACGTGCAGGCGATCTACGTCGACACCCCCGGTATGCACAAGGGTGGCGAGAAGGCCCTGAACCGCTACATGAACAAGACCGCTTCGGCTGCGTTGAAAGACGTCGACGTGGTGATCTTCGTGGTCGACCGCACCAAGTGGACCGAAGAGGACCAGATGGTGCTCGAGCGCGTCCAGTACGTGACCGGCCCGCTGATCGTGGCGCTGAACAAGACCGATCGCATCGAAGACAAGGCCGAGCTGATGCCGCACCTGAGCTGGTTGCAGGAGCAGCTGCCGAATGCGCAGATCATGCCGATTTCCGCGCAACACGGGCACAACCTCGATGCACTGGAGCGGGTGATTGCCGAGCACTTGCCGGAAAACGATCACTTCTTCCCGGAAGACCAGATCACCGACCGCAGCAGCCGTTTCCTCGCCGCCGAGCTTGTGCGCGAGAAAATCATGCGCCAGATGGGCGCCGAGCTGCCGTACCAGATCACCGTCGAGATCGAAGAGTTCAAGCAGCAGGGCAAGACCCTGCACATCCATGCCTTGATCCTCGTCGAGCGCGATGGCCAGAAGAAAATCATCATTGGCGACAAGGGCGAGCGCATCAAGCGTATCGGCACCGAAGCGCGCAAGGACATGGAGCTGCTGTTCGACTCCAAGATCATGCTCAACCTGTGGGTCAAGGTTAAGGGCGGCTGGTCCGATGACGAGCGTGCGTTGCGTTCGCTGGGTTACGGCGACCTGTAAGACTCGGTTCCTGATACACCAGAGAAACCCTGTGGGAGCGAGCTTGCTCGCGATGAGGACCTGAAATTCAACGTCAATGTTGACTGACAGACCGCAATCGCGAGCAAGCTCGCTCCCACATTGGTTTTGGGGTGTTTGTAAGACCGTGTTCCTATCTTGAGAATTCTGATTGCCATGTCCTCAACTCCGCCCCTCGCCCAACCCGCCTACGTCCTGCACTCCCGCGCCTACCGTGAAAACAGTGCGCTGGTGGATTTCCTGACGCCGCAAGGCCGGCTGCGGGCGGTGTTGCGCAGTGCGCGGGGCAAGGCCGGGACGCTGGCGCGGCCGTTCGTGCCATTGGAAGTCGAGTTCCGGGGCAAGGGCGAGCTGAAGAACGTCGGGCGCATGGAAAGTGCCGGTGTTTCCACCTGGCTCAATGGCGAGGCGCTGTTCAGCGGTCTTTACCTCAATGAACTGCTGATTCGCCTGTTGCCCGCTGAAGATCCGCTCCCCTCGGTGTTCGATCATTACGCCGCCACCTTGCTGGCCCTGGCCGAAGGTCGACCCCTGGAGCCCTTGCTGCGCTCCTTCGAATGGCGTTTGCTCGATGACCTTGGCTACGGGTTTTCCCTGACGACTGATATTCACGATCAGCCCATCGCACCGGACGGCCTCTACCGTTTGCAAGTGGATGCCGGGCTTGAACGTGTCTACCTGCTGCAACCGGGTCTGTTCAACGGCACCGAACTGCTGGCCATGGCTGAGGCCGACTGGTCTGCCCCTGGCGCTCTGTCTGCCGCCAAACGCTTGATGCGCCAGGCGTTGGCCGTTCACCTGGGCGGCCGTCCACTTGTCAGTCGCGAGCTGTTTCGCAAGCCCTGATCACACCGTATGCTGTGCACCGAACTTTCTCTTCTTCTGGAGCGCTTTCCGTGACCACCAGCACCCGTATTCTTCTTGGCGTGAACATCGACCACGTTGCCACCCTGCGTCAGGCCCGGGGCACCCGTTATCCGGACCCGGTCAAGGCAGCGCTGGACGCGGAAGAGGCGGGCGCTGACGGCATCACCGTGCACCTGCGCGAAGACCGCCGGCACATTCAGGAGCGCGACGTTCTGGTGCTCAAGGACGTGCTGCAAACCCGCATGAACTTCGAAATGGGCATCACCGAAGAAATGATGCAGTTCGCCGAACGCATCCGCCCGGCGCACATTTGCCTGGTGCCGGAAACCCGTCAGGAGCTGACCACCGAAGGCGGACTGGATGTGGCGGGGCAGGAAGCGCGGATCAAGGCGGCGGTCGAGCGCCTGTCGAAGATCGGCTCCGAAGTGTCACTGTTCATTGACGCCGACGAGCGTCAGATCGAAGCCTCGCGCCGTGTTGGCGCCCCGGCCATCGAACTGCACACCGGGCGTTATGCCGATGCCGAGACACCGACCGAAGTCGCCGAAGAACTCAAGCGTGTCGCCGATGGCGTGGCCTTCGGCCTGGCTCAGGGCCTGATCGTCAATGCCGGGCATGGCCTGCATTATCACAACGTTGAAGCCGTGGCGGCGATCAAGGGCATCAATGAGCTGAACATCGGGCATGCGCTGGTGGCCCATGCGTTGTTCGTTGGCTTCAAGTCGGCTGTTTCGGAGATGAAGGCGCTGATTCTGGCGGCTGCCTTGAAGGGCTAGGATCAAAAGATCGCAGCCTTCGGCAGCTCCTACAGGGTTATGTGTGCACCTGTAGGAGCTGCCGAAGGCTGCGATCTTTTGTTTTAAAGCGGGGCTGGCTCCTGCGCCGGCTTGCTCTTGTCGATCCCCGGCACCAGCAGTTTGCCCTCGGCGACCTGGTCGCCTTCAAGCTGCGGCTGGGTTACCCAGGTCAGGATGTCGTAGTAGCGACGGATGTTCGCCACGAAATGCACCGGTTCGCCGCCGCGGGCGTAGCCGTAGCGGGTCTTGCTGTACCACTTCTTCTCGGACAGGCGCGGCAGGATCTTCTTCACATCCAGCCATTTGTCCGGGTTCAGTCCTTCCTTGGCCGCCAGTTTGCGTGCGTCGTCCAGATGGCCGCTGCCGACGTTGTAGGCCGCCAGGGCAAACCAGGTACGGTCCGGTTCCTGGATCGAATCGTCGAGCTGGTCCTTCATGTAGGCCAGGTACTTGGCGCCGCCCATGATGCTTTGTTTCGGATCGAGGCGGTTGGACACGCCCATGGCCTGCGCGGTGTTCTGGGTCAGCATCATCAGGCCGCGCACACCGGTCTTGGACGTGACGGCCGGTTGCCACAGGGATTCCTGATAGCCGATGGCCGCCAGCAGGCGCCAGTCGACTTTCTCCTTCTTGGCGTACGACTTGAAGTGCTGTTCGTACTTGGGCAGGCGTTGCTGCAAGTGTTGGGCAAAGGTGGTGGCGCCCATGTAGCCGAGCACGTCGACGTGCCCGTAGTAACGATCCTTGAGGCGTTGCAGGGTGCCGTTTTTCTTGACCTTGTCGAGGTAGTCGTTGATTTCGTTGAGCAGGCTGTTGTCGTCGCCCAGCCCGACGGCCCAGCTCTGGTTGCTGGCGTCACCGAGGTCGAAGGCGACCCGGATGTTGGTGAAGTACACCTGGTTCATCGCGACTTCGTTGGAGTCGACGAGCGTGAGGTCGATCTGGCCTTCGTCAACCATGCGCAGGAGATCGACGACCTCGACTGCGTCAGACTCTTCGTATTCGATGCCGGGAAATTTCTGTTTCAGCTTTGCCAGTTGTTCGGCGTGGGTGCTGCCCTTGAGCACCATGATCTTCTTGCCCACCAGATCCTTGGCGTCGGTCGGCCGTGACTGGCCATTGCGGTAGATGACCTGCGGGGTGACTTCCAGATAGGAGTGGGAGAAGCGCACCTGCTTCTTGCGTTCTTCGCTGCTGACCAGGCCGGCCGCCGCCAGCACCGGGCCGTTGGGCTTGCCGACCTGGTTGAACAGGTCATCGAGGTTGTCGGCGGTCTCGATCTTGAGCTCGACCCCCAGATCGTCGGCGAAGCGCTTCACCAGCTCGTATTCGAAGCCGGTTTCACCGTTGCGATCCTGAAAGTAGGTGGCGGGGCTGTTTCGGGTAACCACCCGCAGCACACCATCCTCCTTTACGCGCTCGAGCGTGTTGGGTTTATCAACACAGGCACCGAGCATCAGGAAGAGTCCGGTTGCGATCAGCCATTTGGCGTACCGCGGACGCAAAGCCATTGGGAAAAACATCTGCGCAGTATACGCAAAGGACCACGGGCGCCATATCTCGACAGTGAAGGGCGAGTCTGCTAGAGATCACAAATTCGGCCGAAACCCCGCAGGAACGGGCCTTGTCTGCGTTTTGTTACAGTAAAAATAAGCTGTCGTCATACGCCCGGTTAACCTGACTTTCGGGGCAGAAACACAGATCGACACCCGAGTGCAACCGTGCGTAGCGTTTCGGGTGATGTCGCGGGCTGTTTAGGCTAGAATGCACGGCCTCAAAGCACACCCCTTCCCGAGGCTGTCCCGAAGATGTTGATCCTGCGCGGCGCTCCTGCCCTTTCCGCCTTTCGCCACAGCAAGCTCCTTGAGCAACTGAGCCAGAAGGTTCCGGCTGTCAGCGGCCTGTATGCTGAATTCGCTCACTTCGCCGAAGTTACCGGCGTCCTGACCGGCGACGAACAGCAGGTGCTCGCGCGCCTTCTGAAGTACGGTCCAAGCGTTCCGGTACAAGAACCGACCGGTCGTCTGTTTCTGGTACTGCCGCGTTTCGGCACCATCTCGCCGTGGTCGAGCAAGGCCAGCGACATCGCCCGCAACTGCGGCCTGGCGAAAATCCAGCGCCTGGAGCGCGGCATCGCGTTCTACGTGGCCGGCCAGTTCAGCGACGCTGAAGCCCGGTTGATCGCTGACGGTCTGCACGACCGCATGACCCAGATCGTCCTGGGCAACCTCGAACAGGCCGCCGGCCTGTTCAGCCACGCCGAACCGAAACCCCTGACCGCCATCGACGTGCTGGGTGGCGGCCGCGCTGCGCTGGAAAAAGCCAACACCGAGCTGGGCCTGGCCCTGGCCGAAGACGAGATCGACTACCTGGTCAACGCCTTCGTCGGCTTGAAGCGCAACCCGCATGACATCGAACTGATGATGTTCGCCCAGGCGAACTCCGAGCACTGCCGTCACAAGATCTTCAACGCCAGTTGGGACATTGACGGAGAGAGCCAGGAAAAAAGCCTGTTCGGCATGATCAAGAACACCTACCAGATGCACAGCGAAGGTGTCCTGTCGGCTTATAAGGACAACGCTTCGGTGATCGTCGGTTCCGTGGCCGGTCGCTTCTTCCCGGACCCTGAAACCCGCCAGTACGGCGCGGTGCAGGAACCGGTGCACATCCTGATGAAGGTCGAGACCCACAACCACCCGACCGCGATTGCCCCGTTCCCGGGCGCATCCACCGGTTCCGGTGGCGAGATCCGCGACGAAGGCGCGACCGGTCGCGGTGCCAAGCCGAAAGCCGGCCTGACCGGTTTCACCGTGTCCAACCTGCAGATCCCGGGCTTCGAACAGCCATGGGAAGTGCCGTACGGCAAGCCTGAGCGCATCGTTACCGCGCTGGACATCATGATCGAAGGCCCGTTGGGCGGCGCCGCGTTCAACAACGAATTCGGTCGTCCGGCCCTGACCGGCTACTTCCGTACCTTCGAGCAATCGATCACCACCCCGCACGGTGACGAAGTTCGCGGCTACCACAAGCCGATCATGCTGGCAGGCGGCATGGGCAACATCCGCGAAGAACACGTCAAGAAAGGCGAGATCCTCGTTGGCTCCAAGCTGATCGTGCTCGGCGGCCCGGCGATGCTGATCGGCCTGGGTGGCGGCGCGGCTTCCTCCATGGCCACCGGCACCAGCTCGGCGGACCTGGACTTCGCTTCGGTACAGCGCGAAAACCCGGAAATGGAACGTCGCTGCCAGGAAGTCATCGACCGTTGCTGGCAACTGGGCGACAAGAACCCGATCAGCTTCATCCACGACGTGGGTGCGGGCGGTCTGTCCAACGCCTTCCCGGAACTGGTCAACGACGGCGACCGCGGTGGCCGTTTCGAACTGCGCAACATTCCAAACGACGAACCGGGCATGGCCCCGCACGAAATCTGGTCCAACGAATCCCAGGAACGCTACGTTCTGGCGGTCGGCCCGGCTGACTTCGAGCGTTTCAAGGCGATCTGCGAACGTGAGCGTTGCCCGTTTGCCGTGGTCGGCGAAGCCACCGCCGAGCCGCAACTGACCGTCACCGACAGCCACTTCGGCAACAGCCCGGTGGACATGCCACTGGAAGTGTTGCTGGGCAAGGCGCCGCGCATGCACCGTTCGGTGGTGCGTGAAGCCGAGCTGGGCGACGACTTCGATCCGTCGACCCTGAACATTGCCGACTGCGTCGAGCGCGTCCTGCATCACCCGGCCGTGGCCAGCAAGAGCTTCCTGATCACCATCGGCGACCGCACCATCACCGGCCTCGTGGCCCGTGACCAGATGGTCGGCCCGTGGCAGGTGCCGGTGGCCGACGTTGCCGTCACCGCCACCAGTTTCGACGTCTACACCGGTGAAGCCATGGCCATGGGCGAGCGGACTCCGCTGGCACTGCTGGACGCTCCGGCGTCGGGCCGCATGGCCATCGGCGAAACCCTGACCAACATCGCGGCCTCGCGCATCGGCAAGATCTCCGACATCAAGCTGTCGGCGAACTGGATGTCCGCTGCCGGTCACCCGGGCGAAGACGCGCGTCTGTACGACACCGTGAAAGCGGTCGGCATGGAACTGTGCCCTGAGCTGGGCATCACCATTCCGGTGGGCAAGGACTCGATGTCCATGGCCACGCGCTGGAACGATGAAGGCGTGGACAAGTCCGTCACTTCGCCGATGTCCCTGATCGTCACCGGTTTTGCGCCAGTGACTGACATCCGCCAGACCCTGACCCCGCAACTGCGCATGGACAAGGGCACCACCGACCTGATCCTGATCGACCTGGGCCGCGGCCAGAACCGCATGGGCGCCTCGATCCTCGCGCAGGTTCACGGCAAGCTCGGCAAGCAGGCTCCGGACGTCGACGACGCCGAAGACCTGAAGGCCTTCTTCGCCGTGATCCAGGGCCTCAACGCCGACGGTCACCTGCTGGCTTACCACGACCGTTCCGACGGTGGTCTGCTGACCAGCGTTGTCGAGATGGCGTTCGCCGGTCACTGCGGCCTGAGCCTGAACCTCGACGGCCTGGCGGAAACCTCCGCCGACATCGCCGCCATCCTGTTCAACGAAGAACTGGGTGCCGTGATCCAGGTTCGCCAGGACGCCACCCCGGACATCCTCGCGCAGTTCAGTGCTGCCGGTCTGGGTGATTGCGTATCGGTGGTCGGTCAGCCGATGAACAACGGCGAGATCAGCATCACCTTCAACGGCGACACCGTGTTCGAAGGCCAGCGTCGTCTGCTGCAGCGTCAGTGGGCCGAGACCAGCTACCAGATCCAGCGCCTGCGTGACAACGCCGACTGCGCCGAGCAAGAGTTCGACGTGCTGCTGGAAGAAGACAACCCGGGCCTGAGCGTCAAGCTGAGCTACGACATCAACCAGGACATCGCCGCGCCTTACATCAAGAAAGGCATCCGCCCACAGGTTGCCGTGCTGCGTGAGCAGGGCGTCAACGGTCAGGTGGAAATGGCGGCTGCGTTCGACCGCGCCGGTTTCAACGCGATCGACGTGCACATGAGCGACATTCTGGCCGGCCGTGTCGACCTGAATGAGTTCAAGGGCATGGTCGCTTGCGGCGGCTTCTCCTACGGCGACGTATTGGGTGCCGGTGAAGGCTGGGCGAAATCCGCGCTGTTCAACAGCCGTGCCCGCGATGCGTTCCAGGGCTTCTTCGAGCGCAACGACAGCTTCACCCTCGGCGTGTGCAACGGTTGCCAGATGATGTCCAACCTGCACGAGCTGATCCCGGGCAGCGAGTTCTGGCCGCACTTCGTGCGCAACCGTTCCGAGCAGTTCGAAGCCCGTGTTGCCATGGTGCAGATCCAGGAGTCGAACTCGATCTTCCTGCAGGGCATGGCCGGTTCGCGCATGCCGATCGCCATCGCCCACGGCGAAGGTCATGCAGAGTTCGCCAGCGAAGAAGCACTGCTGGAAGCCGATCTGTCCGGTTGCGTGGCGATGCGTTTCGTCGACAACCACGGCAAGGTCACCGAAAGCTACCCGGCCAACCCGAACGGCTCGCCGCGCGGGATCACCGGTTTGACCAGCCGCGACGGTCGCGTGACCATCATGATGCCGCACCCGGAGCGTGTGTTCCGCGCCGTGCAGAACTCGTGGCGTTCGGATGACTGGAACGAAGATGCACCGCTGATGCGTATGTTCCGTAATGCTCGTGTGTGGGTGAACTAAGCGCCGTGTACAAGCTCAGCTTTTTTGTTCCAACCAGTCACGTCGAAGACGTGAAAAGCGCCGTATTCGCCGCCGGTGGCGGACGGATCGGTGCTTACGACCACTGTGCATGGCAGGTGTTGGGTCTGGGCCAGTTTCGTCCACTGGACGGCAGTCAGCCGTTCATTGGCGAGGCAGGGCAGGTCGAACAGGTCGAGGAATGGAAAGTCGAGCTGGTAGTGGCCGATGAGTTGATTCGCTCGGTGGTGGCGGCTCTGAAACAGAGCCACCCCTACGAGACACCGGCTTATGAAGTGTGGCGCCTGGAGGATTTCTGATCCTCCGCTGCTGAAATGAAATACCCGCTGTAGGAGCTGCCGAAGGCTGCGATCTTTTGATTTTGATCTTAAAAACAGAATCAAAAGATCGCAGCCTTCGGCAGCTCCTACAATGTGTACGTCGTCGATCAAACCTTGGCACTGACCTCGCTGCGATTGACCAACGCTTCCAGCGCATCACTCAAACTCGGCGCCTTGTCGCCAATCAACAGATGCCAGATCCCGCCTTCCAGCTGACTCACACCCTGGCAACCCAACGCTTTCAAATCACACTCCGACAACGCCTTGCCATTGGCCAGTTGCAGGCGAATGCGCGTCATGGCGATGCAGTCGAGTTGCAGCACATTGTCGCCACCCCCCAGTGCATTGAGCCATTGCTGCGCCTCGGGTGTTGCCACGGTGGCGGGTGGAGGCGCGTCGATTTCTGCTGCCGGCGACGACACGATGGCACGCCCCAGCGCCGGCATCGCCAGGCGAATTTCATCGGCAATCGCATCGGCCATCGGCCCGACCACTACCTGCAAACTCCCGCCCTTGCCCGGACGCACCACGGCCATGGCGCCGAGCGCCTTCAGATCGGTATCCGAGGCCTTGTTGCGATCCACCATGTCCAGGCGCAACCGCGTGGTGCAGGCACCGACGGTGATCAGGTTTTCGGTGCCGCCCAAGGCCTTGATGTAAGCCCCGGCGCGTTCATTGTCGGCCACCGCTACCTGTGGGGCGGCAACGCTGGTTTCGCGGCCCGGTGTCTTCAGGTCGAAACGACGGATGCAGTAATCGAACACCACGTAATAGATCACGGCATACGCCAGGCCCACCGGGAACACCAGCCAGCCGTTGGTGGACTTGCCCCAGCCCAGCACCATGTCGATGAAGCCGCCGGAGAACGTGAAGCCCAGGTGAATGTTCAGCGCATTGGTGACGGCCATCGACAGGCCGGTCAGCAACGCATGCAGCAGAAACAGCAGCGGCGCGAGGAACATGAAGGCGAATTCGATCGGCTCGGTCACGCCGGTCAGGAACGCGGTCAGGGCCATCGACAGGAAAATCCCGCCCATCACCTTGCGCCGTTCCGGCAGGGCGTTGCGGTACATCGCCAGGCACGCAGCGGGCAGGCCGAAGATCATCACCGGGAACATGCCGGTCATGAACTGGCCGCCTTTCGGGTCGCCGGCGAAGTAGCGCGACAGGTCACCGGTGACCAGCGCACCGGTGGTGGGGTCGGTGAAGTTGCCGAACACGAACCACGCCATGTTGTTGAGGATATGGTGCAGGCCGGTGACGATCAGCAACCGGTTGAACACGCCGAAGACGAACGCACCAATGCTGCCACTCTCCATCATCAGCGTGCCGAAGCTGTTGATGCCGTGCTGGATCGGCGGCCAGATATAGCCGAACACCACGCCCAGGCCCACGGCGGCGAACCCGGTGACAATCGGCACGAACCGTCGGCCACCGAAGAAGGCCAGGTATTCCGGCAGCTTGATGTCCTTGAAGCGGTTGTACAGCGCGCCGGCCATCAGGCCGCTGACGATACCGGCGAGCATGCCCATGTTGATGCTCGGGTCGAGCACCTTGAGGGTGGCGATCATCACCAGGTAACCGATCACCCCGGCAAGCCCCGCCGTACCGTTGTTGTCCTTGGCGAAACCGACCGCGATGCCGATGGCGAAAATCATCGCCAGGTTGGCAAAGATCACCTGGCCGGCGTCATGGATGATCGCGATGTTCAGCAGGTCGGTGTCACCCAGGCGCAGCAGCAGGCCGGCAATCGGCAGGATCGCGATCGGCAGCATCAGCGCGCGGCCGAGGCGTTGCAGGCCTTCAATGAAAAGTTGGTACATGGCGGATCTCCCTGGATTTTTGTTCTTCTTTTGTAAAGAGCTAGCTCAGAGGCCAGTGCTGGTGGCAGGCATGACGCACGGCGCTGGCGCTGCTCAGCTTGAGCAGGCCCAGACTGATGCGCCGGCATTCGCTGGCGTCGAGATGACGCACGCGGTCCTTGATTTCACCGATCTGTACCGGGCTCACCGACAGCTCGCTGACCCCCAGGCCGATCAACACCGGCGTGGCCAGAGGGTCGGACGCCAGTGCCCCGCAGACACCGACCCAACGCTTGTGCTGCGCCGCACCGGCGCAGGTCTGGGCGATCAACCGCAGCAGGGCCGGGTGCAACGCATCGACGCGTGCGGCGAGCCCGGCATGGTCGCGGTCCATGGCCAGGGTGTATTGCGACAGGTCGTTGGTGCCGATGGACAGGAAGTCCGCGTGTTCGGCCAGTTGCTCGGCCAGCAGCGCGGCGGCCGGCACTTCAATCATCACCCCCAGCTCCGGGCGCTGCGCCAGGCCCAGTTCGGTACACAAGGCATCGAGGCGCTGGCGGATGTGCAGCAGTTCATCGACCTCAGTGATCATCGGCAGCAGGATCCGGCAGCGTGACAACGGGCTCAGGTGCAGCAGCGCGCGCAGTTGCTGGTCGAGCAGTTCCGGGCGGACCTGGGCCAGGCGAATGCCGCGCAGGCCGAGCACCGGGTTGGCCTCGGCGGGCAGTGGCAGGTAATCGAGTTGCTTGTCGCCACCGACGTCGATGGTGCGGATGATCACCGACTTGTCGCCCATGGCATCGAGCACGGCTTGATAGGCTTGGTGTTGTTCCTGTTCGTCCGGGGCGGTATGGCGGTCGACGAAGAGAAATTCGGTGCGCAGCAAGCCGACGCCGTCGGCGCCATTGGCCAATGCGTCTGCCGCTTCCGTGCTGGACGCCACGTTGGCGGCGACTTCGATGCGCAGGCCATCGGTGGTCAGCGCCGGTGTGTGCGCCTGGGCCTGTTGTTCGGCCCGGCGTTGTTGCTGTTGCTGTTGCAGCTGGCGCACGTCGGCCAGGCGCTGTGTGCCGGGTGTCAGTTCGAGGCGGCCGCCGTCGGCGTCCAGCACCACCGGTTGCCCCTGTTGCTGATCGAGCAGCGTCGAGCCCAGTGCGACCATGCACGGCAGGCCTTTGCCCCGGGCCAGAATCGCTACGTGGGAGGTCGCACCGCCCTCGGCCATGCACAGCCCGGCGACGCCTTGCTGGCTCAGTTGCAGCAGATCGGAGGGCGTCAGTTCATGGGCCGCGACGATGGCGCCGGCTGGCACGTCGTAATGCCAGGTATCGCCGAGCAATACGCGCAGCACCCGTTGCTTGAGGTCGCGCAGGTCGTTGGCGCGTTCGGCGAGCAATGTGCTGCCGGTTTGCTGGAGCATTTCGCATTGCGCGTCGATGGCTTGGCTCCAGGCATAGGTCGCGGCCGTGCCCTGGTCGACGAATTGACGGGCAGCGTCGAGCAAGGCCGGATCTTCGAGCAGCGCCAGGTGCGCGGCGAAAATGGCCTCTTCAGCGCTGTCCTTGTGTTTTTTCGCCTGGGCCAGGGTGTGGTCGATTTCGCTGCGCACCTGGCCCAGTGCCGCGTCCAGAACCTGGCGTTGCTGTTGCGGATCATGCTGGCCGGCGTCCACTGGCAGGCTGATCGCATTCAGGCGAAACAGCGGCCCGCCGACCAGGCCGGGCGCCGCACAGACACCGTGCAACACACCGGCTTCGGCGGGGCGATTGCGTTGGGCGATCGTCGGTGGGGCGGCGGCGTGACTGTCTTCGGCCAGGGCTGTGGATAACGCGGTGAGCAAGGCTTGCAATGCGGCTTCGGCATCCGGGCCCTGGCAACTGACCCGAACCTCCGCCTGTTCGCCGATGGCCAGCCCCATCAGGCCGATCAGGCTGTCGCAGGTGGCCGACTTGCCAGCGAAGTGCAGCTGCGATTTGCTTTTGAAACCTTGTGCGGTCTGACGGATCAACGCCGCCGGCCGCGCGTGCAGGCCGCCACGGTGAGCAATGCGCACGAGGCCGACAATCTCTGCGCCGGCAAACTCGACATCGACCTCTGCGGTCGATGTCTGTCGACGAATGATGTGCAGCAGCGGCTCACCGACTTTCACCGATTTGAGGGTGATGGGCCGCGCCTGAAAGTCCTGGCTGTTGGTGAGGATCAGCAGGCTGATCAGGCTTTTGCACTGTTGCGCGACCTTGTCCAGGTCGTAGCGCAGCAGGGGTTGGCCGTTGGCGACGCGCGCGCCTTCCTTGACCAGCATCGAGAAGCCCTGGCCCTGCAGCTCGACCGTGTCGAGGCCCAGGTGCAGGAGCAATTCCGCGCCGTTGTCGGCACGCAAGGTCAGCGCGTGACCGGTGCGCGCGACATGCACCACCACACCCGCGCAGGGGGCGTGGAGCGTGTCGTTGAGCGGATCGATGGCGATGCCGTCGCCCATGGCGCCGCTGGCAAACACCGGGTCCGGGACTTTGGCGAGCGTGAGCACCGGGCCGCTGAGCGGGGCGCTTAAAGTCAGCTCTTTATTGTTGTTATGCATGGCTCGGTCTCATCAAATAAAGGTTCGCTTCGGACGCTTTTGTAGGAGCTGCCGCAGGCTGCGATCTGTTGATCTTCAAAAACAAAATCAAAAGATCGCAGCCTGCGGCAGCTCCTACACACGTGGCACCGGTCATCAGTGGGTGCGGGTGACTTTGCTCAAGTGCCGCGGCTGGTCCGGGTCCATGCCGCGGGCCACGGCCAGGCCGGCGGCCATCACGTAGAAACTCTGGATCGCCAGAATCGGGTCGAGGGCCGGGTGTTCGGCGCGGGTCAGGGTCAGGTCGCGCTCGAGCACGTCATCCGGCGCGGCCAGCAGGACACGGGCGCCGCGCTGGCGCATGTCGGCGGCCAGGCTCAGCAGACCGGCCTGTTCGGCGCCCCGTGGGGCAAACACCAGCAGCGGATAGTTGTCGCCGATCAGGGCCATCGGGCCGTGGCGGACTTCGGCGCTGCTGAAGGCTTCGGCCTGGATCGCCGAGGTCTCTTTGAATTTGAGCGCTGCTTCCTGGGCGATGGCAAAACCGGCACCACGGCCGATCACCATCAGCCGCTGGCAATCGCGCAAGGCCTCGATGGCCGGGCTCCAGTCCTGTTGCGCGGCGTTGCGCAGGCCGTCGGGCAAGGCCAAACCAGCCTCGAGCAGTTCGGCGTCTTCCTTCCAGTGCCCGATCAACCGCGCGCTGGCGCTCAGGGTGGCGATGAAACTCTTGGTCGCGGCGACGCTGCTTTCAGTGCCGGCACACAACGGCAGGCTGAACTCACAGGCAGCTTCCAGCGGCGAGTCTTCGGCATTGACCAGCGAAATGCTCAAGGCACCGCGCTTGCGCAACAGGCGCAGGCTGTTGACCAGGTCCGGGCTTTGCCCCGATTGCGAGAAGGCGAATGCCACCTGGCCGCTGACCTTCAGCGGCGCCTGCTGCATGGTCACCACCGACATCGGCAACGACGCCACCGGGATGCCCAGCAACTGCATGGTCAGGTAGGCGAAGTAGCTGGCGGCGTGGTCGGAGCTTCCGCGCGCCACGGTCATGGCCACTTGCGGCGGCTGACGACGCAGGCGTCCGGCGATCTCGATCATCTGCGGGTCGAGTTTTTGCAATTGGGCTTGCACGGCCTCGAACGAGGACAGCGCCTCTTCAAGCATTTTTGAAGTCAATGTCTTCTCCTTCGACCATGACGGCGGTCAGTTTCAGTGAGCGATCCAGCCGCACGCAGTCAGCCCAGGCCCCCGGTTGCAGGCGCCCGCGTTCGGTGAGGCCGAGGTAGTCGGCGGGGAATTGCGACAGGCGCTGCGAGGCTTCGGCGATGGGCAGGCCGATTTTCACCAGATTGCGCAAGGCTTGATCCATGGTCAGGGTGCTGCCGGCCAGGGTGCCGTCGGGCAGGCGCACGCCGCCCAGGCACTTGGTCACGGTGTGGCTGCCGAGCTTGTACTCGCCGTCGGGCATGCCGGCGGCGGCGGTCGAGTCGGTGACGCAGTACAGGCACGGAATCGAGCGCAGGGCGACGCGGATGGCGCCGGGGTGCACGTGCAGCAAGTCCGGGATCAGTTCGGCGTATTTGGCATGGGCCAGTGCAGCGCCGACGATCCCCGGCTCGCGGTGATGCAGCGGGCTCATGGCGTTGTAGAGGTGGGTGAAGCTGCTGGCACCGGCCTCCAGCGCCGCGACGCCTTCCTCGTAACTGCCCAGGGTGTGGCCGATCTGCATGCGGATGCCGCGGCGGCTGAGGTCGCGGATCAAGGCATCGTGACCGGCGATTTCCGGGGCAATGGTGATCACCCGGATCGGCGCCAGTGCCAGGTACGCTTCGACCTCGGCCATCAACGCGGTGTGGGCGAAGTTGGGTTGCGCGCCGAGCTTGCCGGGGTTGATGTAGGGGCCTTCGAGGTGCACGCCGAGCACCCGCGCGCAGCCTTGTGGCCGCTGCTCACAGAATTCGCCGACGGCTTTGAGCACGCTGGCGATCTCTTCGCTCGGCGCCGTCATGGTGGTGGCCAGCAGCGACGTGGTGCCGAAGCGCACATGGGTACGGGTGATGGTTTCAAAGGCGGGCGTGCCTTCCATGATGTCTTTGCCGCCACCGCCGTGAACGTGCAGGTCGATGAAACCCGGCAGCAGATAAGGCAGGTCGTTGTCCGCCGGATCGCAGGGGACGCCTTCGATGGACACGACCTTGCCGTGGGCGTGGACCAGTCGGCCGCGAACCCAGCCGCGGGCGGTGAGGATGTTGTCTTCGGACATGTCGGGATCTCGGTTTTTCGCGACCGGCTGTTTTGTCAGCGACGCAGTTCGGCCACAAAGTCGTAGTAGTCGTTGCGGCAATAGGTGTCGGTGACTTCGATGGGCGTGTTGTCTTCCAGGTAGCCGACCCGGGTCATCAGCAGCATCGCGGTGCCGGGGGCGATGCCGACCAGCGCGGCGAACTCGTCCGAGGCGTTGATCGCCTGGATGTGCTGCAAGGCGCGCACCACCGGTTTGCCGATGCCGTCGAGGAATTCGTAGAGGGAATCACCCACCGATTGCGGCTTGGGAATGATCGAGGCGGGCAGGGTGCTCATCTCGATGGCCATCACGGTGTCGTCGGCCTTGCGCAGGCGTTTGAGCCGCGCGACCTTGTCGTTGGGCGACAGGCCGAGGCGGATCAGCTCTTCGTGGGTCGGCAGGGTGATTTCCCGCTCCAGCCATTGCGAACCTGGCACGAAACCCTTGAGGCGGAGCATTTCACTGAAGCCGGACAGACGCGACAACGGTTGTTCGAGGCGCGGCGTGATGAAGGTGCCGGAGCCCTGGTTACGGCGGATCAGGCCTTGTCCGAACAACACTTCCAGCGCCTTGCGGGCGGTGACGCGGGAGATGCCCAGGGTCTCGCTCAGATGGCGTTCCGACGGCATGGCCTGTTCGGCTTTCCACTGGCCGGCATGGATCGCCGCTTCCAGATTGCGTGCCAGTTGCAGGTACAACGGCGTGGGTTGGGTGTCGTCGGGGCGCAGGGCCTGTAGGTCGTTCATGTAGGCATTGTCCGATGCGGATATAGGATTGTTGTCGCCCGGTTGTGAGGCGAAACTAATACCACTTGCATACCATGTCAACGCGGGTGTTTTACAAGAATTGGCTGATTGTGGCCGGCTGGAGGTGGGGTGGTTTGAAGTGGTATTAGCGGTAGGCTTTAAAACGACAAAGATCGCAGCCTGCGGCAGCTCCTACAGGTGAGATTGGTATCAACCCTGTAGGAGCTGCCGCAGGCTGCGATCTTTTGATTTTATTTTTTGATGCCGACCAATGGTCGAGGGAATTACGGACGAATTTCGATCATCGTGCCGTCCGGCACCAGGTTCCAGACTTCACGCATGTCCATGTTGCGCATGGCGATGCAGCCGTCGGTCCAGTCCAGGGTGTGGAACAGGTCTTCCGGTGTGTCTTCGGTGTCCGGGGTGCCGTGGATCATGATCATGCCGCCGGGCTCGACGCCTTCACGACGGGCGCGGGCCGAGTCGCTGATGTTCGGGTAGGAAATGTGCATCGCCAGGTTGAACTTATCACTGACCTTGCGCCAGTCGACCCAGTAGAGGCCTTCCGGGGTGCGTTTGTCGCCTTCCATCAGTTTCGGCCCCTTGGGACGCTTGCCCAGGGAAATGCGATAGGTCTTGAGCGGCTTGCCGTCATTGATCAATTGCAATTGATGGGACGACTTGAGAACCAGGATTTTCTCGATGACCTTGCCGTCCAGGGGTTCCAGGGCAGAAGCCTGGGACACCGCGACGAACGACAAACAGAACAGGGCAAGCAACCAGCGCATTGAAACGATTCCCCAGGAGGTGTCGCGACTATTTATTTATAGATGTTTTTGTAGGAGCTGCCGAAGGCTGCGATCTTTTAGCGCCTGCAAAGATGCCGAATCTGAATTCAGGTAATGGCAGGCTGCACCAACGGCGGGATCGATTCAGACCGTACGGGATAGACCTCGGTCCGCCGGTCAGCGAAGAAGCATTCTAAGGTACGGCCCACCGTGCGGAAAGCCAGCTCATCCCAAGGAATGTCCGCTTCGTCGAATAGTTGCACTTCCAGGCTCTCGGGGCCGGCAGAAAAATCCAGGTCCGCAAGCTCGGCACGGAAGAACACATGCACCTGGCTGATGTGCGGCACATCGATCAGGGTATAGATGCTCAGGTTGCGCACCCGGGCGCAGGCTTCCTCGGCGGTTTCGCGAATGGCGGCCTGCTCGATGGTCTCGCCGTTCTCCATGAAACCGGCGGGCAGGGTCCAGTAGCCGCGGCGCGGCTCGATGGCCCGCCGGCACAGCAACACCTTGCTGCCCCAGGTCGCCACGCAGCCGGCGACGATATTGGGGTTCTGGTAGTGAATGGCCTGACAGCTGTCGCAGACAAAACGCAGGCGCGAATCGCCTTCGGGAATGCGCTGGGTCACCGGGTTACCGCACTGGCTGCAAAATTTCATGCTGGGGTTCCTGAATGCTGCGCCTATCTTGGCGTGCGGCAGTGCCGGTCGGCAAGTTGTCGTTTCGCGACATGGGGCGGTTGCGGGGGTTGGGCGACCGCAGCGATTGGTGCATGATGCCGGGTAAGGCACAAATCGAGAACACTCATGCTGGACGAGCTACTGCATCGGGTTAGTAACCACACTCCACGCACACTGGAGACCGATCGTCGTTTTCCCGAGGCCGCAGTGCTGGTGCCCATCACCCGCAGTGACGAGCCTGAGCTGGTGTTGACCCTGCGTGCCAGCGGCCTGTCGACCCATGGCGGCGAAGTCGCCTTCCCCGGTGGTCGCCGCGACCCCGAAGACCCCGACCTGATTTTCACCGCCCTGCGTGAAGCCGAGGAAGAGATCGGCCTGCCGCCGGGGCTGGTCGAGGTGATCGGCCCGCTCAGCCCGCTGATCAGCCTGCATGGCATCATGGTCACGCCCTATGTCGGGGTGATCCCGGATTTTGTCGAATACCGGGCCAACGATGCCGAGATCGCCGCAGTGTTCAGCGTGCCCCTGGAGTTCTTCCGCAAGGACCCCCGCGAACATACCCATCGTATCGACTATCAGGGCCGCAGCTGGTACGTGCCGAGCTATCGCTTTGGCGAATACAAGATCTGGGGGCTGACGGCGATCATGATCGTCGAGTTGATCAACCTGCTGTATGACGCCAAAATCAGCCTGCATCAACCTCCCAAAAGCTTTATCAATACCTGAAGCCATCGTTCGAATGGCACTGCCCGAGCCCTGAGGAAAACAACAATGAAATACCGCCTGGGCGACGCCCGTGTCGAAACCCATCCACAGAGCTGGGTCGCCCCCAATGCCGTGCTGGTGGGCAAGGTCAAGCTGGAAGAGGGCGCCAACGTCTGGTTCAACGCCGTGCTGCGCGGCGACAACGAGTTGATCCTGATCGGCAGGAACAGCAACGTCCAGGACGGCACCGTGATGCACACCGACATGGGCTATCCGCTGACCATCGGCACCGGCGTGACCATCGGCCACAACGCCATGCTCCACGGCTGCACCGTCGGCGACAACAGCCTGATCGGCATCAACGCGGTGATTCTCAATGGCGCGAAGATCGGCAAGAACTGCATCATCGGCGCCAATTCGCTGATCGGCGAAGGCAAGGAGATTCCGGACGGGTCGCTGGTCATGGGATCACCCGGCAAAGTGGTGCGCGAATTGACCGAGCCGCAAATCAGGATGCTGGAGGCCAGCGCAGCCCACTATGTGCACAACTCGCAGCGTTATGCCCGCGATCTGGCTGAGCAGGAAGAATGAGCACCCCCGAACGCCCGGTGGCATCGCCCTGCGTGAGCATTTGTGCGCTGGATGACGATGATATCTGCACCGGTTGCCAGCGTACGGTTGAGGAAATCACCCGCTGGAGCCGCATGACCAACGACGAACGGCGCACGGTGCTGGGGTTGTGTCATGAGCGGGCCAAGGCCAGTGGGTTGGTGTGGATGATCGGGGCAAAACCGCAGTTGTAGGAGCGAGCCTGCTCGCGATGGACGCAAGAACACCGCGGGGAACCAGATTCCCCCGCGTTATCGTTAACGACCATCGCGAGCAGGCTCGCTCCTACGGTACCCTGTGCGCCAAATTGACAGGTACTCCCATGCTCTTCCTGATCACCTACATCAGTAGCGTCGTGCTGATCAACTTCGCCTTCTCCACTGCCCCCCACCTGGACATCATCTGGTCGGCCTGGGGCGGGCTGGTGTTTATCCTGCGCGACATGGTGCAAACCCGTTTCGGGCATGGCGCCCTCGTGGCGATGCTGGTGGCGCTGGTGTTGTCCTACGCCACCTCCGATCCGTCCATCGCCCTGGCCAGCGCCACGGCGTTCGCGGTTTCCGAGTGCATCGACTGGTTGGTGTTCAGCATCACCAAGCGCCCGCTGCATGATCGCCTGTGGATAAGTTCGGCCCTGAGCATTCCCCTCGATACCTTTATCTTTTTCGGCATGATCGACGCCCTGACCCCGGGAGTGATCCTCACCGCCCTGGGTTCGAAATTCGCCGGGGTCACCGCCGTGTGGCTGATCATGGCCTGGCGCCTGCGCAAACAGGCTGTCGTCAGCTGAAGTTCATGTAAAATGCCGCGCTTTCTCCCCATGGGAAGCGTGCTTCCCTCGATGATCCGCTTCTTGAGGACCTTCAGATGACCCGTATCGGAACTCCATTGTCGCCCACCGCGACCCGCGTATTGATGTGTGGCTGTGGCGAGTTGGGCAAGGAAGTGGTGATCGAGCTGCAACGCCTGGGCGTTGAAGTGATTGCCGTGGATCGCTACGCCAACGCGCCAGCCATGCAGGTGGCGCACCGCAGCCACGTGATCAACATGCTGGATGGCGCTGCCCTGCGTGCCGTGATCGAGGCCGAGAAGCCGCATTTCATCGTCCCGGAAATCGAAGCCATCGCCACCGCGACCCTGGTGGAGCTGGAGGCTGAAGGCTTCACCGTGATCCCGACCGCCCGCGCCGCGCAACTGACCATGAACCGCGAAGGCATCCGTCGCCTGGCCGCTGAAGAGTTGGACCTGCCGACCTCGCCGTACCACTTCGCCGACACCTTCGAGGACTACAGCAAGGCCGTCGAAGACCTCGGTTTCCCGTGCGTGGTCAAGCCGGTCATGAGTTCCTCGGGCAAGGGCCAGAGCCTGCTGCGCAGCGTCGATGATGTGCAGAAAGCCTGGGACTACGCCCAGGAAGGTGGCCGTGCCGGTAAAGGTCGGGTGATCATCGAAGGCTTCATCGATTTCGACTACGAAATCACCCTGCTGACCGTGCGTCACGTCGGCGGCACCACCTTCTGCGCGCCGGTCGGTCACCGTCAGGAGAAGGGCGACTATCAGGAATCCTGGCAGCCGCAGGCCATGAGTCCGATTGCCCTGGCTGAATCCGAACGCGTCGCCAAAGCCGTGACCGAAGCCCTGGGTGGCCGTGGTCTGTTCGGCGTCGAATTGTTCATCAAGGGTGATCAGGTGTGGTTCAGCGAAGTCTCGCCGCGCCCGCACGACACCGGCCTGGTGACCCTGATTTCTCAGGACCTGTCGCAGTTCGCCCTGCATGCACGGGCCATTCTCGGCCTGCCGATCCCGTTGATCCGTCAGTTCGGGCCATCGGCTTCGGCGGTGATTCTGGTGGAAGGGCAGTCGACCCAGACCGCATTCGCCAACCTGGGCGCCGCCTTGAGCGAGCCGGATACCGCGCTGCGCCTGTTCGGCAAGCCTGAAGTCAACGGCCAGCGCCGCATGGGCGTGGCCCTGGCGCGCGACGAGTCGATCGAAGCCGCCCGCGCCAAGGCGACCCGTGCTTCGCAGGCGGTTGTCGTGGAGTTGTAAAAACAGCTATGGCGGGCCTATACCTTCTATAGGCATCGCACCATTGCTTTACCTGTAGGAGCGAGCCTGCTCGCGATGGACTCAAGAATACCGCGGGGAACCAGACTCCCCGCGTTATCGTTAACGACCATCGCGAGCAGGCTCGCTCCTACAGGTCATTTATCAATGCTCCAGGCCTGTACCCCATGAATTCCCAAAGCATCATCGTCCCGAAAATCTCCACCCTGCCGGTGCACGAGCCCCGGGCCCGGGCCGTTGTGCGCTGGCTGGTGCGCAAGAACATCATCCAGGAAGAGCTGACCACCTGCGGCCGCACCGGCAATCGCATGGCCCATGCCATCGCCGACGGTGCCCGCGCAGTGGTCCTGCACCCCGAAGCCCTGCCGTTCGGCGAGCCGGTCAATGGCCTGGAGATCATTACCAAGCGCTGCATCTATACGCCAGCCAAGGGTTTCCTTGAAGAAGCCGGCTGCGCCGAGTGTCGCAAGGAAGTCGGTGAAGCGCTGTTCGAAAGCCTGGAAGACTGGATGCCGGGGCGCACCGATAACTTCACCTGCCCGGAATGCGGGCATGAAGACGACATCAACGGCTTTCTGTTCCTGCAGGAATGCGGCTTCTCCAACCTCGGATTCATCTTCAACAACTGGGCCGAAGCCGGGTTCAAACAGAGCTTTCTCGACGAATTCGCCGATTGGCTCGATCAGCCAGTCAGTTGGGTCAAAGTCGAACTCTGACTGTAGGAGCTGCCGAAGGCTGCGATCTTTTGATCTTGTTTCTGAAAGTCAAAGTCAAAAGATCGCAGCCTTCGGCAGCTCCTACAGGAACGTGGTGAATACCGTAGATTCGGGCATTAATCCCCGTATGTCAGTAATGCCAATAATAGTCAGAGTTTTACATTGAACCCGAGGGGGTGTCTGACTATAATGGCGCGCTTCCATTTTCCCGCTCGGGAGCCCCCGCGATGCTGCGTATCAGCCAAGAAGCTCTGACATTCGACGACATTCTCCTAGTGCCCGGTTATTCCGAGGTGCTTCCTAACGAAGTCAGTCTCAAGACCCGCCTTACCCGTGGCATCGAGCTGAATATTCCACTGGTCTCCGCTGCCATGGACACCGTCACTGAAGCCCGTCTGGCAATTGCCATGGCTCAGGAAGGTGGTATCGGCATCATCCACAAGAACATGACCATCGAGCAGCAAGCTGCCGAAGTGCGCAAGGTCAAGCGTTACGAAGCCGGTGTGGTCAAGGACCCGATCACCATCGTCGCCGACGCTACTGTGCGTGAACTGTTCGAACTGACCCGCATGCACAACATCTCCGGCGTTCCGGTGCTGCACAATGGCGACCTGGTCGGCATTGTCACCTCCCGTGACGTGCGTTTCGAGAACCGTCTGGAAGCCACTGTCCGTGAAGTGATGACGCCTAAAGAGCGTCTGGTCACGGTCAAGGAAGGCGCCGACAAGAACGATGTGCGTGAACTGCTGCACAAGCACCGCATCGAACGCGTGCTGATCGTCGACGAAAAATTCGCCCTCAAGGGCATGATGACCGTCAACGACATCGAAAAAGCCAAGGCTTACCCGCTGGCCAGCAAGGACGATCAAGGTCGTCTGCGCGTGGGTGCTGCAGTCGGTACCGGTAAAGACACCGGTGACCGCGTTGCCGCCCTGGTCGCCGCCGGCGTTGACGTGGTGGTGGTCGACACCGCTCACGGTCACTCCAAAGGCGTGATCGACCGCGTTCGCTGGGTCAAGCAGAACTTCCCTGAAGTGCAGGTCATCGGCGGCAACATCGCCACCGGCGCTGCCGCCAAGGCGCTGGCCGAAGCCGGCGCTGACGCGGTCAAGGTCGGTATCGGCCCTGGCTCGATCTGCACCACCCGTATCGTCGCCGGTGTCGGCGTACCGCAAATCAGTGCCATCGCCAACGTCGCCGCTGCCCTCGAAGGCACTGGTGTGCCGTTGATCGCCGACGGCGGCATCCGTTTCTCCGGTGACCTGTCCAAGGCCATCGTGGCCGGTGCGTCCTGCGTGATGATGGGCTCGATGTTCGCCGGTACCGAAGAAGCGCCGGGCGAGATCGAACTGTTCCAGGGCCGTTCCTACAAGGCTTATCGCGGCATGGGTTCGCTGGGCGCCATGTCCCAGGCCCAGGGTTCCTCCGACCGTTACTTCCAGGACTCCTCGGCAGGCGCCGAGAAGCTGGTTCCGGAAGGCATCGAAGGGCGTGTTCCGTACAAGGGCACCCTGAGCGCGATCATCCACCAGTTGATGGGCGGCCTGCGCTCCTCGATGGGCTACACCGGTAGCGCCAACATCGAAGAGATGCGCACCAAGCCCGAGTTCGTGCGGATCACCGGCGCCGGCATGGCCGAGTCCCACGTTCACGACGTGCAGATCACCAAGGAAGCGCCAAACTACCGCGTAGGTTGAGCCTTCCAGCAAAAAATTAACGACCGGGGCTGTTTTATTCAGCCCCGAGTTGTTTCTGAATCACGACTGTTTCCGAATTTTTTAGACGAGACTGAATCATGGCCCTCGACATTCACGCTCACCGCATCCTGATCCTCGACTTCGGTTCCCAGTACACCCAGCTGATCGCCCGCCGCGTGCGTGAAATCGGTGTGTATTGCGAACTGCACCCGTTCGACATGGACGAAGATGCGATCCGCGAATTCGCTCCTAAAGGCGTCATCCTCGCCGGTGGCCCGGAGTCGGTTCACGAAGCCAACAGCCCTCGCTGCCCGCAAGCCGTTTTCGACCTGGGCGTACCTGTCTTCGGTATCTGCTACGGCATGCAGACCATGGCCGAGCAACTGGGCGGCAAGGTTGAAGGTTCCGAGCTGCGTGAGTTCGGTTACGCCCGCGTAGACGTGGTCGGCAAGAGCCGTCTGCTCGACGGCATTGAAGACCACATCGACGCCGACGGCCTGTTCGGCCTCGACGTATGGATGAGCCACGGTGACAAGGTCACCCGGATGCCGGAAGACTTCCACATCCTGGCCAGCACTCCGAGCTGCCCGATCGCCGGCATGTTCAGCGACGAGCGTCGCTACTACGGCGTGCAGTTCCACCCGGAAGTGACCCACACCAAGCAGGGCGGTCGCATCCTGTCGCGCTTCATCCTCGACATCTGCGAGTGTGAAGCGCTGTGGACCCCGTCGAAGATCGCTGAAGACGCCATCGCCCAGGTTCGCGCCCAGGTCGGCACCGACAACGTTCTGCTCGGCCTGTCCGGCGGTGTTGACTCGTCCGTGGTTGCCGCACTGCTGCACAAGGCCATCGGCGACCAGCTGACCTGCGTGTTCGTCGACAACGGCCTGCTGCGCCTGCACGAAGGCGAGCAAGTGATGGCCATGTTCGCCGAGAACATGGGCGTCAAGGTGATCCGCGCCAACGCCGAAGACCAGTTCCTCAACAACTTGGCCGGCGAAGCCGATCCGGAGAAGAAGCGCAAGATCATCGGCCGTACCTTCATCGACGTGTTCGATGCCGAATCCTGCAAGCTGGACAACATCAAGTACCTGGCCCAGGGCACCATCTACCCGGACGTGATCGAGTCGGCTGGCGCGAAAAGCGGCAAGGCCCACGTGATCAAGTCGCACCACAACGTGGGCGGCCTGCCGGAAGAAATGAACCTGAAACTGGTCGAGCCACTGCGCGAGCTGTTCAAGGACGAAGTCCGTCGTCTTGGCCTGGAACTGGGCCTGCCGTACGACATGGTCTACCGTCACCCGTTCCCGGGCCCGGGCCTGGGCGTGCGTATCCTCGGTGAAGTGAAGAAGGAATACGCCGACCTGCTGCGTCGCGCCGACCACATCTTCATCGAAGAACTGCGCAAGGCCGACTGGTACCATAAGGTCAGCCAGGCCTTCGTGGTGTTCCAGCCAGTGAAATCGGTTGGCGTGGTCGGCGATGGCCGTCGTTACGCCTGGGTCGTGGCCCTGCGTGCCGTGGAAACCATCGACTTCATGACCGCACGTTGGGCACACCTGCCTTACGAACTGCTGGAAACCGTATCCGGCCGCATCATCAATGAAATCGAAGGCATCTCCCGCGTCACCTACGACGTGTCGAGCAAGCCGCCGGCGACCATTGAGTGGGAATGATCCCGCGCCAGCCTTGATGTTCTGAAGGCTGGAACACAAAAACCGTGTGAAATCCGATTTCACACGGTTTTTTTATGCGCCGGTTACAGCGGTTTCGACCAGCCGGCCAGCGTCATGCCCATTTGATCCAGCCCATTCAATAGCGCTTTCATGCTACTAAAGCGTTTGCCATTGATCGAAGGCCATTCGGGGCGTTCGATGTAGAAGCGGCCGTTATCGTCCTTGATGAGCGTGCGCACGATTGCATTGCTGCGGCTGCGGTGAACCAGGAAGGTCATGCGCGGTTGCAGTTTCAAGGTGTACATCCCGCGCTGGGGCAAGGCCGCTTCGATTTCCGCCATAGTCTGCGCGGTCCATGGCGTTGCCATTCGCAGGAGCAAATCACCTTTGACCAAAGCGCTGCGATCGAACGCGGTTCCGCCCAGCGGCAGGATTCTTCCCGGGTCGGCCTCGATGCCCACCGGAGCTCCTTCGGCGACATCTTCAACGCGAACGCCAATGGCTTCTTCCAGTTCGCTGACCCCCGCCACACCTTCGAAGGTGTTGGAGTGGGAGTTGCCCATCAACGCCACCCACTTGTGTGCGCCACGCAAGGCCTGGTCGCTGCGAATGATCGAGCGGGCGTAGTAGTTCATCATTTTCTGCCGTGCCGTTGGCTCAACGGCAGGCTCCAGGGCCCCGACCTTCTCCATGCCATTGAGCCGGTAGCTCGCCATGCAATCGATGGCCTGCACACGAATCTTGAAACGACGGGCCTGTTTGACCAGTTGCAGAAACGTGTCGCGCCCCAGCGGATCGGTCATGTTGCCGACATCGAGTGCGTTAAGGTAGCTCTCCAAGTCTTTCGCCATCGTCCCTGTTTCGAAATACGTATCCAGCGCCGCCTGATGGAAATCTGTCAGCAGGTGTTCCATGTACAGGGTCTTCACGTTCTTGTTGGCCAGCAGTTCCATGTTCTCGATCAGCCACTGTTTGCTGGCGATTGAGCCGTGGCTTTCGCCGATCACCAGGCCTCGGGCATGTTCGAGGGTTTTTGCGATGATCTCTTCGGCACTGGCCTCGGGAGCAAGCGCCGGGATCGGCGGACGTGCGGGCAGTTGAAGCTCGGCGTAAAAGCGCACGGCATCACGATGCAGGCGTTTTCTGATGGTCTTGAAATCACGGTAGGGATCGTGCTCGTCGAGGCTGTCGTAGAAGTCGCGCAACGACTGGTCGTCCTGGCCGTTCGCACCGCTTTTAAGTTCGGCCTTCAACTGCTCGGGCATGTCGTACTCCGAGGCGGGCAGGCGCAGCACAGGTGTCTTGCCACCACCGTTGAGCCCAACCCGTGGCAGGGTTTGCCATTCACCCTCGGCGTTGAGACGCACAGGGATCGAGTTGGAGAACGCGTGGGGGTTTTCCGGGTCGATGACTGCCCAGTGCCCGCCGCCGTTGAGGTCGGCTTCCCAACGAACGTAATAGGGCGTGTGATCGAGCATGATGGCGGTTGAAGGGTTCGAGTTGAGTCGATAAATGCCTTGGAATTTTCCGGGCTCATCAACCATCGTTTCACCTTCAAGCAGCTCATTGGCTTGCCAGTTGGAGGGAATGGCCGGTTGCGGGATGTCGGGCAGCGCCTGTGCCACGTCTTGAAGTACCGGCCAGCCCATTGGCCGCATGCCTTTTGCGATCAGTGCCTGTTTCAGTTCCTCGTAACTATCCACCGTCATGGACTCGTAGGTCGGTGCGAGCGGGGTATCCAGATTGATCCTTCCTCCGGGTGTCGAGCGGATGACACTGTCGGCCATTTGCCCATCGGCGTTGCGATACACCACCAGCACGCTGCTGCGGTAGCGCTGGAAGGTGAACATTCCCGGTTCCGGCAACAGCGCCCGCAGGTCCTGTGGCGTTCTGTAGGCCCATGGGGTTTCCATCTGCACGCGCCAATCGCCCTTGATCAGCGACGGGATGCTGCCGGGATCGGCCTGGCCTTCGACTTCAACCGCTGGGGAATGCGGATAGTCGGCGTACTCCATGGCCAGCCCGGGGTCCGTCGTGATGGGCTGCGCGGCGCCAGGTTTTACATCATCGATGCGGATGCTCAGGGCATCGGTCTGTTCGCCGATACCGCGATAGCCCCTGAAGGTCGACAGGTTTTCCCGATCCACCAACGCCACCCAGTTGGCGGAACCATTGATCGCTTGGTTGTGGCGGATGACCTGGCTGGCGAAAAAACTCCTGGCCATTTGCCGGTCCGGTTCCGGATCGAAGGTGTTTCTGTTGATGTCATAGGTACTCGACATATCGATGGCCTGTACCCTGATTCGCTGGGCGTTGGCCGTTCTCACCAGCTGCCTGAGGTTGAATCTGCCTTCGGGATCGTTACCTGCCTTGAGGTCGAGTTTCTTCAGGTAGGTGTCCAGTTCTGCGGGCATCTCACCGGTACGGGCGAGGGTGTCCAGATCAAGCTGATTGACGTTTGTCAGCAGCTCCTGCAGGTAAAGCGTCTTCACTCCGCGCCGGGCCAGCGCGGGCATGTTGTCGATCAGCCATTGTTTGCTGCCGATACTGCCGCGGCTTTCTCCGATGATCAGCCCCGGTTTTTCCGCAAATGCGCTGTCGAGCAACTCGGCTGGCGTTGTGATCTGCGCCGCTGCAGTCACCGGCAGGCGGGGCGCCGGAGGATTGAGTTCATACCAGGCGTTGGCATCGCGAATCAGGTCGTTACGAGCGGTGTCGATCTGTGTTGGCTCAACCGTGGGTTTGGTCGAATCAATCAGGTCGGACATTTCCTTGGCTTCGGCGGCTTCGATTTCAGGGCCGACTTCCTCCAGCGAGCCCGGGCCCTTGAGGACGAGCAGGTTGAACAGCAAATCAATGCCGCTGAGCACCGCACCGAGGATACCGGCCTTGCGCTCTTGCGCGGTTTTGCCATTCACCGCCTGATCGATGTTCAGACCGATGCTGGCGATGCTGGCGCCGATCACGGGCAGGGCGACCGGCCAACCGACCACCGCCATCGGGCCGAAGACTTTCACACCGGCGCTGAGGTAGCCGAGCCAGAGTTTTTTGCGCAGATCGCCATTGGAGGTCAGCGAGAGCGCGGCTTCGGCGAACATCGCGTCTTTGGTCGAGTCGCGTAACCAGGTGAAGGCATCACCGCTGACGACCTGATCCTCCTGGTTGATCAGGTGATGGTCGTACTGGCCCCAGGTGCTCACAAGCCGATTCATGAGGTCGGTGATGTTCTCGTCGAGTGCCTGCCGGTCAGCCTGGGAGAAGTGCGTCATGAACTGCTGGCGCACTTCTTTCTTGTTCATCTGCTGCAACACCCAGAAGTGCATGTCCGTCGCGGTTTCCAACACCTTGAATGCATTGATCTCACCGGGCAGGTAAACGATCTGCCGGCCCTTGGGCGCGACAACGCGTAGCGCATTGATGGCGACGTAGCCCGCGACATCGAGGCTGCGAACGCTGCCGGTGCAAGGGTGTTGTGCTTGCAGCATCTCGAGGTTGACGGGCCAGGTGATCGGGCCAATGACGGCCTGGGTGATGAACTGGAAATCCTCGTCACTCAACTGGCTTTTGTCCCGCGCCTGCACGGCTTTGATGAGGAAGTTGCACTTGGCCAGGGTGCGAAAATCGTCGCCGCAGTCTTTCCAGAAAGTGGTCAGACGCTCCTCGTACAGCGAGCTGAAATTGATACTCCAGAAGTCCTTCAGCACTTCGTTGCCATGCAGGCGCACTTCGTTGCTTTCGTTGAACGTACCGGCGTTGGGACCGGCGGTGTAGAAGCCGCCATACACGTCGAGCAGGTCGGCGTTGTCCTGGTCGCCGACACGGAAGCGCTGGATCACCAGTTGCGTCAGGGTCATGGTCGACGTTGGCGTTGCGTGCACATGCTCCCAGCCAGTGAAGGCTTTCGAGCTGCTTTGGGAAGCGTCGAAACGGTGGAAATAGACCTTGTCCGGATCGAGGCCGGTGACGTGGTACTTCTTCAGCAAATTGCTGGCGACTTCGTGGGCTGTGTCCTGCAGGCTCGGGCAGGTCTGGATCACGATAGTGGCGATCGCCTTGAGGGCGGCCTTGTCGGCGGCGTTGGGCAGCGGGCGGGTTTGTGTCGGGTTCATTGCACTCTCTTTCCTTGAGAATTCGAATGCCGAGGATGCTGCCCTCGTTCGATGAAAATGCACTGCATAGTTATGTCTCTTTGTCCGCGGAATGGGTGTAGAGACAAGGCCATCTGCGTCCGTCCGCCGCGCTGCCCTTACTGTTTCGCAATCGCAGGTGTATCGTATTCGCCTTTTGCGGGTCCCCGGGGCCTGTCCGATTCGCGAGGTGGTTGGTTAATGTCCTTTTCCCGTCGACAAATACTCGGTGGTCTGGCCGGTCTTGTGGTGGTTGGCGTGGGAGCCGGTGGTGCGTCGCGCTACTGGCTGGGCAAGATGGCCGATGCGGATGCCGGTCACGACTATGAGCTGATAGCGGCGCCGTTGGACGTGGAGTTGGTGGCCGGGCACAAGACCCAGGCCTGGGCCTTCGGCCCGTCAGCGCCGGGCACCGAGTTGCGGGTGCGTCAGGGTGAATGGCTGCGGGTGCGCTTCATCAACCACTTGCCGGTCGCCACCACCATTCACTGGCACGGCATCCGCCTGCCGCTGGAAATGGACGGCGTGCCGTACGTCTCGCAATTGCCGGTGTTGCCGGGCGAGTACTTCGACTATAAGTTCCGCGTGCCGGATGCCGGCAGCTACTGGTATCACCCGCATGTGAACAGCAGCGAAGAGCTTGGCCGTGGTCTGGTTGGCCCGCTGATCATCGAAGAGCGCGAGCCCACCGGTTTCAAGTACGAAAAAACCCTGAGCCTGAAGAGCTGGCATGTCGACGAGGTCGGCAATTTCGTCGAGTTCAGCATTCCCCGGGAAGCGGCCCGTGGCGGCACGGCGGGGCGCCTGGCGACCATCAACGGTGTGCCGCAGGCGGTGATCGACCTGCCGGCCGGGCAGATCACCCGGGTGCGCATTCTCAATCTCGACAACACCCTGACCTATCGCCTGAACATTCCCGGCGTCGAAGCGCAGATCTACGCGCTGGACGGCAACCCCATCGAACCGCGCCCGCTGGGCAAGGAATACTGGCTCGGCCCCGGCATGCGTATTTGCCTGGCGATCAAGGCGCCGCCGGCCGGTGAAGAATTGTCCTTGCGCAATGGCCCGGTGCGCCTGGGTACCTTGCGTTCAGTGGCCAATACCGACGCACCGAGCGAATGGCCGCCGGCGCTGCCGGCCAACCCGATTGCCGAGCCGGACCTGGCCAATGCCGTGAAACTCAACTTCAATTTCGAATGGGTCGGCTCGGTGTCGGTCAACGTCGACAACGGCAAACCGCCGAGCCTGTGGCAGATCAACGGCAAGGCCTGGGATATCACCGACAAGACCTGCGCCGACCGCCCGATCGCCAAGCTGGAAAAGGGCAAGAGCTACATTTTCGAATTGAAGAACATGACCCAGTATCAGCACCCGATTCACCTGCACGGAATGAGCTTCAAGGTCATCGCCTCGAACCGGCACAAGGTGATTCCGTACTTCACCGACACCTATCTGCTGGGCAAGAACGAGCGCGCGCAAGTGGCGCTGGTGGCGGATAACCCCGGGGTCTGGATGTTCCACTGCCATGTGATCGATCACATGGAAACCGGCCTGATGGCCGCCATCGAGGTGGCGTGATGCGTCAGATTCGTCCCACCGCCATCATCGACCGCAGCCGTGATCGCGAATTCATGCGTGAAGCCCTGGCCCTGGCCGCCCAAGGCGCGGCTCTGGGCGAAGTGCCGGTGGGCGCGGTGCTGGTGCAGGACGGTGAGATCATCGGGCGTGGCTTCAATTGCCCGATCAGCACCAGCGATCCCAGCGCCCACGCCGAGATGGTCGCGATTCGCGCCGCTGCCGAGGCTGTCAGCAACTATCGCCTGCCCGGCAGCACGCTGTATGTGACGCTGGAGCCGTGCAGCATGTGCGCCGGGCTGATCGTGCACTCGCGGATCACGCGGGTGGTGTATGGCGCGCTGGAGCCGAAGGCGGGGATTGTGCAGAGCCAGGGGCAGTTCTTTACCCAGGGCTTTTTGAATCACCGGGTGTTGCATGAGGGGGGGGTGTTGGCGGAGGAATGCGGGGCTGTGTTGAGCGAGTTCTTCAAGGCTCGGCGCGCCAAACCTTCAGACTAAACACAGACCCCCTGTAGGAGCGAGCCTGCTCGCGATGGTCGTGAACGATTACGCGGGCAATCTGGTTCCCCGCGGTGTTCTTGAGTCCATCGCGAGCAGGCTCGCTCCTACAGGGGATCATGTAGGAGCTGCCGAAGGCTGCGATCTTTTGATCCTGCTTTTATTTACGGGCCACAATCACTGCCCGCATCGGCGCCGGCAGCCCTTCAATCGTCTTGCTGTGATCCTCGGGATCGAGGAAGTCGCTCAGCGACTGATACTTCATCCACTCCGTCCCGCTGTTCCTCGACGGTAGTGGTGCTTGAAGTCAAAAGATCGCAGCCTTCGGCAGCTCCTACAGGGGATCGCGATACGAATGTAGGAGCTGCCGAAGGCTGCGATCTTTTGATCTTGCTTTTTACTTGCGCGCGACGATCACCGCCCGCATTGGCGCCGGCAGCCCTTCAATCGTCTTGCTGTGATCCTCGGGATCCAGGAAGTCACTCAGCGACTGATACTTCATCCACTCCGTCCCACGCTGTTCCTCGACGGTAGTGGTGCTCACATCCACGCACTTTACATCGCTGAACCCGGCACGTCGCAGCCACAACTCCAGCGCCGGCACCGACGGCAGGAACCATACGTTGCGCATCTGCGCGTAGCGGTCTTCCGGCACCAGCACCTGGTGCTTGTCGCCTTCGACCACCAGCGTTTCCAGCACCAGCTCACCGCCCTTGACCAGGCAATCCTTCAGCGCCAGCAAATGCTCGATGGGCGAGCGGCGGTGGTAGAACACGCCCATGGAAAACACCGTGTCGAAGCCTTCGAGGTTCGGCGGCAGGTCTTCGAACGGGAAGGGCAGGTGCCAGGCGTTCGGTTCGGACAGGTAGCGCTGCACCGCCTGGAACTGGCAGAAGAACAGCCAGTTCGGGTCGACACCGATCACACTGTCGGCACCGGCACCGAGCATGCGCCACATGTAGTAGCCGTTGCCGCAGCCGACATCGAGGATGCGCTTGCCCGCAAGGTCCAGATGCGGGGCGACCCGCGACCACTTCCAGTCCGAGCGCCATTCGGTGTCGACGTGCACACCGAACAGGTCGAACGGTCCCTTGCGCCACGGCGACAGGCCCATCAACGCGGAACGCATTTGCGCGCGGGTATCATCGTCGCAATCGGTGTCCAGCTTCAGGCCGTTGAGCAAATCGACTTCGCTCGGCTGGATCTTTGGCAGGGCGTCCAGCGCGCTTTGCCAGCGCTCCAGGTCGCCATGGCCCTTTTCCATTTTCTTGTCGAGTTGCGCCTGCAGGGTGTTGGCCCATTCGGCCAGCGGCGTGCCGGCCAGACGGCGGGCGAGGGGAGACAGATCAATCATGGCAGGGCAATCAACGAGGCAAAGTTAAGACACTGGAACCACGGCACGACTTTCGAGAACCCGGCGGCCAGCAGGCGTTCGCGGTGTTCTTCGAGGCTGTCGGGCTTCATGACGTTTTCGATGGCGCTGCGCTTCTGGGCGATTTCCAGCTCGCTGTAGCCGTTGGCGCGTTTGAAGGCGATGTGCAGGTCGGTGAGCAACGCGTGTTCCTGCTCGTCTTCGAAACGTAGTTTCTCTGAGAGGATCAGGGCACCGCCGGGCAACAGCGACTGACGGATACGTGTCAACAGCGCGGTGCGTTGGTCCGGGGCGATGAATTGCAGGGTGAAGTTCAACGCCACCACCGAGGCCGGCTGGAACTCCAGCGCCAGGATGTCGCCCTCGATCACCTCGACCGGCAGCAACTCCTGGAACATCGAGTCCTGGCCATTGAGGTATTCGCGGCAGCGCTCGACCATGGCGGCGGAGTTATCCACAGCGATGACGCGGCAACCGTCGGTGCGCACATGCCGGCGCAGGGCCTGGGTCACGGCACCCAGGGACGAGCCCAGGTCGTAGAGCACGCTGCCCGGTTGGGCGAACTGCGCGGCGAGCACGCCGAGGTTTTCGACGATGGTCGGATAGCCCGGCACCGAGCGCTTGATCATGTCCGGGAACACCCGCACCACGTCCTCGTTAAAGGCGAAGTCAGGCACCTGGGCCAAAGGCTGGGCGAAAAGGCGATCGGGTTCTTTGCTCACGGCGGTTCCAGCGGTATCGGTGAAAAGGCCGGCATTTTAGCCAAGTTGGCGCGGGGATGCGCGGGTTGTCTGATAAACCGCCAAATCAAAAGATCGCAGCCTGCGGCAGCTCCTACACAGGCTGCGATCTGTTTAACGCGCTTTCTGACCAAACGCGGAAGCGGCAATGCCCCACTGCCCCAGCCAGTAGCTGAGGATGATCACGTAGGGCGCCGCATCGAAGGGCACCACAAAACGGCTGATGCCAATCACACTGTCCGAAAACACAAACGCCACCGCACCACCGGCAGCCAGCAAGGCTGAACGCTTGGGCACATCACTGCCAAGCCGGGCCAGTGCGCGCCAGAGCATGGCGCTGATCGCCAGGCCGTAGACGATCACCGGAACCAGCAGTGGCCCCAGTCCATGAGAAATCAGAATCCCCAACAGCACCGCACCCACGCCAAGGGCGATGATCAGGGGTAAAAGAGCCAGGCGCCGGCAATCGCTCAAGTAGGCTTTCAGATACGCCAGGTGGGCGACCAGAAAGGCGCCGAGGCCGAACACGAACAGGTCCCCCGGCAAAGCCAGCAACACGTCGCCGACCAAGGAGAAAATCAAGCCGAGGCTGATCCAGCGCCGATACTCGCCGGGTGGTGCGTCGTGCAGCCAGCCGAGCAAGGCCAGCACCGGCAGCGGCTTGACCAGCAGGCACAGCATGGAGGCATGCACGCTCAGGCCATAAAGAAAGGTCACCGCGCCCATCAGCGCCAGAATCAGCCAGCCCACGGTCAGTTAACCGAAATCGCGCAGTCGAACGAGTCCACCGGCAGCACTTCCGGCGCCCACGGCTGTTGCGAGGTCAGGCGCAGACGTCCCGTGCCGGTTGCAAAAGCCTGGAAGCGCCAGGTCGAAACCCCGGCCGAACCGACGATGCCGGCATCTTCCGGATTTCGATACACCTCTGGCCCCAAGGCGTGCAGTACGCCGCCGGCGGAATCCTGGATCGCCCAGCGATAACCCGTGGTCGGGTTGCTCGGCAGGGTCAGGATCAGGTTTTGCCCGTTGCTGAGTTTCACCGGGCATTCGCTCTGTTTTTCCACGGTCACGTTGTGTGCAGGTTGCGTGGCGCACGCGGCCAGCAAGGCGAGGGCGAGGGGGACAAGCAGGCGAGTGGGGGACATGAGATCAGTGGCTCCGGCGTTGGCGACGAACGGCGAGCATAACTGAAGATGAGACAAAGTGTGACGGTCAGCCTGTACGGCGGTGTCAGGGAAGACGCCATCGCGAGCAGGCTCGCTCCCACAGTGATTAAGGGGGTACACAAATTCTGTGACCGACTCAATCCTGTGGGAGCGAGCCTGCTCGCGATAGCGGTGGTGCAGGCGCTACAAGAGCATCAGAACAACACCTTCGCCACATCCGCAAAGCGCTTGGCAAAGTGCACGGTAATGCCCTCCTTCAGATACTCCGGCAGCTCCTCGAAATTACCCCGGTTGGCCTCCGGCAGGATCAGCTCGAAAATTTTCTGCCGCCGCGCTGCAATCACCTTCTCGCGCACCCCGCCAATCGGCAGCACATGCCCGGTCAACGTCAGCTCACCGGTCATGGCCACGCCTTTTTTCGGTGGCTGGTTGCGCGCCAGCGACAGCAGGGCGCTGGCCATGGTCACGCCGGCGCTCGGGCCGTCTTTCGGCGTGGCGCCTTCCGGCACGTGCAGGTGGACGAAGGCTTCGTCGAAGAACTTCGGATCGCCGCCATAGGACTTCAGGTGCGAGCTGACGTAGCTGTAGGCGATCTCCGCCGACTCTTTCATCACGTCACCCAGTTGCCCGGTGAGCTTGAACCCACGGTTGAGGGTGTGGATGCGCGTGGCTTCGATCGGCAGGGTCGCGCCGCCCATGCTGGTCCAGGCCAGGCCAGTGATCACGCCGACCCCCGCCAGCACCTGCTCGTTGCGGAACACCGGTTTGCCGAGCGACGCTTCGAGATCTTTCGGGCCGAGCTTGATCACCGCTTTCGGCTCGTCGAGCAGTTTCATCACCGCTTTGCGCACCAGCTTGCCGAGGTTTTTTTCCAGTTGGCGCACGCCGGCTTCACGGGCATAGCCGTCGACCAGCGCCTTGAGCGCGCTGTCGCTGATGCTCAGGCTGCCCTTGGACACGCCGGCTTTCTCAAGCTGCTTGGGCCACAGGTGACGCTTGGCGATGGCGACTTTTTCTTCGGTGATGTAGCCCGACAGGCGAATCACTTCCATGCGGTCGAGCAACGGGCCGGGGATCGAGTCGAGGGTGTTGGCGGTGCACACGAACAAAACCTTCGACAGGTCCATCCGCAGGTCCAGATAGTGGTCGAGGAATTCGACGTTCTGTTCCGGGTCAAGTGTTTCCAGCAAGGCCGAGGCCGGGTCGCCCTGGTAGCTCTGACCCATCTTGTCGATCTCGTCGAGCATGATCACCGGGTTCATCACTTCGACGTCCTTCAGCGCTTGCACCAGCTTGCCCGGCTGCGCACCGATGTAGGTACGGCGATGGCCCTTGATCTCGGCTTCGTCGCGCATGCCGCCAAGACTGAAGCGGTAGAACGGCCGGCCCAGGGATTCGGCGATGGATTTGCCGACGCTGGTCTTGCCCACGCCCGGCGGGCCGACCAGCAACACGATGGAGCCGCTGATCTCGCCTTTGTAGGCGCCGACTGCGAGGAATTCGAGGATGCGGTCCTTGATGTCGTCGAGGCCGGCGTGGTGTTTGTCCAGCACCTTGCGCGCGTGCTTGAGGTCGAGTTTGTCCTCGCCGTACACGCCCCACGGCACCGAGGTCGCCCAGTCGATGTAATTGCGGGTGACCGCATATTCCGGCGAACCGGTCTCGAGGATCGACAGCTTGTTCATTTCCTCTTCGAGGCGTTTCTGCACCTGCGCCGGCAGGACTTTGCCCACCAGCCGCTGCTCGAACTGTTCGAGGTCGGCGCTGCGGTCGTCCTTGGTCAGGCCCAGCTCCTGCTGGATGACCTTGAGTTGCTCCTTGAGGAAGAACTCGCGCTGATGTTCACCGATTTTGCGGTTAACTTCGGCGGAAATCTCTTTTTGCAGACGCGCAACCTCGACTTCCTTGCGCAGCATCGGCAGGACTTTTTCCATGCGCTTGAGCATCGGTACGCAGTCGAGCACTTCCTGCAGTTCACTGCCGGTGGCCGAGGTGAGCGCGGCGGCGAAGTCGGTCAGGGGCGACGGGTCGTTGGGGCTGAAGCGGTTGAGGTAGTTCTTCAACTCTTCGCTGTACAGCGGGTTGAGCGGCAGCAGTTCCTTGATCGCATTGATCAGCGCCATGCCGTAGGCCTTGACCTCGTCGGTCGGCTCGGTGGGCTGGTGCGGGTATTCGACTTCCACCAGGTACGGCGGACGATGGTGCTTGAGCCAGGTTTTCAGACGTACACGGGTCAGGCCCTGGGCGACGAATTGCAGTTTGCCGTTTTCGCGGCTGGCGTGGTGCACCTTGACCAGGGTGCCGTAGAGCGGCAGGGCCGAGGTGTCGAAGTGGCGCGGATCCTCCTGGGGCGTGTCCATGTAGAACAGGGCCAGGGAGTGGTGTTCGGACTTGGCCACCAGGTCGAGGGTTTCGGCCCACGGCTCTTCGTTGACGATGACCGGCAGGACCTGGGCCGGGAAGAATGGCCGGTTGTGAATCGGGATGATGTAGACCTTGTCCGGCAGGTTCTGGCCGGGCAGGGCCAGGCCTTTGCCGGGTTTGTGCTGTGGAGCGCTTTGCGGATCGGCGTATTCGCTCGGGTCTTCGGGGAATTCTTGCTGGTCGCTCATGGGGGCACCTGCACAATGGGTATGGGTCTTAGATGGGGCAGGTTGGCGGTGGTTTCAACGGTCATTTTCTGCAATGCAGTGTTTCGAAGGCGTGTTCAGCGCAGAGACAGGTTAGCTGGATTTTGCGGCGACACTATCCTCTGTGGGAGCGAGCTTGCTCGCG
This sequence comes from Pseudomonas sp. GW821-FHT07G06, assembly GCF_058986625.1. Classification (NCBI taxonomy): domain Bacteria; kingdom Pseudomonadati; phylum Pseudomonadota; class Gammaproteobacteria; order Pseudomonadales; family Pseudomonadaceae; genus Pseudomonas; species Pseudomonas sp. GW821-FHT07G06. The sequence goes on from NZ_JBYSVW010000004.1 coordinate 424,648, forward strand.
ATGGGGGCATGACAGACACCCTTGAAGTGACTGTCAGACCGCTATCGCGAGCAAGCTCGCTCCCACAGGGGGGCGGGGGTGATGTGAAATCTGCGGCCACAAAAAAAGCGACGTCCTCACGGGCGTCGCCTTTTTTTACTGCCGCTGAAACTTACTCGGACAGTTTGTACGCAATCACATAGTCACCCATTTTGGTGCCCAGCGAGCCGTGGCCACCGACGACCAACAGCACGTACTGCTTGCCGTCCTTGCCGGTGTAGGTCATCGGCGTAGCCTGACCGCCAGCCGGCAGGCGCGCTTTCCAAAGCTCGTTGCCGGTATTGACGTCATAGGCGCGCAGGTATTGATCCAGCGTGCCGCTGAGGAAGCCGACGCCGCCGGCGGTGACCATCGAACCGCCCATGCTTGGCACGCCGAGTGGCAGGCCGATAGGCAATGGCGAGCTGTCGCGGCTGGTGCCGTTCTTGCGTTTCCACACGACTTTGCCTGTGGTCAGGTCGATGCCGGCTACATAGCCCCAGGCCGGCGCCTGGCAGGGTACGCCGAACGGCGACATGAACGGGTGCATGATCACCGCGTAAGGTGCGCCGGTGTTCGGTTGCACGCCCGCTGTTTCGCTTTCGCGCTTGCTGTCGGCTGCGACTTCGGCGCGAGGCACCATTTTCGAGACGAAGGCCATGTAGTTCGGGCTGGTGAACAGCATCTGGCGAACCGGGTCGACCGAAACGCCGCCCCAGTTGAAGACGCCGACGTTACCCGGATAGATCAGGCTGCCCTGTTCCGATGGCGGGGTGTACTGGCCTTCGTAGCGCAATTCCTTGAACTGGATGCGGCACAGCATCTGGTCGAACGGGCTGGCACCCCACATGGCTTTTTCGGTCAGTTCCGGGGCCAGCAGGTTCAGGTCCGAACGGGCCTGCGTCGGCGCGGTGTGGTCACCTTTCACGGCGCCTTGCGGAACCGGGATTTCCTTGATCGGGATGATCGGCGTGCCGTCACGACGGTCGAGGACGTACAGGCTGCCTTGCTTGGTCGGTTGGATCACGGCCGGCTTGATGCCGTCGGCGGTCTTCATGTCCAGCAGGGTTGGCTGGCTGCCGACGTCCATGTCCCACAGGTCATGGTGAGTGAACTGGTAGTTCCAGCGCACCTTGCCGGTGGCCAGGTCCAGCGCGACCAGGCCGGCACTGAACTTCTCGGCGCCCGGGGTGCGGTCTGCGCCCCACTGGTCAGGGGTCTGGTTTCCGAGTGGCAGGTAGACCATGCCGAGTTTTTCGTCGACGCTGGCCAGCGACCACATGTTGGCCGAGTTGCGGCTGTAGTGTTCGCCTTCTGGCAGCGGTTCGGTCACGTCAGGATTGTTGCTGTCCCAGTTCCACACCAGATGACCGTCGTGTACGTCAAAGGCACGGATCACGCCGGAGGGCTCGTTGGTCGACTCGTTGTCGGTGACGTGGCCGCCCATGATCACCAGGTCACGGGTGATCGCTGCCGGCGAGGTGGCGTAGTAGCCACCGGGGGTGAACGGGCCGATGCCTTGGGTCAGGTCAACCACGCCGTTTTTACCGAAACCTTCGCAGACCTTGCCGGTGTCGGCGTTGAGTGCAATCAGGCGTGCATCGGCGGTTGGCAGGTACAGACGACGCGGGCAGGCCTGGGCGACGGCTTTGCCGGCCTCGGAAATCACGGCGGAGGCAGCGTTTTCAGACTGGGCGTAGGCCGCTTCGTCGTAGTACGACACGCCACGGCAGGTCATGTGGGCGAAGCCCTTGAAGCCCACCGGGCTCTTGATCTGCGGGTCGAAACGCCACAGTTCCTTGCCGGTGTCCGGGTCCAGCGCCAGCACCTTGCTGTGGGCGGTGCAGGCATAGAGCATGCCGTTGGCCTTGAGCGGGGTGTTTTCGTTGGTCAGTTCCACCGGGTCATCGGCGGTGGGCAGATCGCCGGTCTGGATACGCCAGGCTTCTTGCAGCTTGCCGACGTTGGCCGGGGTGATCTGCTTGAGCGGCGAGTAGCGGTCACCGAATTCGCTGCGGCCATAGGCCTGCCAGTCGCCTTCGGGCATCTGCGGCGCGGTGCTGGTCATGTCCGCGGTGTCGCGGCCCAGTTCGCCCAAGGTCTCGCCCGGGTGGGTGAACTGGCTGGCCACGGCGGTGACACCGGCCAGGACCACGGCCACGCTCAAGGCGCCCGTACCCAGAGGGGCAGGGCCGTTGATCAGCAATGGACGACGGAACCACGGCAGCAGCATCACCACGCCGAGGGCGAACCACAGCGCCAGGCGCGGCACCAGTTGCCACCAGTCGAGGCCGACTTCCCACAGCGCCCAGACAGTACTGGCGAACAGCACCAGTGCGTACAGGCCCAGCGCCGCGCGGCGGGCGGCGATCAGCAACACGCCGCTCAAAGCGATGCCGATGCCGGCCAGCAGGTAGTACAACGACCCGCCGAGCATGCTCAGCTTGATCCCCCCGGCCAGCATGGCCAGGCCCATTAGCAGAAGCAGTATGCCGAGCAGGGTCGGCAACAGACGGCTTCGACCCAAGGCACCATCAGTGCTCATAGTGTGATTCTCCGTGATGTTTCAAGTAGTCCTGCGCCAGTTCACTGTAGATGACGATCCGGCGCGGGCAGGGTTCATAAAACCGGTGTGGTTGACGCAATCCCTGTAGGAGCGAGCCTGCTCGCGAAAAACCCGAGAACGCCGCGGGGAGTCAGGCTCGCAGCGTTATCGTTGACGACCATCGCGAGCAAGCTCGCTCCTACAGGGGTTTGCGGTGTTTTTTAGAACGACGACTGGACCTTGATCCCGCCGATCAGCGCGTCGTCGACCTCGTTCACGCCGCCGGGATGGCGGATGTATTGCAGGTTCGGGCGCACGGTCAGCCAGTTGGTCACGTGCACGCCGTAATAGAGTTCGGCGCTGTATTCGGTGTCCTGGGGCGGCAGGTAGGACGGATTGTCGTAGTCGAAAACGGCATTGGCCTGGTTGGTCGCCTCGGCGTTCTTGCGATAGGCCGGGTTGACGTGGACGCGGGCCATGGCAAAACCGATGTCGTCCCTGGACCGGGCATCGAACAGACCTTTGTAGACGAGACCGGCCTGGACGTAGTTGTCGATGGCATTGGTCTTCTTGTCGTGCATCGTGCCGTTGGCGAACAGGCTCAGGCCGCGGGAATGATCGCTGGCCAGGCTGGTGACTTGCTGCTGGAGGCCCAGCCACATGCCGTGCTTGCTCGAGGCGCTGCGGTAGGCTTCGCCACTCAGGGCGGCAGGCTGGCCGTTGCTGTCCTTGTAGACATCGGTGGCGTTGGCGCTGCTGTAGTAGTAACCGGCGCGGTATTCACCCGGCAGGCCGTTGAGTTTCGGCGTCCACACCAGCTCCACCGGCAGGACCGCGCCCTGGGTGCCGCTGCCGCTGAGCTTGAAGCCGTTGTCGCGATCCAGGTTCGACGGGTTTTGCTCGTACGCGCCGACCTGTGCATAAAGCTCTGGCGTCAGGTGATATTTGACCCGCATCGCCCACTGGCTGACCGGCCAGTTGTACCAGATGTCGCCCGCCCAGTTGCCAACCTGGGAGCCGCAGAACGCCAGGTTCTGGAAGTCGCAGGGGAAGCTGTTGAAGTCTTCGCCTTCGCCGAAACGGCCGACCTTGATGTCGAGTTTTTCGTCGAAGAACTTCTGCTGATACCACATCTGCGTCAGGCGCCAGGTCTGGCCGCGGCCCCAGACTTCCTGGGCCGAGGTGAAGCCGCCGACACGCGGGTCGTTGATGCGGTCGTTGCTGATGTTGTTGCCGCTGCGTTCGGTGATGGTCAGCTGGAACTCGGCGTCGTCCCAGCCGAGGATTTTCTGCAAGTCCAGATGGGTGCCCAGGCCGAACTGGTCGCTGTAGCGGGCTGTGCGGTCGTTGTCGTAACCGCCGTGCAGGTTGCTGCCCATTTCACCGGTGTAGTCGACTTTGAAGTCGTAGCCTTTTTCCGCAAGTTCGCTGCGAGTGCCGTTCCAGTCGCCGAGCATCCACGGTGAGTCGCTATCGAAGGCCGGAGCCGAGTGAGCGCAAGTGGCAAGGCCCAAAGCGGTGAGTCCGCCTATCAGGTTGAAGGTTTTTCGGCAGGCAACAGGTTTGAAGACAGCGCTGTCTTTCGAAAGCTGGAAATCAGGCATAGAGAAGAAATTCTTGATCTTTTTCTGGGGATAAACGGAAGAAATGGCTAGCAGAAGCGTTTCAGCTAAAGCGGGCGCAAGGATAATGATCTGTTACAAATAGAGAAAGTGCTTTTGCTGACATGCAGCCTTTCGGATTTGGTAACAGTGACAAAAGATCGCAGCCTTCGGCAGCTCCTACAGGGAGATCGCATTCCAATGTAGGAGCTGCCGAAGGCTGCGATCTTTTCCGTTTCACCTACATTTAACGTAAGGTGCGCGACTTCCAATTCCCACTCTGCTTGAAGGCCCGGCATGACCGAACACAACATCGACCCGCTGCACGGCGTGACGCTGGAGCAAATCCTCAACGCCCTGGTTGAACACTACGAATGGTCGGGGCTGGCCGAACGCATCGATATCCGCTGCTTCAAGAGCGACCCGAGCATCAAGTCGAGCCTGACGTTCCTGCGTAAAACCCCGTGGGCGCGGGAGAAGGTCGAACGCCTGTATGTGAAGTTGATGCGCACCAAACGACCGCTCTGAACATGGTCAATCAGTGCGCGTTGCGCCGCCGTTTTGTGGTCGTGGCTGCCATGCTCGGCTGGGCGGGATTGAGCATCCAGATGTACCTGATTTTCTATTCGCGCTGGACGCTGGGGGCCAGTCTGATCGGTGGGCTGGTGAGTTTTTTCAGCTATTTCACCGTGTTGAGCAACACCCTGGTGGCGACGGTGCTGACCTGTGAACTGACGTCCCGCGAGTCCGCCGCGCGACGCTGGTTCTTACAGCCCTGGGTCATGAGTGGCGTTGCTGTGAGCATCACTGTCGTCGGCCTGGCGTACAGCGTGTTGCTTCGCCATCTATGGCATCCCGAAGGCTGGCAATGGCTGGCCGATGAGCTGATGCATGACGTCATGCCGCTGCTGTTCCTGGGGTATTGGTGGTTCTGCGTACCGAAAGGCTCGTTGCGCTGGGGGCATACCGCGTTGTGGGTGATTTATCCGCTGGTGTACTTCGCCTATTCGTTGCTGCGCGGGCATTTGCTGGCGACTTACCCGTACCCGTTCATTGACGTGGACAAACTGGGTTATCCACAGGTGTTCATCAACGCCGGGGGATTGTTGGCGGGGTTTGTGGTGATTGCGTTGTGGGTGGTGGGGCTGGATCGGTGGCGCGCTCGAATGTAGGCACTTTTGTGGCGAGGGAGCTTGCTCCCGCTGCACTGCGCAGCAGTGCTAAAACCTGCAACCGGGTTGTGTCTGGATAACTTCGGTTGCTGATTTTGCGACTGCTTCGCAGCCGAGCGGGAGCAAGCTCCCTCGCCACAGGTACGGTGGTCACTCCTCGTCAGTGTCATCCAGCCGCCAGTAACCCACCGCTTTGACGAATTGCTCATCCAACCCATGCTCATCGAGCAACACCCGACGAATCTGCCGCGACACCTTGCTCTCCGTCGCCACCCACGCGTACAGGCTGCCCGCCGGCACCTGGATCTGGCGCAGGGTGGTCAGCAGATTGTCCTTGCCACCTTCGCGCAGCACCCAGATCACATTGACCTCGGCAGCGCTTTCCAGCACTTGCTGCTCCTTGCCGTTTTCCACTTCCACGATCACCAGCGCACGGCGGTTGGCCGCCAGGCTTTCGAGCCGCCGGGCGATGGCGGGCAGGGCGGTTTCGTCGCCGATCAGCAAGTAGCTGTCGAACATGTCCGGCACGATCATCGAACCCCGCGGCCCGCCGATGTGCAGGAACTGCCCCGGTTTGGCCTGTTCGGCCCAGGTCGAGGCCGGGCCGTCGCCGTGCAGCACGAAGTCGATGTCCAGTTCCAGGGTGGTCAGGTCATAGCGGCGCGGCGTGTAGTCGCGCATCTCGGGCAGCGGGCCGTTGTCCTTGCCGGCGCCCAGCACCAGGGTTTCCAGTGCCGCAGTCTGCTCGGCGTTCTGCGGGAACAACAGTTTGACGTGATCGTCCGTACCCAGGCTGACGAAGCCCGCCAGCTCCGGCCCGCCCAGGGTAATCCGGCGCATGCGCGGGGTCAGGTCGACCACACGCAACACTTCCAGGCGACGGCGTTTGATTTCGTGCATGACGCGGTGAATGGATTGCGTGATCACTTCAGTCATTCGGCTTTCTCCTGAACGGGTTGAACGGCCGGGCCGTCGACGATGGCTTTGGCGGTGTTGTTGAGCAGGGCTGCGACGCGCTGGATTTCTTCCGCGCTCCAGCGGCCGTGATGCAGTTGCAGGGCATGGCGCAGGTTGTGCACCGCCTCGTGGATTTCGGCCGGGCGATCATGGCCACGCAACGAACGCTTGCTGACATCGATGCGCACCCGCACACCTTCAAGGGCGACGGCTTGCTCGGTCAGGGACTGGCGTCCGGCGTCGGTCACGCTGTAGCGTTTTTTCCCGCCTTCGGCGTCGCCGGTAATCAATTCGCTTTCTTCAAGAAACGTCAGGGTCGGGTAGATCACGCCGGGGCTTGGACTGTAGGCGCCGTCGAACATGCCTTCGATCTGGCGGATCAGGTCGTAGCCGTGGCACGGCTGTTCGGCGATCAACGCCAGCAGCAGCAATTTCAGGTCGCCGGGGGCAAATACTCGCGGGCCACGACCACCGCGTTCGCGACCAGGGCGTTTCTCGAAGCCGTCGCGGCCGTCGCCGTGTTCGCGGTGGGGGGAATGATGGTCTCTCATTTTTACGTTCTCTCTCGTCGTGTTTAGATACAACTTAAGATATATCTTTACTGGTTCGCAAGACCCCCCGACCAACGGCTGATCACCACGCCAGGCGAAACCGCCACTGAAAATGGCGCTTTCGCGGCGCCGAAAAAGGCTTTTAAAACAGGCGAACAAGTTGAAATTAGTGTTAACTCTCTAAATTGACGATTCACGCCTTAAAACATTGGTTTTGTAATATCCCTCCTACAGAAGTTACTGTGTCGTTGTCGACCTTAGTCGCCAGTGTATTGGCTTTATGTAGTCTGAATCTGACAGTCGAACAGTGACTTTATCAATATTCCTGTATTCTTCTTGCCGCTGTCGCAGCACTTTGGCTACGCCCTTTGAGGAACTTGCCTGCTTACTTTCCAGATTCTTTGAACGATCATCTTTCGGCGTTGAAAGTTGCGCTGGAACATCACTGCTCGTGACTGTTTTGCTTCAGCGAAACTTTCAATACTTAGATCATTTTATTTAAACGACAGGTACTGAAAGATGTTCAAGAAAATCGCATTCGCTGCTCCTCTGGCTGTTCTGGCACTGAGTTCCTCGATGGCGTTTGCCGCCACCGAAGCCAAGCACTCCATCAGCATTGTGGCCCATGTTCCATCCGACGATTTCTACGCGGTGCCGGTTGATTCGGACCTGGTCAACAAAGACCAGGACATGAGCTACAACCCGGGCACTGACTCCATGAAGACCGTCGACGGGCACTTTGATGTGCTGCACACCGCCGGCAAGGTGAACGCCCGTCTGGAAGGCGTGCCGAAATTGATCGCCGGGAACAAGACCATCGACTTGAAAGTCGAGCTCAACGGCAAGACGCTGACCACCACTTCACAGGAAGTTGTTGGCGAAGCTGAATCCAACGTCCGCTATCGCGCACCGTTCAAGATCAGTGCGCTGGGCGGTAAACCTGATGCGGGTGATTACACCGGTGTCGTCATGCTGGTCGTTGAACCTTCCGTATAAGTAACAACTGCGACGGTAAAACGTTTACTTGCTCAAAGTAACGTAACCGGTCGGCAAACTATCCAGTTTGCCGACCGGGCTTTGACTTCCTTGTAATCAGAGTATTTGTTCATGTTCCCGATGACGCCCATCGCGGCAACGCTTGCGTTGCTGTTATGTAGCAGCGCATTTGCGGCGCCGACTTCCGTTGATAATACGCCTCGAAGTTTACTGGCCCAGGCCAAGGGTCTGCCGGCCGATTTCGAGGAGCATTTCTTCGATGTGCCATTGGCCGTGCGGATCGAGCTCGATCAACAACCCCTCGGCGAGGCGATGATCGTGTTATCCCGCGATGACCGGGTCACCTTGCTCGAATTCACCGACACCAGCGACAGCCGATTCAGCGTCGGCGAACGCGACACCTGGGCCAGCATTCTGAAACCCGGCGTGGCATTGGGCACCTGCAGCGGCCAATGCCCCGAGCAGATGCTGGCGGTGCACTACAACCTGGAAAACTCACTGCTGTCGATCGTCACCGAAAACGCCGAGCGCGACACTGAGGCCAAGCGTTTCTACGACCAGCCCGAAGGCGGCAGCAGCGGCCTGATGGTGCGCAACCAACTCAATCTCAACGGCGGCCAGGGTCAGGACCTGGGCGGACGTTATGGCCTGGAGGCCAGCGGCAGCCTGGGCAACTGGAGCCAGACCTTCAACATGCAACTGGCACGCCTTGGCGGGCCGGACGACAAGACCTATCACGCCGTACACGAGCTCTACACCCAGCGCGAACTGCAAGGCAGTTTTTTCCGCCTGGGCTACTTCACCCCCAATTCCGAGGGCCTGAGCCGCCAGCCCCGTTCGTTCGGCACCAGCCCCGACACCGCCGTGGGCGTGATGTACGGCAGTTCCGACAGCCTGGCAATCGACAGCCCCAAACCCAGCGTTTATCCGATCTATGTCACTGCCAATCGCCAGGCGTCGGTGGAGATTTATCGCGATGGTCTGCTGCTCAACACCCAAGCGGTGCCCGCCGGTTTGCAAACCCTCGATACCCGCCCGTTGCCCGGCGGCATCTACGATGTGGAAGTGCGCTTGATAGAGGACGGCCAGGTCACCTCGACCACTCAGGAGCTGATCTACAAACCGACCAACTGGCGCAACGTTGAGGAGCGCTGGCGCTACAACCTGTTCGCCGGCCAGGAAAGCAAACTGCTGAGCAACTGGGATCAACAGGACAGTGGCGATGCGACGGCGGGTGCCGCGATCAATTACCTGCTGCACCCACGGGTCATCCTCGGGCTCTCGGCACGTCAGGTGCGCAACACGCTGCAGTACGGCAGTTCCATCGACTGGAGCCTGGCCAACAGCGTCAGCCTCTATGCCAATCTGTACCAGACCGAAGACCACGGCACCGGCGCCGATCTGCAAGCGCTCTACAACTATGGTTCCGGCAGTCTGGTGGTGAGCCACAACCGCAGCTGGCTCGACACCACCAACACCTTCGAAACGCTGCCCGACGGCACCCGCGTGCGCCAACGCAATGTGTTCACCGGCGAGACCAGCAATTCATCGCTGGCGCTGAACCACCGCATCAGCCGCAAGAGTTCGCTCAACGCGCGGGTCTCCCACAGTGAGGGCAACGTCGAAGGCGTCGGCGCCGATCTGGGCTGGACGCAACGCACCATGCTGCTGGGCAGCGACGCCAGCTGGCGGTTGTCACTGTTCGATCGTCCCGGCAGCTACAGCAGCGGCGACGCGCGCAATCGCGGGGTCGACCTGAGCATCAGCATGGCGCTCGGCGGGCCGGGTCAACAGGTTTCCGGGAGCATCGGCAGCCGCACCGCCCGTGATGGCAGTCGCGACACCAACGCCTCGCTCGGTTATCGCAAAGACCTGCAAGACCACATCCTGCAGAGTGTCGCGGTGACTGCGCTGACCGACACCTACGGCGTCGGCCTGTCGAGCCTGGCGAACTTTCGTACCGACGCGATCAACGGCGACGGCTTTATCCAGCGCTCCTCGTTCAACGACAACTTCACCGGCGGCCTGAACCTGGACAGCACCGTGGTCGTCGGCGGCCAACGCATGGCCCTGACCAGTCAGCATCAAGGACGGGGGGCCGGGATGATTGTCGATGTCGAGTCCGATATCGACGGCATTGCGTTACGCGCCGACGACCTCAGCGGTGGCAGCGCGGCATTGCGTCCGGGGCGCAACTTCATTCCGCTGACAGCCTACAGGAACAGCTCCGTGAGCTTCGATTTCGACGGCAATCACGCGCCAGCGGCCAGCATCGAGCCGGCACGCACCCGTTATCACCTGAACAAGGGTGGCGTGGAGTACCGCAAGGTCTATGTGATGAAAACCCTGACCGTGCTCGGACGTCTCGTTGACCCACAAGGCCGGCCGCTCAAGGGCCACCACGTGATCAACCACGCCAGTCGTGGGGTGAGTGAAGTCGACGGCTTTTTCTCGATGGAAATGAACGCCGGTTCGCCGACGCTGGAAGTGCGCTACGCCGACCAGTTGCTGTGCCAGTTCCGGCTCGATACCGACAAGCACCGTAGTGAAAACAACGTGTTGATGATCGGCGATCTGCGCTGCTCGCCGGATACGTTGGCGGATGCCGGTTTCAGCACGCAGAAGTCAGGTTGAGCGACAGCCGATGCAAAGAATTTCGAGGGTTGGATCAATGATGCATATGTCAGGAACAACGGGCTCGCTAATGAGCCGCTTCACCCTCCTGGGTGTGTTGATGGTGTTGTTGCCTTCATCCGCCGAGGCCGTCACTCAGGAAATCAGGGCGGTGTTCAAACCGGACCCTGCAAATCCTCAATTCAACGAATTCAAGAACAGGACCCCATTAAGTGGTTTTTGTCTTGATAACCCGAGTCAATGCCAAGCTACCAATTTGTTCAGTCTGCGTTTGCCCATTCAATCCCATTCGAATTCGACCATTCAGGGCGGCCATAGCAATGAGCGGCAGGGCGCGATGTTCAATATTCCATCGCAGTGGGAGACGATTACCGTCACTCATCCGACCGCCCCGCCGCAGGTCGTGAAATTTCGCGTTGCCGGAATGGGTGTGGCTTACACGCTACCGCTGCCCGCGCCAGTGCTGACGAACGGGGCAGGGCACAATTATCTTTTTGCAGGGGGGATCTGGAGTTATGCCGGGCCCCCATGCACAGGCCTGGCGGGTGCGGGCAACGACATCGGGTTCAACAGTTTCTGGAGGCATCCGATTGACGCGGGCATCTGCGCCAAGCGAGCGATGTTCGACATTCCCCAGCCCTTCAAGTACGAAACATTCGACTTCACGTACGAGCTCATTACTCCCAACCCCCTGGAAATGGTATCGGGTCAATACACGGGGCAGCATGTGTTTCGAATAGGGCCGAATCAGGACTTTGACCTGGGTGACGTCATGGTCCCGAATGATGACGTCATCGTCCTGGACTTCCGCCTCGACGTAGAGCATGAGCTCAAAGTCGACATTCCGCCCGGTGGCGAAAAGATTCAGTTGTTGCCCGCCGGTGGCTGGCAAAGCTGGCTGGCGGCAGGGCGCCGCCCGGTGACGTTGTCTCGCGACCAGACTTTCAATATTTCCGCCTCATCGTATTTCAAGATGCAGCTGAGATGTGGAGTCAGCATGGATGAGAGGACCCAATGTGCGATTACTAATCCTGCCGAGAATCGTCGAGCCCCGGTGTTCGTCAGCGTCAGCCTGCCTGCCGGCTTGACCGACCTCTCCGGACAACCGGTCCGGCGCCAGCGATTGCTGCCAGGTCCGGAGAATGCCCTGCAGTTCAAACCCGGTTTTTACGTGGACCGGGCACCTGGCACGTTGCATTTCGAGATTCCTCCCAATTATGTGGAATGGATGCTGCGGCCTGGGGTGGCCAGCCGCTATTCCAGCCCTGTTTATGTGATCTGGGATTCGGAAGTCTGACGGGCTGCGCATCAAAAAAACGAGCCAGCACTGTGTTCAATGTCGTGGGATTTTAAGGTTATGAAACGTTTGTTGCTAATGGTGGGTTTGAGCGGGTTTTCCCTGGGGCTTCAGGCCGGGCCGCAAATCAATGTCGGAACGGTGTACGACTATCTGGATGGCGATAAAAGCACCTACCTCAAGCGCGTGTTCAACAGCGGTGACAGCACGGCCTTCGTCAAGGTCAACATTCTGGAAATCGTCTACGACGCCGAGGGCACCCCTAGCGAAGTGCCGGTCAAAAGCGACCCGGGCGCGACATCGCGCGACGGCCTGATGGCCAGCCCCGCGCGCCTGATCGTTCCGGCCAACGGCATGCAGGGCACGCGGCTGTTATTCATGGGCGAGCGCGACACCGAGCGCTATTTCCGCGTGCGCTTCATCCCGGTGGTGCCGGAAAAGGAAGACGAATTCGCGGTGTCCAGCGACGAGCGCGAGGACTACAAAAAAAACCTCTCGGCCGGCGTCAATGTCATGACCGGGTTTGGCACGGTGTTCTTCGTCAGGCCGAACAACAGCCGGTACGACAGCCTGATCGAGAACGGCGCCAGCACTTATCGCATTCGCAACAACGGCAACACGTCGGTGGTGGTCGACGAATTCCGCAACTGCTCGATCAAGCAGGAAAACGAGTGCGAACCCACCACCAAGCACCACATACGCGCGGGAAAAGAGTTCGCGTTCGACAAGAAGCCGGGACGCGAATACCGCTTCAACCTGGTCGAGGGCGCATCGAAAAAGGCCTTGCACATCGCCAGCCAGTAACCACCGGCACGTGGCCGCCGTTGCCCGCCGCTTTTTTTGACGTAACAGGTACCTGAAATGATCAAGCTATCGGCCATCGCCCTGTGGACAGGCGTCGCGGCACTGATGAGTTCCCCCGCATTCGCCGCTCGCGAAGAGCACCGATTCGAAGTGTCGGTGGATATCCCGACCTTGGGTTTCTACGTGATACCGGCCGAGTCGGACTGGATTCATCGCGAGCAAGTTCTGCCGTGGAACATCCACACCTCGACGCTGGAAGGACTGCGCAAGAACTTCGACGTCAAGCACGACACCAGCGCCATCCACGCGCGGCTGGAGAGCGAGCCCTACCTGTCCAACGGCCGCGACGAGCAGAACATCTACTTGCACGTCAGCTTCAACGGCAAGACGTTGAGCCACGACCCGCAACCCCTTGAAGTGCTTTCGCGCGAGCAGGCTGTCGCGGGCGGACGCTTTGCCCTGCAGATCCAGCCGCAGGTGCCCGCAGGCGGGTACAAGCCGGGTCGCTACTACGGCAACGTGAATCTGGTCTTCAGTGCGGCGGCGCCTTGATCCCGGCCATTCGTTGTAATATCGGAGAGAGCTTTCATGAATCTCAATACTTGTCTGCCGGGCTGGCTGTGCTTGCTGGCGTTGTTTGTGGCGCCCTCGGCCGATGCTGCGCATCAGGAAATCAGAGCGTTGTTCACGCCGGATTCGGCGAATCCGCAGCGAAACATCTTCGTCAACAAGACCCCGGTCAGTGGTTACTGCGCGGATTATCCCAGTCAGTGTCAGGACAACGAGACCTTCAGCATCCGCCTGCCCATGCGTTTCCAATCGACCAATGCCTTGCAACCCAATGCCGCACCACGCAGAAACGCGATGTTCAGGGTGCCCGCGCAGTGGCGTGCATTGACGGTGACCAACGCCGATACGGGAGATACCGAGAAAGTCGAGGTGCGTATCGCCGGCTTCGGATCTCAATATTCCCTGAGTGATACCGCCGCCAATCTCACGGGCGCACCGTCTGCGCTGGAAGGTCATCGGCGTTTGTGGTCCGGAGGGACGCTCGGCAGTTGGGTGAATCCGTCACCTCCCTGCCAGTACAGTGGCGTGGGGGCTTACACGGACAGCCATTATCGATTTTTCTGGAAAACCCCGGTCGAAGCGGACTGCGTCAAGTTGGTCCAATTCGAGATTCCGGCGATGTCCTACGAGTATCTGGATTTTGCCTACGAGTTGAGGACGCCGAACCCGCTCGGGATGTCGTCGGGGCTCTACACAGGGAGCCTGAGTTACCGGGTAGGTCCCAATGGCGACTTCGATATGGGCGATGTGATGGTGCCCGATGATCCCGACCTGACGCTGAATTTCGTCCTTGATGTCCAGCACACGCTCAAGGTCGATATTCCTCCTGGCGGTGAGAAAGTCCAATTGGTGCCGGCCGGTGGCTGGCAAAGCTGGCTGGCGGCAGGGCGCCGCCCGGTGACGTTGTTCCGCGACCAGACTTTCAATATTTCCGCCTCATCGCATTTCAAGATGCAGCTGAGATGTGGCGTCAGCATAAATGAGAGGACTGAATGTGCGATTGATAATCCTGCCGAAAATCGTCGAGTCGCGGTGCACGTCAGCGTCAGCCTGCCTGCCGGCTTGACCGACCTCTCCGGGCAACCGGTCCGGCGCCAGCTATTGCGGCCGGGTCCGGAGAATGCCCTGCGGTTCAAACCCGGTTTTTATGTGGACCGGGCACCTGGCACGTTGCATTTCGAAATCCCGCCAGTTTGGGTGGAACAGATGTTGCGGCCTGGCGTGGCAAGCCGCTATTCCAGCCCTGTTTATGTGATCTGGGATTCGGAAATCTGACGTGGCTGCGGCAAACCTGAGCGCACTGTATGCCGTCAGGTTTGCCTCACGCTGCAACCGCTATTACAACCCGGCCCTGCTCAACGCCGCGCGCGTCAAACGCCTGGACAGTTCTTTTTCGCCGTCCCACAGATCGACGAGGAACCGGTCGAAGTTCGCTTCACTTATCGGTTCATCGGCAAAGACAACCGACTCGGGGACCGGCAGCTGGTTGGCCAGATCTTTGAGCCTGTTGCGCAGTGCCGCTCGTTCCACGTCGGTCAATTGTGCGGATTCAACCCATTCGCGCTGGGTGGATCGCAAGGTCTCCAGCAACTCGTATTTGTTCAGATACTCCCGTTTGTTCGCCTCGATCTGAATCGGGAAGGTTTCACCCAGCCAGGTTTCCCAGAATGCCTGCTCAAGCATTTTGTTCACCAGGCCATCACCTTCACCCAGCGCCAGAACCGTGTGGTACGCCTGATCGATCATGGCGTCGGTGACACCGGACACCGGCCTGAACAGCATGCCTTCGGATTGCCAGGGCAGCTGCAAGCGATCAGCCAGGCCGGTCTGGTAAGCCAGATAGACCTCGACATCGTCCGGGTTACCGCCACGACTGGCGACATCGGCGCGGGCAATCTCGTTGACATGCTCCAGTCGCGCGGCGCCTCGGGCGAGGGTGACCAGTTTGCGTTCCAGCTCCGCGGGGTCCGTGGAGTAGGAGTAAGCCTCGGATACGAGCACCTGAATGCCCATGTTGTTGAACAACTGCGCCCCGGCATCGGCGCAATCGACCGGGGCGATGGCCATGGTGTAGAGCTTTTCCCGCAGTGCGGTGTCGATGTAGACGGCATCGAGCATGCGCACCACGCGCTGCCCTAGTTGGTTGCGGGATTCGTCACTGAGTCGATAGTCGGCGGAGTTTCTCGTTGCGTGCACCACGCTCAGGAACCGATGGGATTGCGGGTCGTCGGTCAGTTCAAGCCAGTGGGTCTGCCGGTCTATTCCCCAGCCGGGCACATCGGTCCAGTTGTTCGGATCGGTGGCGATGACGGTCACGTTTGTCGGATTGGGGGAGGCCACGAGGGGCTCCGGCGGCAAATTCAGTGAGCGGCGGACTTCCTGGTATCGCAGCTGGTTCAGCTCCGACAGACTGGCGACATCCAGTCGGGTCCGCGCGATCACCCAGGCGTGTGCCGAGCCGGGGACGACTTCGGGGATCAGCTCGACGGGGTTCTCCCGCAGGTCCAGCAAGAAGCCGCGCGGTCTGGTTTTCGCCAGCGTGCCTTCGGGCCAAGTCGTCAGGCCGGTTTTTTTCAGGCCCACGACTTTCAGCCTTGGCATGCGGCTGATGTCTGGCGGCAACCCCAGCGGATTAGCGTCGAGCCGGAGGATTTCCAGGTAGGTCAGGTCCTTGAGCTGTTTGACGGCGCCGGCCTCCAGCACGATCGTGTTATCGCTCAGTTGCAGGCGTTCCAGGCGGTGCAGGGAACCGATGCTGTGTGGAAGACTTGTCAGGTCGCAACGTCTGGCGCTGAGTTCGCGAAGGTTCGGGAAGGCGTTGAGCAAGCCGTTCGCCTCGCTGGAAAACCGCGTGTTGGCGAGTTTCAGGACCGTGATCCTGTCGAGGAATTTTTGCAGCTCCGGCGGGCGTTTTGACCACCAGGTTTCCAGGTTCAGGAGCTGCATATCGGTAGAGAGATCCAGCGCGTAGCTGTCCGGGTCGCTACGGTTGCCGATGTCCCTGTGCTTTCGCTCGAAGCTCCTGCGCAGGCAATCGGCGATATGTTGGCCGCCTTGATCACGAAAAGCATTGCTGCCCGGCCCCCAGGCGGGTTCCTGCTGGTATTCCCAGCGATTGAGGATTATGCGCAGTTCATCAAGATCGTTTTCCCGCTGCTCGATGGCTTGCATCGGCTCACCTTTGGCGATCAGGGCATTGGCGAAGGCGTCGACTTCGCGCTCACTGAAATCCTCGTGCAGGTCCAGGATACGCTCGTGCAGGGTTTCGCCGGCCCGACTGGTAAACGCACCTCTCAGCAGCAGCAGTGTTTCGAGCTCGGGCACGGCGCGGATGGGCGGCGCGGCGAGTATCGTACGTCGTTCGCTGGCAGGCTCGATCTTGACCATGATCCACTGCCTGAAGCGTTCGCCATCGCCCGGCCCGTAGCCCAGCGCGTTTTGCCCATTGCGCGCGGTCGCCTGCAGCAAGGCTTCGAAAAAACCATCCGCTGCATGGATCGGCTGATTCGACCCGTCACGCACCTCATATTTTCCCGCGTCATCATGAATCAACACCCGGACCCGCGCAGCGCTCTCGGGCCCCGCGCTGCCGCGCAGTTCACCGTCGAATGCGCCTTCCCTGATCTCGACGCGCAGCCCACCGAAGGTGTCGCTGTTGATGCGCAAGGTGCCGAGCACCAGGCGTTCCGTGTCGATGTTGATCAACGCGTCATCGTACAGACCATGGGCGGCGCGTACCGATTGCGTCTCGAATTGCAGTTCCCGCGCCAGGCTTTTCAGGCGCAGCGGCAGGCGCTTTTTCTGTTCGATCTGTTGACGTTCCGCGGCGCTGGCGTTAGCGAGAATGCCTTGTGCCACCGTGTCGGGCAGGTCGGGGAATTCGCTGAACAGCGCAAGGGTGTCGGCGGGTAGCGGGGTGCTGGCCGGCAGCGGTGAACCCAGGCGTTGCAGGGTATCGGTCAGCAATGGCGGCGGTGCCGAGCTGTCCATGTACATCCGCCGCAGGGCGGCCTCATGGGTGCCGCTGATCTGGCGAATCTGTTCCAGTTGTTCATCGTTGAAACCATCGACGCTGTGGCCGAGGCGCCGCATCAGGGTCGAGCCTTGCCACTCGCGCGGGTTTTCCGTTTCGCAGACCCAGGCCCCGTGACCATTGTGGCGCAGGGTCGGTGCGTAGGCATCGAAACGCTGCGGATGGCGGATGCGCTGTTGTCCGGTGAGCGGATCTTCCAGCACTTCGAAGTGTTGATCGTTCAGGCGCAGGATGCGCCGGCCCTGATGCTGGTGAAGACCCTGTGCATCGGGCCGGGCGTGCGCGGGTAAATCCACGTCGGTTCGCTGATAGGGGCTGAGGTCAGGGTTCCACAGACGGGTCTCGCCGTTCGCCAACTGCACCGGTTTCAAGCTTTCGAAAAACGGCGAGAGTTGCGCCCTTGCGGCGTTGCCGATCGCGCCTCCCGCGGCGAACGCACCCAGTTGCACCACGCTTTGCAGCACGCCGATGGCTTGCTCGCCGGCCTCGGCGACGCGGCCTTCGGCCAGATCGACGAGGCCCTCGACCACCTCATCGGTGAGTTGATAGGCGGTGTACGCCAGCATCAGTTCACCCATGCCGGGCACCAGTGGCGTCACCACCAGCAATGCGGCATTGAGAATGTCCGAGAGCATTTTCTCCAGGTTGTCCCACCAGGCCCAGCGGGCCATGCGGTCGGCGTACTCGGTGGAAATCGCGATGTCCTGCGCGTCGTTGAGTACCTTGTTGATTTTTTGTCGGTGGAAGTAACCCCACAGATCGCCGTTGAAAACAGTGTCCCGATCGTTCCTGACACTCGACAGGTGAAATTGCAGGTTGGGGTTATCCACCGGCGTGTCCCGCCAGCTCGGCAAGTTGGAACCGGCCGGGGCCGGTTGCCATTTGACCTTGCTCAGTCGGTCGTTCAACCCGGCAAAGAAATGCCCGCGCTGCTGATGGGGCACGAACTGGCTGAAGAATTGCTGGTAGCTGCCGGGGGCGCTGGCATCGCGCAGCTGGCGTGTCAGTTCGGCCATGAATTCGAGCGACGACGGGTACTGCTTGAGCGGGTGCTGCGGGTCCTGGGGAACATAGGCGATCACGGGCACGGGATCGGTCGCGGTGTTGGCATCAGGGGCGATCAGCACGATGCCGGTCAGGTGAATGTCCATCATCGACAGGTTGTAGCAGTCGACGGAGCGGCCGCTCCAGCGCAGGTTCTTGCGGTCATCGAGCAGTCCCTGCACCAGGTCAAAGGCGTCCTGCCCGATGTCGTTTTTCATCAGCGCCATATGCGCCGCGATGTTGAGCGCGGTCTTGTGGCTGAGGCTGACTTTGTGGCGCAGGACGTTGCTGGCCACCGGGTTATCCGGCAGCAGAAAATCCCTCAGATGTTGCTGGTAACGGGTGCCGATATCCAGTTCGCGGCACAGCGACTTGAACTGCTCGATACTCAGCTTGTGCTTGAGTTGTACCACGCTGAAATGCCCGCGTTCGTCGGGGCGGGTGATGAATTCGGAGTCCTGGGTGAACGCCTCGTCACGGGAAAAATTGTGCAGGGCGGCATCCAGCAGCGAGACGGTACGGCTGGTGGTTCCGCCGGAAAAATCATGCACCCACCATGACGTTTCTGCCGGTGCATACAGTCGCAACCAGGTCTCTTCGACGTCATCTTCAACGCCGAAACGTTCGTTCAGTGCCTGTTGCAACAAGGGTTTGGCGAAGGCGTAGACATCCTGCAGTTTACTGAACGCTCTATCGACATCATTTTGCGCGCTCCAGCCGAGCTTGATCCCCTGTTTCAAACGCTCCTGTAACGCTTTTGCGGCGTCAGCCTGCCAGTCGGGAATGCTTACCCGGTCAGTTTTCAGTGCGTTGATACGGGGGAGTGAAGCCTCTGATAGCCAGGAGGGAATGGCCTGCTTCACCAGGTCGAAGTGAATGCTTTGATCCGGGTCTGAAATTCGATGTGGGTGGGGCATTGCCTGATCGTCCGTTGATCATGGATGGAGCGATCAGACTAGGCCGGCGGTAGCCCCCAAAAAAAGCGCAAAAACCGGTTCGGAACGACGTCGATTGCGCCCCGAACCCGGTAAAAATCAAGAGTGAAAAATACATAGTTACTGCCACGCGTGCGTATCTGCCGATCCATGCCTAGCGGCGGGCAGTTGCCTCGGTTGCCGCGGTTGGCTGGCACATCGTGTGGGTGCCGGGTTGCAGGTACGGCGTCAGGATCGGCGCCATGCCCTTGAGCACCTGCACCGGCAACGCCGAGGTGAAGGTGAAGCTCTCCGCCGAGCGGCCCGGCACGAACGCCGTCAGTGTGCCGAAATGGTGATCGCCGATGTAGAACACGAACGTGGCCGTGCGGTTGAGCGATTTGGAGCTCAGGATCCGCCCGCCCGAACCGATGGCCTCGATGCGGTTGTCACCGGTGCCGGTCTTGCCGCCCATCGCCAGCGGGCTGCCGTCGGCCAGTTTGAAACTGCCGGACACGCGTTTGGCCGTACCGGCATCCACCACTTGCGAAAGGGCTTCGCGCATGGCCGTGGCGACTTCCGATGGCATCACCCGTTTGCCGACGTCGGGGTCATTGATCAACTGGGTTTCATAGGGTGTGTGCGCGGCGAAATGCAGGCTGTCGATACGCAGGGTCGGCATGCGCACGCCATCGTTGAGGATGGTGCCGATCAATTCGGCCAGGGCCGCAGGGCGGTCGCCAGAGCTGCCGATGGCGGTGGCCAGCGACGGCACCAGGTGGTCGAACGGATAACCGACGTTCTGCCAGCGCTGGTGAATGTCGAGGAATGCCTCGATCTCCAGCATGGTGCGGATGCGACTGTCACGAGCGCCCTTGTGCCGGCTTTTGAACAGCCAGCTGTAGACCTCCTGGCGCTCGAACTGGCTGGCTTTGACGACGTCGCCCCACTTGGCGTCGGGGTGATTGAGCAAGTAGCCCATCATCCACAGGTCCAGCGGGTGAACCTTGGCGATGAAGCCCTGGTCCGGCAAGTCGTAGGCGCCGGGACCGTAGGCTTCGTAGAGCCGCACGAGACGTTCGTCAGTGAGTTTTTCCGTGAGCTTGGCACCCGTCAGGTGCGAGCGCACGAAGGCGTTGAAGCTTTCCTGGCTGGCCTGTGGCAGCAGGTAGCGATGGACGGCGGCCATGCGGATCGGCGTCGGGCGCATGCTGTCCAGGAAGGTTTCGAGCCGTTCCTGGGTGTCCTTGTTCCTGTACTTCTTCCAGAACTTGAGCAGGAACGAAGTGCCCTCGCGGTCGGCGAATTCGGCCAGGTATTCCTGGCGCCGCGGGTCGCGGTCGTCCTTGAGCAGTTCGGCACTGCTGTTCGGGCCGGAGTAGGTGGTGTAGCGCACCAGGTCACGCATCAGACGAATGAACGGCAGGTTGATCGACTCGCGCAGGGCGTCGCGCAGGGTCGGTATCCGGCCGTTGTCTTCCTTGCGGAAGTTGTGGAACACATGCAGGCCGCCCCCGGTGAAAAACGCCTCGCCGGGGCTGGCGGAGTATTTGCGGTCCAGGGCGGCGCCGAGCATTTTTTGCAGGTCGCGGTCCTTGTTTTCGATCAGGTAATCAACCGCCCAACGGCTCAGGCGGTCCTGATCCGGCACCTCGACTTTCTTCAGTTCCGGAACGGCCATGCCGGCGTATTTGTCGTGCAGCTCGGCGATGATTTGCAGGTAGGTGGTCAGCACGCGCATTTTCGCGGTGGAACCCAGTTCCAGTTTACTGCCTTCATTGATGTCGAAAGGCTGGTCGGTGCTGTCGGTCTGTACCCGAACCCGCGAGCCGTCCGGTGTCAGTTCGAACAAAGTGAAGCTGTAGCGCACCTGGGTGGTGCTGGTGGTGGTCAGCAGGCGTTCGCCGATCAGGCCGATTTGCGTGGCAAACTCAGGGTCGGCGAGCTTTTTCAGGTACGCGGTGGCCTCGGATTGCAACTCGCCTTGCAGTGTGCTGGTGGCGGAGAGGTCAAGGCGGTCGAGGTCATACAGCGGGCGATTGAGCATGCCGGCCAGACGGCTGCGCGCCACGCTGATGCCCTTGTTGGTTTCGATCGGTTGCATGGTCGGCTGGGTGGCCCAGTCGCGGTAGGTCACTTTGCTGGCCAGGGCAGCCGCGGCGAACTCGGCGTCGATCACATGGTTTTGCGCCAGCAGACGAATATGGCTGTCGGTGAGGTCGGCCAGTTCATCATGGCCCTTGGTCAGGTAATGCGACGGGCGGCGCTGCGCAATCATCAACGACAGCACTTCACGCAAGGCCAGGCCTTTTTCCGCCATGGTCTTTGGATCCGTTGCCTGGCTGTTCAGCACCTTGTTGGCGCTATCGAAATCGGAGCCGTACCACACACGCAAACCCTCAGCCATGCCATGCACTTCACCGTGGCCCGGTACGGCTGACAACGGCACGCTGTTGAGGTAGTCGCGAACCACGTTCTGCCGCGCTTCCAGGGTTTGAGGCCCAGCCTGATAGGCGCGCACGGTGGCAGAAATCATCTGGCGAATTTTTTCCGCGCCATTGACCGTCAAGCCATCGGGGGAATGCCGGTACTTCTCCAGTTGCGTGGCCAGGGTACTGCCACCGGCGGATTGGCCGGGCACGTGCAACATCTTGGCCAACTGGGACCATGCCGCCATGCCGAACCGCGGCCAGTCCACCGCCGGGTTGGCCAGCGGCTGCCTGGGGTCGAGCAGGAAGCGGTTCTCGATGAACAGCAGGCTGTTGACCACCACCGGCGGGATCGAGGCAAAGGTTGAATAAAGCTGTTGCGGGTAGTTGTACTGGTACAGCGGCGCTGCGCGGCAATCGGTGATCGACAGCCCGGCCTGGATTTTCTCGGCATAAGGCACGAACAGGCCCTTGTCGGTGTACTTCAACAGCTCTGGAGAAAAGCGGGTTTGCGCCTCAACGACGAAATTGCGCTTGATCAGGCGCGGCAGGAACTCATCCAGCGAGCTGTAGCCCAGGCGCCGATCGAACGGGCCGTCGCCCGGATAGCGAATCGCATCGCTGGGGCCGGGTTTGAGCTCATAGTTCAGGGAGGCGGCATATTTGCTGACTTCCCGGGCCTGGAACCTCGAGGTGCGCATCTCCCTCATGGCGGCCAACCCCACGACAATCGCGATAATCAACAGCAATAGCCAGAACGCTCCCCATCCGTGCCTGGAACGACGGGGTTTTTCAGGTATAGGCGCTTCATCCACACTCTCAGTCGGAACCACGGTTTTACTCGAATCGGTTTGCCACAAAGCGCCCATAGTCGATTGATCCATTCACGCAGATTGATCGGACTTGTCTGAAGCTTAGACGGTGGTTGGCGAGGGTGAAAAAAATGTGAAGGGCAAAATGTCGGGTTATTGCCGTTTCCTGTGGCGAGGGAGCTTGCTCCCGTTGGGCTGCGAAGCGGCCCCCAGCCTGATAAATGCGATTCGTCCGGTTGATCTGGTTCTCTGGTTTTACGACTGCTGCGCAGCCGAGCGGGAGCAAGCTCCCTCGCCACAAAAAGGAGCAGACATTGGGAGCTCTATTCAGAGCCAGCACGCATCCCAGAGCGGGTAGTCGCCAATTTTATCCACAAGCCCAGCCCTGAGTGGATTGGCAACAATGTAACGGGCGAACGGTAGAAGCTCCTCTCCATCGCGAATGGCCCGGTCGTGGTAGCCGGATTGCCAGAAGGCTCCACTTTCGTTCAGTGCCCGGTTGATGGTGAGGGTGCTCCGGGATTTGATGGCTTGCATGAGTCGCGCCAGCGTTTGCTGCTCAAGCTGGATTAACCAGTGGAAGTGGTCCGGCATGATGACCCAAGCCATCGAATCGACCCATTTTTGATCATGGGCTCGCCTGAGCTCTTCAACCAAAAGGCGTCCAACCCGCCAGTTTGCGAATATTCGGCGGCGCTGATGCACGACTGCGGTTATCAGATAGCCCCGACCTGGTTCTGAGTACCGTCCGTAACGCAGTCGATGAGAGTTTGGATGTGGGTGCATTCCGTTGCGTCCTTTAACTGTTGTCTAAGGACGCTAGCTCCTCGTTTTCCTGCTTGAACCTGTATTGGCTGAGTGAAATCTCCCAACTCATTGAAGGATTCGGATCCGGGTAGCGCTGTTGTGGCGAGGGAGCTTGCTCCCGCTGGGCTGCGAAGCGGCCCCCAGCCCGGTAAGTGCGATTTGTCTGGATGATCCGACTTTCCGGTTTTGCGCCTGCTGCGCAGTCGAGCGGGAGCAAGCTCCCTCGCCACAGTAGGGTGGCTGTCTGAAACACCTGAGTTAGAGCTTTCCAGGCTTTTGCAGGGGCATGACGTTGCACCATTGTTGTGCAATACTCGGCGCCGCTTTTCCCACTGATCTTGCGGGTTTTTCCTACAGGACGGCGTTGCCCACGAGGCAGGGCCGGTTCGGGAAGCGATGGCTTATCGGCCTTCGCTTCGCCACTCGGTGGTCATATCCAATAACAAGACGAGGTTGTCCCCCATGCCTGTAGGCAATCACCTGCCCCAAGGCGAGACCGCTCAGGGCGGTCCGCTCAAACGTGAACTCGGCGAGCGGCATATTCGCCTGATGGCACTCGGTGCCTGTATCGGCGTCGGCCTGTTCCTGGGCTCGGCCAAGGCCATCGAAATGGCCGGCCCGGCCATCATGCTGTCCTACATCATCGGCGGTCTGGCGATCCTGGTGATCATGCGCGCCCTCGGCGAGATGGCCGTGCACAACCCGGTTGCCGGCTCGTTCAGCCGTTACGCCCAAGACTACCTGGGCCCGTTGGCGGGCTTCCTGACCGGCTGGAACTACTGGTTCCTGTGGCTGGTGACCTGCGTCGCGGAAATCACGGCCGTGGCGGTGTACATGGGTATCTGGTTTCCCGATGTACCGCGCTGGATCTGGGCGCTCGCTGCGTTGATCAGCATGGGTTCGATCAACCTGATCGCGGTCAAGGCTTTCGGTGAGTTCGAGTTCTGGTTTGCCTTGATCAAGATCGTCACCATCATTGCGATGGTGTTCGGCGGCATCGGCATCATCGCCTTCGGTTTCGGCAACGACGGCGTGGCCCTGGGGATTTCCAACCTGTGGACCCACGGCGGCTTCATGCCCAACGGCGTGCAAGGCGTGTTGATGTCCCTGCAAATGGTGATGTTCGCTTACCTCGGCGTGGAGATGATCGGCCTGACCGCCGGTGAGGCGAAGAACCCGCAGAAGACCATTCCGAACGCCATCGGCTCGGTGTTCTGGCGGATTCTGCTGTTCTACGTCGGTGCGTTGTTCGTGATCCTGTCGATCTACCCGTGGAATGAAATCGGTACCCAGGGCAGTCCGTTCGTGATGACCTTCGAGCGTCTGGGTATCAAGACCGCTGCCGGCATCATCAACTTCGTGGTGATCACGGCGGCGTTGTCGTCCTGCAACGGTGGCATCTTCAGTACCGGGCGCATGCTCTACAGCCTGGCGCAGAACGGCCAGGCCCCTGCCGGCTTTGCCAAGACCTCGAGCAACGGCGTGCCGCGTCGTGCACTGCTGCTGTCGATTGGCGCGTTGCTGTTGGGCGTATTGCTGAACTATCTGGTGCCGGAAAAGGTGTTTGTCTGGGTGACGGCCATTGCCACCTTCGGCGCGATCTGGACCTGGGTGATGATCCTGCTGGCCCAGCTCAAGTTCCGCAAAGGCCTGAGCGCCAGCGAAGCGGCCGGCCTGAAATATCGCATGTGGCTGTACCCGGTCAGTTCGTACCTGGCGCTGGCGTTCCTGGTGCTGGTGGTCGGCCTGATGGCGTATTTCCCGGACACCCGCGTGGCGTTGTATGTGGGGCCTGCGTTTTTGGTGCTGCTGACGGTGTTGTTCTATGTGTTCAAGCTGCAACCGACCAATGTGTCGCAGGGTGCGGTGCGTTCGGTTTCGTGAATGTGCCCCGGTCCATTTGACCGGGGCTTTTTTGAAGATCAAAAGATCGCAGCCTGCGGCAGCTCCTACAAGGACATGCCGGGCTGCGATCTTTTGATTGGCTGGTTCAAACGCTTGTTGAACTCAAGCCAGGTTGCCAGCAACGCCATCAACCCGGCACCCACCAGCGCCGTGAAGATCTGCATGGCAAACGCATCGTCGGTCAGGGCGTTGACCATGTCCGCCAGGGGCGCCAGCAGCACGCCCAGGCAGAAAATCTCCAGCGAGAAGCGGCCCATGCGGCAGCTTTGCTGTGCCAGCCAGTTTTGTGTCCATCCGCTGTCGGGAATCAGTTTCGCCGTGACGTAGGCCAGTGCGAGGAAGTGCAGCAGGCGCACGGGGGACAGGTTGGTCTTGCTGATGGGGTAGAAGAAGTTTTGCAGGCTCGCCGGCACCACGGCATCGTGCAGGTCCGGCCAACGCCACAGGACGGTCAACACCCCCGCGACCACGACATACAGCGCCGCACTCACAAACAAGGGTTGGCGTACCAATGGGCGGGTCTCGGGCAAGCGCGGGCGCTGGCTGTGAATCGCAGCGGCGCCGCCGAGCACGAACAGCAATTGCCAGGCGACCGGGTTGAAGTACCAGACGCCGTCCTTGATGGCCGCCAGGTTCCAGCCCGCCAGTGGCACCATCAGGTACAACGCCACTGACATCGCGACCACCACCCAGGCCTTGCGCACCAGTATCGGCAGCACCAGGGGCAGCCCGGCCAGCAGCACGATGTACAACGGCAACGGGTCCATCAGGTTCGGCTTGAAGCGCAACAGCAGTTCATCGATCAGGGCCTGCTGAGGGTTGCTGATGAAATGATGCATGCCCATTTCCTCCACCAGATCCCGTGTTTCCACGTGACTGTTGGCGAAAAACACGATGCCCATCAGCATCGCCAGCAGGAAGATATGCACCACGTAGAGCACCCACGCCCGGCGCAGGATCTTCACGCAGGCGATCAGAAAGCCTTCGCGCGCCAGGACTTTGCCGTACGCCAGCACCGCGGCGTAACCGGCCAGAAACACGAAAACCTCGGCCGCATCGCTGAAACCGAAGTTACGCAGGGTGATTTGCCCCAATGGGTTGTGGGGCACGTGATCCCAAAAGATGAAGATCAGTGCCAGGCCACGAAAAAAGTCGATCCGGTGATCGCGCGCTAACGTCATGACAGCAGGCTCGTATCAGCGAGTGAAAATGGGATTGGCTGCGGGCGCAAAGGGCCGCGCGCCAAGTCGGCGGCGCGCAGGGTGGCGTGATTCGCAGGGAATTGCAAAACCGGGATATTACCGGATGTCTCGGGCGTTGCTCCAAGGCTCAACCGCTGGTCTGAAAGGTTCAAAAATCTGCGATTTCTGACAGTAGACAGGCTCAAATACTTTATG
The DNA here is from genome assembly GCF_058986625.1 of Pseudomonas sp. GW821-FHT07G06. Classification (NCBI taxonomy): domain Bacteria; kingdom Pseudomonadati; phylum Pseudomonadota; class Gammaproteobacteria; order Pseudomonadales; family Pseudomonadaceae; genus Pseudomonas; species Pseudomonas sp. GW821-FHT07G06. Next base: position 451,134 of record NZ_JBYSVW010000004.1, read on the forward strand.
GGTGCAACGTTCCTGAAACGGGAGCCTCACATGAGACTGTTGTGGAAAGGGCTGTCCAGTTACACGGTGATCGGGGTCGCCAACACCCTGATTCACTGGCAGATCTTTTTCCTGTTGAGCGTGGCGGCCGGCCTCAGTCAGGCGATCAGCAACCTGAGCGCCTTCTGCGTGGCTGCGTCGTTTTCCTTCTACATGAACGCGCAATTTACCTTTGCCGCCAGTGCCTCGATCGCCGGTTATCTGCTGTTTCTTCTGGGCATGGGGACACTGAGCCTGGGCGTCGGTCACCTGGGTGATGTGTGGCGCCTGCATGGCCTGCTCACCGTCGTGCTGTTTTCCGCGTTGAGCCTGGTGTTTGGCTTCCTGTATTCCAAATACGTGGTGTTTCGCGAGCGTGATCAATGAAAATCTCGCTCATCGTCCCGGTATTCAACGAGGAGCAGTCGATCAACCTGTTTTACCTGGCGGTGCGTCGCGAGTTGAAACTGGGCGATGCCGAGGTTGAAATCGTCTTCATCAACGACGGCAGCTCCGACCGCACGGCCGAACAGGCTACGGCACTGGCCGAGGCGGATGAGCAGGTGCTGCTGATCAATTTCTCGCGCAACTTCGGCAAGGAACCGGCCCTGTTTGCCGGCCTGGAGCACGCCAGCGGCGATGCCGTGATTCCCATGGATGTCGACCTGCAGGACCCGATCAGCGTCATCCCGCTGTTGGTCGAGCAATGGCAGAAGGGTGCCGATGTGGTGCTCGCCAAGCGCCGCAATCGGGACGTCGACGGCTACCTCAGGCGCCACAGCGCGTCGATTTTCTACCACGTGCTCAATCGCATCGCCTACACCCGGATCGAGGAAAACGTCGGGGATTTCCGGCTGATGGATCGCAAGGTGGTCGACGTGATCCGTTCCCTTCCCGAGCACCAGTTGTTCATGAAAGGCGTGTTGTCGTGGGCCGGGTTCAACACCGTGGTGGTGGAGTACGAGCGGGCAGGGCGGGTGGCGGGGAGCAGCAAGTTCAATGGCTGGAAGCTGTGGAACCTGGCGCTGGAAGGGGTGACCTCGTTCAGCACCGTGCCGCTGCGCTTGTGGACCTATGTCGGTGGCGGCATTTCGATTTTCGCGGTGTTTTACGCGGTGTACATGGTGTTGGACAAGATTTTCTTCGGCAACAACGTCCCCGGGTATCCGTCGCTGATGACCGCGATCCTGTTTCTCGGTGGCGTGCAACTGATCGGCATCGGCATCCTCGGCGAATACATCGGTCGCATCTATATCGAGGCCAAGCACCGGCCGCGTTATGTGATCAAGGACATCGTCGGCGGCAAAGACCGGGGCGGGCACTAGCATGGGCCGGTTCAGCGACTTTTTCGTTCGCGAGCTCAGCCGGCATCAGGTCTGGCGGTTTTTTCTGCTCGCCACCCTGGTGTATGTCCTGCCGTTGATCCTCGCGGATTATCCCTACATCGATGACAACTGGCGCTCGCTGGCGGCGGGCATGGCCTGGTCCGAACAGGGCCGACTCTTCGCCCAGCTGTTCTACAACGCGCTGACCTTCAGCCATGCGGCGCCGAACATCTTTCCCTTGCCCCTGTTGATCGCCACGCTGGCCATGGCGGCCGCGCTGACCAGCCTGACCTTCCATTATTTTCGCCAGCCGACCGTTGCTTGTTGCCTGGTGCTGTTGCCGCTCTGGTACAACCCGTTCTTCCTGCAGAACCTGTCCTATCAATACGACGGTCCCACCACGACCCTGAGTCTGGTGGCGGTGATTTACGCCATCACCTTTCGTCACCCGTGGCGCGGCGTGCAATGGTTGGTGCCTTCGTTTCTGATTGCACTGGCGCTGGGGTTGTATCAGATCAGCCTGAATGTGTTCCTGGGTCTGTGTTGCCTGGAATTGCTCAGGGCTGCCAACGATAAAACCGCCCCGGTGCCATGGCGCGACCTGCTGGGCTGGAAAGCCGCCCAGGTCATCCTCGGCGGGTTGATCTACAGCGTCAGCGCTTATCCGTTCATGGACTCCAATCGCACGTTGCTGCTGGAATGGACGGCGCATCCTTTATTGCAGATCCAGATCAACATTGACCGGGTCCTGGAGAAAGTCGTGCTGCTGTTCCATGGCGGATGGCTCTGGGTGTTCGGCGGGTTGCTGTTGGTGGCGATAGCCGGGGCGGTGCGGCTGGGTCTGAACGTAGCGGCGCGTCAGGACGACGGGCCGAAGAAGCTGTTGATCGGCCTGATGTGCTTGCTGACATTGCCGGTGGTGACGCTGCTGGTGTCCGGTGTCGCGCTGTTTTTTCGCGACTTCAATGAGGGCGCCCGCACCTTGATGGGCTTCGCCGTGCTGCTGGTGTTGCTGTGCTATTTGAGCCATCTGGCGCTGGCGTCGATTCATGAGCGACTGCCACTGTTGTTGATCATTCCGCTGCTGGCCATGCTGTCATTGTCGTTCGCCTATGGCCGGGTGCTGACGATGCAGAAAACCTTTGCGTCCACGGCACTGGCCAGCCTTGCGTATGACATCGCCAACCATCAGTCGCTGCGCGAGGCCAGGCGGATCTACCTCTCGGTGACTTACTCCGACTATTGGTTGGTGGCGGCGGCAGGCTCGTTCAAACAACTGCCGGTGCTGCACTATCTGCTCAATACCGATTTCTACATGTTGGCCGAGAACCTGCCGAAAGCGGGCATCACCAATGTGGTGGCGGAGCGCGAGCGGCGCAATGCGACGCGGGTTGGTTATCAGGGCTATCCGGCGCTGGTGGACAGCCAGTTCTACCGGATTTACCTGATTGGCGATTACGGTTTTATCGTGATGAAGGAGCCGGCCCGGAGCAAAACGCTGCGGTGGTGACGGGCGAAGATCAAAAGATCGCAGCCTGCGGCAGCTCCTACAGAGTCAGGCGGCGGCTACCTCGTTGGGCTCGAAACTGTCGGCCCGGGCCATCTGCCACATCCGCGAGTAGAACTCGCCGTTCACTTCGCCAGTCAGCAATTCCCCCGGCTTGAGGAACACGTGCAGCTGCGAGAACAGCTTGATCTCGGTCGCCGACATGCGTCGCACCAGATGCTTGGCCGACAACTGCGACGGATGTTCGAGGCCGGCGGCAGCGAGCATTTCCGCCAGGGCCTTGAGGGTGTTGCGGTGGAAGTTGAATACGCGCTGGGCCTTGTCCGGCACCACCAGCGCGCGCTGGCGCAGGGTGTCCTGGGTGGCGACGCCGGTCGGGCATTTGTTGGTGTGGCAGCTCTGCGACTGGATGCAACCGATGGCGAACATGAAGCCGCGTGCCGAGTTGGCCCAGTCGGCACCGATGGCCAGCACGCTGGCGATGTCGAAGGCGCTGACGATCTTGCCGCTGGCGCCGAGTTTGATCTTGTCCCGCAGGTTCAGGCCCACCAGGGTGTTGTGCACGAATAGCAGGCCTTCGCGCATCGGCACGCCGATGTGGTCGGTGAACTCCACGGGCGCGGCGCCGGTGCCGCCTTCCTTGCCATCGACCACGATGAAGTCCGGGAGGATGCCCGTTTCCAGCATGGCCTTGGCAATGCCCATGAACTCCCACGGATGGCCGAGGCAGAACTTGAAGCCCACCGGTTTACCGCCGGACAACTCACGCAGTTGTGCGATGAAATGCATCATTTCGATCGGCGTTGAAAACGCCGTGTGGCGCGAGGGTGACACGCAGTCCTCGCCCATCAGGATGCCGCGGGTTTCGGCGATTTCTTTGGTGACCTTGTGCTTGGGCAGGATGCCACCGTGGCCGGGCTTGGCGCCCTGGCTCATAAAGTTATATTACTGTGAAATGTTGATCTAGGATTTCCGATGGGCCGCAAGCGGTTAACAATCGATATAACGCAAGAAATTGAGCTCGATCTCATACAAAAGCGTTTTGAGACAAAAGATGATGAGGGGCTTTACCCCTTCTCTACTAGCTGGGAATGGTTACCTAAAAACTCCGGTGAAAAAGATCAAGCTGTTTCTCTCACTGTAGACAGCAAGAATGTGTCTGAGCGGTTCCTAAAGAACAAGCGCTATAACCCGAATCGATTCTTTTATTCGGCATTTTTGGATGACTTTCCGTGGGCAGTAAAAGTGTTTGCGCAAGCCTTGAAAACTATATGCCTTGAATCGCTTCCCACCCGCTCTATTAGTGACAGCTTACGCAGCGCAGTCGGAGAGTTTCTTGGATTTTGCAAAAAAAATAATGTGCCGCTAAATAATTCATTGGACTGTGATTTTGAGCTTTTTTGTAAGTGGCGATCATATTTAAAATCTCAAAGAAAACTAAGTCGAGAGAAAGCGAGGCAATACAGATCAGTGTGTCGAGTTGTAGAAAGAATTTCAGGGACTAAGAATTTACCCGCTAAGTTTACAATGCCTGTATATTCGTATGACAGCCCTGAGCATTTACCTTCATATAGTGATGCTGTTATGTATCAGTTGATCAGTGCCTGTATCAGTGATGTACAGCAGATAATGGTGGCGGCTGCAGATTTTGATTTTTTTGCTCAGGATTTGTTGGGGAGGCAAGAAAAGCTAGGTATATACGATTGGAGAAGGTTGCCTAAACTATTTTTGGAAAGTACATCCTTTAGAAATGCGAAAGTTGATGGGTTTTTTCCAAGTCCTGCAGATAAGAAAAAGTTAAATAGATTGGGAGAAAAGATATTCAGAAATTCGGAATTAGATCGTGATAGTTTTCTTAATAGTGTGCCGATTATAACTTCTACTTCCGCAGTTGGACACGCTTTGTTGTTTAAGCGGATGACTGAGAAGCAGGTCCCCACGCGTGACTCATTACTGCCTTTTTTTCTTCTTTTTTTGATATTTTCTGGCAAAAATAAAGAAACTGTTATGTCTTGGAAAAGCAAGCAAAAAGTTAGAGGGTCGTTAGTGCCACCCACAGAATGTAAGGATCCACTTTCATCCGATAAGTGCTGGGTTAGAGGCTATAAAAAACGTGGGAAAGGACGGGGGATTGCTGTGGCCGAAGATACTTATATTAAGATATCTAATGAGGGGGTTTATCCCATTCTGCAATTTTTGCTTTGGTATGTTGAACCGTTAGGAAATAGTGCAGTAGAGTCACACAAAGATAGCATGTGGCTATATGTTGGAGAAGGAGAGGTGGACTCGTTTGGTCCATTATCATTCTTAAAGGGCTGTAGGGCCTTTCTCGCTCGACATCAAATATGGGATGTCAGTGTCGATTCTAATGGGGAATTAGTAAGGCAACAGTTGATGACATTAGATTCACGTCGGTTTCGAAAGGTTTTTGCATCGAGAGAACTTTTTAAAGCTGTAGCGCAAAGTCAAAACTATAAAGAATTAAGCGAGTCTTTGGCTTTTGCGTTGGATCATAAGAAGTTTGATACTACTTTAGGTAGTTATATGGCATTAGGTGCTTCTAAAAATGTCACTGATGTCGGGATTTTTTCTCTGCAACTCAGATATGTTGAAGAGGCTCGAAAGTTTAGAGGCGAAAAAGTGGTTGGGGGTCAGGTCGATGAGGTAGCGGGTTTATATGCCGCGTGCGCGGCCCCAAATACACCTGATTACGAAGGTGCACCGGATAGAGTTTTGAACGGCTGTGTTGAATATGATATGTGTCTGGGGTGTACTCAAAGTCGAGTTTTCGAAGTTCATTTGCCTAGAATTGCAAAGCGAATTACCCAATACAAAAAAATAAAGACGATGATGCCTATTGATATTTGGGAGGCACAATATGGTAGGAAGTTGGCTCGTGCCGAAGATGTTCTGAAGACTTGGTCGGATAGAGGCGCAGTTGAAAGCGCTATCGAACATGCCGAAAGTGGAAGCGTTATGCTGCCTGAATTGTTAGTGTCTGGGGCGGGGAATGAATTTTCAAACTGAGTTTAATATTGAAGCGACAACCGTTTCTAATGTAGAGGCTGAATCTAATGATTTTCAATGGAGGACTTTGAGAGAGATTGAACATAAATTTAATAATTTGAAAGTTAGTCACTTAAGTAGCTTTGGCGATAATGTTTGGGATTGCCGATTCGAAGGGGCTAGAAATCCAATGTATTTCGAACGCGCGATAGGAGGGGGCGATAGAGGGAATCTACCATTGCTGCTACTTTTGAAGCTTATTCTAAGCAATCTATTAGGACAAAACTCCGTTAAGGAGCGGTCAGCCCGCAGAGTGCAGAACGTTTATGACTCCGGTAAGCAGATGATAGCCTGGATCGCTAAGAAAGGATTTTTGATTGCTCCTTGTGAGGGTGGCCATTTCAGAAGTATGGCTGAAACGCACACAGAGTTCTTTGATGATTTTTTTTCTCAAGTAAATGCGTATGATCAACATCTTAATACCAAGAGAGATAAAGTTAGGTTGCTTCAAGAGTGGTGGAGAATATCGGCTATACCTAATTATCTGCCATCTTTTCTCAAGCTTCCTGAAGACCCTTTCGTAGGAAATCTAATATCTGATGTAATACCTCAGTCAATTACCTCCTCGCCAGAGGATGATTCGGGCTGGCTGCCAATTCCACTAGACTATGCATTTCCTTTGGCAAATACAGCGATTAACTATATAGAGAAATTTTCATCTTCTCTCTTTGCGTATCATAAAATTGTGCATGAGGTGATTCTAAGAAAAAATATAGGTCACTTTGTTAGTAGGTTTGCTTTTTACAAGGAATGTAAAGCTCAGGGTGTATCGGTAGAAGAGCTTGGTGAGCAATTACCGTTCGACTTGATATTTGAAAAGTACACAAGTCCTTCGGATGCAAGTAAGTTTACATATTCGCTTCGGCAAGAGCAGGCTGGGTATAGTATTAAATATATACAGCAGGCTGCCATTACTATTATTTTGTTTACAACCGGTATGCGCAGTGGAGAGTTGAGGGATTTGCGATTGGGATGTTGCGTTCCGGATTACTCAATGGGGGTTGACGAGTTTTACAGAATGACAGTGATAATAAGCAAGACAAGCAATGAATATGTTCAAGGCCAAATTGTTACGATACCAGTTCCTAAAATAACATATGATGCCGTTCGTGTGTTGGAGGTGTTGGGTTCAACTAAACGACGTAAAGATTTCCTTGTCGCACCCTTGCAAGCGCGAAATGATAGTGGAGCAACCACCGGAAGAGTCTCGAGTCAATCGATATGGAACTATACCGTTTCATTCGCAAAGAATGCAGGCGTGTCTTATCGACCTCATCCGCACCAATTTCGAAAGACCATAGCTGGGTGGTTTGTATTGAATAGTCCTGTACTCGGCCCGCTGCTTGTGATGCGTTTATTCTCACACAAGTCGCTCGCTATGACGGAACTCTATCTTCGTAATAATCAGCTGATCAAAAGCGCGCGGCAGGAAATGTTGGTGCAGCAATCGTTATCTCTGATAGGTGGAATTGCTAATTCTATTCAAAAAGATAAGTTGGCCGGTGGGGCCGGTGACAAAATGAAACAGGGTATTAATTCTGCCGCAATATTTGAAGGCCTTACAGGAGATGCGCTGGGGACGACAATGGAACAATATTTAAAGGAGCGTGCTCTACAGGGTTCAGTGCATTTTCTGCTAACGCCTCTCGCTATATGCGTCTTTGATCCCGATGATGAAGAGGAAAAACCTTGTGCGAAGATGATTAGGAATACTGGATCTAATTCAGCTCTCAATGTAGGAGATACTAATGGGATACCGCTCGTTGATAAGTGTGTTGGTTTGGACTGCTCTAATTGTTTGGTGACTGAAAGCATGTCAAGGCAGCTTGAGCAGTCTTTGGAGTTTTACCGAGAGTTAGTGGGTGGAGCACTAAAAAATTATACAAGCAACGTTCACTTTGTTGGGATGGCTAAGGATTTTGTCGATAGGTACACTCCGGTGTTGGCCAAAGTTAAATGAGTAATCTATATGAAAAATTATCCTTTGCAAAACAAGCTTTTATTGATATGCAAAAAGAGTTTGATGGGAGGGGAAAGATAGTTACAATTTCTGCAGTTTCCAGACAATGCGGTATAGATAGAAAATATTTTTATGGCGTAATTAATACTCCTGATGAAAAACTCAAGCAAGCGTGGGCAGATTTTGGTCGAGAGATCAAAAGCTTCAAACTCTCGACGCGCGAAGCGATTGAAGTCAATGTTTCATTAAGTTTAAAAGATAAGCTAAAGGCATCACTGGTTGAGAACTATGATTTAGTTGAAAGTAATATAAATTTGACGAAGGAAAAATTTCGGTTAGAAAAAATATTAACTGATGCAAGGTTGGCAAATGAAAAAATGCTTTTTCAAATACGCCAATTGGAGTCTATTAAAAAACTTGATAGGTATTCAGTTCGCCAGTTTAGTATTAAGCCAGTTGTTATCAGCCCCGATGCGTTGCAGAAAGGGTCAGACCCACTCTCTCGTAAACAATCATGGGTGATGGCAGTGAATCAATTGAGGGAGTTTCTTGCCAGGCCGTTAGAGAAGGATTTATTTATTACGGTTGGGGTACCTGGTTGCGGGAAAAGCTCGTGGAGTTCAAGTTTTGCAGGGAGCGGTAGACTAGTCGTGATCTTTGACGCATGCAATTTAACCCGTGCTGATCGATATGAGCTGTTAGCTTTGGCTCATTCTGAAACTAATGTTAGAACGATTGCTGTCGTATTTCACGGCTCCTTAAGTACTGTTATTGCTAGAAACTCATCCAGATCGCGATCCAAGCAAGTTTGTAATGACTTGCTCAAAGTTATGTACGAGTCGCTGGAATTCCCTGCCTTTTCTGATGATGTTGAGGTCTTTGATGAGATTTGGAATCTGCGTTGTTGAGTCTTGAGGTGGAATTGTGTATTTAGAATTTGTAACGCATACAGATGGTACGCCCATCCCTCATGTTGGCGGCAGAATACATTACCCTTTAGCCCGGTTTCTGATTCATTTGCGGAGCACATATAAGAAAAAGGGCGGTCGGCGAGAACCGCAGACAATAATTAACATATATAATCATATGAAAATTTTATTTGATTATTGTATCGACGTACAGCTCAGGTTTGATGAGTTGACTTTCGATCCCTATGTTGCGCTTCTTAAAAAAGCACTTCTTCAGCGCGAGGTAAAACCTCAATCATTAAATTTGTATTATCGTACTTGGCGCTCTTTCTACGAGTGGTGTGACTTAGAGGGGGTCCCGCATATGATGGTATTTCCGACTAAAATCCTAAAGAATGTTCCTGCAGGGTCGTCAGCTTCATTTTGGAAGAGCTCTAACTTGATAGCAGCGGATCCTGGGCTCGAGTCTGTGGAGATTGTTGCTGACTATAAAGATTGCATATTGAATTCCGTCGATTATAGCGCGCTAGCTTCAGAGCTTAGGAAGATTGATCCTGTGTATGAGATGATTGCCTTTGTGATGCTCACAACAGGTTTACGTATCGGCGGAGTTCTTCAGATGCCGCTCGGGCCCGACGCAAGGAATAAAAATTGGCTGAGGTATCCAGAACTCCTGCATCGGAAAGTAGTTTTTCAGAAAATGATTTATATTCCTAAAGGCGGGAAGCGCTTGTTAAGCTGTATAGTGTTGACAGATGCGCTGAAAATTGTGCATGAACAATATATTCGTAGTTTTCACAAAGGTCGCGGAGAGATTTATTTAAAAAAAAATGAGAGCAAAGATATTGCTCCGCTTTGGCTTAACGCAAAAGGTAAAGTGATTTCTTCACATGATGTTTGGCTAGCATTTAGAAATGCTTCTGAAATTCTAGGTAGACGTATTGTTCCCCACTTTTTGCGACATACCTATGCTACATATATAATTTATAATTATTTTAAAGTCCACGGTTTGAAGCCTAACTTGGCATACGCTCATGATATTCATGAGCAGCTTAGGCAGCAGCTAGGGCACTCGGATTTGGAGGTTACTAAAAAATACATAAAAACAATTATGCGAGTTGAAATGGAGGCTTGGTTGCCGGTGCTAACACCAGGGATTGATCAATTGATAAATCTTTCTACGCCTGTAGAAGTGATGAGAAATGTAAAAGATTTTTTTGAGTCAGCAGATAGCTTACAGCAATTGGACACTGACGCATTGTCTGGTGATTAGGGGCGTCACCCGGATTAATAAACATGACTGCGCGTGTAACGATTTCGTACTGAGCTACGCCTACGTTATTACAGATGTAAACGTGGTGATTTTCCGCTGGAAGTCAGCGGTTTAACAGGTTTGAGAATGCAAATTTCTCAAGCTTCATCAACATCTTGTACCCGGAACAGCTCGGTGTGCGGTACGGCAGGGCAAACTGAGCTCAGTTTTAGCGCCTCATCGCCAATGCTGCTGAGCTGAACGAATCGGCCCCCGCAGTGTGTGGCATGTCGGTATTAACGACAGAACTGCAGTGGTAATGGGCAGATCAGGTACGTCTCCTGTACTGTCTAGAATTGTTGACGTAAAGTGTGAAATTGCCAGTTAATGTCTAGGAATGCTGACGCTATGAGACTTCGCGCGCAATCGGATCAAGTTCTCGCGGAAACCATCGGCGCGCGCCTGCAAACGCTGAGGTTGAAGCGCAACATTAGCTTGGAAGCGGCGGCCGAAAATGCGGCGATCAGCCGGCAGACGTTGCATCTGTTACTCAGTCAGGGCAAAGGGACCCTGATCAATCTGATCGCCGTTTTACGCGCGCTCGGCGAACTAGAACGCCTGAGTTCGTTGTTGGAAGAGGTGCAGCCCAGCCCCCTGCAAATCATGCAGATGGAGGGCAAAAAGCGGCGTCGCGCTACCGGTTCGCGCGCTGGCACCAAGGCGGATGTCGTTCCCTCCAGCAAGAACCAAAGCATCGATTGGTGACAAATATGCCGGCGGTCCAACACTGATATGTTGGCTGGTGACGGTTATGACGGTACCGGTTTCGCTAGTTTCAAGGTATCAGGGACCAAGAAGCCTCCGCAGCTGGGTAGTAGATGCATTTTGCTATCATTTCTGGGATGCTGTGGAACTGCGTTGGCAATCCTCGTAATCATGGACGGTGTTGGCTGTTATGAGCAAAACTCGTGAGTCGGCTGGTGAAAATTACTCTCGTGATCGCAAGCTGGAGGTCAGCTGCCTGAATTTGGTGCTGCACCCTCACTCTCAGGGACTTTACATCAACCTGTTGAGGACAATTCATGCGAACAAGCTGGACATTAAAGTTCGTGGGGACGACGCGGTCATGTTGGGATCCGTGTTCAAGGGCGAGGAAGGCGATGTCTATGTCGGGGAAATCTTCAAGTTTCTAAAGCTCAATGCTGCGGAGGATTGGTTCAATACCCTGAGCATGGAAATGGCTTCTAGGAACGACGTCAGTGGGATTGTCATTCCAGAAAATTTGAAGCCGCATTTCAAAAGGTTTCAATATGCGTTTTTTCCCAGCAAACACAGGCTATTTTACGTGTCGCGTAGCGGATCCGATGCGTTATCTCCTGGACTGCTGAAAAAATTTTTCGAGGGCGCCTCTGAGTCGGCGGTGCTTGCTGAGTTTGGTCCGTTGACCGTGACCGTCGAGCCACGGATAGACTCTACCGAGCAAATTTTCTCGATTCCTCGCATTTCTCGGTTAGAAATGGAAATTAATAAGCCAAATCCAGATGACTTAGCCGGTTTGGACGTAGAAATGCAAGAGCGTTTGCGCCGGCTGAATGCAAAGAAGGAAATTGTCATCCTGGTCGAGGCTAATCCTGAAGGCTTGCAACCGGATGCTGAGCTCAAAGCCCTAGCGGATGTTGCCGCGTCCAATGGCAAGGTTTATGCCAAGGGGCGCGATGTAGAAGGTTCCGTCATAAAGCTCTCTACAGAAAGCATGCCCATGACAGTGCCGGTGACCTTCAATCCTGACCTTCAAGCTGAGCGGGAAGCTCTGGTTCAGGCCGCACGGGAGCTGATGCCGAGGTGAGGATATGTTTGAAGAAATAAAGCAGTCTTATGCCAATACTTTTACGCTTTGGGGGCGCTACTGGAAATATTACGGTGGCATCAAGGCGGTTGTTAATTCACTCTATTTTGGCCTATCTGTAGTGGTCGCGCTGGCCTGCTTTAATGTGTGGCGGGCGCCAGCGTGGTGGGATACGGTTATCGCTTCAGTGCCCACCATGCTCGGCTTCACTTTAGCGGGCCTTGCTGTCCTGCTTGGCATGGACTCTAAATTTAGCAAATTTATATCCGGCCCTGGGAGCAATGGTGGGCCGTCACCATTCGTCCGCATGATTTCCACATTCGTGCATTTCGTTGTTCTCCAAGTGTTATCTCTGATCTACGCCATAGTGTGTAAGTCCTTATACTTCGAGTTGCCGGGTATGCCTGATTGGTTCTATTGGATCATGGCATGGGCCACTCCTTTAGCTTGGTTCATCGGTTTTCTTATCTTTATTTATGCGATTTTTTCGATGTTGGCCGCGACGTTCTCGATCCTGTGGACCAGTGAGTGGCTGGATAAGTTTGTTAGCTTGGATAAGGATGATTGAGGTTGCCGAGCTAAGCGATACGCAGGGAAATCTGAGATTCGAAGCCGATTTCTTAGCAGCCGGTCATCGATCAGCTATTGAATGATCGTCAACGCACTCGGTGATTGTGGCTGTCGGATCGGGATCGAGCGGACTCAGATCAAGGTCGGAATGCCTGTGGTTGGGCAACACTGTGGGACCAAGTGAAGATATTCTGAAGCTAACCGTGACCCATAGCGACCTTCAGGATAAAATCGACGGTTATTGTTGGACTGCGAGCGGCATGCGGGACAGGTGACGTCCTATCCAGCAGTTGTATTGGCTAGTCTTGGTTGCTTCATTTTTAAAGCGAGAATTATTAGTGCGTGATGTAAGCACTCAAGACGCAGCATTTGCTCCGCCCCAGTCCGCCCCAGTCCGCCTCAAAACGCCTATCCATACCCTCTTTAACGCTCGCTGAAGCGGACGAGATTCCGGTCGAGACGCTAGTGCGCTTTGCGCTGCGTGACGGCCGCCGACCAAGACCTATTTACACCGCCCACAAATGGTTTGCCCGTCGTCTGCCGTCCGTCTTTCGCAGTTTGCTGATTGGCGTGACGAGCCCACCCGGTGAAGATTTCGAGTCACTTTACTACGGTGATGCTGACCTACGAGGCTACACAGTGCTCGACCCTTTTGTGGGAGGAGGAACCTCGGTGTTCGAGGCCTCACGCCTCGGCGCAAGCGTACATGGTTGCGATGTCGATCCAGTAGCGTGTGCGGTCAGCCAGCTTGAGTTAGACGCTTTCGAAATGCCAGATCTGCAGCCCGTGTTCGAAGCGCTCAAGGAGTGGGGCGTCAAATAGGTGAGTACCATAGTTCAGGTGATGAGCTCGTTCTACACCATTTTTGGGTTCAGAATGTCAACTGCACTCAATGCGCAACAAACTTCGATGCCCATCCCAATTATGTACTGGCCCGACGACGGTAAGGTTCGTTACGCGTTTTGTGCCCACTGCGATGAGGTTGTGTCTCTGCCTGCGGGAACGCGTCGATTTTCCTAACGTCACCTCGGGCAATACCCATGCGGCGGTGTTGATGCTGGCGGAGAAAGGCGCCGATCTGATTTGCAAGATGCCTGACCCGATCCGTTTATCGCCCCCCCTATTGCCCCCATCTTGTGGACCAGCCTCGGCCGTTGGGGGGGCGAGTGATGGAGCAACATCTCGAATCATGTAGTGTGTCGTTGAGACGCACAATACGACATGCATTTTTCTCGCTGTAATCTGCATGAGAGGTAAATCGAGCAGGTGAAAGCGCCATAGGACGGTCGTCCGGGCATAGACCGTTGTCCTCGGCGTCATAGTCCAGCTAAAGCGTTCGTAAGGAGATTGCACTTCCTCGCACGCTCTGACGACCAAAATCCACATGCTGTGCGACGTCAATGGTGTGCCGTTGCGATTCCTGCTGTCAGGCGGGAAAGCCAGCGATATTACCTACGCTCAACCATTACTGGATGAGGCTTACATCCCAAGCGTGCGCGGCCGTCCTCGCAAACGCTGGCGATGGCTGTTGGCCGACAAGGGATACGATGCTGAAGCTCTGCGCCGTTACTGTGATCGTTATCGAATGCAACCAGTGATCCCGCGGCGCAGCATGAAGCGCAAACCCAAGCCGGGCTTGCCCAGGCTGTTCGATCGCCCCAAATGCCGGCAGCGCAATATCATTGAGCCCATGTTCGGGTGGCTGAAAGAGAACCGCCGCATCGTTACGCGCTTTGACAAACTCGTGACAGGTTTTGCGGCGATGGTCTCATTAGCTCGTGCCATGCGGGGTTTGCGACAGTCCTTTTCGTACAGAACCTAAAAGTAATTTGTGGTACCCATCCCGTGATTTATCCTATTTTTTTGTACCAGTACGCTTAAATAACGATTTAAGAAAACTTTTTTTGCCTGAGGCGGCGGTTAACGAACTGGCCGCAGTAGTATTACTCGCTGCCATAGCGACTGCTGTAGCAGGTTTTGGTTTTGGCTCAATAAGTTCTTGAAACATAGAATAAGGTTTGCCGGGAGCGGTACTGTCATTCGCCTCTATTGTTGACATCGTCTCAATTTTTTTAGTTAAAATTCCTGCTTTCGCGATACGTTCACCTGTTGCTCCAAAAAAGGCAGATGATTGTTCAACTCCCGCAAGACTTTCTTTAAAGTCAGAAAGTACTTCTCCAAAGCTTTTCTCAATATCGATACCAGCTGTTCTAAACAGCCCAGTAATATGCATGTTCTCATAAGTAAATGCGGCAGCACTTGCCCGCTCATATAGTGAGTGTTCTTCCAGGAATGCTAATACTCCCTCTGCTTTTGTGCGATCGTTATTGAGCGATCTGAACTCAGTCACCTTTGCAATATATTCATCGGGAGATGAAAACATGGTGAGGCGGATATAAGAGTCTGCCTCCCCAATGTGCTTTTCTTTATATGTGTACCCTTCAGGGATTTCTTGTCCTGCGCCGGCTGGCGGTCTGTAATGACCAGAATCATTGGTGATTTCTTTACCCGAAATCTCACCCGCGAAGTCAGGAAATCCTACTTCTGCTGCTGGCCGAATTCCCATATGCCGACTTGCCGTACCCGCGTACATTCGTTTATCCCAGATAGCTATTGGGGCATAATCTACAGATTGGCCTGGCTTGACTAAGTAGCTACCAATCCGGGCATAGGCGCTATCGTGAAAAATATCATTAAGAAACGATCCAAGAACGGGGTAAATCGGTAGCAGTCCCTCTGAGTCTTTAAGAGTGATCGGGTTATTCCTTACCATCCGAAACAGGTTCAGTCCATCAACAGTGCCGGCCGGGTCCGGGTTGAGCCAGCGGCCCAGCCACGGCGCGTAATAGCGGAACCCGTAGTAATACAACCCGGTCGCATCGCGCTC